>JAMLIT010000056.1 GCA_023954035.1 Burkholderiaceae bacterium | reverse complement strand
CTACGGCGCGCCTGCATAAAGCAACAACCCCCTGAGCGGCTGCGCCGCTTCCCCCTTCTCTCTACGCGCAACGCGCTACGGGAAGGGGGACACCGCCTGCGCGGCGGGGCGGCCCTTGCGCGGCGGTCGCTGGCCTGGGCCGTGCCAGTTGCATGGGCAGCGAATACTCTGCAGCACCACGGAAAGTGGATGCGCTGCAATACATCGTCTCCAGGCTCGGCCACTGCTGGACGGGGGGGCTAAGCGATGGACCGCCTGCAAGCCATGAAGGTGTTTGCCCGCGTCGCCGACGAGGGCAGCTTTGCCGCAGCGGCGCGCGCGCTCGATCTGTCGCCCCCGGTGGTCACGCGCATGGTGGCCGAGCTGGAGCAGCACCTCCATACCCGCCTGCTCAACCGGACCACGCGCAAGGTGGCGGTCACCGAGGCCGGCGACGCCTACCTGCAGCGGGTGCGCAGCATTCTGAGCGACATCGACGATGCGGAAGCCGCCGCTGCTGCGAGTACGCGCGATCTGCAGGGGACGGTGCACGTGCTGGCGCCCGCTGCGCTTGCTACCTATTTTCTCGCGCCGCTGATTCCGCGCTGGCGCGAGCGACACCCGCGGCTGGTGCTTGACCTCAGTACCGACCAGCTTGTTGCCGGACGGGTGGACGAATTCGACGTGACCTTTCTCGTCGTGCCCGACGATTTCGACGGCAACGTGGTTGCGCGCAAGCTGTTCCAGGGCGAGGCCATCGTCGTCGCTTCCCCCGGCTACCTGCTGCGCCGCGGCGCGCCCCGGCAGCCGCAAGACCTGCAAACGCACGATTTCCTGCGCGACACCGGCAATGGGCGGCGCGCGGCGCGCAAACTCTGCCTCAAACCGCTGTCGGGCCAGGGGGAAAGCCACGAGTTGAGCCTGCCGGTGGTGTTGCAGTCGACCAGCACCGAGGTTTTGCTGCGCGCCGTGCTCGATGGCATGGGTGTGGCCGTGATCCCGCGCCTTCTGGCGCAGCGCTATCTCAGCGCCGGCGCCTTGGTGCACGTGTTGCCGGACTGGATTCTCTCGCGCTATACGATTTATGCGGCCCTGCCCACGCAGCGCATGCTGCCAGCGCGCACCCGCGCCTTTCTCGATTTCGTCAGTGAGCAGACGCCGCAGGCGCTGGCGGCGCAGGAAATTTGATCAGGCGCGCAGCTCGGCCGGCATGCTTTCTTCCACCGCTGCCCCGAAACTGTTTTGCCGCCAGGCTTCGTAGACCGCCACGGCGACGGCGTTGGAAAGGTTGAGGCTGCGCTGGCCCGCCATCATTGGCAGGCGCAGCTGCTGTGCGGGTGCAAAGCTCTCGCGCAACTCGGGCGGCAGGCCGCGCGTTTCGGCGCCGAAAACCAGCCAGTCGCCGGGAAGAAAGCAGGTGTCGAAGGCGCTTTGCGTCGCGTGCGTGGTGAAGGCAAACATGCGCGCCGGCTCGGGCTGCGCGGCGCGCAGAAACGTCGTCCAGCCCGCATGCCGCTGGACCGGCGCGAATTCGTGGTAATCCAGCCCGGCACGCCGCAGCATGCGGTCTTCCATGGAAAAACCCAACGGCTCGATCAGGTGCAGAGCGCAGCCCGTGTTCGCCGCCAGGCGGATGACATTGCCCGTATTCGGCGGAATCTCGGGCTCGACGAGGACGATATGAAACATGGCGGCATTCTGTCTGCATTTGCCTTTTTGCGGCGGCGCTGGCGCGTAAAAGTGCGTATCTGGCCTCTATCGTCCTGGCTCGGGGGCGCGTGCAAAGACCAGTGCAGTCAGGTGCGTGACTCCGGCCTGCCTCAGCACCTGGGCAGCCGCATGCAGCGTCGCGCCGGTCGTCATCACATCGTCTACCAGCACTGCGCGCCGGCCGTGCAGTGCAGCGACGCGCAGCGGGTCCACAGCGAAAGCGCCTTGCAGGTTGCGCAGGCGCTCAGCGCGGCCCAGGGTGTGCTGGTCAGCACCGCAATGCAGGCGCAGCAGCAGGCGCGAGGAGGTTTTCTGCGCACAGAGCGCGTGCGCCAGGCGCTCGGCCTGGTTGAAGCCCCGCTCGCCCAGGCGGGCGGGGGAGAGCGGCACCGGAATCAGCCAGTCGGCAGCGTCGATGGCCGGCTCGGCCCAGGGCGTGCTGCGCATCAGGTCGGCCAGTGGTTGCGCCCAGGACGGGTCGCCGTGGAACTTGAACTCCGCCAGCAAGCCAGCCCAAGGGTAGGCGTAGTCGAGTGCCGCAATGCAGGCATCGAGCGGCGGTGGATCGCGCAGGCATTGCCCGCATTGCACCGCCCCGGCGGCCAGTGGCAAGGCGCAGGTGCTGCAGCGCGCTGCCGGCTGCGCAAAACGCGCGATGCAGGCAGCGCACAGGCGCTCTGCGGGCCAGCTGCCGCAAACGGCGCATCGGCTGGGCAGACGCGCAGTCCAGGCGCCGAGGCTGCGCCAGGGTGAGGCAAGAAAACGGCGGCGCGCCATGATGGGGTCCAATATAGGGCACGGCGCCGGGGGTTTTGTGCCCAGTCGGTCTGCGCAGCCGGCGCTGCCATGCAACACTCGCACATGGTTTCCGATCTACCTCCCACCATCGATCCCGTGGCCGCTGCACGCTGGCACGAGCGCGCTGCGGCCCTGTCGCCCTGGCTGCACGAGGAGGTGGCTCGGCGCATGGAGCAGCGCCTGGGCTGGATTCGCCAAGCGCCGCGCGCCTGGTGCCATTGGGACCCGGTGCGCGGGGGTCTGGAGGCCCACGCCTTGCTCCGCAAGCGCTATCCCGATGCCCGCTGCATCGTCAACGAGACCTCCCCGCACCGCCAGCAGGCAGCCCGGCAGGCGCTTGCGCCTGCGTGGTGGCGCGCGCAGCGTTGGGGCGCAGGCGCGGTGAGCTTTGGCGCGCCGGACAAAGGCGAGGTCCAGATGCTCTGGGCCAACATGCGGCTGCACAACGAGGCCGACCCGCGCGCACTGATTGCTGCATGGCAGCGCGCGCTGGACGTCGATGGCTACCTGATGTTCAGCTGTTTCGGGCCCGATACCCTGCGCGAACTGCGCGCGGTCTACCAGGCCCACGGCTGGCCTGCGCCGGCCCACGCTTTTACCGACATGCACGATTGGGGCGACATGCTGATCGAGGCCGGCTTCGCCGAACCGGTCATGGACATGGAGCGCATCACCCTGAGCTTTGCCACGCCCGAGCGCTTGCTGCAGGAACTGCGCGAACTGGGCAGCAATCTGCACCCGGCGCGGTTTGCGGCGCTGCGCGGACGGCGCTGGCACAGCGCCTTGTGCCAGGCGCTGGCTGGCGCACTCGCCGCCCCCGACGCCCAGGGGCAATTGGCCTTGAGCTTCGAGATCGTCTACGGTCACGCATTCAAGCCAGTGCCGCGCGTGCCCATCGCGGCGCACAGCGCGGTGTCCTTGGACGACATGCGCAGCCTGCTCAAGGGCCGAGCGCCGCGCGAATAGGGCGTTTTGAGCGCAAAACACCGCGCTGACGCTTGATGTAGAGCAATGTTGCGTCATCGCTTGGGGGTTTTTCTTCGACTGTCTGATCTGAAGCAAGCCACGCTACAATCGCCCACCGATGAAGCTGCGCGCGCATCGCGAAGCCGTCGTCAAGGAGACGGAAGAGGAGCACCGCGCAGCGCGCTTGCTGGTTTGTGCGGGTGGCGGACGGGGCGCAGCGCGTCTATGTTCTCGGCATCCCCTTGGGGCGGTCGATCCGCATGGCTTTGCGGGGGTGGCCATCGGGGCCGATGGGTATGGGCGAGTTAACTGAAGCTAAGAAGCAAATGAGAACTATGAAGAGCATTTTCAAGAGGTTGGCCCACGCTCTGATGCTGGCGGGCACCTGGGCAGCAGGCGCCGCCCACGCCGTCAACGATCTGCCCGGCGGCCCCGGCGTTCATCAACTCAACCTTCCCCGGGGTGTGACGCGCATCTCCGAGGAGCAGAGCAATCTCCACTGGATGATGCTCATCATCTGCACGGTGATCTTCATCGGCGTGTTCTCGGTGATGTTCTATTCGATCTGGAAGCACCGCAGATCGCAGGGCGCCAAGGCGGCCAACTTCCACGAATCGGTCACGGTGGAAGTCACCTGGACGGTCATTCCCTTTCTGATCATCATCGGCATGGCACTGCCCGCGACCAAAGTGCTGGTGGCGCAAAAAGACACGACCAACGCCGACCTCACCATCAAGACCACCGGCTACCAGTGGAAGTGGGGCTACGACTACATCAAGGGCGAAGGCGAAGGTATTGGCTTTCTTTCCACGCTGGACCCCGCGCACCGCGCGATGTCCAACAGTGGCGACGTCTCGCAGGCGCCGGACAACTACCTGTTCAAGGTGGACAACCCGCTGGTGGTTCCGGTGGGCAAGAAGATTCGCATCATCACGACGGCCAACGACGTGATCCACTCGTTCATGGTGCCGGCCTTTGGCATCAAGCAGGACGCCATCCCTGGTTTCGTGCGCGACACCTGGTTCCGTGCCGACGCGGTAGGCGATTACTATGGGCAGTGCGCTGAACTTTGCGGCAAGGAACACGCCTACATGCCCATCCACGTCAAGGTGGTCTCGGCCGCGGATTACACGGCATGGGTTGGCGCCGAGATGAAGAAGGTCGCTGCCAAGCAGGACGATCCGAACAAAGTCTGGGCGCTGGAGGACATCCTCCAACGCGGCGAAAAAGTCTATGCCGCCAACTGCGCTGCCTGCCACCAGGCCAACGGGAAGGGCGCCGGCTCCATCAAGGCGCTCGATGGTTCGGCCGTGGTCCGCGACGCCGACCATGCGCACCAGATCCAGATCGTCCTGCATGGGGCGGCCAATGGCGCCATGCCTTCATGGAAGTCGCTCAGCGACACCGACCTGGCTGCGGTGATCACCTACACCAAGAACGCCTGGTCGAACAAGACGGGGCAGCTCGTGCAGCCTGCCGAAGTCGTTGCCCAGCGCAGCAAGTAAGCGGGCTTGCATAAAGAGTATCTGAGGAATCCAACATGAGCGCAGTTCTTGACAATCCAGGGCAGGTCGGCATCCACGACCACGGCGAGCACCACCATGGCCCCAGCGGTTGGCGGCGCTGGCTGTTCGCCACCAACCACAAAGACATCGGCACGCTGTATCTGCTGTTTTCCTTCACCATGCTGATGTTTGGCGGCATCCTGGCGTTGCTCATCCGCGCCGAGCTCTTCCAGCCCGGCTTGCAACTGGTCAACCCCGAGCTGTTCAACCAGCTGACCACCATGCACGGCCTGATCATGGTGTTCGGCGCCATCATGCCGGCCTTCGTCGGTTTCGCAAACTGGATGATTCCGCTGCAGATTGGCGCTTCGGACATGGCCTTTGCGCGCATGAACAACTTCAGCTTCTGGCTGCTCATTCCCGCAGCCATCATGCTGGCGGCCGGCTTCTTCATGCCCGGCGGCGCGCCAGCTGCTGGCTGGACCTTGTACGCGCCCCTTTCGCTGCAGATGGGCATGTCCATGGATTCGAGCATTTTTGCGCTGCACATCATGGGCGCCTCGTCAATCATGGGCGCGATCAACGTCATCGTCACCATCTTGAACATGCGCGCGCCCGGCATGACGCTGATGAAAATGCCCATGTTCTGCTGGACCTGGCTGATCACCGCCTATCTGCTGATCGCCGTGATGCCGGTGTTTGCCGGGGCCATCACCATGACGCTGACCGACCGCCACTTCGGTACCAGCTTCTTCAACCCCGCTGGCGGCGGCGATCCGGTGATGTACCAGCACATCTTCTGGTTCTTCGGTCACCCTGAGGTGTACATCATGATCTTGCCGGCCTTCGGCATCATCAGCCAGGTGGTGCCGGCCTTTGCCCGCAAGAAGCTCTTTGGCTATGCGTCCATGGTCTATGCGGTGGCGGCCATCGCCATTCTCTCCTTCATCGTCTGGGCGCACCACATGTTCACCACCGGCATGCCGGTGACCGGGCAGTTGTTCTTCATGTACGCAACCATGCTGATTTCCGTGCCCACGGCAGTCAAGATTTTCAACTGGATCGCCACGATGTGGCGCGGCTCGATGACCTTCGAGACGCCCATGTTGTTTGCCATCGGTTTTATCTTCGTTTTTGCCATTGGCGGTTTCACCGGGCTGATTCCCGCAGTCGCGCCCATTGATACGCAAATCCAGGACACCTATTACATCGTCGCCCACTTCCATTACGTACTGGTCGCCGGTTCGCTCTTTGCCATGTTTGCCGGGGCTTACTACTGGCTGCCCAAGTGGACCGGTTTCATGTATTCGGAGCGCCGGGGTCAGATCCATTTCTGGTGGTCGATGATTTCCTTCAACATCACCTTCTTCCCCATGCACTTCCTGGGCCTTGCTGGCATGCCTCGACGCTACGCCGACTACCCCATGCAGTTTGCCGACTTCAACATGATTGTCAGCATCGGTGCCTTCGGGTTTGGATTTGCCCAGGTGTACTTCTTTCTCTTCGTCGTTCTTCCCGCCATGCGGGGACAGGGCGCGCCAGCGCCCCAGCGTCCCTGGGATGGCGCCGAAGGCCTGGAGTGGGAAGTGCCTTCACCCGCCCCCTTCCATACCTTCGAGAACCCGCCCAAGCTGGACGAAACCGCAACCCGCGTGATTGGCTGACCATGGCCCAGACGCCCGAACAGAGAAAGAGCAACCTGCGCCTGGGATGGATCCTTGCGTCCATCGCTGCTGCGTTCTTCATTGGCATGGTGCTCAAGTTCGTCTACTTGTCGCACTGAATGGTGGGCCATGTCTGAGCACCGTGAAAACGCCCGCATGGTGGGCAAACTTGCCATCGTGGCATTGGGCATGTTTGCCTTCGGCTACGGCCTGATTCCGATTTACAAGCGGATCTGCGAAGTCACCGGCATCAACATCCTGGCGCTGTCCGAACGCCAGGTTCCTGGAAACGGCCAGGCCGGCAAGGACGTGCGCATTCCCAGCAATTCACAGGTTGACCGCAGCCGAACCATCACTGTGGAATTTGATGCCAATGCGCGCGGTCCCTGGAGTTTTCGCCCGGCCAAGCGCTCCCTGGAAGTCCATCCGGGCGAGTTGACCACCGTCATGTACGAGTTTCAGAATGTGCAGAACCGGCGGATGTCCGCGCAGGCCATTCCCAGCTACGCGCCGCGCCAGGCTGCCCCGTACTTCAACAAGCTGGAGTGTTTCTGCTTCAACCAGTACACCCTGGAGCCCGGCGAGAAGAAGGAGTGGCCCGTGGCTTTCGTCATCGATCCCAAGCTTTCCAAGGACGTCGCAACGATTACCTTGTCCTACACCTTCTTCGAAGTGGGCTCGGGAATTCCTGCGGCGCCAACGGCGGCCTGGGCCCCTGGGTCGAGCGACAAGGTGGGCTCATGAGTGCGGCGCCTCGGCCCGAGAGCGCGGTGGCGCCACCAGGCGGCTCCTTTCTTCGCAGCTTGAAGGCGGTGGCATGGGCATTCCTGGGTTTGCGCAAACGGAGCGACTACCAGGAGGACCTGGAGCGCATCCATCCGCTGCACATCATCGCCGCTGGTTTGCTGGGTTTTCTTCTGGTGGTTGCGTCGCTGGTGGCGCTGGTGCATTGGGTGGTGTGAACGAAGTGGGTCGCAAGACCGGGCAGAGACAAACGATAGAGAGCAGGAGCTGAAATGAGTGCAACAACCTCGGGGGCCACCCCGTACTACTTCGTCCCGGCCGAATCGCGCCACCCCATCATGGCGGCCATCGGGCTGTTTTTCGTGATCCTCGGGGCGAGCCAGTGGATCAACAGCCACGCCTGGGGCATGTACGCGCTGCTGTTCGGACTGGTCTGGTGGCTGGTCGTTTTGTTCCAGTGGTTCCGCCAGGCGGCGCAGGAAAGCGAGCGGGGTTTGTACGGTTACAAGGTGGATCTCTCGTTCCGCTGGAGCATGAGCTGGTTCATTTTTTCCGAGGTCATGTTCTTCGGCGCCTTCTTCACTGCGCTGTGGTGGGCACGGGCGCACTCGGTCCCCGCGCTGGGCGGGCTGGAAAACGCGTTGCTCTGGCCCGACTTCAAGGCCGTCTGGCCATCGGTTGCCGCCGGCGCGACGGCCTCGCCTGCCGGCATCGTGGAACCGTTCCAGACCGTGGGCCCGTTCTGGCTGCCCACGATCAACACGGCCCTGCTCCTTAGCTCAGGTGTCACGCTGACTTTTGCGCACCATGCCTTGCGCGCGAACCAACGCGGCCGCACGATTGCGCTGATGTGGCTGACCGTCGCGCTGGGTTTTGCCTTCCTTTGCGTGCAGGGCTACGAGTACTACCACTTGTACGCCGAGTTGAACCTGAAGCTCAATTCCGGCATTTATGGCACCACCTTTTTCATGCTGACGGGGTTTCACGGTTTCCACGTCTTCCTCGGCATGCTGATGCTGCTGTTCATCACGCTGCGCCTGCAAAGCGGGCATTTCACCGCCGAGCGGCATTTCGGCTTCGAAGGCGCAGCCTGGTACTGGCACTTCGTCGACGTTGTCTGGCTGGGCCTGTATGTGTTGGTGTATTGGATGTGAGGGCTGCAACCACGCAAGCAGCAAAGGCGCCGCGTGGCGCCTTTGTCACTCCATCGGCAGGCCCGTGGGCTGGATGTAGCCCAGCTTCCATGCCAGCAGCATGCACAGGAACAGGGCAATCGACAAACCCACGCGCAGCGCCAGCGCCCAGGCCATCCGCTGTCCACGCTGCTCGTCTTGCTTGCCTGTGCGCATCATGAAGAATAGCGCCGACCCCAGGCTGGCGAGAATGGCGAGAAAGCCCAGTGCAACCAAGATTTTCATGAAGGCCATTATCTGGTGAGTGCGTCTTTTTCGCTGGGCAGCCGCGGTCGTTTCTGGCTGGTCACACTGGCTGCCGCGCTGGGGATGGCAACCACGGCTGCGCTGGGGCACTGGCAATGGCAGCGTGCAGCGGAGAAAGAGGCTCTGGCGGCCGATCTGGCGGCGCGCAGCCTTCAGGCGCCGCTTGCGGGACAGGGTCTGAGCGAGGCGCTGTCGCCCGCTGCGCCAGACGACGCGGGCCGCTACCTCTACCGCAGCGTGAGGCTGCAGGGGCGCTGGCTGCCTGAGTACACCGTGTACCTGGACAATCGCCAGATGCACGCCCATGCGGGCTTCTTCGTGGTCACGCCGCTGCAGCTTGCCCAGGATCGCTCCGTGGTGCTCGTCCAGCGTGGCTGGGCGCCGCGCAATTTTCGCCAGCGCGCCGCACTCCCGCCGGTGGACACTCCCTCTGGCGAGGTCGAGGTGAATGGTCATTTGGCAACCGAAGTCACGCCGATCTTCGCCTTGGGAAGTGACCAGGAAGGGCAGGGGTTTTTGCGCATCCGGCAGAATCTGACGCTCGACGCCTTTCGAGCAGAGACCGGACTGGTCCTCGCCAGCCTGGTGGTGGTACAGGACGGGCCTCCCTCCGAGGGATTGCTGCGCCAGTGGCCGCCTCCGAACACCGGCGTGCAGAAGAATTACGGCTACGTCTTCCAATGGTTCGCGCTGTGCGGGCTGATTTCGGGTTTATATGTCTGGTTCCAATTCGTCCGACCTCGACGCCGCCGCGCGTGACGGCGCTGCCGTCCATCCGCTGGGCCTGAGCGTGCACGGGCTCCCGCCGGTGGGCGACGCAGTTCGAGCGAGCCAGAGCACGCCCGGTGCCCGCTGGAAGTTGCTGGCGCTGCTGCTGGTGTGCGCTGCCCCCGTCGTGGCGTCCTACTTCACCTACTACGTCATCCGGCCGCAGACCCACCGCAATTTTGGCAGTCTGATCGAGCCCCAGCGGCCCATGCCTGCGCTGGCCACCACCGATCTTCAGGGGCGCAGCAGCAGTCTGGTGGCGCTGAGAAACCAGTGGCTGCTCATCAGCATTGCGCCTGCGGCCTGTCCTGCCGACTGTGAGCAGCGCCTGTACCTGCAGCGCCAGATGCGCGAAAGCCTGGGCAAGGACAAGGACCGCGTCGACTGGGTCTGGCTGGTGAGTGATGGCGCGGACGTGCCCCAGGCGCTGCGTGCCGGCGTGCAGACAGCCACCGTGCTGCGGGTGGACCCGCAGGCGCTGTCCGGCTGGCTGCAGCCCGAACCCGGGCACGCGCTGCCCGAGCACCTGTACCTGGTCGATCCCATGGGCAACTGGATGATGCGTTTCCCCCCCAACATGGACGCGGTGGCGGCGGCGCGCGCCAAGCGTGACCTCGAGCGCCTGCTGCGTGCCGCGGCCGGCTGGGATACGGCGGGACGACCGGTCGAGCCATGAACAGCGCCCAGCCACTCTACGACCTGGCCCCTTTGCTGCGCATGCTGGCGCTTGGTGCGCTGATTGCACTGGCCCCGCTGGCCTGGGTGCTGTGGCGCAACCGGGGGGAACAGCGGTCCCGACGCTGGCAGGCGCTGACCGTATTGACCCTTTTCCTGACCTTTGACCTGGTGCTGTTTGGTGCGTTTACCCGGCTGACCGACTCGGGCCTGGGTTGCCCCGACTGGCCTGGGTGCTATGGCAATGCGAGTCCGTTGGGGGCGCACGCCGACATCACGGCCGCGCAGACGGCGCTGCCCAGCGGGCCCGTCACCCACGGCAAGGCCTGGGTGGAAATGGTGCATCGCTACCTGGCGACCAGCGTCGGCGCCCTGATCACGGTGCTGGCGGTCGCGGCCTGGCGGGCGCAGTTGCGCGCACGCCGCTCCGGCGTCCGCGCTGCGCCCGGCCTGAGTCCGGGCTGGGCGACGCTGACGCTGGTCTGGGTCTGCGTGCAAGGTGCCTTTGGCGCGCTCACGGTCACCATGAAGCTGTTTCCCGCCATCGTCACGCTGCATCTGGCGGGCGGCATGGTCCTGCTTGCTCTGTTGTGCGTGCAGGCAGTTCGGCAAACGGGCGACGCGATGCCGCCCACGGCGCCGGCGGCAGGTCTGCGCCCGCTTGCCTGGTGGAGCCTGGCGATGCTGAGCGTGCAGGTGCTGCTGGGAGGCTGGGTAAGCACCAACTATGCGGTGCTTGCCTGCAGCAGCTTTCCGACCTGCCAGGGAAGTTGGTGGCCGGACATGAACTTCGCACAAGGATTTTCGCTGTGGCGCCCCCTGGGCGTGCTGGGCGACGGCAGCCCCATCGACTTTTCGGCCTTGACGGCGATCCACTACACGCACCGCTCGTTCGCCTATCTGGTGTTTGTCGTTCTCGGGATCCTGGCATGGCGCTTGCGCTGCGCGGGCCCGGGCGTGCCTGCGAGGCAGGCGCGCTGGCTGACGGGGCTGCTTCTGCTGCAGTTGCTGACCGGGCTGAGCAACGTGGTGCTTGACTGGCCGCTGCTGGCGGCCGTGCTGCATACCGGCGGCGCAGCGGCGCTGGTCGTGGTGCTGACCTGGGTGATCGAGACGCAGCGTCCCGGTGCCGCGGTCGCTGCCGACCGGGGCGCCTTGGTCGGCGCCGTGGAGGCCGGCCCATGAACACGATGGTTTCCACGCGCCCGGGGATGCGCTCTCGCATCGGCCAGTACTACGCGCTGGCCAAGCCGCGCGTCATCCAGCTGATCGTTTTCTGCGCGCTGATCGGCATGGTGCTTGCCGTACCGGGCTGGCCCACCGGGTCTGAGCTGGCGCGGATGGCGGTCGCCTGCTTCGGTATCTGGCTGGTGGCCGGCGCTGCCGCCGCTTTCAACTGCCTGGTGGAGAAAGGCCTGGATGCACGCATGAAGCGCACCGCATGGCGCCCCACGGCCAAGGGCGAGCTGTCCGATGGGCAGGCGCTGCTTTTTTCCGCCGTACTGGTCAGCCTGGGTTCGGCCGTGCTGTACGTGTGGATCAACCCACTGACCATGTGGCTCACCTTTGCCACCTTTGTCGGCTACGCTGTGATCTATACCCTGGTGCTCAAGCCGCGTACGCCACAGAACATCGTCATCGGCGGTGCCTCGGGCGCCATGCCGCCGGTACTGGGCTGGGCGGCCATGCGGGGCGACGTAGGGCCGGAGGCACTGATCCTCTTCCTCATCATCTTTCTGTGGACGCCGCCGCATTTCTGGGCGCTGGCTCTGTACCGCGTTGAAGACTACCGCAAGGCGGGCCTGCCCATGCTGCCGGTCACGCATGGCAACGTCTTTACCCGTCTGCAGGTGTTCCTGTACACCTTGATCCTGTTTGCCGGCTGCCTGATGCCTTTTGTCTATGGCATGAGTTCCTGGATTTATCTGGTGGCCGCCGTGGTGTTCAGCACCGGTTTTTGCGTGTATGGCTTTGCGCTGTGGCGAAACTATTCCGACGCCCTGGCCCGGCGTACTTTTCGTTTTTCACTGATCCACCTGAGCGGCGTGTTTGCCGCTCTGCTGGTGGATCACTACCTTTTGTGAATCCTCCATGTTCCGTAGAAATGCTCTTCAATTAATAGCTATTAGCGCTTTATCCATAAGCGCTGGAGGCCTTTTGACCGCTTGTTCCAAGTCTGCACCAGAGTTTCGCGGCGTGGACATCACTGGCGCCGAGTACGCACAGGATTTCGCCTTGCCCGACCAGGACGGCAAGGTCCGCAGTCTCAAGGATTTCGCCGGCAAGGTGGTGGTGGTGTTCTTTGGCTACACCCAGTGTCCCGACGTGTGCCCGACGACGATGCAGGAACTTGCGCAGGTCAAGGAGATGCTGGGCCCCGATGGCGAGCGCCTGCAAGCGGTGTTTGTCACCGTAGATCCAGAGCGTGATACGCCCGAGCTGCTCAAGGCCTACATGGCCAATTTCGATCCCAGCTTTGTCGCGCTGCGTGGAGACGACGCGCAGACGATCGCTGTTGCCAAAGACTTCAAGATCTATTTCAAGAAGGTGGACGGCCAGACGCCGACGAGCTACACCATGGACCATTCGGCGGGCAGCTACATTTTTGACCCGGCAGGGCGGGTGCGCGTCTACAGCCGCTACGGAAGCGGCCCGGACGCCGTAGCGCAGGATGTGCGCAGTTTGCTGAACGAGGCGAAATAAGCCGCTGCGTCAGAGCGGTTCAGGCCGCAGCGCCGGCCGAGTGCGCGCGGGCTGCGCGGGAGCGCTCTGGCGGCAGGTAGCGCGAGAGGGCCAGACCATCGGTGCGGATTTCTGGCGTATGCCCCATGGTCAGGTCGGCGACCAGCTTTCCCGAGCCGCAGGCCATGGTCCATCCGAGTGTGCCGTGGCCGGTGTTGAGCAGCAGGTTGGCATACGGCGTGGCTCCAACGATGGGCGTGCTGTCGGGGGTCATGGGGCGCAGTCCGGTCCAGAATTCGGCTTGGGGCAGGTCGCCGCCGGGGAACAGATCGCTCACCACCATCTCCAGCGTCGCGCGCCGGCGCGGATTGAGCGACAGGTCAAAGCCGGCCAGCTCCGCCATTCCGCCGACGCGGATGCGATTGTCAAAGCGCGTGACCGCGACCTTGTAGGTCTCGTCGAGCACGGTCGACTGCGGCGCCAGTTCGGGCTTGAGCAGCGGCACCGTCAGCGAATAGCCTTTCACCGGATACACCGGGAGCTTGAGCCCCAGGGGCTCCAGGAAACCGCGTGAATAGCTGCCAAATGCCAGGACGTAGCGGTCGGCTGTCAGTACCTGCCCGCCGACCCGCACACCGGTGATGCGATTGCCTTCGGTGACCAAGCCCTCAACGGTCTGATCGAAGCGGAAATCGACCCCCAGGCCACGCGCCAGCTCGGCGAGCGACTGCGTGAACATGTGACAGTCGCCCGTCTCATCGTTGGGCAGGCGCAGCCCGCCGGTCAGGCGCTCGCGTGCTTGCGCCAGCGCCGGCTCAGCGGTGGTGAGCTGGTCGCGGTCCAACAATTCATAGGGAACACCGCATTCCTTCAAAACCGCCACGTCACGCTGCACGGCATCGAGTTGGGCCTGCGTGCGAAACAGTTGCAGCGTGCCCTGGCTGCGGTGTTCGTAGGCAATGCCAGTGTCAGCGCGCAGTTGGCGCAGACAGGCGCGGCTGTACTCGGCGACGCGCATCATGCGTTCCTTGTTGACCGCGTAGCGGTCAGCCGAGCAGTTCTTCAGCATGGCCGCCATCCAGCGCAACTGGAACAGGCTGCCGTCCGGGCGAATGGAGAGCGGTGCATGCTTCTGGAACATCCACTTCATCGCCTTGAACGGAATGCCGGGCGCGGCCCAGGGCGTGGAATAGCCGGGGGACACCTGGCCGGCGTTGGCGAAGCTGGTTTCTTGCGCGACGCTGTTCTGGCGGTCAAGTACAACCACCTGTGCGCCCGAGCGGGCCAGGTAATACGCAGTCGTGGTACCGATCACGCCGCCACCGAGAACTATGACTTTCATCGCGCACTCCCGTACAAACAAGATTTATGGGAAGTTTATTGACTATGTCGCGATAAATTTCACTTAAAAATGTGCGTGTAACCAGAATTTCAGCTGAAATAGAGGGCCCTTTTGTTGCCGGACGCTTCAAATGACTGAGCTCGACCGCATCGACCGAAAAATTCTCGATATCCTGCAGCGCCAGGGACGCATTTCCATGACCGACCTGGCCGAGCAAATCGGCCTGTCAACCTCACCGTGCTCTGAGCGAGTGCGGCGCATGGAGCGCGAGAAGGTCATCACCGGCTACCACGCGCGCGTTGACCCGGCGGCGCTCGGCAAGACACTGCTGGTCTTCGTGGAAATCACGCTGTCGTCCAAGTCCGGCGATGTCTTTGACAAAGTGCGCCAGGAGTTGCTTCACCTGCCCGAGGTGATGGAATGCCACTTGGTCTCTGGCAGCTTTGACTACCTTGTCAAGGCGCGGCTCGGCGGCATGAACGAATACCGCCATCTGCTCGGGGACATGCTGAAAAAGCTTCCCGTCACCGCCCAGTCCCACAGCTATGTGGTGATGGAGGAGGTGAAGGAAAGCCAGGTCCTGCCGATGGACCGCTGAGGAGTGCCGCGCTGCGCTGCGGGGCGGTCTATTGCGCGGTGATGTGGTGCGCGCGAATGACGTCGCCGAGCATCTGCGCATCGCTCTGCACACGCCGTGCCAGGCCTTCCGCAGTGGTGCCAGTCACTTGCCAGCCTTGCTGGAACAGTTTTTCGCGAATCTCGGGCCGCCGCGCAATCTCGGCGAACAGCGCCGAGAGGCGCGCCACCACTTGCGGCGGCATGGACCTTGGTGCTGCCACGGCGTTCCAGATTTCCAGGTGGAAGTCCTTGACCCCGGCCTCGGCGAGGCTCGCGTATTCCGGCACCAGGGCACTGCGTCCGGCCGACGTGATGCCGACGATGCGCAGTTTGCCGCCGCGCGCCTGTGCTGCGGCCATGGCAGGGGGCAGAAGCGCAAGCTGCACCTGGCCACTGATGAGGGCATTGATCACCTGGGGGTTGCCGGCATAGGGCACGTGCACTGGGCGTATGCCCGTTTTTCCCTTGAGCAGTTCCATACCGATGTGGGCCACGGTGCCCACGCCGGGTGTGGCGTAGTTCCAGGTGTCCCCGGCCTCACGTGCCGCAGCGAAAAACTCCTGGGCCGTGGTGCCCGGTGCCTTGGCGGGCGCTGCCAGTGCCAGGGGTGCGGTGCCAAGCAGACTGACTGGCGCAAAGTCCTTCAAGGGGTCGTAGTTCAGACGCGGTTGAATCAACTTGGCGATCGTCATGTTGCCGTTGATCATTACGCCCAGCGTGTGCCCGTCTGTGGCGTGCGCGACGGCGCTGGCCGCAATGTTGCCGCCCGCGCCCACGCGGTTGTCCACCACCACGGTCTGACCCAGGGCCTGAGCAAGCGGCTCGGCCAGTGTGCGTGCCACCAGATCGGGCGACGAGCCGCCTGGAAAGCCAACGACCAGCTTGAGCGTACGGCTCGGCCAGCGCGGCATGGCAGCCGTGTCCGCAGCGTGGGCCCCAGGCAATGCGGTTGCGAGCAGCGCGCCCGCGCCATAAGCGAGCGCACTGCGGCGCGAAGGACATGCAGACATCAGATCCCTCATATTTAAAAAGGCGCGCAACCGGTGAGGGTGGCGCGCCTACTGGCAAACCTTGAACGATCAGGCGTACTCGGCCAGCGTTTTCTTCATTTTCTTCATGGCCGCGACTTCAATCTGGCGAATGCGCTCTGCGCTGACGCCGTACTCGGCCGCAAGTTCGTGCAACGTCATGCCGCCCGAGCCATCGTCGTTCACGTTCAACCAGCGCTCTTGAACGATGCGGCGGCTGCGCTCGTCCAGTCCTGTCAGCGCCGAGGCGATGCCGTCGGTGGCCAGCACGTCGCGCTGGTGCGACTCGATCATCGCGGTGGGCTCGTGCGCCGCGTCCGCCAGATAGGCAATGGGGCCGAAGGCCTGCTCGCCGTCGTCCGATGGGGCGGGGTCAAGCAGGACGTCGCCGCCCGACATGCGCACTTCCATTTCCATGACTTCTTCGCGCTTGACCTTCAGTTGCTCGGCCACCAGATCGATCTCGTGCTCGGACAGGCGATTGCGGTGGGTGTCGGCGTCCAGGGCGTCGGCCTTGAAGCCCTGCTTCATGGAGCGCAGATTGAAAAAGAGCTTGCGCTGGGCTTTGGTGGTGGCCACCTTGACCATGCGCCAGTTTTTCAGGATGTACTCGTGAATCTCGGCCTTGATCCAGTGCATGGCGTAGCTCACCAGCCGCACGCCCTGGTCCGGGTCGAAGCGCTTGACAGCTTTCATCAAGCCCACATTGCCTTCCTGGATCAGGTCGCCATGCGGCAATCCATAGCCCAGATACTGGCGCGAAATCGAGACCACCAGGCGCAGATGCGACATCACCAATCGGCCGGCGGCGTCCAGGTCGTTGTCCTCGCGCAGGCGGCGCGCGGCGGATTGCTCCTCTTCAAGCGAGAGCAGCGGCAGGCGGTTGACAGCGGAAATGTAGGCGTCCAGATTCCCCAGCGGCGGCACCAGTGCCCACGGGTTGGCCGGGGCCAGCGCGGTTGTTGCGGATCCAGATGGGAGTGTCATTCCAAATTCCTTTCATCCATTGCCAAATGTTAGCACTCTCTTGGAGAGACTGCTAAGGTCAAAGTTCCGCGTCCGCCAGTCAGACAAGGCCGATACCGCTGAAAACTGGCAAAATTCGACTCTATCGCCTATTCTGCTTCGGCTTTCTGCTATGAATTGGAGAGCTTTTTCATCGATGCTTGAGACCGTTTGCTCGGGCAAGGACCTGCCATGAATGTCTTGCAATCGCCTGCCGATCTTGCGGCCGTCACCACGACGGTGTCCAGTGCCGAGCAAGCGCGCGGCCTGGCGCAGGCGATCATGTGCCAGGGCCTGGCCGCCTGTGTGCAGGTCGAGGCGGTCGTCTCGCACTACCGTTGGGAGGGCGCTCTGCGCGAAGAAGGCGAACACCGCCTGGTCTGCAAGACCCTGCCTGCGGCCGTGCCCGCATTGCTGGGCTTGTTGCGGGCGCAGCACCCTTACGACCTGCCTGAACTGGTGGTGCAGCCGTTGCGGGCGACGGCGGAGTATGCCGACTGGGTGCGCCAGGAGG
>JAMLIT010000055.1 GCA_023954035.1 Burkholderiaceae bacterium | reverse complement strand
GCTACGCCGCACTCAGCTACATGAACGCCCACCAGGCGCGCGGCGAAGTGGTGACCGGCCTGCTCTACCTCGACCCGCAGGCCACCGACCTGCACCTGTCGCTCAACACCAGCGACACGCCGCTCAACAGCCTGGGACCCACCCAGCTGTGCCCCGGCGCCAAAGCGCTCGAAAAAATCAACGCATCACTGCGCTGACCCTGTTGTCCCTGTGCCAAAGGAGCCCCGCCATGGCTGAACGCACCGTCTTCCAGTCGATCTCCCAGCGCCATGTGGTGAGCCTGGGGCCCCAGGCCAGCGTGTGGGAGGCTGCCTGCGTGATGACGCGCGCCAATTGCGGCAGCGTGCTCATCCTGGACACGCTGGGCGCCCTGCTGGGCATCCTGACCGAACGTGATCTGATGACCCGCGTGCTGGCCAAGGCCCTCAGCCCCGAGACTACGCGGGTCCGCGACGTGATGACGCCGCACCCGCAAACGGTGGGCCCCGACATGAAGGTTTCCGAGGCCGTATTGATCATGATTGAGCGGGGCTTTCGGCACCTGCCCATCGTGTCGCCAGCGGACAAGATCCTGGGCGTCTTTTCGGTGCGCGACGCCCTGCCGCGCGAGATCGGGGACGCAGTAAGCCTGGCGGAATTCAACGACCAGGTGAACGACGCGCTGGGTTGATGCGGCGGCTCGCCCCGTTCGTGTACTGCAAAAATTGGTGTTTTTGCCTCCGTCTCTGGGATACTTGCGCCGGCGAACCATGCCAGGTCACCGAAGCAAGAAACAGACACCATGAGTATTTTTGATCGACTCTGGGGCAGTGCACGCAAAAAGACGCCACCCTCCACGCCTGCTGCGGCTTCGCCGATCACGGTGCCAAGCGCTGAAGCCACGGGCGCCGTGGAGCGGCGCCAGTCCCCTCGCAAGAACGCGCGCAAGGGAACACGGGCGTTGATCATCGATGACTCGCCGACGGTAGTGGCCGTTTTGCGCAAGGCCTTGCGCTCGGTCGGCTATGAAACCCGGGAAGCGCTGGACGCGGAGCATGGCCTGGCATTGATCGAGCAGAGCCCACCGGATCTGGTTTTTCTGGACATCGTCCTGCCCGGCATGAATGGCTTCCATGCCCTTCGCCTGATCCGCAAGAATCCCGCGTACCAGCACATCCCGGTCATCATGATCAGCGGCAACGAGCACGCCATCGAGCAGTTCTACGTCAATCGCATCGGCGCGGACGATTTCATGAAGAAACCGTTTTCCCGCTTCGAGATCTTTGCCCGCGTGGAGAACCTGCTTGATGACGGGTTGGTGCCTCGCCGCAAAAGCTCGAACGCGCCCGCGCAGGCCAGCGCAGAGCTTCGCCAAGGGGCGAGCGGCTGAAGTGGGTCGTCGAGCAGCGTCTGGCGCGCCCGCAAGGAGCATCGGGAACACAAGTAAAAGCGCAGGGCACATGCGATGAAGTTCAGGCTGCGGCTCTTGGCGGTTGCAGGACTGCTCGCGGTCTTGTTGAGCGCCGCCAGCTACTTCTTTCTGCGCGCAGACAGCTCGCCCACGGCGCGCCTGCACAGCCTGCGTCCCGCCGACCCCGAAGTGCTGCGCGTGGGAGAGCGCGTTTACAGGCAAGAGTGTGCGGCATGCCACGGAGCCCAAGGCGAAGGCCAAGCCCATTGGCGCGAGCGCGGGCCCGATGGCTTGCTACCGGCGCCGCCGCACGATGCCAGCGGCCACACCTGGCACCATCCCGATGCGCTGCTGTTCGACATCACCAAACAAGGTCTGGCCAAGGTGATCCACCAGGCCGACTACCGCACGGCCATGCCGGTGTACGAAGGCGTGCTGAGCGACGACGAGATCGTAGCGGTTCTGTCCTGGATCAAGTCGCAATGGCCAGCAGATGTGCAGAAGCGGCACGACAAGGTCAACGCCCAGTACGAAGCTGGATTGGAAAAGTAGGTCGCCGGCGGGTCTGCACTGGCCGAATGCATCCACCAACATCCGAGCGACTGCCCCTATAGTTCTGTGCATGATGCAAATTGCCACCTGGAACATCAACTCCCTGACCGTGCGCCTGCCCCAGGTGCTGGCCTGGCTGAGCGCAAACCCGGTCGATGTCCTGTGCCTGCAGGAACTCAAGCTCACCGACGACAAGTTTCCGTTTGATGTGCTCAAGGACGCCGGCTATGAGGCCGCGGCTTTTGGCCAGAAGACCTACAACGGTGTCGCCATCCTGAGCCGCAGGCCGCTGCGCGACGTGGTGCGCAACCTGCCAGGATCAGAAGACACCCAGGCACGCATCATTGCGGCAACCTTGGACTCGCCGATGGGCAGGCTGCGCATCATCAACGGTTACTTCGTCAACGGCCAGGCGCCCGGCAGCGAAAAGTTCGCCTACAAGATGCACTGGTTGCAGGCGCTGCAGGACTGGATCCGTGGCGAAATGCAAACGCACGACCGGCTGGTGCTGGTGGGGGATTTCAACGTGGCACCCGAAGACCGCGATTCCTACGACCCGGTGGGCCTGGCAGACACCATTCACCACACGCAGGAAGAGCGTGCGCATTTCCAGGCGTTGCTGGCGCTGGGTCTTGCCGACGCCTACCGAATGTTCGATCAGCCCGACAAGAGCTATTCGTGGTGGGACTACCGCATGCTGGGGTTTCAGAAGAATCGGGGCTTGCGCATCGACCATATTCTGGTCAGCAAGGCCCTGCAGCCTGCGGTGCGCAGCTGCCATATCGACCGGGCGCCGCGCAAGAACCCGCAGCCCAGCGACCATGCGCCGGTCGTGGTCACGCTGGCAGCTTGATGGTTTCTGCAAGCGCTCGCTCAACCCCATGCTGCTGCTGAGTACCGAACTGCTGCTGGCCGTCGCGCTGGCGGTGGCACTGTGGATGCGCCCCTGGCAGTTTCTGCGCGGTGGCGCACTGATTTCTCCCCTGCTCGGCTGCCTGGTGGTGCTGCCCTGGCTCTGGGCGCTGCCCTGGCTGCACACCATGCCGCTGCAATTGCACTGGTCTCTGGCCTGCCTGGTGCTGCTCATGCTGGGCTGGCCGCTGGCCGTGCCCACCTTGTGCCTGGTCGCCGTGCTGGCAGGCCTGCTCGGCGAGCAGACCTGGGAGGTGGTGGTGACGCTGGCGTTCTGGCGCGGCGTACTTCCGGCCACCCTGGCGCTGGCTCTGGGCGCCGGCATTCGCCGCCTTGTCGGACCCCATCTTTTCGTCTACGTACTGGGACGCGGCTTTCTCGGCGCGGCTGCGTGCCTGTTTGCGGCCAGCGCGGCACTGCAATGGCTGGGACCGGTGCAACCCGGGCTGAACAAGGACTTGTCCCTGGTCGCGCATTGGCTCACGGCCTGGGGCGATGCGTTTGTCACCGGCATGCTCACCGCCGTCTTCGTCGCTTTCAAGCCCAGTTGGCTGGCCACCTGGTCCGATACGCTTTACCTGCCAAAACCACCGTCTTCCAATGACCCAACCGACTGAATTTTCACCCGGCCTGATCGTCCAGGGCATCGCTGCGCCGCTGAATCTGGCCGACTACCGCCTGATCGCCTTCGACATGGATTCGACCTTGATCAACATCGAATGCGTGGACGAGATTGCCGACGCCGCCGGACGCAAGGCCGAAGTGGCAGCGATCACCGAAGCCGCGATGCAGGGCGTGATCTCCGATTACAAGGAAAGCCTGCGCCAGCGCGTCGCCTTGCTCAAGGGCGTGCCGATGGCGCATCTCGAGCAGGTCTACAGCCAGCGCCTGCGCTTGAATCCCGGTGCAAAGACGCTGGTGTCAGCCGCCAAGGCCGCCGGCCTCACCACGCTGTTGGTATCCGGGGGCTTCACCTTTTTTGCAAACCGCGTGCGCGCCGCGCTGGGCATCGATTTTGCGCGCTCCAACCAGCTGGAGGTGCGGGACGACATGTTGACCGGGCGCATGCTGGACCAAAGCTGGGGCGACATCTGCGACGGCGCGGAAAAGCGGCGCAGCCTGCTCGAAATCGCCTCGTTCATGGGTATCTCGCCGCGCCAGGCCATCGCGGTGGGCGACGGAGCCAACGATTTGCCGATGATGGCCGCGGCAGGGCTGTCCGTGGCCTACCACGCCAAGCCAGCGGTGCGCGCGCAAGCCCACGTGGCCATCAACCAAGGGGGTCTGGATCGCTTGCTGGAAGTGCTTCGACCAAGCTGAATTGCGGCAGCGCCGGCTTGTCCTGCGCGAACGCCTGGATGCGTGGCAAACCCGGAACCAGCTGCACCAACTGCGCAGCCTGCGGGTCGGCGCCCGCGCACTGCGGCGGCAAAAGCAAATCGGCCAGGGTATAGCGGTCCAGCACGCGGAAAAAGCTGCCCATGGCCTGGCCCAACACCCCTTGCAACTGGCAATGGCTGCTCAGCCGGCACTGGTTGCTCGCCGGATCGAAGCATTCGACCAGTGTGAAATCGGTCTCTGTCGCTCGAACGACCGCACCGACATTGATCTCAGTGGCCGGGCGCATCAGGCGCATGCCGCCCCCGCGCCCGCGGGTGGTTTCCAGCAAGCCGCCGGCCGAGAGCTGCTGCACGATTTTTGTCAGATGGCTGCGGGAGATGCCGTAGCTCTCCGCCACTTCGGTAATCGTTACAGGGTGCGCGCGCCCGTCGCAGGCGGCGCAATACATCAGTACGCGCAGCGTGTAGTCCGTCCACTGGGTCAGGCGCATGGAGCTGGGTTCAATTGGGAGATCACTCTGGATTTTATTGCGATAAAATATTCACGCAATATGCTTCTTTAAGGACTTACCCGATGAACGCCCGTGTCGACGTCTCCCCTGCCTCCGTTTCACCCGAAGCAAGCATTGGCAGCATTGCGGTGCACCTTCCCGGCGCCACAGCCGTGTTTAGACGACTGAAACTCGACTTTTGCTGCGGTGGCAACGTGGCGCTGTCGCAGGCCGTCGCCGACAAAGGCTTGGCGCTCGATTCGGTGTTGGCGGAGCTATCCGCCCTCCAGCAACCCACCACAACGCCGGAGATGGCCACGCCAGCGCAACTTGTGGACCATATCGTGTCGTGCTTTCACGACGTACATCGCCAGCAGCTGCCAGAACTCATTCGCATGGCGCGTCGCGTCGAAACCGTGCACCGCGACAACCCGCATGTCCCGGCCGGCCTGGCCGATTTGCTCGAAGCCATGCAGGCCGAACTGTTCAGCCACATGCACAAAGAGGAGGCGATTCTGTTTCCCATGCTCAAGGCGGGAGGCCATGCTTTCGTCAGCCAGCCGATCGGGATGATGCGCGCCGAACACGTCGACCATGGCGCTGAGCTGGAACGGCTGATGGCGTTGACCCACGACGCCACCCCGCCCGCCGGCGCCTGCAACACCTGGCGCGCCCTCTACACCGGCATTGCGCGGTTTGCCGACGACCTGATCAGCCACATTCATACGGAAAACAATGTGCTCTTTCCGCAGTTCGAACCCGCGGCGGCTGGCAACGGAGACTGCGGCAGCTCCTGCGGTTGCAGCTGAGCCTTCCACGCAGCCTGGCGCAGACGGTCAGGCGGGCTGCGCTCCCGTCCACACCCACCACGCCAGCACCAGCATCATGGCGCCAGTGAGCGCATCCAGCGCACGCCAGGCCTGCGGTCGCGCGAAAACGGCCTGCAGTCGGCGTCCGGCCAGCGCCAGGCACAGGAACCACGCCAGACTGGCCGACGCCGCGCCCGCGACAAAAGCCGCCTGGAACGCGCCGGGCTGGCGCGCGCCCATGGAACCCATCAGCACCACGGTGTCCAGATAGACGTGGGGATTGAGCAAGGTAATGGCCGCCAGCGCACCCAGCACGGCCCGGCGCGAGGGGGGATTGGCAACGACCTCCTTGGCCACTGCCGCACCACGCTGAGGCAACAGGCGCGACCAGGCAAGCAGACCGTAGCAGAGCAAAAACACGGCTCCGCCCAGGCTGAGCGCTTGTGCAAGCACGGGCATGTTCTCCAGCAGCTGCGCCATGCCCGCCACCCCAATCCCTACCAAGAGCGCATCGCTGAGCACGCACCAGGCGACGCACACGCTGACATGCCGGCCCGTAACCGCCTGGCGCAGTACAAACAGGTTTTGCGCACCAATGGACGCCACCAGTGCAAAGCAAATGGTGAAGCCGGCGAGCCAGGAAGAAGCAGCATCAAGCATCCACATGCACTCGATTTTGCGCCCCTGAAAACTTTAAGTACACTTCATTTTCTTAAATCAACCTAAGCATTGTTAATGTTTGACTACGCCGCCCTGGAAGCGCTCGCAGCCGTACTGCGCGAAGGCAGTTTCGAGCGCGCAGCGCGGCGCCTGCATGTCACGCCTTCGGCGATTTCGCAGCGCATCAAGCAGTTGGAAGAACGCATGGGGCAGGTGCTGGTGCTGCGCGGCTCGCCCTGCACCGGCACCGACGCCGGACGGCAGCTGTGCCTGCACTTTGAGCAGGTCGCCATGCTGGAAAACGGCCTGCGGCGAAGCCATCCTTCCCTGCACGACGGCCAGGGCGCAGCCGCGCCCACGCTTCAGCTGGCGGTCAATGCCGACTCCCTGTCCACCTGGTTCATGGATGCCATGGCGGCTTTTGCCGACGCGGGCAATGAGCTGCTGGATCTGCGCATTGACGACCAGGACCACACCGCCCAGCGGCTGCGCGATGGCGAAGTGCTCGCAGCTGTAACGGCGTCCCGAACCAGCATTGCGGGCTGCAACAGCTGGCCCCTGGGCTCCATGGCCTACGTAGCGGCCGCGAGCCCCGCTTTTGCTGCACGCCACTGGCCACAAGGCGCGAGTGCCCATGCGCTGGCTGCGGCCCCCATGCTCAGCTTCGGCCCCAAGGACCGGCTGCAGGAGCAGTGGCTGCAAGCCCAGGGCCTGCCCGCACGCGCACACCCGCCGCGCCACTATGTGCCCTCGAACGACGGCTACGTGCGTGGGTGTGAGCGCGGCCTGGGCTGGGGCATGCATCCGGTGGCTTTGATCGAGAGCCAATTGGCGTCGGGCCGGCTCGTCCCGGTGGTGCCCGGTGCGCGCTTGTCCATTCCGCTGTTCTGGGTGCATCTGCGCAGCGCGCAGGCACCGCTGGAGCGATTGACCCAGTGCGTCATGGCGGCAGCCCGCAAGTCTTTGACACCCGATACGGGGGAATGACGATCAAGCGGCGCGTTTTGTGCGCAGGCCGCGTGCAGCCAGCTCGGCCAGCACGCGTTCCATATGCTCGCCCTGCAGTTCAATCACACCGTCCTTGAGCGTACCGCCCACACCGCAGGCGGTCTTGAGAGCGCGGGCGAGATCCGCCATCGCGCCTTGCTCCAGCGCCAGCCCCCGCACCACGGTAACGGCCTTGCCACGCCGCCCCTTGGTCTCGCAACACACACGAGCGGTGCCGTCGCCGGCCGGCACAGGCCTGGCCTGCGCGCACACACAGTCGGAGACTGCCTGGCGGCACGCCGGACACATGCGGCCGGAATCGGTGGAGTAGACCAGCCCGCCCAGGTCCGAGAGCGAAGACTTGCGGCTCACGGATGCCTCGGTCTGCGGCCGAAATTGAGAATGCGGGTGGCGGCAACCGTCTCCACAAAGAACAGCACCAGTGCCAGCAAAAACGACATCACGCCGGCCAGAAAGCTGCCCACTGCCCAGCTGGGGCTGTCGAACTCTGTGGTCTGTCCGAGGAACAGAAAAAGGATGGTCAGGCCGATGAGAAATCCGCACAGTGTGAGCAGACCAATGCACAAGGTGACCAGCCAGCCGCGCGTACGCAGCAACGCCAACTCGCGATAAATGCTTGGCGGAACCGGCCCTTGTGCCGCGCTATGCAAGAACGCCTCCAGCACCCGCGCGCGGTCGACGATGCGCGCCAGGCGGTGGGCCACCGTACCGATCATTCCCGACACCGCCGTCAGCAAAAACACCGGCGCTACCGCCAACTGGATGCTGTGGACAATGGCGCCCGGATCGTAGACAAGGTTCATGCCGCGCGATTATGGCGGCTGGCGCACAATCCCCGGCTGCTCTCAGCACGTATTTGGGCCCTCCAGCGCCTAAAGCCTTTTTTCTGCCATCTGCTCCTTCACTGCTCCCGCATCCCATGCCATTTTCTGCCCTTGGGCTCTTACCCACTCTCGCGCAAGCAGCCCAAGCCAAGGGATACGCCACCCCGACGCAGGTACAGACCGACATGCTCCCCGCCGTGCTGCAAGGGCGCGACGTGCTGGCCCAGGCACCCACAGGCTCGGGCAAGACGGCTGCCTTCGCCCTGCCCTTGCTCCAGCGCCTGGCGCAAGCGCCCCATGTGCAACCGCGCCCGGTGCATGCCCTGGTGCTGGTACCCACGCGCGAGCTGGCGGTGCAGGTGGCCGCCGTGCTGCGCGACTTTGCCGTTGCCCTGCCCCGGCGCGTTGAAGTCGCACTGGCCTTTGGCGGCGTCTCGATCAACCCACAAATGATGGCGCTGCGCGGCGGCGCCGACGTCGTCGTGGCCACACCGGGGCGACTGCTGGACCTGGTGGAACACAACGCCTTGCGCCTGGACCAGGTGCAGACCCTGGTGCTGGACGAAGCCGACCGGCTGCTGGACCTGGGCTTTGCCGACGAGTTGGCGCGCGTGCTGGCACTGCTGCCGGCGGCGCGGCAAAACCTGCTGCTCTCGGCCACCTTTCCCGGCAAAGTGCAGGCGCTTGCCCAGGCCTTGCTGCGCGAGCCGGTACGCATCCGGGTGGATGCACCTGCCGAGACGCCGGACATCGTGCAGCGCAGCATCGCTGTGGACGCAGCCAGGCGCACGCAGTTGCTGCGCCATTTGTTGCTGCAGGAAGGCTGGAGCCGGGTGCTGGTGTTCGTGGCCACGCAATACGCGGCCGAACACGTGGCAGAAAAGCTCTACAAGGCGGGCATTTTTGCCACTCCGTTTCACGGCGGCTTGAGCCAGGGAGCGCGCCGCCAGGTGCTCGATGAATTCAAAGCCGAGCGCTGGCAGGTGGTGCTGACCACCGATCTGGCCGCGCGCGGCCTCGACATTGCGCAACTGCCGGCCGTCGTCAACTTCGATCTGCCGCGATCACCGTCTGACTATGTCCACCGCATTGGCCGCACCGGACGCGCGGGTGAGGCCGGCCTGGCGCTGAGCTTTGTCACGCCCGAGGGCGAAGCGCATATGCGCCTGATTGAAAAGCGCCTGGGCGTCCAGTTCGAGCGCGAGCGACTGGCCGGGTTTGAGCCCAGCACGGAGCCGGCCACGTCCAGCGCCAACGCCGATGCGGGCGCCGGCGGCATCAAGGGCAAACGCCCGAGCAAAAAAGACAAGCTGCGTGCAGCAGGCCTGCTGCCGCCGCTGGATCGCTCGCCGGGCGGCGCCTGAGCTCAATCGCCCAGGTAAGGCGCGGCGGTGGGCGGCACGCCGTCGTCCACCTGCGGGCGTGCTGGCCGCCGGGCCGGGCGGGCCAGAAGCTCCAGATAAAACTGCCCGGCCTGGGCAGCCACGGCGCTGTCGATCAAGCCCATCACATCGCCCAGGGCCACCACGGCAGGCTCTTGCGGGGGCACGGCGAAGCGGCAGTCGAAATCCCAAAAATCGGAGCCCTCGGGGAGCTTCTTGCCACGCTCGCGGCGCAGGTATTTGCGGATTTCGTGTTTGATGGCTTCGAGGCGCCGGTCGGGATGCTGCCCTTCGGCATGCAGGGCAAAAGTTTTCTTCATGGCCAATGGTACCGCCTTGCACCCACTGTCCGAATGGCCCCTGTCCAGGCTGTTTTACACAAAATGTCACAATAGGATCCCATTAGCACTTCGTCCTCCTACGATGACCGACTTGACTGAATGGCTGCACGCCCTGCCCGGCGCTGTGCTGCTGAGTCGAAATGACGTGATCGTCTACGCCAATCACGCAAGTGCTGCGCTGTTGGAAGCGGCTTCGCCGCAGGCCTTGCTCGGGCACACGACCAACGAGTTCGTGCATCCACTGGACAAGCAGCGCTCCAGTGAGCGCATCCATCGGGTCAGCGAATCGGCCGATGCAGGCGCCGGCACTCCCAACAAGCCATCGGAATTTCGCATTCACACCTGCCGGGGGAACTTGCGCATGGTGCTGATCTCCAGCGTCGCTGTCGAAGTGGATGGCGCTCCCGCCGTGCTGATGTGCGGCATGGACATGACGCACCAGAGCGAAATTCAGGAACAGCTGCGCGAGAGCGAGCAGAACTTCCGGCGCCTTTTCGAGAGCATGCAGGATGTGTACTACCGCACCGACGCCCAGGGCGTGGTGCAGCATGTGGGTCCCGGCGTGCGCCGGGTGCTGGGCTACGAGCCGCACGAAATCGAAGGCCACACCGCTGAAGCCTATTACCCCCAAAGCAGCGACCGCGACGCCTTCAAAGCAGCGATTGCGACGCACGGAGAGGTGGCAGATTTTTCCGGGCAAATGGTGCGAAAGGATGGGCGGGTGATCGACATTTCGATCAGCAGCCACGCCTTGTTCGATCACAACGGCGAGTTTGCGGGCATCGAAGGCATTTACCGCGACGTGACGCAGCGCAAAAACCTGGAGCGCGAACTGCAGCGTCTGGCCACCACCGACATGCTGACCGGCATGACCAACCGGCGTGCGTTTCTCGATCTCGCCGAGCGCACCTATGCGCAGTCGCGTCGCAAAGGAACGGCCATGTGCCTGCTGATGCTCGACCTGGACCATTTCAAAAGCGTCAACGACCGCTTCGGCCACCTGGAAGGCGACCGCGTGCTGGTGGCTTTTACCCAGGCGGTGCGCGCGCAACTGCGTGGCAGCGACACCGTGGGACGCCTGGGCGGCGAAGAGTTCTGTGTGCTGCTGCCGCAGACCGATACCGCCAGCGCTGCCGAGGTGGCTACGCGGATTCTTGCCGGTACCCGGGCGATGCGCCTTGAAACGGTCGCAGGCGAAGCTTTTTCCATCACGGTGAGCGCGGGGCTGGCCACGCTGCTCGCTTCAGACAAGAGCCTTCACCGGTTGCTCGATCGCGCCGACCAGTCGCTCTACAGCGCCAAGCGCAGCGGACGTGATCGACTCGCGATCGATGTCTCAACGGACGATCCGGGCGCCCTCACCCATTGAAAATTTAAGCTAAATAAGCCTCTAGCGCTTATTCCATAAGCGTTAGCAGCTATCAATTCAATAGTGGTGAATGACCTGCCCCGCCGCGCGGCAGGCCGCTTCAGTATTCAGTAATGCGGCGGAAGTTCATCGCGTGGGTCGCGCGGCTGGCTGCCCTCGCCATCGGGCGAGCGCTGGCGCAACTGCACCACTTCACGCGCCAACTGGTCGATCTGATCGCGCTGCCGGTAGATGACAAGGTTGAGTTCGTCCAGCAGGTCTTCCATGTAGCTGAGCTTGACCTCCAGGTTCTCCAGCCGCGCTGCGGTGTGCAGATCGGACCCAATGCCAGCCATACGGCTCACAGCGCCTGCGCCAGGCGCGCCACGCCTTCGCGGATTTTTTCCACATCGGCCGTGGCGAACGACAGGCGCAGGGTGGCGCTGTCGGGCTGGGCGCAGAAGAACGGCGTGCCCGGCACAAAAGCCACGCCCTTTTCAATGGCGCGCTTGGCAAACGCATTGCCGTCTGCCACCTTGCCGCCTGCGCCGGTCAGGCGCGCCCAGACAAACAGCCCGCCTTGGGGCTGCACGAACGCGATGGCTTGGCCCAGGTCTTTGCGCAGCGCGTCGCCCATGGCCTGGGCGCGCTCGGCGTACACGGCGCGCATCCGGGTCAGCGTTCCGGGCAAGCGCCCGGCCTTGAGGTATTGCGCCGCCGTGGCCTGGGCAAAGGTGCTGGTGGCGGCATCGCTGAACTGCTTGCACATGGTGGCCTTGGCCAGCAGCTCGGGCGGGGCCACCAGCCAACCCACGCGCAGGCCGGGCGAGAGCACCTTGCTGAGCGATCCGCAGTGCGCCAACAGATCGCGGCTACCGGGCACCTGTGCCGAGAGCGCGAGCAGGCTGGGCGGTGGCGCCTCGCCGAAGTACAGGTCGCCATAGGGGTCGTCCTCCACCACCAGGGTGTTGTACTTCACCGCCAGCTCCAACACCTTTTTGCGGCGATCGAGGGGCAGCAGCGCACCGCTGGGGTTGCCGAAGGTGGGAATCAGGTAGACAAACTTGGGCTTGTGCTCGGCGATCAGCTGCTCCAGCACATCGGTTTGCACGCCGTCTGCATCGATGGGCGCGCTGATCAGCTCGGCACCGTAGAGGCGAAAGCACTGAATGGTGGCCAGAAAGGTCGGACCTTCGACAATGACTTTGTCACCGGGGCTGATCAGGGTTTTGCCCAGCAAATCAAGCGCCTGCTGGCTGCCGGTGGTGACGATGAGATTTTCGGGCGCCAACGCTGCAGCACCCTTGCTCGTCATGAACGCGCTGATCTGCTCGCGCAGCGGCTGGTAGCCCTCGGTGGCGCCGTACTGCAGCGCAGCGCCTGGCTCCTGGTCGAGGGCCGCGTTGCTGGCGGCGCGAATGCCGTCCACGTCAAACATGGCGCTGTCCGGAAAACCGCCGGCAAAACTGATGATGCCGGGCTTGCCCAGCAGCTTGAAAAGCTCGCGGATGGCAGAGGTTTCTACGTTGTTCAGGCGGTCGGCAAATTGCAGCGGCATGGTGGGGTCTCGGTGGTGTCTGGCGATAGTCTGGCCGCAATTGTCCCAAAACAGCGCGCGGGATTCCTGCGTTCGCCCAGGCAGCGCCCGTAGACTTGCTGCCATGTCCATTGAACTGCCCAAAGAAGCCCGCAGCGCGGCCATTGCCTCCATCGAGCGCTACTTCCTGGAAGAGCATGGCGAGCGCATCGGCAACATGGCTGCCGGCGCCCTGCTGAACTTCTTCCTCGCCGACATTGGCCCTGCCGTCTACAACCTGGCGGTGGCGCAGGCGCAGGAGCGCATGCAGGCGCGGGTGGCGGACCTCGACATTGAACTGCATGCTGAGGCGTTCACCTGGTGGACCCAACGCAAAGGAAAACCCTGATTCATGCCAGCCGCCATGGACACGCCATCCACCGCACCACGCGCGGCCTATGTGCGCCGCATCAACGGTGTGCTGGACCATATCAACGCGCACTTAGGCGACACGCTGGATCTGCAAACGCTGGCCGCTGTGGCGCATTTTTCGCCCTGGCACTTTCACCGCATCTTCCAGGCAATGACGGGCGAAACGCTTGCCGATTGCGTTCGCCGCCTGCGCCTGGAGGCCGCCGCTCAGCGGCTTCTGACGCGCCCACCCCGCAGCGCGCTTGCCGTCGCCCTGGCCGTCGGGTTTGCCTCACCCGAAGTGTTTGCGCGCGCTTTCAAGGCGTACTTCGGAAGCACCCCCACAGAGTGGCGGCGCGGAGCTTGGCGCGAATGGGCCACTCGACACGACGAAGCCTTCAGCAAGATTCATCAAGAAAAGCGCAAGCCGCATCAAGCCAGCGTCGCCGTCTTTCTTGATCATTGGCCGCAACCGGGCAGCCGCCTGGCCACAATCAATGAAAGATCTCCCATGCAAGTACAAGTCAAGACCCTGCCTGCCATGCGCCTGGCCTATATGCGGGCCACCGGCCCCTACGGCGGCGGCCACATCGGCAAGTTGTGGGCGCGCTTTGCCGCCTGGTGCGCAGCCGAAGGCCCCATGACGCAGCGCCAGACCACCTACGGCATCGGACAGGACAACCCGGCAATTGCGCCCGCCGACAAGCTGCGCTACGACTGCTGCGTGGCGGTAGGCGAGAGCTTCATGCCCCAGGGTGAAGTGGGCGTACAGGATTTTTCGGGTGGACGCTATGCCTGCGCACCCTTCAAGGGCACCAGCGCGCAAATACACGCAGCGTGGATGCAGATGTACGGCCAATGGCTGCCCGAAAGCGGCTGGCAGGCAGACGACAAGCCCGGCGTCGAGGTCTACGGCGAAGACTTCGAGATGGACCCCGCGACCGGGATCTTCACTTGCGAATTGTGCGTGCCGGTGCGGCCGCTTTGACCGATGGCACGCGCTGTGGCATCGCCACCACCATCGCGATGCCGCCGGTGATCGCCAGCGCCGCCCAGCCCAGGCGTTGCGTCCAGTCTTCCCCCAGCAGCAGGGTACCGCCCAGCGCCGCCAGCAGCGGCACGCTCAACTGCACCGTGGCGGCTGCACTGGCTCGCAAATGCGGCAGAACCGTGTACCAGACGATGTAGCCCAGGCCAGAAGTGATGGCCCCGGAACACAGAGCCAGTGCCAGGCCGGTCGGGGTGATCGACCACTGCGCCGCGCTGGCAGCCACCAGAAGCAGAGCGAACGGCACGCTGCGCAGGAAATTGCCTGCCGTGGCAGCGCCAGCGTCTCGTGCTCCCCTGCCGTGCAGCGAATAGGCGCCCCAGCCCACGCCCGCAGCCAACATCAGCATGGCGCTGCCCGGAGGCGGCGCGCTCCAACCCGGCAACAGCAGAACCACCAAGCCGCCCATGGCCAGCAGCAATCCGAACCACTGGGCAAGCGCCAGGCGCTCACCACGCCAGAGGCCTGCGCCAATCATCGTGGCCTGCACAGCGCCAAACAGCAGCAGGGCACCCACGCCCGCAGGCAAACGCGCATAAGCCCACGAGAACGCTGCGGCATACGCGAACAACCAGAAAGCCGCCGCCCAGGTGCCATGGGCCACGGGCGAGACGCGGCGAACGCGCACCACCACCACCAGCATCGCCGCGCCCGAAGCCAGGCGGATGGCGGCAAAACTGGTGGGGTCAATCAACTCGCTTTTGAGCGCCAATCGGCACAGCAGCGAGTTGGCTGCAAAGGCCAGCATGGAAAGCAGCGTCAGCAAAACGACACGCATGGGGAATTGGATTCTGATGGCGCCCAACAGGGGCGAAAGCGTGCGAGCGGCAGACAACAGCACAGCCGGCAGCGGCCGAGCCATTTTGACAGTGCTGCGCACCCAGGCTGCGCTGCTGCTTCGATCTTCTATAGTGGCCGCGCTGCATCCCGCGACCCCACCCCTCATGAAACCCGCCCTCATCCAACCCTTCTTTGCTGCCCTCAAGGCAGCCAACCCCGAACCACAAACGGAGCTGGAGTACACCAGTGTGTTTGAGTTGCTGGCCGCCGTACTGCTCTCGGCCCAGGCCACCGACGTGGGTGTGAACAAGGCCACGCGCAGACTGTTCCCCATAGCGAACACACCGCAAGCCATTCTTGACTTGGGGCCGGGCGCCCTGGAGGCGCACATCAAGACCATCGGCCTGTACCGCAGCAAGGCCAGGCACCTGATGGAAACCTGCCGCATGCTGGTCACGCAGCACGGCGGCCAGGTGCCGGATACGCGCGAAGCCCTGGAGGCCCTGCCCGGCGTAGGCCGCAAAACGGCCAATGTGGTGCTGAACGTGGCGTTTGGCCAGCCCACCATGGCGGTGGACACGCACATCTTTCGCGTCAGCAACCGCACCGGCCTGGCCCCAGGCAAGACGCCGCTGGCGGTGGAGCAGCAACTGCTCAAACGCGTGCCGCCTGAATACGCCGTGGACTCCCACCACTGGCTGATTCTGCTGGGACGCTATGTCTGCCAGGCGCGCAAGCCGCGCTGCTGGGAGTGCGTGGTGGCGCCGTATTGCGACTACGTACCCAAGACGCCACGGCCCTGAAACCACCGCGTTTGCTGCATTTTTGGTAGCGCTGGCTATACTGAAACGCGCCATCCGCCTTTTGCCGACTTCCTGCACATGAATTCCCTCGACCCCCGCTCCCTGATTGCGATGGCTGGCTTCATGGCGCTGGTCATGGCGGTGGTGCTGGGTTTCATGCGGCGCTACTACCCGCCCAACATCCAGGGCCTGGGCTATTGGGCGTGGACGCCCATCACATGGCTGGCGACCTCGGGGCTGTTCGTATTGTCTGGCACCGGGTGGCTCGAGCAGATCAGGCTGGTGGGCAACGCTTTCCTGATCGGTGGCTTTGCGCTGTTTCATATCGGCTGTCGGCGCTTTTTCGAAGAGCCGTCAGCATGGCAAAGAATTTTGGTCTGCCTGGTATGCACCTTGCTGGCGCTGGCATGGTTTTCATGGATCAGCCCTTCCTACGCAATCCGCTCGGCGCTGGTCACCGTGGTCATCATCGGTTTACACGCAGCGACGTTCTGGTTTCTGTGGCGCCACAGCAACCGCAATTTCCCCGTACGCATGGTGCAAGTCACGTTGCTGCTGCATATGGTCATTCTGTCGGTGCGACTCCAGGCGCTGTTCAAGGCCGATGCGGTGGACGACTTGATGGTTGCATCGGCAGTGCAGACTTTCTACCTGGGCGCCTATGTCGTCACCGTACTGCTGCTCTCCATTGGCGCCGTGCTCATGGCCACAGACCGCGTGCGCACCGAACTGGAACACATGGCCACGCACGATGCGCTCACCGGCACCCTCAACCGCCGGGCCATTCTCGGTTTTTGCGCAGACGAGCATGAACGCAGCGTGCGCTATGGGCAGGCGTTCTCCATCATGATGATTGATCTTGACCATTTCAAGTCAGTGAACGACACCCACGGCCACCAGCACGGCGACCGGGTGCTGGTCCACTTTGCCGAATGCACGCGCGCCGCGCTGCGCCGTGCCGACCGCTTCGGACGCTATGGCGGCGAGGAGTTTCTGGTCCTGCTGCCCAACACCACCGCCGATGTGGCACTGCCCGTGACCGAGCGCATTCGCGCCGCACTGTCCGCCGGCCATGCACTGGACTGCCAGGCCAGCATCGGCTTGACCCACTGGCGCGGCCCCGAAGACACGCTCGATGCCATGCTCGGCCGCGCCGACGCTGCGCTGTACCAGGCCAAGGCGCAGGGACGCAACAAGACCTGCATCGCCTGAAGGAAGTGCTGCGCCACCATACAGGCGCAAGGGCCCCTGGCCGAGTAACCATCCCCCGGCAAAGCCGGGGGCTTTCAAGGGCGAAATATTCGAGGTATCAAATTTGGGCTACCAAATAGCTGACATGATTGAGCTCTGAATGAACCGCCACGGCTAAACAGCCCCACCGCCTCCAAGTTCACCATATCGCGCAGGATGGCTTGGCGGACTGCTGCACAGTTGCGTAAGCCTCCGTGACTTGCTGCATTTCAACATCACGCGCTCAAAAAACAGTTCGGCTTGACCCATCAAATTTCATACATACAATGTACGTATAATAAATTTCGAATGGGATACGCCCAAAGCAGCGGCCAATCTCAAGAAACATCAAGTCTCTTTTGATGAGGCGAAATCCGTCTTCTATGACGAATTTGCTATTCAGTTCTTCGATGATGAACACTCACCGGACGAAGATCGCTTTCTGATGTTGGGCATGAGCTCTGGCGCCAAGTTGCTCATCGTGTGCCATTGCGAGCGCGAGCATGGCGAAGTCATCCGCATCATTTCTGCTCGCAAGGCAACCAAGCGCGAAAGCGCTTTCTACCAAGGTGGCTGACATGAAAGCTGAATACGACCTCTCCAAACTGAAGGCACGGAAAAATCCATACGCCTCGAAACTGAAGAAGCCCGTCACCATGCGGCTCTCAGAAGACGTGATTGACTACTTCAAAGGCATGGCCGAAGAGGCTGGAATTCCGTACCAAAGCCTCATCAACCTGTACCTGCGAGACTGCCTTGCCAACCGCCGCAAGCTGCAGATCAAGTGGCCGCAGGCGGTCTGACCGGGTCTTCAACTGTCTGTGGCAATCCCGCGCGCGGGGTTACCTCACAGCCCCTCACGCCGCGCTTTGCCCCGACACCCCCGCCGCCTCAAAACTCGCCATCTCGCGCAGGATGGCGCAGGCCGATTGCAGCAGCGGCCAGGCCAGCGCGGCGCCGGAACCCTCGCCCAGGCGCAGACCCAGGTCCAGCAACGGCTCCGCCTGCATCTGCTCCAGCATCAGGCCATGCGCGCGCTCACCGGAGCGGTGGGCGAATACGCAGCGCTGCGCTACCTGAGGCTGCAAT
>JAMLIT010000054.1 GCA_023954035.1 Burkholderiaceae bacterium | reverse complement strand
TCGGCCAAGCAGGGGCGCGATCGCAAGTTCCAGGCCATCCTGCCGCTGCGCGGCAAGATCTTGAACGTGGAAAAAGCGCGCTATGAAAAACTGCTGACCAGCAACGAAATTCTCACGCTGATCACCGCGCTGGGCACCGGCATCGGCAAGGCTGGCGGCAGCACCGGCAACGACGACTTTGACGTCGCCAAGCTGCGCTACCACCGCATCATCATCATGACCGACGCAGACGTGGACGGCGCGCACATCCGCACCCTGTTGCTCACTTTCTTCTACCGCCAGATGCCCGAGCTGGTCGAGCGCGGCCACATCTATATCGCCCAGCCGCCGCTCTACAAAGTGAAGGCCGGCAAGGACGAGCTGTACCTGAAGGATGCGCCGGCGCTCGACACCTTCCTGCTGCGCGTGGCGCTGCAGGGCGCCAGCGTCATCACCGGCGGCGCCGACCCGCAAACCATCGCCGGCGACACCCTCACCGAACTGGCGCAAAAGCACCAGGTGGCGGAAAACGTCATCATGCGCCTGTCCAACTTCATGGACTTCGAAGCCCTGCGCGCCATTGCCGGGGGCGTGCACCTCAACCTCGACACCGTGGAAGCCGCCGAAGCCAGCGCCGTCGCCCTGCAAACCGCGCTGCGCGAACTCTCCAGCACCGGCGTTCCGGCCGAAGTGGCCAGCGAGTTCGACGCCCGCAGCGACAAGCCCCTGCTGCGCATCAGCCGCCGCCACCACGGCAACATCAAAAGCAGCGTCATCACGCAAGACTTCGTGCACGGCGCCGACTACGCCGCCCTGGCCACCGCCGCCGACACCTTCCGCGGTCTGCTCGGCCAGGGAGCGCGCGTGCAGCGTGGCGAGGGCGAGCGCCAGAAATCCGAAAAAGCGGGCGACTTCCGCGAGGCCATGGCCTGGCTCATCTCGGAGGCCGAGCGCACCACCAGCCGCCAGCGCTACAAGGGCCTGGGCGAAATGAACCCCGAGCAGCTCTGGGAAACCACCATGGACCCCGAAGTGCGCCGCCTGCTGCGCGTGCAGATCGACGACGCCATCGAGGCGGACCGCGTGTTCACCATGCTGATGGGCGACGAGGTCGAGCCACGGCGGGAATTTATCGAGACGAATGCCCTCAGGGCCGGGAATATCGACGTGTGACAGCAGAGGGCTGAGCGCGCGTGAGACCAAGATTTTTTGCGCAGGAACAAACCAGCATGAGGGGGATGCAATGATTGACGGCTCGATAGCCAGCCGCCTCGCCCTGGGGTTGGCAGCGCTGCTGATGGGCTTGTTCACCCATACGGTCGTGGTGGCCGACAGCGGGCAGGACGTCGAAAAACTACTTCGGGAAATTCGTCAAGACCACCCCTTGCCGGCACTGGCCTTTCTGCGGCAGACAACCTCGATCAATGCCGACAGAGCATCCTATCAAGGGCGTTACCAGGGGATAGAGGTGAGCGTGGAAACCCACCCCAACAGCACGCGGGTGGCGTCGATCCTGCTGGCCATAGAAGGGGCGGATCAGATCCGCGCGATCTTGCCAGCGGTCGTCCGCGTTCTTGGTCCGCCCCAGACCAGCGACCGCCGGCAGGGCATTTATGGGTGGTCTGGTCCTGGCTACCGAACGGCTTCGGTTCACAAGGCCCCGAGCGGCGATTCCGGCGGCAATGGCACGACCATCGTCTCCATTTTCTACCGATAGGCGAGGGGACTGCATGGCCTGCGCTCCCAGAAAAACGGCTTGCCAGTCGAGAGCCCGCCGGTTACCGGCGATCGCTGGCGCTTTTTGCGTCCTGCTTTCGGGTCTCGTGAATGTGGCCCAGGCACGGCCTGATTGCCCGTCCCTCGACGCGAAGGCCACACGCGATGCTGTTCGCATCCCAGGCCATTTATCGGGTCGCCAGGTGGTAGGCAAGGGGAGACTGACGTTTCATTCAGCTCCAAGACCGGACTGCAGGATGCAAGGCGTGTTCATACTCCCCGGCGAAACCGTTGACGCCTACCTCGAATACGCCGGGTATTCCCATGTGATGTATATCCATCTGAAAACCGGACGTTCGACCATGGGCTGGGTCCCTTCGAGCCGCCTCGCATACAACCATTTCGGCATCGCACCCCCTAGTTTTTGACGCGATCTGGGACTGCCAGCCGCCCGAAAATGCTTCGGGGCAGGTGGCAGTGCGCAAGCGCAGCCTGTGGACCGTCACGCCATGCGGTCCGACGTGACGACATGCATCCCGGGCGACGGCCGAATCGCCGCTTCGAAAATGACCTCGGCAATCTTGTCCGCGGGATTGAGCCGCCAGCGGCGCGGCAACAGCGGGCCGAGCAGGGACAAGGCCAGTACGCCCATCCTTTCCGCGGTACGGAATTCCTGACGGGCCCCACCGATCAACCCTGGGCGCACATGGGTCAGCGATGAAAAGCCCAGGCCCGCCAGATCGCGCTCCAGTTCCCCCTTGACACGGTTGTAGAAAACGCGCGATGCCGCATCGGCTCCCAGCGCAGAGTTCAGCACGCAGGTGGGCGTTCCATGCTGGCGCGCAAGCCGCGCGGCCTCGAGCGGGTAGTCGTGGTCCACGCGCCGGAAGGCCTCTTGGGAGCCGGCCTTGGCCATGGTGGATCCCATCGTGCAGATGAGCGCGTCCGCCTGCCACCAGGCCGCGGCTTCGGGCAGGTGCTCAAAATCGACGGTCGGCGCCTGCAATTTGGGATGCTTCGGCAGTTCCCGCCGCGAGGGCGCAACCACGCCGTCGACGCGTTCGTCCGACAGCGCAAGCCGCAAGACGTGGCTGCCGACGAGTCCCGTCGCTCCGACAAGCAAGAGTTTCACGACGCGCTCCCTGCACAATGGTTGGAATAAGGGAGTATGGGGCCGCTCAGCGTTCCAGCTGCCACCACGCCGGCAGCAGCGCGCGGACGTCGGCGCGGCGAAATCGGTCATCGATGAGGCAGAGAAAACCGCTGTCTTCTTCGGCTCGAATCACACGCCCGGCAGCCTGCACGACCTTGCGCAGGCCGGGGTAGAGGTAGGTGTAGTCATAGCCTTTGCGTCCGCCAAAGTGCTTGTCCATGGCATGCTTCATGCGCTCATTGATGGGATTGACCTGGGGCAAGCCGAGCGTCGCGACGAAAGCCCCGATGAGGCGCTTGCCCGGCAGGTCCACCCCTTCCGAAAACACCCCGCCCAGGACCGCGAAGCCGATGCCTTGCCCCGACTCCGCAAAGCGCGCAAGGAATGCGTTGCGACCCGCTTCGTCCAGCGCGCGGGTTTGCTGCCAGATGGGCCATTCCGGCTGCGCCGCCTGCAGGCATTGCGCCACGCATTGCATGTACTCGAAGCTGCTGAAAAAGCACAGATAGTTTCCAGGCTGCTTGGCAAATTGCTGGGCGACCAGTTCGGCAATGGGCTGCACGCTGCGGTCGCGGTCCCGGTAGCGCGTGGAAACATGGGCCGCGACCTGCACCTCGAGCTGTCCCGCGTGAAATGGGCCTTCGACTTGCAGCCAGCTTGCCTGCGCGGGCAGACCGAGCATGTCGCGGTAGAACTGGGCCGGGCGCAAGGTCCCCGAAAACAGCACGGTCGCGTGCGCCGCAGCGTGCCGCGCGGCCAGATGCGGTGCGGGCACCACGTTGCGGATGCACAGCGTGCACGCGGGCGGCCGCGCACGGCCCGCGATGTTTTCGCCCAGGCTCACGTCGAACAGCGCATGTCCGCCCATCTGCTCGGCCAACGCAATGAACGCCAGCGCCTCCCAATAAAAGGCCGGCAAGGGGTCGCCTGGCAGCATGGGGCCGTCGGCAAACGCCTCGGATAGGGCGGCGACTGCACGTTGTACGGCTCCCAGCAAGCCAGCCGGAACCTCTTCGTGCGCCTGGTACGCGCTGCGCTGCGTCTTGTGGATGGTGCTCCATGCGCGCTGCAGCCGGTCCAGCGCTTTGCGGACCGTGCCCGTCGCGCGCTTGCGCGCCGCGGTCAGGGAAAGCTGCGAGAGCTCTGCGGTGTACATGCGCCGCGCGCGCTCCACCAGGTTGTGGGCTTCGTCCACCAGCACGCCCACCTTCCATTGCTGTGCCTGCGTCAGCGCATGCAGGATGGCGGAGTTGTCGTAGTAATAGTGGTAGTCGGCGACCACCACGTCGCTCCAGCGCACCAATTCCTGTGCCAGGTAATACGGGCAGACTTCGTGTGCGAGAGCGAGGCTTCGCACCGACGATGCATCCCAGGGCTGGGGCGAACGCGTGGCGGCTTCGCGCGCCAGCGGCAGACGGTCGTAGAAGCCGCGCGCGAGCGGGCAGGAATCACCATGGCAGGCCTTGCCCGGGTGCTCACAGGCTTTGTCGCGCGCTCTCAGGTCGAGCACGCGCAGCTGGAAGGACGGTGCCTCGCCCGCAAGCCGCAGCTGAATGGTCGCGAGCGCTTGCTGCGCCAGGCCACGTCCGGTTCCCTTGGCGGTCAAGAAAAACACCTTGTCCAAACGTCCACCGGTACTGGCCTTGAGCATGGGAAAGAGCGTTCCCAGCGTTTTTCCGATGCCCGTGGGCGCTTGGGCCAAAAGACATTGGCCCCCCGTGCCGGACTGCGCGCTGCGGTAGACCGCAACGGCCAGATCGCGCTGGCCGCAGCGAAACCGCTGCAGGGGGAATGGCAGCTTCTCCAGAGCAGCATCGCGCGCCTTTCGGTGCATGGCCTCGCTTCGGGACCAGCGCAAATAGCGTGCGCACAGCGTTTCGAAAAAAAGCCGCAGCGCGCTGGCTTCGTGGGTTTCCTCCAGGGCCGTCTCTTCCTCGGTCGCGATGTTGAAATACACCAGCGCAACCTGGATTCGGGCCAGGCCACGGCTTGCGCAGAGCAGATGGGCATAGACCTTCGCCTGCGCCCAATGCAGGGCGCGATGGTGGGGGCGCACCGCATCCAGCCGCCCGCGGTAGGTTTTGATTTCTTCCACGCGACTCGCCAAGGGATCAAAGCCATCCGCGCGGCCGCGCACCGAGAGCCCTTCAAATGTTCCCGCGAGCGCGACTTCGGTCTCAAAGTCCGGGCCCCGGCGTCCCTGGACGAGGATGTGGCCCGCGATTCCTTCGAGCGCACTGGGCGCGGGGGTGTTGCGCAGGTCGATGTCGCCCGTGCGAGCGGTGAATTCGCACAAGGCGCGGACGGCCACCACGTCGCTCATGCCTGGAGCGCCGTCGGCGGGGCCAGGTGTGCCGACGGGGCGGCTTCGCGCCAGCGTACATGGCAGACGCTGGCGGGAATGCCGTGTGCGCCAAAATGGTGCAGCCAGCGAATCTGGTTGTCCTGAAGCCGGTCGCCCGGCGCCTTGACCTCGACCAGCGCGTAACGCCCTTCCTTCGGCCAGAACCGCACCAAGTCCGGAAACCCGCTCCGGTTCGCCTTCAGGTTCTGCAGCATGCGAACAAAAATGCGCCGCAGGTGCTCGGGCGGAATGCAGGCCAGGGCCAGCTCCAGCAACTGCGGCGTGATCACCCCCCAAGACACAAAGGGCGACTGCAATCCCCGCTTGCTGACAAAGCGTTCACGCAGCACACCTTGGTAGCTTGCGTCATGGAGGTGGCTCAGGCAGGCCGCAAACTCCGTGCTTCTCCGCTGGACGAAATCGGGCGCGTCCAGGTCGGCGGGGCCGCTTTGAAACGGTTGAAAAAACGCCCCTGGCAGGGGCGCAAAGATCGCCGGCCAGCACAGCAGTCCGAACAAGGAATTCAATAGCGCGTTCTCCACAAAAAACACTGGAGCGGGCAAGGTGCTCCAGTGCTCGCACAACAGCGCTTCGACCGCCATGGGCTCTGAAGGTCGGTCGAGCTGTACCTCGATCTGTGTCGTGGGCGCCGTCGACGCGCGGCCGGCGGTCGGTCTGGTTGCGTATCCCAGGCTGCGCTGCAAGCGCGCCAGCATGCGCGCAGCGCGCTGTGCTTCCTGCTCATTTTGCGGCGCTGCATGCGCCTCTTGTGCCAGGGCAAGCGCCTCGACCAGGCGGCCCGCGCGCTCGCAGACGCGTGCCCGTCGATGGCGGGCGTCCGGATGGTGCGACCGGGCATAGGCTTGATCTGCCAACGTCCAGTCCTGCCTTCGCTCGCACGCCTGCCCGATGCGAAGCAACAGTTTGGCCCGGCGCTGTTCCAGCCAGGCGTTGGGAGCGGGGCACGCCACGGCGTCGGCCAGCAGCGCCTGGAGCGAGCCTGCGCCATCGAGGGCGTCGCGGCAGCGGTGCAGCGCAAGATAGCCATCCACCGCAGCGCGGCTCTCGAAGCCGCGCGATGCGCGATCGAAGGGCACCTTTTCGTAGTGGAAGATGCCCAGATCCGCCAGAACGAATTCGGCCCAACCTTGGCGCAAGTTGCCAAAAAACATCAGGCGAAAGCGCTCGCACAGGGCGCCCACCGTCACCCGCCAGGCAGCGTAGGGCGATCGCGGGTTCCACTCGGCGTAGCTTTGCTCCCGGTCGTACTGCGTGCGCATGCCTTCCAGCATCTGCGCTTTGCGCATGGCCGGATGGATGGGCGCGCCCGGGAACAAGGCCAGCAGTTCGGCCTTGCTGTGGAGCGCAAAAAGAATCTCGATGCCCATGGGCTGCCCGGTTTCGAGAAAACCGGCTTCCAGCAGGCTCTGAGCCGCAACGCGCACGTCTCCGATCTCCTGGTAGCGCAGCTGGCACTCAAGAAACCAGGGGCCTTTGCGAAGAAGCATGCGCACCAGAAGGGCTTGGGCGGGTCGGGGAAGGCAGGGGAATTGCGAGAGAAAACGCAGCTCGTTCTCGTCCAGCATGTCCTCGTAGCGGGTGCGAATCCAGTCCGTGGCAAACAGGAAATTGTGAAGGTAGTACAGGGGGTTCAGGGGCTGCATGGCGGCTGCCTGCACTTCGGAGCGGCCTGTCATTTTATCCAGTCTCCGTTGAGTGGAGTGCCCGCAGCACCGCCCCATGGCCCCGGCGGGGCAGCAGGAAGGCGTGGCCACCGACACTGGCCTGCCTGCGCCGTTGCTACAGTAGCGCATCGACGCCCGCCGGCGCGTACGCAAAGCCTCGCTACCAGATACCGAGCGAATGCCGTTGCGTTTTGAATCCCCCATGACTTGAATGCACGCCGCTACGCTCTTTTTGCTGGTGCTCGCTGCCGGACTCTCCAGCCAATGGATCTCCTGGCGTCTGCGCATCCCCGCCATCGTCGTGCTGATCGCTACCGGTCTGGCCCTGGGGCCCGGATTGGGCCTGGTCGACATCGGCCTGCCCAGGGAAGAAATCGCCGAAATGATCGGCCTGGGGGTGTCCATCATCCTGTTCGAGGGCGGCATGAACCTCAAGCTGGCCGAACTGGGCCGCACCGGCCAGGGCATCCGGCGCCTGACGGTGCTCGGGCCGCCGCTGGCCTGGGGCTTTGGCGCGCTGGCGGCGCACTACGTGGCGGGGCTGAGCTGGCCAGTGGCCATGGTGCTGGGGGCCATCCTGGTGGTCACCGGGCCGACCGTGATCGGGCCGCTGCTGCGCCAGGCGCGGCTGGACAAAGAGGCCTCGTCGCTGCTCAAGTGGGAAGGCATCGTCAATGACCCGGTGGGCGTGCTGCTGGCGGTGCTCACCTTCCAGTACCTGACGCTGCCCGACGGCCATCTCGCCAAGACGGCCATGGCGCTGGGCTCTGCCATCGGCGTCGCTGCCGTGCTGGGTGGCCTGGGCGGCTATGCGACGGGCTGGTTGTATCGCCGAGGAGCCGTGCCCGAGCACCTGAAGGCGCCCATCCTCATCGTGCTGGTGCCGGTGGTGTTCTGGGCCAGCAACCTGGTCCAGCACGAGGCCGGGCTGCTCAGCGTCACCGTGATGGGCATGGTCATGGGCAACATGAAGCTGGTGGAACGCGAAGCGCTGCAAGAGTCGCTGGAAAACCTGACGGTCCTGCTGCTCTCGGTGCTGTTCATCGTGATTCCGGCGCAACTGCAGGCCAGCCAGTTGGCGCTGCTCGATTGGCGCATGGCGGCCTTTGTGCTGGTGGTGCTGTTCGCGGTGCGGCCTTTGACGGTGGGACTGGCGACCCTGGGCGCCCCCATGCGCCAGAGCGACAAGCTGCTGCTGGGCTGGATTGCGCCCCGTGGCATCGTGGCCGCAGCCACCGCAGGGCTTTTCGGCCCGGCGCTGGAAGCCGCCGGCTACGCCGACGCGAACAAGTTGATGCCGCTGGTGTTCCTGGTCATCATCGTCACGGTGCTGGCGCACGGCTTTTCCATTGGCCGGCTGGCGCGACGGCTGAACCTGGCGGCCGAGGACGACAACGGTCTGCTCATCGTTGGAGCTTCTCCCTTCACGCTCGCGCTGGCCGAGGCGCTGCAAAAGATCGGTCAAGAGGTGCTTCTGGTCGACGGCGTCTACTCGCGCCTCAAGCAGGCGCGCATGCAAGGCGTGGAGGTGTATTACGGTGAGATCCTCTCCGAGCATGCCGAGCACCACCTCGAAGCCCAGCACCTGAACCACCTGCTGGCCGCGACCGACAACGATTTCTACAACGCCCTGGTGTGCAAAGGCAAAGGCCGGCGCTTCGGCCACCACCGCACTTTTCAATTGGGTACCACCGGTGCGAGCGAGCCCGAACTCAAGCGCCTGACACTGCAGCAGCGTGGCTACTTTGCCTTTGACCCGGGCGCGAGCTTCGACCGGCTCGATGCGCATCTGGCAGACGGCTGGGCGATCGGCACGCGCAAACTGACCGACGCGCACGGTTGGGACGAATTCGCCCACGGCCGAGGCGAGCGCGGCACCGACTGGTTCCTGCTGGGGGCCGTCACGCCGGAAGGCTTGCTGCGCATCTACTCCACCGAGCAGCGCTTCAAGCTCGAAGAAGGCTGGACGGCGCTGTATTTCGGGCCGCCGGCAGAAGTGCCCCCCACCTCGCAGGGCGCGCAGCCAGGCGGTTGAGCACAGCTCCCCTTGCGGCGCGGTGGTCCGGAAAGCCGAACCCCGGGCGCCGCCATGGCGTGAAAGGGATGCCGAGGCAGGCCGACTCGATCGAAATTTGGAACAGTGAGTCCGCTCGACCCAGGTTTATGTTGGATCGCAGAGCGACTACAGTTTGCTGCCACGCGCAGCCCGCGGAGCAGCTGCAGAGGCAGCACCCCGGGTGACCAGCGATTCACAGCCCCACTCTCCTGGAAAACACCATGTCCAAAGTCCTCGTTCTCTACTATTCCTCCTACGGCCACCTGGAAACCATGGCGCAGGCCGTGGCCGAAGGCGCTCGCTCTACCGGCGCCACGGTGGATATCAAGCGCGTGCCTGAAACTGCACCTACCGAAGTCGCCAAGGCTGCGCATTTCAAGCTGGAGCAAGAAGCCCCCGTGGCCAGCATTGCCGACCTGGAGCAGTACGACGCCATCCTCATTGGCGCGCCGACACGCTTTGGCCGCATGCCGGCGCAGATGGCCGCTTTCCTGGACCAAGCCGGCGGCCTGTGGGCACGCGGCGCGCTGCACGGCAAAGTGGGCGGCGCCTTCACCTCCACCGCCACGCAGCACGGCGGCCAGGAAGTGACGCTGTTTTCCATCATCACCAACCTGCTGCATTTCGGCATGGTGATCGTCGGCCTGCCGTACAGCCACCAGGGCCAGATGACGCTGGACGAAGTCGTTGGCGGCAGCCCCTACGGCGCGACGACGATTGCCGGCGGCCAAGGCCAGCGCCAGCCGAGCGCGATTGAACTTGAAGGCGCGCGCCACCAGGGCAAGCTGGTGGCCGAGACGGCGAACAAGCTGTTTGGCCAATAAGGCGCCGGGCCTAGGCAAACAGCTTGCCACGCGCCGCGCTGGTTATGGCGGCGACTGCCGGATGGGTGATTCGGCGCTCGACCGAGATGGCGTAAAACTCTTCCCACATGCCGGCCGGGCGGCCCAGCTCCACCACCTGGTACTGCTGGGCAACTTCGTGCGCCAGGACGGAGGGCGCAGCAAACACGCCTTGCCCTTCCCTCCCGAAGGCCTTGAGCAAGGCGCTGTCGTCGAACTCGGCGGCCAGCGTCGGCGTCAGCCCCTGCTGGCGCATCCAGGCGTCTAGGCGCGGGCGCAGCGCCGATGCGCTGGTCGGCAGAAGAATGGGCAAACGCCCAAGACACGCAGGAAAGCTTGCCTGCGCGCGCCGCGCCGTGAGACCAAACTGCTTGATGAGCCGGGGCGCCGCAAAAAACGCAATGCCACTGCGGCCGAGCAGATGCGTATAGACCTTGAGGCTCAGGCTCGCTGGCGCCGGCACGTCTGACAGCACCAGGTCCAGGCGGTGCACGGCCAGGTCGGCCAGCAAGGAGGTCAGCCCGCCTTCGTAGCACGCGAGCTGGGGCGGATCCTCCAGGGCCATGGCCGACTCAAGCACGTGAAACGCAATCGCCTTGGGCAGCGCGTCCGAGATGCCCGCGCGAAGCACCGTTGCGCGACGCAGGTCGCGCCCGCTGGCCAGGGCTTCACCCAGGGCGTCACCGAGCGCGAAGATGTCTTCCGCGTAGCGCATAACCAGCCGGCCGGTGTCCGTCGGCTCGATGCCGCGCCCCGACTTGCGCAGGAGGGGCTGTCCGATGCGCTGCTCGAGTTGCTTGATCTGCCCGCTCAACGTCTGTGGGGTCAGGTGCAGCTGTTCGCTCGCACGCACCACGCTGCCGGTGCGCATCACCGTCCAAAAATAGTTCAGGTGTTTGTAGTTCATTGCGCTAGCCTTCAGACACTTCGGTTTATTCGAATCAATCGAAGTAATTTTCTGATTTTTTCATGGGATCCGCACACCTAGAGTGGCGCCATCGACCACTTTGAAAGGACTTCCCCATGAATTGCCCGCACTGCCCCGACACCACGCTCGTGATCAGCGAGCGCAGCGACATCGAAATCGACTATTGCCCGAAGTGCCGCGGCGTCTGGCTTGATCGCGGCGAGCTGGACAAGCTCATCGAGCGCTCACTGCCGCCAGCACAGGCCGCCTCGGCCGAGCATTCGCCGCTCAGAGGCGCCAGGGGCGAACGCTACGAGCACGAGCGCCCCCACAACAAGCACGAGCCCCGCTACCGCTCGCGCAAGTCCTGGCTGAGCGAAATTTTCGATTGAGCGCTGCGCGTACGCCGGCCGCGCCCAGGATCGGCCCGCGCAATTTCCATTCTTCACCCGCATCTCCAAGGAGCTCCCCATGCGTACCTACCCACTCAACAGCCCGGAAGCCGCGGCGCGCATCGCGGCGCTGGCGATGCTGGCCGACGGACATGTCTGCCGCAGCGAAATGGTGGCACTCGATGCACTGCAGGCGAGCTCGCACTTGCAGCTCACGCAGCCGGCCCTGCACGGCGTGTTGAAGGGCGTGTCCGAAGACCTGCTGGCGAGCGTCGGCGGCGACTGGAGCAGCGCCTGCCGCCTCGACGCGCCCACTTTCGACGCGCTGCTGGATGAAATCAGTGACCCCGCCCTGCGTGTCAGGACGCTCGCCTTGTGCCACCAGTTGGCGCAAGCCGACGCCCATTGCACGCCCGACGAACAGATCTTGCTGGAGCACGTGCGCGAGCGCTGGAGCCAGCCTGCCCAGACCGCTTGAGCCAAGGCAATTCCCGTCTGCCAGCGCAGGCCTGAATCTTTCCATCCGCTCTGGACCCACTGGCTCGGCTGGCAAATGGACGCACAGAGCGGAGGCGATTCTTTCACCGGCGCTGACGATGTCGGGCACGGCCGGGGAGGGCCGAACTTTTTCGAAAATTTCGATCGAAATAGGCTGCTAGCGCACATTTCGCAAGCGCTAGCAGCTATTATTTTTATAGCTTACTGCGTAGCAGGCGTGAGCGTCCCACGCGGCGCGCGCGTGGCGCCCGCCCCGACAAACGCAAAATCCACCTCTGGCGCCAAGCCGCTGACGATACGCGCCAGGCTCTTGCCCGAGCCGCAGGCGTGCGTCCAGCCCAGTGTGCCGTGGCCGGTGTTCAGATACAGGTTGGGCACGCGCGACTGGCCAATCAGCGGCAGGTTCGATGGCGTGGCCGGGCGCAGGCCGCTCCAGAACTGTGCTTGCGCTGTGTCGCCCGCGCCGGGGAAGAGCTGCTCGACACGGCGGACGATGGCGTCGCAGCGCACCTGGTTCAGGTCGCGGTCGTAGCCGTTGAGTTCGGCCGTGCCGGCCACGCGAAGCACGTCCCTTCCCTGCTGGCGGTCGCCTTGCTCGGATGTGTAGCGCGAGAACACGAGCTTGAACTCGTCGTCGGTCAGCGACACCTGGTGCGCCATGCTGGCGTCTTTCACCGGCATCGTCACCGAGTAGCCCTTGGCCGGATAAATCGGCAGATTCAAGCCCAAGGGCTTGACCAGCAGCGGCGAAAAGCTGCCCAGCGCCAGCACGTAGGCATCGCCCGTGATGCGCTGGTAGCGGCCTTCATCGTCCGTGACCTCGACGTGGGCTATGCGGCCACCCGCTTCCCGCAGCGCGGTGATGTGGTGGCCCATGCGGAACTCCACGCCGTCGGCCACGCAGCGCGCGGCCAGCTCCCGTGCGAACAGGTTGGCATCGCCCGATTCGTCCTGCGCCGTGTAGGTGGCGCCAGCCAGTTGCGGGCGGATATGGCGCAGCGCGGGCTCCAGGCGCACGGCTTCGTCGGCAGAAATCACGTGGCGCTCGCAGCCAAGGTCGCGCATTTGCTGCGCTGGCGCTTCGGCGGCATCGAACTCCTTTTGGCTGGTGTAGAAGTGCAGGATGCCTTGCGTGCGCTGGTCGTATTCCAGCCCGAGGTCGCGCCGCAGCGCCTGCAAGGTGTCTCGGCTGTAGGTGCCCAGGCGCACGATGTGCCCAATGTTGTGGCGCGTGCGCGCCGGCGTGCATTCGCGCAGGAACTGCAGGCCCCACATCCACTGGCGCATGTCGGCGCGCAGGCGGAACAAAAGCGGCGCATCCTCGCGACCCAGCCACTTCAAGAGCTTGAGTGGCGCGCCGGGGTTGGCCCAGGGTTCGGCGTGGCTGACGGACACTTGGCCGCCGTTGGCAAAACTGGTTTCGGCGCCAGGTGTGGCTTGCCTGTCGATGACGGTGACGTCGTAGCCTTGTTGGCGCAGGAAATAAGCCGAGGTGACGCCGAGCAGGCCGGCGCCCAATACGATGACTCGCATGATGGAGAACTCCAAGAGAACGGTGATCGCAAACAAAAAAACCTTGCTTGCGTGCCGCTCCCTCTGTCCTCGGTACCTGAGAGATTCGACCGCGCTGTGCCAGCGCTGCCTTGCTCCTTCGGTGCGTCACAGGTGTGACGGCTCTCCAGACGGCGTTTGGAACGCGTGAGCGCTCCACGGGTTGCAGTACGGTACCTGAGCGTTCATGGGAGTTTGCGCCTTCGGTGGCACGCCGTGAAACGGGTTCATTGGCGTGCGCTCTCCTGCGGCCGCAAGTGTAGCAGTCTGCCGAAACCCCGCCTATTCGCCCAACTTGGGTCGTTGCCTGCCGTCCACCGGTTCCTGCGCGCCGGTCGGAATGCTGCGCGGGCGCGGGTCGCGCGCTTCGCGGGTGCTGTACTCGTCATCGAAGGTTTGCAGGCCGTGGATGTGCTCGGGCGCACCTTGGGCCGGCAGCGCACCGGGCAGCGCCCCCGTGGAGCGCATGCCGTACTGGGACAAATGGTCCCCGGCGTGCGGTTCGGCGCTTCGGTGGACAGGCGGCCGATCGCCGGGCTGCGCCTGCGGCGCAGCGCCGGACGCCTTGCGCGGATCCTTTTGCGGTTCTCCGGAATGGGAGGGGTTCATGTTGGTATCTCCAAAAATGGCGCGTATGTCGCATCGCCCTTGCCATCATGAGATGCCGCTCGCGGCGCTTGTGTGGTCCTGCACCTTGCGTCGGTGTCGGTCCCACCCACTGTCTCTCCGACAAACGGCGGAGCAAGCGGCCTACGCCCGCGCGCGCAGGGCCGTGCCATCGTTTGGTGCTGCGGCATCGGGACAACGGAGGCAAGCCATGGCAACGCGCGTTTTGTGGAAAGGAGCCATCTCTTTTGGCTTGGTGCACATCCCCGTGGGGCTGCACACCGCCACCAGCGAGCAGGGCATCGACTTTGATTGGCTGGACAAGCGCACCATGGACCCGGTGGGATACAAGCGGGTGAACAAGCGCACCGGCAAGGAGATTTCGCGCGAGCACATCGTCAAAGGCGTGCAGACGGGCGACGGGGAATACGTGGTGCTCTCCAAGGAAGAGATCGAAGCGGCCTTTCCCAAGACGACGCAGACGATCGAGATCGAGCGCTTCGTCGCGGCGGACGAGATCCCGTTTTCGTACCTCGAGCGCCCCTACTACCTCGCGCCCATCAACAAGGGCGCCAAGGTGTACGCGCTGCTGCGCGAGACACTGCACGAGAGCGGAAAAGTCGGTTTGGCGACGGTGGTGATACAGACCAAGCAGCACCTGGCGGCCCTGATGCCCTGCGGCCCGGCGCTGGTGCTCAACCTGCTGCGCTGGGGCGACGAAGTCAAGCCGGTGGACGCACTGGATCTTCCCAAGACCGGCAGCCAGAAAATCAGTCCCGCAGAACGCAAGATGGCCAGGCAACTCGTCGAGGAGATGAGCGGGGAGTGGAACCCCGACGACTTTCAGGACGAATTCCGCGAGCAGGTCATGGCGCTCGTGCAAGCCAAGCGCGATGCAGGCGACACGCAAACCGTGCTGCAACCCGAGGAAAGCGCCCCCGAGAGTGCCGAGGTGATTGACCTGACCGCTCTTTTGCAGCGCAGCCTGGGCAGCAAGGGCGGCGGCCAGGCGCCGTCTCGCAAGACCAGGAGCACGAAGGCGCCGGCCCGAAAGGCAGCTGCAAAAAAAGCGGCAGCAAAGGCCAAGCCTGCGTCCAAGACAGGCGCCGGCACAGCCGCACCGAAACGCAAGGCGGCCTAGCGCACCATGGCCCGCCGCAACGCCCCCGCGGACCCGCTCACGCGCTACCGACACAAGCGCGACTTCCAGCGCACGCCCGAGCCCGAAGGCGCGGTGGAACCCGCCGCCGGTGCGCTGCGCTACGTCATTCACAAGCACTGGGCGACCCGCCTGCACTACGACCTGCGCCTGGAATGCGAGGGCACGATGAAGAGCTGGGCCGTGCCCAAGGGCCCCAGCCTGGACCCGCGCGACAAGCGCATGGCGGTGCAGGTGGAGGACCACCCCGTCAGCTACAACAGTTTCGAAGGACAGATTCCTCCCGGCCAGTACGGCGCGGGGCGCGTCATTCTGTGGGACCGCGGACACTGGATTCCCCACAGCGACCCGGTCGCCGGGCTGCAGGGCGGGCACCTCAAGTTCGCCCTGCAAGGCGAGAAGCTGCATGGCAGCTGGGCGCTGGTGCGCATGGGTGGAAAGCGCTTTGACCCGAAAAAGCCGGCGTGGCTGCTCATCAAGGAGCGCGACGGCGAGGCGCGGCCGGCAGACGAGTACGACGTGACCGAAGCGCTGCCCGACAGCGTAAACACGGGGCCCTCGGCAAAGACCTCACCCGTTCCGAAGATGACCCAGCGCGGGCTCGACCCGCCCCAGGGCAAGAGCACCGCGAAAAAATCGACCAAGAATGCAGCACCCGCAAGCCCGCTCAAGGCTTTTCCCCAGACGCTGGCGCCGCAACTGGCCACGCTGGCCAGTGCGCCGCCCTCGGAGGGTGCGGGGTGGATGTACGAGCTGAAATTCGACGGCTATCGCCTCCTCGCTCGCATCGACGCGCGCGGCGCGGTGCGCTTGTTTACCCGCAACGGCAAGGACTGGACCGACAAGCTCGCTTCCATCGCCGACGCAGTCAAGGCCTTGGGTCTGCGCTCCAGCTGGCTCGACGGCGAACTCACCGCTACCGGCGCCAACGGCGCGCCAGATTTTCAGCGACTGCAAAACGCCTTTGATCGCGCGGCGACCACCGACCTCGTCTACACCCTGTTCGACCTTCCCGTGCTCGCGGGGCGCGACTTGCGCCAACTGCCTTTGCGGCAACGCCGCGCGGCGCTGGAAGAACTGCTGAGCACAAACACGGGCGAGACGCTGCGTTTGAGCGCCGCGTTCGACGCCCGCGCTTCCGACCTGGTGGCGTCCGCCTGCAAGATCGGTTTTGAGGGCGTGATCGGCAAACGCTCCGACGCGCCCTACCGCAGCGGCCGTAGCAGCGATTGGATCAAGCTCAAATGCAGCCAGCGTCAGGAGTTTGTCCTTGGCGGCTTCACCGAGCCGATGGGCGGACGCAGCGGCCTGGGCGCCTTGTTGCTGGGCGTGCACGATGAAAAGGGCCGCCTGCGCTACGCCGGAAAGGTCGGCACCGGTTTCAGCGACGACGCGCTGCGACAGCTGCGCGCGCAGCTCGATCCTCTGGTGCAGTCCGAATGCCCATTCGCAGTCAGGCCGGCCGGCGCGCGCAAGGTGCACTGGCTGCAACCGAGCCTGGTCGTCGAAGTGGCTTTCGCGCAATGGACGCAGGACGGCCACATCCGCCATTCCGTGTTCAAAGGCCTGCGCAGCGACAAGCCGGCGCACAGCATCGTGCGCGAGCGAGCCGTGCCGCCTGCGGCCCCAGCTGGCGCGCGACCCCAGCGCGCCACGGCGCCCGGCCCGGGCCTGCCGCCCGGCCTGAACATCACCCACGGCGAGCGCGTGATCGACAAGGCGAGCGGTCACACCAAGCTTGACCTGGTGCGCTACTACGCCACCGTGGCGCCTCTCATGCTCGAGCACCTGGCCGACCGTCCTGTGGCCCTGGTGCGCGCGCCCCGGGGCGTGGGCCAGGAGACGTTCTTTCAGAAACACGGCGACGCCGAGCGCCTGCCCGGCATCGATGCACTCCCTCCCGGGCTGGACCCCGGCCACGGCCGGTTGCTGGAGATCGTCTCGGCAGAGGGTCTGCTGTCGGCAGCGCAGATGAACGTCATCGAGTTTCACACCTGGAATGCCCGTGCCGACCGCATCGAGCGGCCCGACCGGATGACCTTCGACCTCGACCCCGGCGAAGGCGTCGCCTGGGCGCAGGTGCAGGAGGGCGCAGAACTGGTGCGTGTGCTGCTGCGCGAACTGGGCCTGCCGGCCTTTCTGAAAACCAGCGGCGGCAAGGGCCTGCACGTGGTGGTGCCGCTCAAGCGCCTGCGCGACTGGGAGAGCACGAAGGCGTTCTCGCAGGCCGTGGTGGACCACCTCGCGCGCACGATTCCGCAGCGCTTCGTCGCCAAGAGCGGCCCGCGCAACCGTGTCGGCAAAATATTTGTCGACTACCTGCGCAATGGCCGCGGCGCCACCACGGTATGCGCCTGGTCTGCCCGCGCGCGGCCCGGGCTGGGGGTATCGGTTCCCGTCGCGTGGTCAGAACTGCCCTCGCTTACCAGTGGCGCACACTGGACGGTGGCCACCATCGAAGGGCGGTTGCGCCTGGGCAACGCCCCCTGGGCAGGCTACACCCAAGCCGCATCGGCTCTGGGGGAAGCCATGGCCCGCCTGGACTTCAGCCCGCCCCATTGATGCGGCAAAACAGCGGCGACGTCCGACAACCCGAACCCGGCAGGCGTGTTCCCATGCGTGTTTGCCACAAAGGAGTCCCACCATGACCGAGAAAACCGCCAGCGTGCATTGGGAAGGCACGGGCAAAGCCGGCCAAGGCCGGATCAGCACCGAAACCGGAGCACTGAAGAACCATCCCTACGGCTTCGCCAGCCGCTTCGAGGACGATCGCCGCGGCACCAACCCCGAAGAGATCCTGGGCGCGGCCCACGCAGCCTGCTTCACCATGGCGTTTTCTTTTGCCGCAGCCGACGCCGGCTTCCAGGTCGATGCCCTGGACACACAGGCCAGCGTGCGCCTGATCAAGCAGGGCGAAGGTTTTCTGATCGACCGCATCGCGCTGACACTGGAGGCGCGCATGCCCGGCATCGACGAAGCCACCTTCCAAAAACTGGCCGACGGCGCCAAGGTGCACTGCCCGCTGTCAAAGGCCCTGGCGGCGGTGCCGGAGATCACGCTCAAGGCGCGTTTGGTGTGAGCGTGAGACCAGGCGACTGCAAGAAAACGCGGTCAGGCGGCCACACGCCCTACTTGTGATCCGGCTCCACCGGCCCCGGCGCTCCGGGCAGCGGGGGCTCGGGCGGGACGACGGGCTTGCCCACGTTGTGCGCCTCGCGCCCGGCGTCGGTGTTGACCAGGCCGCGCGTGACGTCTTTGTACGCCTGCTGGACCCGGGCGCTGGGGTTGCCGTCGGTCATGCCCACGGACTGGTCGCGCTCGTGCGGCAGTTGCGGCAGATCAGCATCGGCCGGGTCGGCGGCGGCGTCGCCCGCAGGGGTCGGCGCCACGCGCACCCCCTCGGCCTGCGCTTGGGCATGGCGGCCTTGGGCGTCTTGCACGGGCACTGTGGTGTCCACGCTGCGCTGGGGGTGCTCTTGCGGCAGTTCCTGGCTGGGGGTGTCGATATCGTTGACCATGGCGGCTCCTGTTGCGGACGGTTCATTGATGCTAGGACCCGCGCAGCGGCAGGGTTGTAGGCCGGGGACGCGAAGACGGCGTGCCACACTGCGCGGATGTCACTGCAAGATAGGTCCGCCACCGGCCTGAAGGCTTTCGACGCCGTTGTTGCCGGCAGCGGCCTGCGCGTGCGCGCGGGGCAGCGCAGCATGGCCGAGTGCGTGGCGCAAACCTTTGGCGCAGCACAGTTGGGCAAGGCCGAAGGCGACGCTGTGCCCCAGCGCGCCATTGCCGTCATTCAGGCGGGCACCGGGGTGGGCAAGTCGCTGGCCTACTGCGCGCCGGCCATTGCCATAGCGCTGGCACGCGGCACGCGGGTGGTGATCTCCACCGCCACCGTGGCGCTGCAGGAGCAATTGGTGCACAAGGACCTGCCCCTGCTGGCGCAGCAAATGCCCGAGCCGTTTCGTTTTGCGCTGGCCAAAGGGCGCGGGCGCTATGTGTGCAAGCTCAAGCTCGAACGTCTCGCGGGGCAGGGGGCGGGCGACGCGCTGGAAGACGATTTGTTCCCCGACGACGACCCCGCCCCCTCGGGGCAGGTGGGCGAGGCGCGCGTGCGGCTCTACAAGGGCATGGCCGATGCGCTCGCCAGCAGCGCCTGGGATGGCGACCGCGACAGCCTGGACTTGCAGCCCGAGCCGACCCTGTGGCGCCCGGTGGCGGCCGAGGCGAGTTCCTGCACCGGCCGCCACTGCCCGGTGTTTGGCGAATGCAGCTATTTCGAGGCGCGCAAGGCGCTGGTGGGCGCGCAGGTCATTGTGGTGAACCACGACCTGCTGCTGGCCTCGCTGGGCGCGCGCGTGCTGCCCGAACTCGACAACTGCCTGCTGGTGCTGGACGAAGCCCACCACCTGCCGGCCACGGCATTGGAGCAGTTCGCCTGCCGCATGGACCTGAGCCGGCTGGCCTGGATCGACCGGCTGGCCAGCCGCGCGCTGCGCGTCGGAAGCTTGCTGGAGGTGCAGGAGATTGCCGACATCCCCGCCCAGGCCAGCAGCCTGCGCCAGGCGCTGCAGGCGCTCGAGCGCCTGGTGCTCGATGCGTACGGGCCGGCGCTGCGCGGGGAAGCTGGCGAAGGCCCGGCCCGCCGCTGGAGCCCACCGGGTGCGCCGCAGCCCACGCGCTACCGGCCGCCGCGCGGCGAGCTGGCTGCGCAGCTCGATGCGCCCCTCGCCCAGGTGCTGGCGCATGCCCAGGAATTGCTCGACAGCCTGCGCGCCATTGCCAAGGCGCTGCGCACCGCGCTGCGCGACACCCCGCTCGAAGCCCGGCGCCTGGCTGCGCTCTACGCGCAAATCGGCATGCTGGCGCCGCGCCTGGAAGAAGTGCACGCCAGCACCGCGCTGCTCTTGCAAAGCACCGCCGAAGGCGCCAGTGCCGCGCCCACCGCCAAATGGTTCACGCTGGCGCAAAGCGGCGACTTTCTGGTGCTGCAGGCCCATGCCAGCCCGGTGCTGCCGGGCAACGCGTTGCGCCAGCAGCTGTGGAGCACGGTGCGCGGCGCGGTGCTGACGTCGGCCACGCTGAACACCTGCGGCAACTTTGATTTCTTTCTGCGCGAGGCGGGCCTGTGGGACGATGCGGCGATGCGCACGCTGGAGGTGGTGAGCCCCTTCAACTACGCCGCCCAGGGCACGCTGGTACTGGCAGAAACCCGGGCCGACCCCAAGAACGCGGAGGCCTTCACGCCCGAGATGGTGGACGCGCTGCTCGAAGACCTGACGCGTGTGCGCGCCGGCGCGCTGGTGCTGTTCACCTCGCGCGAGCAAATGCGGCGCGCGGTGGACGCCCTGGCCACCGACATGCGCCCCCGCGTGCTGGTGCAAGGCCAGTTGCCGCGCCCGCAATTGCTGGCCCGGCACCGCGAGCGCGTCGCGGCCGGGGAGCCGTCCATCATTTTTGGCATGCAGTCGTTTGGCGAGGGGCTGGATCTGCCGGGCGCGCTGTGCGAGTCGGTCTTTATCACCAAACTGCCCTTTTCTCCGCCCGACGACCCGGTGGGCGAGGCACGCGCCGAATGGCTGCGTGCGGTGGGGCGCGACCCGTTCAGCGAACTGGTAGTTCCGGCCACGGCGCTGCGGCTGGCGCAGTGGGCGGGCCGGGCGATTCGCAGTGAGGACGACCAGGCCCATGTCTATTGCTACGACCGGCGGCTCTCGCGCACCAGCTATGGCCAGCGCTTGCTGGCCGGTTTGCCGCCGTTT
>JAMLIT010000053.1 GCA_023954035.1 Burkholderiaceae bacterium | reverse complement strand
GCTGTCCATGCTGCGGCTGTCCAACGGCATCGAGACCGAAACCAACCTCACGCTGGCCGGACACGAGCGGCTGGTGGGCGCCATGGAAAAGTACCTGGCCTGGCGCGGCTGCAAGAACGGGAAGGACGGGGGCAAATGCATGCTGATGCTGGGCGTCAGCAGCGACAAGCGCACCGCCCGCCACACCCTGCGCGAGGCCCGGCGCCTGCTGCGCCAACACGGCGCGGTGTACATCGGCACGGCCATGGGCAGCAAATGGGCGGCCAACCGCTTCCGTGGCCCTTATCTGCGCAATACTTTGTGGGAGCTGGGTTACGCGGCCGACACCATTGAGACCGCCGTCGACTGGCCGCAAGTCAAACCGCTGATGCTGGCCATGGAGCAGGCCGCGCGCGATGTGGTTGCCGGGTACGGCCAGCGGGTGCACGCCTTCACCCACCTCTCGCATCTGTACCCGCAAGGCAGCAGCATTTACTCGCAGTACGTGTGGCCGATTGCGCCGGGCGGGTTTGCGCCCAATTTTGAGCGCTGGCAAAAGTTCAAGGCCGCAGTGGCCGACACGATTGCCGCGCACGGCGGCACCGTGAGCCACCAGCACGGCGTGGGGCGCGACCACGCGGCGCATCTGGTGGATGAAAAAGGCCCGCTGGGCATGGCCACCCTGGCCGGGTTGTGCCGCCATTTCGACCCGCACCACATCATGAACCCCGGCAAGCTGCTGCAGGACGGCGGGCCATGGGCGACCGCGGCTTTGCCTTCAATCGGCTAACGTCGTTGGTGCGCCTCGTCGTGCAACAGCACTGTCTTCGGCTTCCGCCTAGTTAACCGACCGAATGCAAAACCGTGTGAATCCCTCCCCAACGCGCGCCGCCGCGCTCGCGCAGTTGCCCGCGCAGACCTGGGACCTCGTCGTCATCGGCGGCGGCATCAGCGGCGCGGGCGTGGCGCAGCAGGCCGCGCGGCGCGGCTGGCGCGTGCTGCTGCTGGAACAACGCGACTTTGCCTGGGGCACGTCCAGCCGCTCCTCCAAACTGGTGCACGGCGGCCTGCGCTACCTCAAGGAAGGCGACATCCAAACCACCCTGCACTCGGTGCGCGAACGCCAGCGCCTGCTGCGCGAAGCGCCGGGCCTGGTGGAGCCGCAGAGCTTTCTGTTTGCCGACTGCCCCGGCCGCAAGCCCGGCCGCTGGCTGATGCAGACCGGCCTGGTGGTGTACGACCTGATGGCCGGGCAGCACAGCCACTTTTACGCCGACCTGGCCGCCACGCAGGCCCTGGCTCCGGGCCTGGCGCCACCCGGACTGCGCGGCGCGCTGGTGTTCCCGGACGCCAAGACCGACGACGCCCGCCTGGTCTGGCGCGTGCTGCTCGAAGCCCGGCGCGACGGCGCAACGCTGCTCAACTACATGGCCGTTGAGCGCCTGCAGACCGCTGACGGCGCAGTCACTGGCGTGGTGACCAAAGACAGCCTCACCGGCCAAAACCACACGGTACGGGCCCGCGCCGTCGTCAACGCCACCGGCGCCTGGGCCGACCGGCTGCGCGCGGGCGTGGGCGCCGCGCCGCTCTTGCGCCCGCTGCGCGGCAGCCACCTGGTGCTGCCGTTCTGGCGCCTGCCGGTGGCGCAAAGCATCAGCTTCATGCACCCCAAGGACGGCCGCCCGGTGTTCTTCTACCCGTGGGAAGGCGCCACCCTGGTAGGCACCACCGACCTGGACCACCGCCTGGACCTGGATGTGGAGGCGAGCATCACCCCTGCGGAGGTGGCCTATTTGCTCGACGCCGTGAACGACCAGTTCCCTGCGGCGCAGGTCACCGCTGCCGACATCAGCGCCTGCTACGCTGGCGTGCGCCCTGTCATTAACGACGGCCAGCAGGATGCATCCAAGGCCACACGCGACCATGTGGTGCGCGACGAATCGGGCCTGGTCACGCTGGCGGGCGGCAAGCTCACCACCTTTCGGCTGATGGCGCAGGATGCGCTGGCTTTGGCAGCGCCGCATGCGGGCAAGTCGTTTGCGAAAGACGATGCGCCCCTGTTCACCCCTGCACCAAGACTCAACCCCCACTGGAGCCCGGCCGTACGCCAGCGCCTCACGGCACGCTACGGCGCCTTTGCGGCCGAGTGGAGTGAAGGGGCCCGCGACGGCGATCTGCACCGCATCCCCGGCACCGAAACCCTGTGGCTGGAGCTGTCCATCGCCGCCCGGTTTGAGGCCGTGCAGCACCTGGGCGACCTGCTGCTGCGCCGCACCCGGCTGGGCATTCTCTTGCCGCGCGGTGGCCTGGACCATCTGCCGCGCATCCGCGAACTCTGCGCCCCGCATCTGGCGTGGGACGAGGTGCGCTGGGAGCACGAGCTGGACCGCTACCGCGCCCTCATCGCCGCGCACTACCAGCCGCCGGGCGCGGCGCAGGCATTGGGCGCAGCGCAGGCATTGGGGTCGGATCACGATGCAGCGCAGCGAAACTCGTGCTCTGACCCCGGAACAACACCACAGCATGCGACGCGTTGATTGGAGCCGGTTTTTTGTTTTTGACCGCATGCCTTTGTCGAGGGCGGGTGCCGGGATGTGCGCCCGGCGGCGCAGTCACTTTCGTTCGCTTCGCCGAACGAAAGTAACCAAAGAAAGGGCGACCCCGCTGTCCGTGTCCCCTTCGCTGCGCTGCGGGGCAAGCTGCGGTGCGCGGCGCAAAGCGGGGTCCGCGCAAACTCGCTTCGCTCAAACAGCGCGCGGCCCTGATCCGCTTTGCGCCTGTGCTCCTCGGCACGGACAGAGGGGATTGGGAGCCAAACAGCCCTTCGGGCCGTCGCTGCGCTCGGCCTCAGCACGGGCATGGGCGCGGCGCAGGCATTGGGGGCGCAGTGCCACTGTCGGATCACGATGCAGCGCAGCGAAACTCGGGCTCAGATCCCAATCCCGGAACCGTGGGCGCGGTCTCCGCCAGCTCAATCTACCGCTTCCAAGACAATTCAAAAAATAGATAAAAACAGCCTCCAGCGCCTATCCATAAAGCGCTGACAGCTATCAAAATAAAAGCACACCGGAGACACCATGCCCGCCCCCTACCTGCTCGCCATCGACAACGGCACGCAAAGCGTGCGCGCCCTGCTGTTCGACCTGCAGGGCAATCTGGTGGACAAATCGCAGGTGGCGATCAGCTACCAATCCCCCGAACCCGGCTGGATGGAAGCGGACGCCGATGTGTTCTGGCAAGCCCTGTGCCAGGCCTGCCAACAACTGTGGCAAACCACCAGCGTGAACAAGAGTGACATTGCAGGCCTGGTCATCACCACGCAACGCGGCACCACCCTGGCGCTGGATGAGCACGGCCAGCCCTTGCGCCCCGCGATGATCTGGCTCGACCAGCGCCGCGCCGACCACGCCCCGCGCCTGGCCTGGTGGTGGGAGGCGGCCTTTCGCGCCATTGGCATGCGCGATACCGTGCGCCACTTCCAGAAAGAGGCCGAGGCCAACTGGATCGCCCAGCACCAGCCTGAACTGTGGGCGCGCACCCGCACTTATTTGCTGCTCTCGGGCTACCTGAACTACCGCTTCACCGGCCGCTTTGTCGATTCGATTGCGTCGCAGGTGGGCTACGTACCCTTCGACTACAAAAAAGGCCACTGGGCACCGCCGCACGACTGGAAGTGGCAGGCGCTGCCCATCACGCCCGCCATGCTGCCCGAGCTGGTGGCGGCGGGCACGGTCATTGGCGAAGTGAGCCAACAGGCCGCACAGGACACGGGCATCCCCGCAGGCTTGAGAGTGCTGGCAGGCGCGGCAGACAAGGCCTGCGAGGTGCTGGGCGCCGGGTGCCTCACGCCCGAGATTGCCTGCCTCTCGTACGGCACCGCCGCCACCATCAACACCACCACGCCGCGCTACCTGGAGGCCACGCCTTTCATCCCGCCCTACCAGGCGGCGGTGCCCGGCCACTACAACACCGAGGTGCAGATCACGCGCGGGTTCTGGATGGTCAACTGGTTCAAGGAGCAGTTCGGCCTGCACGAGCAGCAGCAGGCCGTGCGAGAAGGCGTGACGCCCGAGAGCCTGTTCGACGCGCTGGTGGGCCGCGTGCCGCCCGGCGCCCAGGGCCTCATGCTGCAGCCCTTCTGGAACCCCGGCATCAAGGTGCCCGGCCCCGAGGCCAAGGGCGCCGTCATTGGTTTTGGCGACGTGCACACCCGCGCCCACCTGTACCGCGCCATCCTCGAAGGCCTGGCCTACGCGCTGCGCGAGGCCAAGGAGCGCATCGAACGCCGTGGCGGCGCGCCCATCACCCTGGTGCGCGTCTCGGGCGGCGGCTCGCAGAGCGACGCGGCCATGCAAATCACCGCCAACATCTTCAACCTGCCCTGCGAGCGCCCGCATTTGTACGAGACCAGCGGACTGGGCGCCGCCATGATTGCCGCCGTGGGCCTGGGCTTGCATGCCGACTACGCAACCGCCGTGGCCGCCATGGCGCGCATGGGAGACCGGTTCGAGCCCGAGCCCGAGCACGCGCACACCTACGACCAGCTCTACCGGCGGGTGTACTGCCGCATGTACCAACGCCTGCAGCCGCTGTACCGCGATATCCGCGCCATCACCGGTTACCCTAGCCAGGACTGACAATGGCGTTCCCAAACCCCATCCCCTGCAGACCCATGCGCACCACCCGTCCTGCCCTCATCCTCGCCCTGTTGACCGGGTTTGCCGGCACCGCTTTTGCCTGGAGCAACCACGCCATGGTCAGCTACCGCGCGCTGGAGCGCATGCCCGAGCTGAGCGTGCAGGTGGCGGCCGAGCCGCTGGAAGCCTTTTTGAAAAACGAAGACAAGGCCATCGAGGCCCTGCTCAGGGACGATGAAGACTGGGCACGCAAGGCGGTCGACACCTACCCTCCGCTGCCACCCCAGCTGGCCTACCGCGCCGACCCGAGCAAGAGCGATGCCCAGCGCCGCAAGGATTTTCTGGCCGCACTGCGCGTCTCGCCAGAGAGCCGGCTGGCACTCTATGTGCAACCCGATCCCTGGGGCCCCGCACCCGACCCGGCGCGGCTACTGGCGCCGACGAAGGTCAATGCGCTCGAAAAATCTGAAGAGGCGAATCACGTTTTCCTGCGCATTGACCCTGGGGAGATGGTGCCCGCGCTGGCCGTTGTGGCCTCGGCCAGCGATGAGCCGGACTACGGAATGGACTTGAATCTGTGGAGCGACAGCAATTCCGAAGCAGGCAAGACCTACGGCTTTGGGCCCATTCCCTTTGGCAACCCCACGCTGAGCTTTAGCACCCAGGCACCGTTTCACATGGGGTTTTTTCACGAGCCGGCCATCATCTACAAGGCCGCACCCTTCCTCAAGCGCACCTATCCGCTGCTGCGCGTGCACCAGTACACCAGCCTGGCGCGCCTGGCGTTCGACACCGGCCACCCGTACTGGGGCTGGCGTTTCACCGGCCTGGCGATGCACTACGTGCAAGACCTGACGCAGCCCTACCACGCCAGCGTCTCGCCCGGCAACAGCGCGGTGCGGCTGATCGGCATCAATGCGCTGGCGATGGTGGGCCTGCCGAAGTGGAAGAACGACATGATCGTGCTGCTGTCCAACCGCCATCTGGCCATGGAAAACTACGAAAGCGCCCTGATTCGCACGGCCGCCAAAACGCGCACCCCCAGCGTCCTCGGGGCCACGTTGCACGACACAAGCCTGGATGCGGGCTACCCCGCCTGGAGCGAGCGCTACGTGCGCGACGTGGTCAGCAAGGAGGCCTACGACGCCGGAGCCGCCACCGACCGATCGTTGGTCAGGACGCTTCCAGCGCGCTACGTCTCTGATCCAGGCTTCGATTTTGGCATGCATTCGGCAAGCATCGATCTCATCAAGGAACTCTCGGCCATCGACCCGGCTCAGCGCGCGCATCTTGATACCCGCATTGCCGAGCTCCTCGGCCACTATGGCGCCCACAGCCGCGCGCTGGTGCGCAGCATGCTGGACGGCAGGCCGACCCAATAGCATGGCAGGGCGACGGTAGCAGCGCATGGCCCAGACCCTGGCCGGCGCAGTCCAAAGCGATCTGACGATCAAAAAGAGCCGCTTCATTGGTTGCGTGCAACCCATGCAGGACCGCGCCAGCGCCCAGGCGGCGGTGGACGCGCTCTGGAAGCAGCACCCTGGCGCTACGCACATCTGCTGGGCCCTGCTGGCGGGGGGCCACTCGGCAGCGGTGGACGACGGCGAACCCGGCGGCACGGCCGGGCGCCCCATGCTCGAAGTGCTTCGCCACCAGGATCTCGAAGGCGTACTGGCCACCGTGGTGCGCTATTTCGGCGGTGTGAAGCTCGGCGCGGGTGGCCTGCTGCGCGCCTACACCGACTGTGTGGCGCAGGCACTGAAAGACGCGGAAAAAATTCCGCTGCAGCGCAGCGTGCAGCTCGCCTGCCGCTTTCCTTACGCCTTTGAAGGGGCCATTCGGCGCGAGCTGCAGGCTGCGGGCGCGCATCTGATGGATACCGAGCACGCCAGCCTGGTGCGCCTGGTGTTCGCTCTGCCGGAGGCCGGCGCGCAGGTGCTGGTGGAGCGCCTGGCCGATGCCTCGCACGGCAGCGTGGTGTGGGATCGTACCGATCCCTTATCGAGCTGAAACTATTGTTTTGATAGCTGTCAGCGCTTACCCAATAAGCGCTAGAGGCTATTTTTAGTGCTTTTTCCGCTTTGGCCTACAGGCATCGGCGCGGTGGCATGGCACAGTGGGCCGTCTGCATCTGGAGGAACCTGCGCATGCAAAAGCATTTCGACGTCATCATCCTTGGCGCTGGCACCGCCGGCCTGGCCGCGCTGAGCGAAGTGCGCAAACGCACCGACAACTTTCTCGTCGTCAACGCCGGCCCCTACGGCACGACCTGCGCGCGCGTGGGCTGCATGCCCTCGAAACTGCTGATCGAAGCGGCCAACGCCTACCACCGCCGCCTCACTTTCGACGCTTTCGGCATTCGCGGCAGCGAGGCGCTGTCGGTCGATTTTCCCGCCGTGATGGAGCGCCTGCGTGCGCTGCGCGACAACTTCGTCGCCGGCACCGTCAAGCTGACCGACACCTTGGGCGAGCGCAGCATCGCCGGCCACGCCCGCCTGCTCGGGCCCGATACCGTTGAGGTGAATGGGGAGCGCCTGAGTGCCCGCGCCATCATCCTGGCCACCGGCTCGCACCCCTTCGTGCCGCCGGCCTGGAAGGCGTTTGGCGAGCGCATTCTGACCACCGACACGCTGTTCGAGCAGCGCCAGATCGGCCCACGCCTGGGCGTCGTCGGGCTGGGACCGGTGGGCGCAGAGCTGGCGCAGGCCCTGGCTCGCCTGGACGTCCAGGTCAGTGCCTTTGCCAAGAGTGCATCCATTGCCGGCCTCGCCGACCCCGACACCCTTGCCGTGCTGCACAGCGCTCTGGAATCCGAGATGCAGCTGCATTTGGGCCACGACGTGGTGCTGGAGGCAGACCCGGACGGCATCGCCATCGTCAGCGGAAACACCCGCACCATCGTCGACCAGGTGCTGGCAGCGGTCGGGCGGCGCCCGAATGTGGCGGGCCTGGGCCTGGAAACGCTGGGCGTACCGCTGGATGAGCACGGCATGCCCGCCTTCCACCCCGGCAGCAGCCAGGTAGGCGATCTGCGCGTCTTCATTGCCGGCGACGTCAACCGCGACAGGCCGCTGCTGCACGAGGCCGCAGACGAAGGCCACATTGCGGGCATGAACGCGCTGGCCGACGAAGTGCGCTGCTTCGAGCGCCGCAGCAGCCTGGCCATCGTCTTCACCGAACCGCAGGTGGCCATGGTGGGCGCGAGTGCCAGGGAGCTGGCGGGCCAGGACGTCGAGGTGGGAAGCGTCAGCTTTGCCAACCAGGGACGCGCGCGCGCCGGCCAGCGCAACGCGGGCCGCATCGTCCTGTACGCCGATCGCGCCGACGGCACGCTCCTGGGCGCCGAACTGTGCGCGCCGGCCGGCGAGCACTTGGCGCACCTGCTCGGCCTGGCCCACTCACGCGGTCTGAGCGTGCACGACCTGCTCGCCATGCCCATCTACCACCCGGTGCTGGAAGAAGGCCTGCGCACTGCGCTGCGCGATGTGTCGCGCAAGCTGCCGGGCCGCCCGGCGTCTGATCTGGCGCATTGCGCACCGCTGGGAGCGCCGGCACTGGAATAGCGCTTCATTTTTTGGCCCAGTTGCCGAAGAGAACCCTATGGACATCGCCCTCACCAATTCGCTGCTGCGCATCGCCAGTGCCAACAGCCAGGCCGAAACCGCGCAGGCCGTGGAAGTCACGGTTTTGAAAAAGGCATTGAACCTTCAAGCCAGCGCGGCCGCCACGCTGCTGCAAGCCATACCGCAGCCGCCGTCCGTCAACCTCGGCCCGCTGGGTACGCAGCTCGATACCTTCGCCTGATCCGGGCCGCACGGGCCGCCGCGCCCATAATCGGCGCGCATGAAACCCCCGTACGCCGACCCCGGCAGCATCACCCGCGTGGCCGGCATCGAAGTCGGCCATTTCACCGACCCGCGTCGCCCCACGGGCTGCACCGCCATCCTGGCCCGCGCAGGCGCGGTGGCGGGTGTGGACGTGCGCGGCGCGGCGCCCGGCACCCGCGAGACCGATCTGCTGGCTCCCGGCAACCTGGTGGAGCAGATCCACGCGATCGTGCTCTCGGGTGGCAGCGCGTTTGGCCTGGACGCAGCCAGCGGCGCCATGCGCTGGCTTGAAGAGCATTCCATTGGCCTCGATGTCGGCGTCGCGCGCGTCCCCATCGTCCCCGCCGCAGTGCTGTTTGACCTGATGGTAGGCGACCCCGCCATCCGCCCCGACGCTGCAGCCGGGTATGCGGCCTGCGCTGGCGCCTCAGCGAACGACCCGGAGGAAGGCAACGTCGGCGCCGGCGCAGGGGCCGCTGTGGGCAAGCTGTTTGGCATGCAGCGCGCCATGAAAGGCGGCATCGGCACCGCATCGGTGACCGTGGGCGGCGTCACGGTAGGCGCCTTGATTGCCTGCAACGCGGTGGGCGACGTGGTCGATTCGGACACCGCCCAGGTGGTGGCCGGTGCGCGCACGGCCGACGGCCTGCGCCTGCTGGACAGCCGGCGCGCCCTGTTGCGCGGCGAGCTGCCCCAAGCCCTGCTGCCGGGCACCAACACCACGATTGGTGTCGTCGCCACCGATGCCCTGCTCACCAAGGCCCAGGCGCAGCGACTGGCGCTGGCCGCCCACGACGGCCTGGCCCGCAGCATTTTCCCGGCCCATACCCAGCTCGACGGAGACACCTTGTTTGCCTTGGGCACCGGAGCCTCGGGCAAGCAGGCCAGCATGTTGCTGCTCGCTGCCCTGGCCGCTGAAGTGACCGCGCGCGCCACCTTGCGCGCTGTGCAGGCGGCACGGTCTGTCACGACTTCCGAAGGCCTGCATCTGCCATCCATGGCGGATCTGGCTTGAAGCCCCTTTTTCGCCGCCCATCCATGCCCCAGGCTTTTCGCTCCACCCTGCTGTCGCTGCGCGACCTGCTGCTCTCCGCCGGGCCGCTGGCTTTTCTTGCCGTCGGTCTGCTGGCGCTGGCGTACTGGTGGCTCAACCCGACACCCCCACGCCAGGTCACACTGGCCACGGGGCCAGCGCAAAGCGCTTACGAAGCCTTTGGCAAGCGCTACCAGAAGGCGCTGGCGGCAGAGGGTATCGAAGTGGTGCTGGTGCCGAGCGACGGCTCCTCGGCCAATCTGCAATTGCTGCGGGATGGCCGTGCCGACCTGGCTTTTGTCCAAGGCGGTACCGCCGAATTGCTGCCGAGCGACCAGGAGGAACTGCAGTCCCTGGGCAGCCTGTTTGTCGAGCCGCTGTGGCTGTTTTATCGAACGCCGGACGCGCCCAAACGCAAGCAGTCGGGCCGACTGGACAGCTTGCCGCAACTGCGTGGGCTGCGCGTCAATGTAGGCACACCCGGCAGCGGCGTACCGACGCTGATGGAAAAGCTGCTGGACGCCAACAGCATGAAGCCGACCGACGTGAAGCTCTCGCGGCTCGGTCAGACCGATGCCACGGTCCAGTTCTTGGCGGGCAAGCTTGACGTTCTGGTATTTGCTTCGGCACCCGAATCCATGATGGTGCAAATGCTGCTGCAAACGCCTGGCGTGCAGCTGATGGACTTTGCGCAGAACGAAGCCTACGGTCGGCGGTTTCCCTTTCTGAGCCCGGTGAGCTTGCCGCGCGGCGTCGTCGACCTGGCAGGCAACGTGCCGCCCGAGGACGTGCGACTGGTGGCATCCACCACCGCTTTGCTGGCGCGCGAGCCAACGCATCCGGCGCTGCTGCAATTGTTTGCCCAGGCCGGGCAGGTACTGCACGGTGGCGCGGGCTGGTTCAACCGGGCACGCGAGTTTCCCAATACACGGCACAGCGAACTACCGATCGCGGCCGAGGCCGACCGTGCCATCAACGAACCGGTGCCGCTCCTGCAGCGCTACCTGCCTTTCTGGCTGGCCAACCTGATCGAACGCATGTGGCTGGTGCTGGGCATCTTGCTGGCCGCTTTGCTGCCGCTCTCGCGCATCGTTCCACCGCTCTACCAGTTCCGTGTGCGCTCACGGGTGTTTCGCTGGTACGGGCGACTGCGCGAGATTGAAAGCGACATGGAGTTGGGCCAATTGCCGCGCTCGGAATTGGCTCAGGCCCTTGACCAGCTCGAAATCCAGGTGGAAAAAGTGAGCGTTCCGCTGTCGTATGCCGATGAGCTGTACGCGCTGCGCAACCACATTCACCTGGTGCGCCAGAAGCTGCCGCAGGCCTGATCAGCGTTTGGGCGTCGTCGCAGCGCCGCGGGCGGACTGGACCAGATGGTCGATGGCCTGCCCCACCACAGACTGCACGGGCACCAGTTTCAACGCCCCTTCGGCCACCAGTTTGTCGCGCATGCGCCGCGTCATCGATTGCGTGCTGCCATCGGGTGCGGTGAACAGGAACAGCGTATTGTGCGGACTGCACCAGGTGAGCTGGGTGCGCAACCGCCTGCCAGAAGACGACAAGTCGACCCAGGCGCCTATGACAAACCCATCGCTCTGCGGCTCCGGCGCCGGACCGGCAGCCGGTGCCAGGCCTTCGGCGGGCTCTGGCGGCACGGGCTCGACCGCCGCGGCGCCCTGCGAAGCCGACTCGCCATCGCTGCCCGCCTGCGGGAACGCCTGCGCTTGCTCTGGCTCCTGCCCGTCGTCGGGCAGTTCGATGTCGGGCGGACGCGCCAACATTGCGTCCTGGTGCAGTTCGCCCACCCGCTGCAGCAGCCGCTCGATCTCGTCGGTCGGGCGGTTTGCCGTCTCCAGCGTGCTGCGCAAGCGAACCGGCAGCAGCACCGCCGCTTCGTCCAGGCGATCCGGGTCGTGCACGGTCCGCGCAGGCTGCACGCTCCACAGCAACAAGGCCGCAAGATCGATGGCCTCGCGCGCCTCCCGTCCCAGAGTGCCCTGGCCATCGGCGGGCAGGCCAGCGGCCGCCTCCACCCAGGGCCCCAGCACGAAGTCCGCAATGTCTTGCGGCGCGCCTTCCATTTCGGGCAGCGCGGCCACTTCTTCGGCAATGCGCTCGGCGCGCATCTCGCGCTCCTCGGCCAGCATCAAGGCATATTGCTCACGTTCCTGGCGGGCCAGCATTTTTTTCTGCTGCGCCTCCCAGGCAGCCTGCAGTGCGCGGCGCACGGTTTCAAAAGGGGCCGCGCTGGTGATCTCCACCCGCGCCAGATGCGAAACCGCCTGATCGACCAGCCGCATGAAGCGGCTGAAGCCCGGCGCCTCGACGTGGCTGTAGGCCAGGCTGCGCTGGGTCAGCTCGTCGAGCAAGCGGCGCGCAGGATGGTTGGCGTCGCTGAAGAAGCGCGGGTCGTGGCGTATGAGCTTGCGGATTGCCGGCTCCAGGTCCTGAACGGCCTTTTGTACAGGCGGCAGCAGGCGCGAATCCTGTGAGATGTTTTCCACCATGCGCGCCACCACTTCGGCTCCCATGGGCGCCGATTCGCTGGGGCCATACAGGGCGCCGGGATGGCTGCGAACCGCACCCTGGCCACTGTGAAGGTAGGCCGGCTGGCTGTTGGCAAGCCGGCCCACCAGCCTCTCGAGCTGCGCGATGTCTTCCATGGCGTCGCCCACGCCCACCTGTCCGTAAGCCGGTCCCGCGCCGACGCTGGGGCGCATGGGCGCCTGGCTGCTGGGTTGCGCACCGTAGGCGGTGCCCGAAATGGCCTGCAGTTCCTGATAGGGGTCGCCGCCGCCCGAGAGCATCTGGCGCAGGAAACCCACTGTCAACAGTGCTTCCTCGACCTGCGGCGCCATGGGCGCGTGCGAGGAAGGGACATAGCCGGAGGGCACGCCGGGCGCCCAGCCCGAGCCGCCCGCCGGCCCGTGCATCGAGGCTGCCCAACCCCCGCCCTGGTGGCTCGGCGGGTAGTCGGCCGGCACGCCTGCGCGGGTGCCCCAGCCGACCTGCTCGATTCCATGCTCGCGCAAGCCTTTGGCCGCACGCTTGTAGACGTCGACCAGCTGCTGGCCGAGCAGCTCGCGCATGTGCTGCATCCAGGCCTCGCGAATCGGCGCGATCACCTGGGTGTCGGCCACCACCCGCTGCAAGGCACGGATGTAGTTTTCGGGACGCAAGGGATTGCGTTCGGGCTGCACCCGCGGCAGGCCCTGGGCCGAACTGACCAGTCCGTTGAGCTCGGCCAGCACCTCTTCGGTGGTGTGCAGCGCCATCTGCTGGGCGCGGGAGAGCTCCACCTGGGCCTGGACTTCGTCATCGTCCACCAGGCTCAGCTCCCCGAAGTCCAGCGGAGTCGATGAGGCTGCCTTGGCCGCTGGCGCTGCGGGGCCGTCAGCAAACATCTCCAGCAAGGCCATCGGATAGGCCTTGATCAGCCCCGCCTGGTGCTGGCGCAGCAGGCGCAGTGCCTCGCTGGCCAGATCGCGCTTGGCAATGACGCGCGTTTCAGACTCCAGCTTGCTCAGCGCGTCCAGGGTGTACATGATCAGCTGCTCCATGAGGAGCTCGCCCTCGCGCACCGCGCTCACCACGCAGGCGCGAAAAACCGCTCTGGATCGGGCGATGGACAAGGTCATGGCTAGGCTCTGGCTAAGCTGTGGCGAAGGCTACCGTTGGCGCGTTGCCCATCCTACTTCAGCGCCTTGAAGCGCATGCGGTGCGGGCGCGCACCTTCTTCGCCCAGGCGCTTCTTCTTGTCGGCCTCGTACTCTTGGTAGTTGCCGTCGAAGAAGATCCATTGGCTGTCACCCTCGGCCGCCAGAATGTGCGTGGCAATGCGGTCCAGAAACCAGCGGTCGTGGCTGATCACCAGCACGCTGCCGGCGAATTCAAGCAAGGCGTCTTCCAGCGCGCGCAGGGTTTCCACGTCCAGGTCATTGGAGGGCTCATCGAGCATCAGGACGTTGCCGCCGGCAATCAAGGTCTTGGCCAGATGCAGGCGACCGCGCTCGCCGCCCGACAGCGACCCCACTTTTTTCTGCTGGTCGGCCCCATTGAAGTTGAAGCGCCCCGCGTAGGCGCGGCTGGCCATCTGAAATTTGCCGACGTTGATGATGTCCAGCCCCCCGGAGATGTCTTCCCAGACCGTTTTCTGGTTAGCGAGCTCGTCGCGATGCTGGTCGACAAACGCCATGCGCACCGTCGACCCCACGATCACCTCGCCGCTGTCGGGCTGCTCTTTGCCCGCAATGAGCTTGAACAGCGTGGACTTGCCGGCGCCGTTGGGCCCGATGATGCCGACGATGGCGCCGGGCGGGATACTGAAGCTCAAGTTGTCGATGAGCAAGCGATCGCCGAAGGACTTGCTGACGTTCTTGAACTCGATGACCTGCTGGCCCAGGCGCTCGGCAACGGGAATGAAGATCTCCTGCGTCTCGTTGCGCTTCTGGTATTCGACGTCCGAGAGCTCCTCAAAGCGGGCCAGGCGCGACTTGCTCTTGGCCTGGCGCGCCTTGGGGTTCTGGCGCGACCATTCCAGCTCCTTCTTCAGCGCCTTGGCGTGGGCTTCTTCACTTTTCTGCTCCTGCGCCAGGCGTTCGCCCTTTTGTTCCAGCCAGGAGCTGTAGTTGCCCTTCCACGGGATGCCGCGGCCGCGATCCATTTCGAGAATCCACTCTGCCGCGTTGTCGAGGAAGTAGCGGTCGTGGGTGATGGCCACGACGGTGCCGGAAAAGCGCTGCAGGAACACTTCCAACCATTCGACCGATTCTGCGTCCAGGTGGTTGGTGGGCTCATCCAGCAGCAGCATGTCGGGCTTGGAGAGCAGCAGGCGGCACAGGGCCACGCGGCGCTTTTCGCCGCCCGAGAGCACGCCGATCTTTGCCTCCCACGGCGGCAGGCGCAGCGCGTCGGCGGCGATCTCGAGCTGGTGCTCGGAATCGGTCCCCGCTGCGGCGATGACGGCTTCGAGTTCGCCCTGCTCGGCGGCCAGCGCATCGAAATCAGCATCGGGTTCGGCATAGGCGGCGTAGATTTCCTCCAGCCGCGCGCGGGCGGCGTTGACCTCGCCCAGGGCCTCTTCCACCGACTCGCGCACCGTGTGCTCGGGGTTGAGCTTGGGTTCCTGCTCCAGATAGCCAATCGACAGGCCTGGCATGGGCACGGCTTCGCCCTCGAATTCCTTGTCCACGCCCGCCATGATCTTGAGCAGCGTGGATTTGCCCGAGCCATTGAGACCGAGCACGCCAATCTTGGCGCCGGGGAAAAACGACAGCGAAATGTCCTTCAAGAGCTGCCGCTTGGGCGGCACCGTCTTGCTGACGCGGTTCATGGAATAAACGTATTGGGCCATCGGGGTCGGAGAGTCCTGCAGAGAATGAAAAGCGGGCTGGGCGCCCGGCGAATCCGTCAATTATCGACCCATGCGACAATAGCGCCAGTCGCGCACTCCAGCTGTGCGCGATATCAGCAATCTGCTGGGGCCAAGGCAACACCGCTTGCCAGCGCCCACTGTTGAACCCGGTCAGCCTGACACTGGATTGGCGTCCAAATTTCCTGGACGCCAACAGGCCGATTCCCGGCGCCCGGATGGGCGCAATCCTTTCAATGACATTTGACGATTTGAATCTGGCCCCGGCCATCATGAAAGCCGTGCGCGAGCAAGGCTACGAAATCCCCACACCCATTCAGGCGCAGGCCATTCCCGCCGTGCTTGCCGGGCAGGACCTTCTGGCCGGAGCGCAAACGGGCACCGGAAAGACGGCCGCCTTCACGCTGCCGCTGCTCGACCGGCTCGCGCGCGAACCGGCGCCTAAAAGCAAGTTTGGCGGCAAGGGCGTGCGCGCCCTGGTGCTCACGCCCACGCGTGAGCTGGCCGCGCAGGTCGAAGAATCGGTTCGCCAGTACGGAAAGTACCTGGACTTGAATTCCACCGTGGTCTTTGGCGGCGTGGGCATGAACCCGCAGATCGACCGCATCAAGCGCGGCGTCGACGTGCTCGTGGCCACCCCCGGCCGCCTGCTGGACCTGCAGCAGCAAGGCTTTCTCGACCTCTCCACGGTGCAGGTGCTGGTGCTCGACGAGGCCGACCGCATGCTCGACATGGGCTTCATTCACGACGTGAAGAAGATTCTGGCGCTGGTGCCCAGGGATAAGCAAAGCCTGCTTTTTTCCGCCACCTTCAGCGACGAGATTCGTGAGCTGGCCGCCAACCTGCTCAAGAACCCGCAAAGCATTCAAGTCACGCCGAGCAACACCACGGTGCAGCGCATCTCGCAGGTGATTCACCCGGTGGGGCGCGGCAAGAAAAAGCAGGTGCTGGTGCACATCATCAACGAGCACAACTGGAGCCAGGTGCTGGTCTTCACCCGCACCAAATTCGGCGCCAACAATGTGGCCGAATACCTGACCAAGCACGGCATCAACGCCATGGCACTGCATGGCAACAAGAGCCAGAGTGCGCGCACCCAGGCGCTGGCTGGCTTCAAGAGCGGCGACATCCGCGCCCTGGTGGCCACCGACATCGCCGCGCGCGGCATCGACATCGACGACCTGCCGCACGTCGTCAATTACGAGATCCCCAACGTGCCCGAAGACTACGTGCACCGCATAGGCCGCACCGGCCGCGCAGGCGCCAGCGGCGAGGCAGTGAGCCTGGTCTGCATGGATGAGGAAGGCTTCATGATGGAAATCGAACGCTTCACCAAGCAGACGATTCCCGTGCAATTGATCGACGGCTTTGGCCCCGAGGAAGGCGAGAAGGCCGAACCCATTGCCATGGGCCGCCAGACCATCTGGGGCGGCGCGGGCCGTGCGCCCAGCCGCGACGTCATGCAAGCCGCGGCCAAGGCCGCACGCAGCGAAATGATGGAGCGCATGCGCGCAGGCAAGCCTTCGGGTCGCGCAGAGCGCGCCCCCGGAGGAGGCAGCAATGGCGGCGGTGCCAACGCTGGCGGCGCACGCCGTGGCGGTGGGCGCGCCGCGTCCCGTGGGGGCCCGGCACCCGGCAGCGGGCGCGGTGCGCCGCGCCCGGCGCCGGCTCGCCACACCGATGATTGGCAGCCGGCGCGCGAAAACGCCCATCTCGGCACCCAGGCTGGCATCAGCATGGCTCCGCCCCGTGGCACCGGCCACGGCCCATCTGGACAGCCCGACCCGATGCGCACCAGCGTCGACAGCATGGCCGCCGGCCGGCGCGGCGGCGGCTATCGCAGCGGCGGCGGCTACGGTGGCGGGCGAAGCGGCGGCGGTGGATCACGCAGCGGCGGCGGCGGGGGTCGGCGCGGCGGCTACTGAAGTTGCGGCACGGCGCTGGGGCTTAAATCAGGTCGGGAAATATTCATGAAAATGGCCTCCAGCGTTTGATGCAAAAGCGCTGATAGCTATCTTTTTCGGAGCGAATGGGCGCTGTCTGTTTTGGCGCGACCACGCAGCGCAACCGCGACACGACGGCGCCTGGCGCAGCATACGGCGTGCGCGCTGACAGCGCCGGAGTGCCGCCGCCGTATACCATTCGCGCCAGGCTTCCGCCCCCGTCCCTTTCCCTTCCTTCGAACGGCCGATCGCACCATGCTTTTGCAGCTTCTCACCCGAAACGCCCGTGCGGCAGCTAACCGCTGCGCCCTCTTTCACGCGCGCTTGGTCGTGCCGGCCTTGCTCGCGGGCTGTGCCAGCACGCCCTTGCCGCCCTGGCCTGCCAAGGCGCCGCTGCCGCCCGCAGAGCGCGGCCGTGTCGTCGCACCCGCGCCCATTGCTCCACCCGCCCAAGCCCTGCCGGTACCTGGGCCGTCCAGCGTGGCTCCCTGGCCGTCCGGAGCGGCTGCGCGGCCAGCGGAGGACCCGCTCTTGCGTCCGGCACTCGCTGCGCAATTCCCCGAACCCATGGTGCGCTACCGAACGCCCGGTCTGAGCGAGGGCCGTCGCGCGTTCACTACCAACGCAGAACTGGCCGATTGGCTCGGCGCCATCGCCCATGCGCACCAAGGCACGGGCACCCGCACCCAGTTGTTGCGCCTGGGCCCCTCGCAGCAAGGTGAACCGATTCTTGCCCTCGTGCTCACCCGCGCTGGCGGCACCACGCCCGATGCGCTGGAAGCTTCGCGCCGGCCCACCGTGATGATGGTGGGCCAGCAGCGCGGCGATGAACCCGCAGGAGCGGAGGCCTTGCTGGCCCTTGCACAGGAACTTGCCGGAGGACTGCTGGAGCCGCTGCTCGATCGCATCAACGTCGTGCTGGTGCCGCGGGCCAACCCCGACGGCGCAGACGCCGGCACCCCAGAGACCGCAGCCGGCGTCGACATGACCAGCGACCACCTGCTGCTCTCCACCCCCGAGGCACGGGCGCTTGCCGAACTGGTGCGCGACTACCGTCCCATCCTGGTACTCGACGCCCGCGAATATCCCGCCGAGAGCGCACTCTCGGATGCCCTGCATGCGCAACCCGGCTATGACGCCCTGCTGCACTACGGCACGGCCGCCAATATCCCGGACTTCATTACCAAGGCCGCGCGCGAGTGGTACTACGAACCCATGGCAGCGTCACTGAAGGCCGAACGCCTGCGCAGCGACTGGTTTTTTGCGTCTGCTGCAGGCGCAGGCCCCGTCGCTGGCGGGAGCGTTCTGCCAGAGACGCTGCGCAACGTGAGCGGCCTGAAGAACGCCGTGGGATTCGCAGTGGCCAGCCGCGGCGTGGGGCTGGGGCGAGCCCATGTTCAGCGCCGCGTACACACCCAGGTCACGGCCATGGCCAGTGCCTTGCGCAGCACGGCCGAGCGCTCGTCCAGCCTGGAGCAGGTGCGCAGCTTTGTCGCCCGCGACACCAGCGCAATGGCCTGCCGCGCCCAGGCCGCGATCGACGTCGCGCCCACGCCCGCGCAGCGCGACCTGCTGCTGCTGGACCCACAGAGCGGTGCCGAGCGGGTGGAGCACGTGCAATGGGACTCTCCGCTCAAGCTGCGCACGCTGACCTCCCGCGGCCGTCCGTGCGGCTATTGGCTGGCTGCGCGGGCAGACAACGTGGTCGATCGGCTGCAGCTCCTGGGCGTTCAGGTCCTGCGGGTGGCAGAAGGCGGCTCCATGCTGGCCGACAGCTACGAACGCTCAGGACCCGGCGCTTCGCTGCAGCGCAACACCATCGATGCGCCCACCGGCAGCTATTACGTTGCGCTGAACCAACCCCTTGCCCAACTGGCCGTGGCCGCACTGGAGCCCGACAGCCCGGCGGGTTATGTCGCCCGGGGCATCATTGACGACGTCGGCCAGGTGGCGCGCATCGTCTCCACCCCATCGCTGGTGTTCGAAGAGCCCAACTGACATTGCAGCGGTCCACCCCGAGGACGCTACTTTTTTGATAGCTTGTGGCGTTTATGCAGTAAGCGCTGAAGCGGTTTTTTCAGAGGCAATTCGGCCCGCGAGTCTGAGCCCCCCGCGCGCCGACGAAGCCTGCACACGGGTATGATCCCCTCCTTCTGCGCAGCGGTCTGCTGTATCGTCTGCCCGTAGCTCAACTGGATAGAGCAACAGCCTTCTAAGCTGTAGGTCGGGGGTTCAAGTCCCTCCGGGCAGGCCAAATCAGCGATTCATACCGCCTCACACCCTCTCAAAACCCGCACGTTTCCTAGCGTCGCGGGTTTTTTTGCCTTAGGGAATTTCACCGCGTACCATGAGATACCGCCAAAAATACGGTATCTCTGACGGTACCTTGTGTATAGCGCACCAGAGATACCTTCACAAGGGGGATGCATGGAGCTGACAGACACGTTCGTTCGGCAGGTAAAAAATAGCGACAAAGCCACCGGAGACAAGTCCGCCGATGGCGGCGGTAGGTACCTGCTGATGAAAGCCGCTGGCAAGTATTGGCGCATGGACTACACCCGCGCTGACAACCGCAAGAACCTCGCGCTAGGCGTCTACCCCGAAGTCTCTCTGGCGAAAGCCCGCAAGCGACGCGACGAAGCCCGCGAATTGCTGGCTGAAGGGCTCGACCCCAGCGCGGCCAAACGGGCAGAAAAAAAGGCAATGCGCGTGGTCGAAGCCAACACGTTTGAAGCGATGGCCCGCGAATTCGTTAGCGGTCCAACCGGCTGCGCCCGGACTTTGAGCCGAAGAAAATTGCTTGTTGCATGCTGCAGTACCGTAGCAGTGCGTGCCACATATGACCGACAAGCCATGGGACCCTTTAGGCCCGTACGTTAGCAGGTCGGGTTGCAGCACGGGCTGAAGCCAAACGATCGCGGATACGACACCCAGAGAGCTATGAAAATATTGTGGCTGACTTTGTATATAAACTCCCCCCACAAGCGCAAGAAACTGATTGATGTTTTGTCTGTTGGGGAACCGCCCCTAGCCGTAAATCCGGCGTCTAAGGTGGACTCTGTTGTGGTCGGTGCCAGCATAGATTTTACGGGCGATCTTCATATTGGTGCTTCGACGCCGTTTCCGCGAGGCGGAAAATCTCTTTTTATTGAGCCAAGAAAACTGACCTACGACAAACCACTTGCTTCCACCTGTGCGTTGCATGGTTACCGATATTTTTAAATTTATCCAAAAAGGAGTTGACCAATGAACCTCAATCTGCGTTTCTCGCTTATTTTTCTGATTGGCCTTCTGCCAGCAGTAGGCAGCTCTGCAAATGAAACTATCCAGATAAAAAATAAAGATATTCCATTATTTCAAGGGATCAATGACGGCCTGTCTTCACTGATGGATGCTGCCGGCAAGTGCCGTAGCACCGATTCCAATTTATATAAATGTCTTTGTGCAGAATCGAAGGCACTCAAGAAAATGGATTCAGCACTTCGCAAAGCGCTCGATAAAAATCCTGAATGGAAGGGCCAAACCATTTATCACGACGGTGTCACTCTTCAAATTCCAAGCCTGGAGAAGCAAGTTGAAGACGTTCGAAAGCAGTGCGGTTCTTGAGGTTTTTAGTCTTCGTTGCCTGAATACCAGATAAAGAAGTGCACAACGGCGTGCCGACTACGCTGCGATCGCTTTCAGTGGGAACAGCCAAATCAAGAGCCCTGCCGAGGGTCGCATTGGCGGCCCATCAAAATAGTCAGCATCTTTTGCCTCCAGCGCCCGACCAGCAAGCGCTACAAGCTATCAAAATAAAAGCAAACGCCCCGCGCAAACCAGTCGGCCTGCGCGGGGCGTCGGGCTTGTTCACCAGTTCAGCGCTTACAGCACCTCAAACACACCCGCCGCGCCCATGCCACCGCCAATGCACATGGTGACGCAGACTTTCTTGGCACCACGGCGCCTGCCTTCGATGAGGGCGTGGCCGGTAAGGCGCTGGCCGGTCATGCCGAAGGGGTGGCCGACGGCGATGGCGCCGCCGTTGACGTTGAGCCGGTCGGCAGGAATGCCCAGCTTGTCGCGGCAGTAGATCACCTGCACGGCGAAGGCTTCGTTCAGCTCCCACAGGTCGATGTCGTTGATGGTGAGGCCCAGGCGCTTCAAGACCTTGGGGATGGCGAACACCGGGCCGATGCCCATTTCGTCGGGCTCGCAGCCGGCCACGGCAAAACCGAGGAAGCGGCCCAGGGGCTTCAGGCCTTTTTGCTCGGCCAGTTTTTCGTGCATGACGACGGTGGCTCCCGCGCCGTCCGACAGCTGGCTGGCGTTGCCGGCCGACACCAGGCCGCCGGGCAAGGCCGAGCGCAGGTCCTTGATGCCGTCATACGTGGTGCCAGCGCGGATGCCTTCGTCGTCGCTCACGGTCACTTGCTTGGTCATGAGGCCCATGACCTTGTCAGCCACACCCATGGTGACGGTGATGGGGGCGATTTCGTCCTTGAACAGGCCTTTTTCCAGCGCAGCGCTGGCTTTTTGCTGGCTGCCGGCGCCGTATTCGTCCATGGCCTGGCGGCTGATGCTGTAGCGCTTGGCCACCTGTTCAGCCGTTTGCAGCATGGCCCAGTAGACCTCGGGCTTGTGCTTCATGAGCCAGGGGTCCTGCAGCATATGGGTGTTCATTTCCTGCGCGGTGCAGGAGATGGCCTCCACGCCACCGGCCACATAGATGTCGCCTTCGTTGGCAATGATGCGCTGGGCGGCGGTGGCAATGGTTTGCAGGCCCGACGAGCAGAAG
>JAMLIT010000052.1 GCA_023954035.1 Burkholderiaceae bacterium | reverse complement strand
ACGTGCAGACCATGATCGAAGGCCCCGGCCACGTGCCCATGCACATGATCCAGGCCAACATGACCGAGCAGCTCAAGACCTGCCATGAGGCGCCGTTCTACACCCTGGGCCCGCTGACCATCGACATCGCCCCCGGCTACGACCATATTGCGTCCGCCATCGGCGCGGCCATGATCGGCTGGATGGGCACGGCCATGCTGTGCTACGTCACGCCCAAGGAGCACCTGGGCCTGCCCGACCGCGACGACGTCAAGCAGGGCATCATCGCCTACAAGATCGCCGCGCACGCGGCCGACGTGGCCAAGGGCCACCCCGGTGCCCGCGCGCGCGACGATGCGCTCAGCCAGGCGCGCTTCGACTTCCGCTGGCAGGACCAGTTCAACCTGGGCCTGGACCCGGAGACGGCGCAGGAATACCACGACGAGACCCTGCCCAAGGATGCGTCCAAAGTCGCGCATTTCTGCTCCATGTGCGGCCCCAAGTTCTGTTCCATGAAGATCACGCAGGAAGTGCGCGAGTTTGCGGCACAGAAAGGGGTCAGCGAAGCCGCTGCCCTGGCCCAAGGCCTGCAGACCAAGGCGGCGGAGTTTCAAAAGGGTGGCGGCGCGCTGTACATTCCCCTGCAAAGGGTTTCATAAGCCGTGCTGATGGGACGAAATATCGTGCGCGCGGCCCGCGATCAGAGGGTCTTTCCGGAGTCCGTCCGGCCTTCGCCCTCGCTATGCTTGATCGGGACCAAATGTAATTAGATGTTCGCGCTGGGCTACCCGTCCCGGCCCGGACCGGGGACCCACGAGGACATTTCATGACGGCATTGGCAGGCAAGGCGGCATCCATTCGAGCGCGGCTGTATTTCGCGACGGTCTTTTCCTTGTTGCTGTTGGTGGGCGTCGGCTTGCTCGGCTATGTGGGTCTGGACCGAACCCGCGACACCGTTGCGGTGCTCTTCCAGCAGCACGTGCAAACGCTGACCGACATGTCTGATCTGCGCACCACGCTGGGCGAAATGCGCCGCGTCGAAAAAGACCTCATTCTCAACTTCAACAACGCGGTCGAAGTCGGCGCGCAGCGCGAAATCTGGGCCAAGACTCTGGCGTCGCTGCGTGAGCGTCTCGCCGCAGTGCGTACCTTGAAGGCGGACGACGCGGGTTTCACGGAAGCCATCGACAAGACGCTGGCAGAAGTCAAGCAGTACGAAGAGGGCGTCTCGCCGGTGTTTGCGCAGATCGAAGCTGCGCAGCTCGACGGCGCCGGCGGCGCCGCCTACGCCGACAAGTTCAAGGTGCACATGGAGGCGAGCGACGCCTTGCTCTCCGGTCTGGCGGCGCAGGCGCGCAAGCAAATGGACGAAGCCCGCGCGAGCGTGGACGCGCGCACCGCCCGCCTCTCGCTGGCCCTGCTGATCGCCGTGCTGCTGGCCTTGGCCATCGTCCTGCCGCTGACCATCCTGACCTTGCGCTCCATCACTGCGTCTTTGGCCCAGGCACGCGCCTTGGCTGAGCAAATCGCCGCCGGCGACCTGTCGCAGGACGTCGCGCCGCGCAACCAGGACGAGCTGGGCCAGCTGGTGTTGGCCATGGGACGCATGCAGGAATCGCTGCGCACACTGGTGCGCCAGGTGCAAGAGGCAGCAGGCAACATCTCCACGGCCAGCGCCGAAATCGCCACCGGCAACATGGACCTGAGCCAGCGCACCGAGCAGACGGCCGCCAACCTGGAAGAAGTGGCGGCCTCCATGGACATGCTCACCGGCACGGTGCAGCACAACGCAGACAGTTCGCGCAGCGCCAGCACCTCGGCGGGAGAAGCCGGCGCCGTGGCGGGCCGGGGCGGCGAGGTGGTCAGCCAGGTGGTCAGCACCATGGAGCAGATCAGCACCAGCTCGCGCAAGATTTCCGATATCACCGGCGTCATTGACGGTATCGCCTTCCAGACCAACATCCTTGCGCTCAATGCTGCCGTCGAGGCCGCGCGTGCTGGCGAGCAGGGGCGTGGTTTTGCCGTGGTGGCCAGCGAGGTGCGCAGCCTGGCCGGGCGCAGCGCCGACGCCGCCAAGGAAATCAAGGCGCTGATCAACGCTTCGGTGGGCCGCGTCGAAGACGGCGCCCGTCTGGTCGGACAGGCCGGTCAGACCATGACCGAAATCGTCGGCAGCGTGCAGCGCGTCTCCGCCATCATTGGCGAGATCAGCGCCTCCGCCGCCGAGGAGCGTGACAACATCGAGCAGATTGGTCAGGCCGTGCGCCAGCTCGATCAGATGACCCAGCAAAATGCCGCGCTCGTCGAGCAATCGGCCGCGGCATCGCAATCCTTGCGCGAACAGGCGGCCATGCTCTCGCGCGCCGTGAGCCAGTTCAAGCTGGGCGATGCGGCTGCGCACGCCCCTGCCCGCCAAGGCGTGCTCCGCGCGGCGCCTGCCGCATCTGCGCGGGCGGTGGCTAACGAACCGCAGCCGCTCCGCCTGGGCTAGAAGCGTCCCGCAGGGCGTAGTGCGCCCAGGCACCGGGCGCTGGCGCTTCGCGCGGCCAATGCGCGGCGCAAGGCGCCAGGCTGGCCCGGGCCCGGTCCCCCAGCAGCCACTGCACGCAGCGCGCCACGCCAGCGTGCGCAATCCAGACCACGTCCGTTCCGCTTGCCTGCACGCTGGCGCGCGCGTCGCCCAGCGCCGCCGCCACCCGGGCCAGCATGGCTGCAAGCGGCTCGCCGCCGCCGGGTGCCACGTCCGCCAGTTGCTCTGCCCAGGCGTCGATCTCGTCGCGCGGCAGGTTTGCCCAAGGGATGCCTTCCCAGCGGCCAAAATCCATTTCGCGCAGCCGGGGGTCCGGTTTCAGAGCTAGATCGGGCCGCAGCGCTTGTATTGCAAGCGCAAGCAGCTCACATCTTTGTAGCGGAGAGTGATGTAACACCAGCGCGTGCGGCAATACGGAGGCGAGTTCTTCTGCGCATTGGGCGGTGGCGTGTGAATCTGCGGCCAAATCCAGCTGGCCGTAGCAGGTCCCGGGCGGCGCCAGTACCGGCGCGTGCCGCACCAGCCACAGCCGGCTCATCGTCATCCGCCGGCTCCGCGCACCAGTGGCCCCAGGGCCAGCGCCGCCCCGAGGTAGAAGCCGATCTCGCTCAGTTGCTGTACCGCGCCCAGACAGTCGCCGGTAAAGCCCTGCAGACGCAGCCAGAACCAGCGCGCCAGGAGGGCTGCGGCGAAGCCGCTGAACAACACGCCAAGCAGCACGAAGCCAAGACCTTCGCCCAGCGCAATGATGGCCAGCGGGACAATGCACCAGGCCGCTGCGCCGGCCAGCTGTGCGCGGGTGATTTGATCGGCCAGCGGTTTGCTTTTGGAGCGTGCTGTATCGCCCACATGCACCATGGTGCGTACCAGCAGCAGTGGCAAAAGCCGGGAGAAGACATGCGCGCCCACCAAGGCGGCCAGCGCGGGCGAGAGGCCCCGCTGGCCGAGCAGGGCCAGCAGGCCCAGCTTGGCAAGCAGCGTGAGCGTGAGCGCCATCGCCCCGAACGCGCCGATACGTGAATCTTTCATGATGTCCAGGGCGCGCTCGCGCTCCTGGCTGCCCCCCAGCCCGTCTGCCACATCGGTCAGCCCGTCTTCATGAAAACCGCCCGTGAGCAGCGCTGTGGCGGCCGTGCTGAATGCTGCCGCGACCCAGGGTGTGGCGGGTGCCGGGCCGAGGCTCAGGTACAGCAGGGCGTATACGCTGCAAGCGCAGGCCGCCACCACCCAGCCCACCCCAGGAAAATGCGCGCTGGCGCTGCGCAGCATATCGGGGCTGAAACCCACCCACGCTGCCAGCCGTCCCGTGACAGGAATGCGGGTAAAAAACTGCAGCGCGAGCAGATAGTGGCGCAGTGCCTGGTGCACCGATGCTTCGAAGTTCATAGCTATCGACGCTTAATGCATAAGCGCTAGAGGCCAATTTTCCTTGGTATTTAGCCGGGGCCGGCGCCCGACTGCAGAAACAAGCGGTATGCGGGGTTGTTGGTTTCCTCGACCGAGGGATAGCCCAGTGTCGCCAGGAAGGCGTCAAAGGCCTGGTCGTCCTGCGCGGGCACCTGCAAGCCCACCAGAATGCGGCCATAGTCGGCGCCCTGGTTGCGGTAATGGAACAGGCTGATGTTCCAGCTCGGCTGCATCAGGCTCAAAAACTTGAGCAGCGCGCCCGGCCGCTCGGGGAACACAAAGCGCAGCAGCCGCTCGTCGCGCGCCAGGGCCGAGCGCCCGCCCACCAGATGGCGCAGGTGCTCCTTGGCCAGTTCGTCGTGCGTCAGGTCCAGCGCGTCGAAGCCGTGGCGGCTGAAGTTGCGCGCCAGCTTTTCCGATTCGCCCTTGCCGTGCGCAGTCAGGCCGACAAAGACGTGCGCACGGTCGGCGTCGCCAATGCGGTAGTTGAACTCGGTCACGTTGCGCGGGCCGCCCGGCAGGTCACCAATCACTTCGCAAAAACGCCGAAAGCTCCCGCGCTCTTCCGGGATCGTCACTGCCAGCAGGGCTTCGCGCTCCTCACCCACCTCGGCGCGCTCGGCGACGAAACGCAGGCGGTCGAAGTTCATGTTGGCGCCGCACAGAATCGCTGCGTAGGTTTCGCCGCGCGTCTTGTTGCGCGCCACGTACTGCTTGACGGCGGCAACGGCCAGCGCACCCGCAGGCTCGACAATGCTGCGCGTGTCGACGAACACGTCCTTGATGGCGGCGCAGACCGCGTCGGTATCCACGGTCATGAACTCGTCGACCAGGCCGCTGGCGATACGGAAGGTTTCTTCGCCGACCAGCTTGACGGCCGTGCCGTCAGAGAACAAGCCCACGTCGGGGAGTGTGACGCGCTTGCCCGCCGCGACGGACTGCATCATGGCGTCCGAGTCGTTCATCTGCACGCCAATGACCTTCACATCCGGCCGCACGGCTTTGATGTAATTGGCGACTCCGCTGATCAAACCGCCGCCGCCTATGGCGACGAACACCGCATCAAGCCGCTGCGCACCGAGCTTTTGCACCTGGCGCAGGATTTCCATGGCCACCGTGCCCTGGCCGGCAATCACGTCGGGGTCGTCAAAGGGGTGGACGAAAGTCAGACCCTGCTCACGCTGGAGCGCAGCCGCATGCTCGTAAGCGTCGGAGTAGCTGTCGCCGTGCAGCACCACTTCACCGCCCAGCGCACGCACGGCGTCGACTTTTACCGCGGGCGTCGTGGTTGGCATGACCACCACGGCGCGCGTGCCCAGCTTGTGCGCGCTCATGGCCACGCCCTGGGCATGGTTGCCGGCAGACGCGCAGATCACGCCGCGCTGCAATTCCTCGGGCGAGAGGTGCGCCATCTTGTTGTAGGCGCCACGCAGCTTGAAGCTGAACACGGGTTGCTGGTCCTCACGCTTGAGCAGCACCTTGTTGTGCAGGCGCTGGCTGAGCGCGCGCGCAAGGTCCAGGTCGCTTTCAATGGCCACGTCGTAGACGCGGGCGTTGAGAATCCGGGTGAGGTAGTCTTGGGGGGTCAATGGCTCGGTCATGGTGCGCAGCGGCAAGGCCCCGAGCCGGCGGCGCGGGCGCGGGGCCGCCATCATAGGCGGCGGGCCACGCAGCGCAGGGGGCGGGAGACCAAAAAAAAGCCCCTGGCCGCAAGGCCGGGGGCTGAATCCATCCTTTTGAGGAGATGGAGGAGACAATCGTTGCAGCGCGTGCCGGCTGTTGGCAGCCGTTCGTGCCCCGCATAACTGCAGTGTAGCGCTTTGCGTGCTGCAATGCAGCAAGTGCGGCCGAATTTTTTAGAATGTCGCCTCCAACGCACAGCGCCCGGGCGCACTCAAAGGAAATCGATGGAATGCACAGTCAGCTGGACCGGCGCGGCCGGCACCCGCTCGGGCATGGGCTTTGTCGCCGAAACCGGCAGCGGCCACATCCTTGCCATGGACGGCGCGCCCGACGCCGGTCAGCCTGCCCTGGGGGGCCAAAACCTCGCCCCGCGCCCCATGGAAACCGTGCTGGCGGGCACCGGCGCCTGCACCGCCTACGACGTGGTGCTGATCCTGCGCCGGGGCCGGCACGCGGTGCAGGGCTGCAGCGTTCACCTGACAAGCGAGAGGGCCGGTACCGATCCCAAGGTATTTACCCGCATCCACATGCATTTCACCGTATCCGGGAAGAATTTGCCCGAAGCCGCCGTGGAGCGCGCCATTGCCCTGAGCCACGAGAAATACTGCTCGGCCAGCATCATGCTTGCCAAAACCGCGCAGATCAGCACCAGTTTCGAGCTGGTGAGCGTTTGAGCGGCCGAACGCGCAAATCGCTATTTGGCACAGTCATTGCAAAAGGATACAAAAAAGTCGGACCTTGCCGGCTCAACTTGCGTGCTGACGTGCCGAAAGGCGCGCCCTGGCGCAGGCTGTTGCAGCAGGACAACGAATTGCCGGTTTGGGGCGCTTGAACCGTGAATTCCTTTGCGAAACCAGCCAGCCTCTGGTGCAATAGCAGCAACTTCCCCACCAGGAGGTTGGCCCGGGGAACCGGCGGGACTGTGCAGGTGCCACAACACCCAAGACCCCCCGTACCGGCGCCCTATGTTTAACCTTGGAGTAACTCGCAATGAAAAAATCCCTGATTGCCCTGGCCGTGCTGGCTGCTTCCGGCGCTGCCATGGCACAGTCTTCGGTCACGATGTATGGTGTGGCTGACCTGTCCTTGGCCAAGTCCAACGGCGTTTCGGCTCAAATGAGCGGCAACGGCGTGATGAACAACGGCAACAGCCGTCTGGGCGTGCGCGGTGTGGAAGACCTGGGCGGCGGTCTGAAGGCTTCCTTCAACTTCGAACAAGGCATCAACGCCGAAACCGGCGCTACCGACGCCAACACCTTCCAGCGCAATGCCTGGCTGGCACTGTCGGGCGGCTTCGGCAAGTTCCAAATGGGCCGTTCGCTGAACCCCAGCTTCTGGGGTGTGGCTGCTTGGGAATTGACCGGCACCGCCAACTACTCCGCTGTGGCGAACCAGTTCGGCTTTGCCGGCGGCCCTTCGCGTAACAACAGCATGTTCATGTACACCACCCCCAACATGGGTGGCTTCAGCGGCACGCTGGGCTATGTAGCCAAGCCCGACAACGGTGGCAATGCCAAAGTTGACGCCAACCTGACGTACGCCAACGGCCCTCTGGCTGTGGCTCTGTCGTACTTCAAGGTCAAGGGCACGGACAAGGGTCTGGCTCTGGGCGCTGCGTATGACTTCGGCATGTTCAAGCTGGCCGCTTCGCTGCAAGACGCTCCTGGCCCTTCCAAGGGCTTCACCCTCGGCGGCACGGTTCCTGTCGGCCCTGTGGCTCTGACGCTGGACATCGCTCGTGAGAACGGCACCGGCATGAAGAACACCGACATCCTGGTGGAAGCCAAGTACGCTTTGTCCAAGCGCACCTTCACCTACGCTGCCTACTACAAGGACGGCGACAGCAACGGTGCAGCTGCTGGCGGCTACAAGACCGGCGCCAAGAACCACCTCGGCCTGGGCATTCGCCACAACTTCTGATGACGCGCTGGCGTAAGCCAGCTTTGCATTGCAAGACAGAAAGCCGCAAACCTTCGGGTTTGCGGCTTTTTTATTGGCTTGTGCGCCCGGCGGGCGGCGTTGTTCCTGGCCGACGGCGCGGGCAATCCAGGGGTGCCAGGCACGGAAAGACCGCTATCCTTGCACCATCATGACGCAGATCATCCTTTCCAGGCGAGCCGAGCAGCTCATGGGTGCGTACGACAGCGGCTTTGCAGCCTGATGGCCAGGAGCTGAAGCCCCGATGTTTGCCTTTGTGGTCCGACGTTTGCTGCAGGCCATCCTCGTCCTGGTGGTGGTGGCATTCATTTCTTTTTTGCTGTTCCAGTACGTCGGCGATCCCGTGGTGTTTCTGCTCGGGCAGGACGCGCGTCCGGAGCAAATTCGGGAGCTGCGCTCTGCCTTGGGACTGGACAAGCCATTTTTCGTGCAGTTCTGGCATTTTCTGGTGCATGCGGCGCAAGGCGAGTTTGGCCTGAGCTTGCGCCAGGGCGCCAAGGTGTCGCGTCTGATTGGCGAGCGCTTTCCCGCCACCCTGGAGCTGTCCCTGGTGGCGGCGCTGCTGGCCTTGGTGGTCGGCGTTCCCATGGGTGTGTACGCGGCCTTGCGGCGCGGCAGCTTTCTCAGCCAGGTGTTCATGGGTTTGTCCTTGCTGGGGGTGTCGCTGCCGACCTTCCTGATCGGTATCTTGCTGATCCTGGTGTTTTCGGTGCTGCTGGGCTGGTTCCCCAGCTTTGGCCGCGGCGATGTGGTGCAACTGGGCTGGTGGAGCACCGGGCTGCTCACGCGCGACGGCTGGCACCACATCGTGCTGCCGGCCATCACCCTGGCCATTTTTCAGCTTACGCTCATCATGCGTCTGGTGCGCGCCGAAATGCTGGAGGTGCTGCGCACCGACTACATCAAGTTTGCCAGGGCGCGGGGCTTGTCGGACCGTGCCATTCATTTTGGCCATGCGCTGAAAAATACCCTGGTGCCGGTCATGACCATTACCGGCCTGCAACTGGGGGGCCTGATTGCTTTTGCCATCATTACCGAAACCGTTTTTCAGTGGCCGGGAATGGGCTTGCTTTTCATTCAGGCGGTCACCTTTGCCGATATTCCGGTGATGGCGGCCTATTTGTGCCTGATCGCATTGATTTTCGTGGTGATCAACCTGGTGGTTGATCTGCTGTATTTTGTGGTTGACCCGCGCCTGCGCGCGGGGAGCCTGGGAGCGCGTTGATGTTGCAGTCCCACCGCCTGAAGGCCGGCGGCCGTGCCTTTGCGCAGATTGCGCAGTTTCACCCCGAGTTGACGGCGCTGCGCCGCGACCTGCATGCCCATCCCGAATTGGGCTTCGAGGAGGTCTACACCGGCGCGCGCGTCAAGGAAGCGCTCAAGGTCTGCGGGGTGGACGAGATCCACGACGGCATCGGCCGCACCGGCATCGTCGCCGTGGTCCGCGGGCGCAGCACGGCCAGCGGCTCCATGGTGGGCCTGCGCGCCGATATGGACGCGCTTCCCATGGCCGAGCACAACGACTTCGCCTGGAAGTCGTGCAAGCAGGGCCTGATGCACGGCTGCGGCCATGACGGACACACGGCGATGCTGGTAGGCGCTGCCCGCTACCTGGCGGCAACGCGCGATTTCGACGGTACAGCGGTGCTGATCTTCCAGCCCGGTGAAGAAGGCTTTGCCGGCGCCCGCGTGATGATGGAAGACGGTTTGTTTGATCGCTTTCCTGTGCAGTCGGTCTACGCCATGCACAATTGGCCGGCCATGAAGCCCGGCACAGTGGGGCTGAACGACGGCGCCATGATGGCAGCGGCCGACCGCATCACCATCCACATCACCGGGCGTGGGGGCCATGGCGCGCACCCCTACCAGACGGTCGACGTGGTGCTGGTCGCCGCGCAGCTCATCACTGCCGTGCAGAGCATTGCCTCGCGCAACGTGCGCCCGATCGACAGCGCGGTGGTCAGCCTGTGCGCGGTGCAGGCGGGCGACCTCGGCGCCTTCAGCGTACTGCCCGGCGAGGCGACCCTGGTGGGCACCGTTCGCACCTTTGACCCCGAGGTCCAGTCGCTGGTCGAGCGCCGCCTGCACGAGCTGTGCAGCGCTGTCGGCCTGGCCTTTGGTGCCACCGTGGCGCTGGACTACCAGCGCATTTATCCGGCCACCATCAATACCGAAGCCGAGGCGCGGTTTGCGGGCGACGTGGCGCAGGCGCTGCTGGGTCCGGAGAACGTGGTACGCGACCTGGAGCCCAGCATGGGCGCGGAAGACTTCTCATTCATGCTGCAGACCAAGCCCGGGGCCTATTTGCGCATTGGCCAGGGCATGGGCGCCAGCGGTGTGGCACTGCACAACAGCCGCTACGACTTCAACGACGATATCCTCTCGCTAGGCGCGGCCTTGCACGCCAGCCTGATCGAGCGCGCCATGCCCCTGCCCGCAGCCTGACGACGGAGCAAGGGGCTTTTCTTTCACTCCCGGAGACCTGCATGAAAAATACGAGACAACTGGTTGCCACCGCCTTGTTCGCCGCGCTGTCGGCTGCCGCACTGGTGGGCCATGCCCAAACCATCCGCATTGCGAACCAGGGAGACGCGCTTTCCATGGACCCGCACTCGCTCAACGAGTCGCTGCAATTGAGCACCACCAGCAACGTCTACGAGCCCCTGGTCGGCCGCAACAAGGACCTGAGCCTGGCACCGGCGCTGGCAACCGCCTGGAAGCAGACCTCTCCGACGGTCTGGCGTTTCGAACTGCGCAAGGGGGTGAAATTCCATGACGGCACTCCGTTTACCGCGGACGACGTGCTCTTCAGTTTTGCGCGTACCCAGGTCGATGGCTCCGACATGAAGAGCTACACCAACGACTTCAAGGAAGTGCGCAAGATCGACGATCACACCGTGGAGATCGAGACCAAGACCGCTTTCCCCATTCTCCCTGACGTGATCTCTCAAGTCTTCATCATGAGCAAGAAGTGGAGCGAGGACAACAAGGCCACGGCGCCGGTTGATCGTCGCAAAGGCATCGAGAACGCGGCATCGTTCCGCGCCAACGGCACGGGACCGTTCCGCCTGCGCGAGCGCCAGCCCGGTGTGCGCACGGTGTTTTCCCGCAATGGCACCTACTGGGGACCCATCGAGGGCAACGCCCAGGAAATCATTTTCACCCCCATCGGCAACGATTCCACCCGCGTCGCGGCGCTGCTTTCGGGCGAAGTGGACGTGATGGAGCCCATCCCCGTCCAAGACATCGAGCGCGTGAACAACAACCCCGGCACCCGGGCGATCACCGGTCCCGAGCTGCGCACCATCTTCCTGGGCATGGACCAAAAGCGGGACGAGCTGCTGTATTCCAGCGTCAAGGGCAAGAACCCGTTCAAGGACAAGCGCGTGCGCCAGGCCTTCTACCAGGCGATCGACATCGACGGCATCAAGAAGACGGTGATGCGCGGCGCCTCGAACCCCTCGGCGCTGATGGTGGGACCCGGCATCAACGGCTTCGACGCCGACGCCAAGCGGCTGCCCTACGATCCGGCCGCAGCGAAAAAACTCATTGCCGACGCCGGCTATCCGGACGGTTTTGAAGTCACGATGAACTGCCCCAATGACCGCTACGTGAACGACAGCCGCATCTGCCAGGCGGTGGCAGCGAATCTGGCGCGCATCAACGTCAAGGTCAAGCTGTTGGCGGAAACCAAGGGCACGTATTTTCCCAAGGTCCTGCGCCGCGACACCAGTTTCTACATGCTGGGCTGGACGCCATCGACTTACGATGCGCACAACGCGCTCAATGCGCTCATGGTGTGCCCGGACGACAAGGGCGCGGGCCAGTTCAACCTGGGCGCTTACTGCAATCCCAAGGTGGATGAGCTGACGCAGAAAATTCAGGCCGAAACCGACAAACCGAAGCGCAACGCCATGATCAAGGAAGCCTTCGATCTGCATTCGGCCGACATCGGCCACCTGCCGCTGCACCAGCAGGCGCTGGCCTGGGGTGTGAGCAAGAAGGTCAAGCTGGTGCAACTGGCCGACAACTACATGCCCTTCAAATGGATGAGCATCGACAAGTGATTTGTTTGCGCCGCCACGTTCGCGTGGCGTCGGGCATGGCCCCGGTGCGGCCATGACGGCAGGCTTGCGGCGCTGGCTCGACAGCGACCTGATTCACAGCCTGCGCAGTTCCCCCGTCGCCATGGTGGCGGCGGTGATTGCGCTGGTCTGTGTGTTCGCGGCCATGTTTGCGGGCTGGGTCTCGCCGCACAATCCTTTCGACCTGGCCACGCTCGAACTGAGCGATGCGCGCCTGCCGCCCGCGTGGAGTGAGCTGGGGTCGAGCAAATACCTTTTGGGAACCGACGACCAGGGGCGTGACATTCTCTCCGCCGTGATCTATGGCGCGCGCATTTCGCTGATCGTGGGCGTCGCCTCGGTGGTGCTCTCGGTGCTGGTGGGCGTCGTGCTCGGGCTGCTTGCGGGTTACCTGGGCGGTTGGGTCGACGGCGTGCTGATGCGTTTGTGCGACGTCATGCTCTCGTTCCCTGCCATTCTGGTGGCCTTGCTGATCGCCGGTGTGGGGCGTGCGCTGTTTCCGGATGCGCACGAATCGGTGGCCTTCGGTGTGCTGATCTTGTCGATTTCCCTGACCGGCTGGGTGCAGTACGCGCGCACGGTGCGCGGCTCCACGCTGGTCGAGCGCGGCAAGGAATACGTTCAGGCCGCCCGCGTCACGGGCGTGCCGCCGCTGTCCATCATGCGCCGCCACGTGCTGCCCAATGTGATGGGGCCCGTGATGGTGCTGGCCACCATCCAGGTCGCCACAGCCATCATCACCGAGGCCACGCTGTCGTTTCTCGGCGTCGGTGCGCCCGTGACCTCGCCGTCGCTGGGCACGCTGATCCGCGTTGGCAACGACTATATTTTTTCCGGCGAATGGTGGATCACCGTTTTTCCCGGTGCGATGCTCGTGCTCATTGCGCTGTCCGTGAACCTGCTGGGCGACTGGCTGCGCGATGCGCTGAACCCGAGACTTCAATGAAACTCCCCCCTGTATCGCTTCGCTCCTCGGTGCAGCCGTCAGAGGCGGCAGCCCTTCGGGGATGTGCAAGCCTGCGCAGGCAGGCTTGGAGCCGCACCCCTCAGCCCCCTCTCTCGAATCGCTTTGCGATTCGGGAAGGGGGACGCAGCCCGTGCGGCGGGTCGGCCCTTGCACGGCTGGCGCTGGTTTGGACCGCCCGGAGCTTTGCGCGGCATGTGTTCTTTGACGCAATGGACTCCTCGCGTGCCGCTGCTTGAAGTCAAAGACCTGGTGGTCGAATTTCCAAACCGGCGCGGTACGCTGCGTGCTCTGGACGGCGTGTCGTTTGCCATCGCGCCGGGAGAAATTTTGGGGGTGGTGGGCGAGTCGGGCGCGGGCAAGTCGCTGACGGGGGCCGCCATCATCGGGCTGCTGGAGCCGCCGGGCCGCATTGCCTCGGGCGAGATCTGGCTCGAAGGTCGGCGCATCGACAACCTGGGCGCCAAAGAGATGCGCCAGGTGCGGGGCCGCCATGTGGGCGCCATCTTTCAGGATCCGCTCACCTCGCTCAACCCGCTCTACACCGTGGGCCGGCAGCTGACCGAAACCATTCTGACGCACCTTCCGATGGACCATGCCGCCGCCCGCCAGCGCGCCATCGAACTGCTGGCCGACACGGGCATCCCGGCGCCCGAGCAGCGCGTCGACCACTACCCGCACCAGTTTTCTGGTGGCATGCGCCAGCGCGTGGTGATAGCCCTGGCCCTGGCGGCCGAGCCGCGCCTCATCGTGGCCGACGAACCCACGACGGCGCTCGATGTGTCGATTCAGGCACAGATCATTCAGTTGCTCAAGAGCGTCTGCGCCTCGCGCGGCGCCGCCGTCATGCTGATCACCCACGACATGGGCGTGATTGCCGAGACCTGCGACCGCGTGGCGGTGCTCTACGCCGGGCGGGTGGCCGAAATCGGCCCGGTGCACGAGCTGATCAACCACCCGGCGCACCCCTACACTGCAGGCCTGATGGCCGCCATTCCCGACATGAGCGAGGAGCGCGAGCGCCTGCACCAGATCGACGGTGCCATGCCGCGCCTGAACGCCATTCCACCCGGCTGCGCCTACCACCCGCGCTGCCCGCAGGCCTTTGCCCGCTGCCATAGCGAGCGCCCGGAGCTGCTCCCCGCCGGCACCACGCAAGCGGCCTGCTGGCTGCATGCCAAGGAGGGTAGGTGAGCGCTTTGCCCGCCCCACCGCTGGTGCAGGCCAGCGACCTCGCCAAGACCTTTGACGTCTCCGCGCCCTGGCTCAACCGCGTGATCGAGCGCCGGCCGCGCACGCTGCTGCACGCCGTCGACGGGGTCAGTTTCGAGATCGAGCGCGGCAAGACTCTGGCGCTGGTGGGCGAATCGGGTTGTGGCAAAAGCACCGTGGCGCGCCTGCTGGTGGGCCTGTACCACCCGACACGCGGAGGTTTTCGGTTTGACGGACAGGACGCACACGCGGGCTTTGCGGGTGCGCAATCGAAAGTGCTGCGCCGCCGCATCCAGATGATTTTTCAGGACCCGTACGCCAGCCTCAACCCGCGCTGGCAGGTGGAAGCCATCGTCGGCGAACCGCTGCGCGAGCACGGCATGGCGAGTGGCAAGCCCGAGCTGCGCGAGCGTGTCGGGGCGCTGCTGGAGTCCGTAGGCCTGTCGCCGCTCGACATGGCCAAATTCCCGCACCAGTTCTCGGGCGGCCAGCGCCAGCGCGTGTCCATTGCCCGCGCCCTGGCCACCGAGCCCGAGTTTCTGGTCTGCGACGAGCCTACGTCCGCGCTGGACGTGTCGGTGCAGGCGCAGGTTCTCAACATCATGAAGGACCTGCAGCAGCGCCGCGGCCTCACGTATTTGTTCATCAGCCACAACCTGGCCGTGGTCCGGCATGTGAGCGACGAGGTGGGCGTGATGTACCTGGGCCGCCTGGTGGAACTGGCAGACAAGCGCAGCCTGTTTGCCACGCCGCGCCATCCCTACACACGCATGCTGCTCGACGCCATCCCCAAGATGCACGATACCGGCAGCGCGCGCACGCCGGTGCAGGGCGAAGTGCCCAACCCGCTTGCGCCGCCGCCGGGCTGCGCGTTCAACCCGCGCTGCCCGCACGCCAACGATCGCTGCCGCAGCGAGCGGCCGGCGCTGCTGAGCATCGGCGGCATACGCATCGCCTGCCATGCGGTGCAAGAGGGGCGGATCTGAGCGTGTCCGGACTCGGGTGAGCGTCGCGCAGCCTGGGTCCTGCCATGAGCGGTTACGCTAGGCGGTTGATCTGCCGTGCCGATCGGCGCATTCACCTTCAGGAGCCCCATGTCTGCCATACCAGAGCCCATCGCGCCCTCCGCCGCGTCCCCGCAACTGCTGGCCACCGTGCGCAACCGCATCTTCGACGAGATCGCCGTGGGCGACACCGACGCCATCGAGCGCACGCTCAGCAAAGAGGACATCGAGCTGTTCGCCATTCTTTCGGGCGACGTCAATCCCCAGCATCTGGACGCCGATTTCGCCGCTTCGACCAGCTTTCAAGGCGTGGTTGCACACGGCATGCTGGGCGGCTCGTTGATATCGGCGGTGCTCGGCAATCGTCTGCCCGGCCCGGGCACCATTTACCTTGCGCAGACGCTCGACTTCCTCGCGCCCGTGCGCATTGGTGACCGCTTGCATGTGAGCGTCACCGTGACGGCGCGCGACGAGGCGAGGCAGCGCCTGACGCTGGCCTGCCGTTGTGTGAATCAGCACGGCACCACGGTGGTCAGCGGCCAGGCGCAGGTGCAGGCGCCCACCGAGCGCATCGAACGCCTGCGCACCACGCTGCCTGAAGTGCACGTGACCGCAGGCAACGACGGCCTGCAGCGGCTGCTTGCGCATGTGCGTCCACTCGGCAGGCTGCGCGTCGCAGTGGTCCACCCGTGCGATGCGCTCAGCCTGGGCGGCGCGCTCGACGCCTGTGCCGCTGGCTTGATCGAACCCGTGCTGGTGGGGCCGCGCGCGCGCATCGAGGCGACGGCGCAGGAGAACGGCCTGGACATCGCCGGCCTGGCCATCGAAGACACGGCGCACAGCCACGCTGCGGCCGCCCGCGCGGTGGAGCTGGTGCTGCAAGGGCGCGTGCAGGCGCTGATGAAAGGCAGCCTGCACACCGACGAACTGATGGGCGCCGTGGTGGCTTCGCAAGGCGGGCTGCGCACCAAGCGCCGCGTGAGCCACTGTTACTTGATGCAGACACCGGCCTACCCGCGCCCCTTCATCATTACCGACGCGGCCATCAACATCGCTCCCACGCTGGCCGACAAGGCCGACATCGTGCGCAACGCGATTGACCTGGCGCACGCCATCGGCGTGGCGCAGCCGAGGGTGGCGATTCTGGCCGCCGTGGAAACCGTGAATGCCTCCATGCCGGCCACGCTGGACGCCGCCGCGCTGTGCAAGATGGCAGACCGGGGCCAGATCACCGGCGCCCTGCTCGATGGTCCGCTGGCCTTTGACAACGCCGTATCCATTGCCGCCGCGCGCACCAAGGGCATCGTCTCGGAAGTGGCAGGCCGCGCCGACATCCTGGTGGTGCCAGATTTGGAGAGCGGCAACATGCTGGCCAAGCAGCTGGAGTTCCTGGGTGACGCCGCCACGGCCGGCATTGTGCTTGGCGCGCGTGTGCCCATCGTGCTGACCAGCCGGGCCGACGCCCGCGACACGCGCCTGGCCTCGTGCGCCGTGGCGGTGCTGCTGGCGCACCACTACAAGGAGGCGCCGCTGTGAGCGATCTGGTCCTGGTCCTCAATTGCGGCTCATCCAGCATCAAGTTCGCGCTGTTCGATACCAGCACCCAGCCGCTGCCGCGCGCTCCCTTGTGGAACGGCAAGGTCGACGGCATTACCGGCGCCGCGCCCACATTTGGTGAAACCGGTGTTGCTCCGGGTCCGGTGGTGCTCGATGCTGCCCACCCGTACCGGGCAGCGCTGGAGCACATTCACGCAAGGGTGCTGGTGCGCATGGCGCAGGGCGGCCACCGCATCGCTGCCGTAGCGCACCGCGTGGTGCATGGCGGTGCCAAGTACTTCGACCCGGTGCGCGTGGATGCGCGGGTGCTGGACGATCTGCGCGGACTCATTCCGCTCGCGCCGCTGCACCAGCCGTTTGCGCTGGAAGCCATCGCAGCACTTTTGGAAACTGCGCCCGAGCTGCCGCAGGTGGCCTGCTTTGACACGGCGTTTCACCACACCCTGCCCGAGGTGGAGAAGATGCTGCCGCTGTCCTGGGACGCCTGGGAGCGGGGCCTGCGCCGCTACGGCTTTCACGGGCTGTCGTACGAATACCTGTCGATTGCGCTGGCCGAGCGCTATGGCGACGCGGCGCGCGGGCGCACCATCGCCCTGCACCTGGGCAGCGGCGCCAGCCTCTGCGCCATGCAGGATCTCCAAAGCGTCGCCACCACCATGGGGTTTTCGGCACTCGACGGCCTGATGATGGGCACGCGCTGCGGCGCGCTGGACCCCGGCGCGGTGCTGTACTTGATGGAGATTGAAAAGCTCTCGCTGGAAGCAGTGGGCCATCTGCTGTACCACGGCTCGGGCTTGCTGGGCATTTCCGGCGTGTCGTCCGACCCGCGCGTGCTGCTGACGCAGGAGGCCGGCAACGCGCGCATCGAAGCCGCGCTGGCGCTGTACGTGCGCCGCATCGTGCGCGAGGTCGGCGCGCTGGCGGCGGTGCTGGGCGGGCTCGACATGCTGGTTTTCACTGCGGGCATTGGTGAGCACAACGTCGCCATTCGCGAGCGCGTGTGCGCGGGCCTGGCCTACCTGGGCGTGGCGCTCGACCTGGATGCCAACGCCCAGAACGCCGATCGCATCTCCAGCGCTGCCAGCCGCATCCCGGTGCTGGTCGAGCGTACGAACGAAGAATGGGTGGCTGCCTGGCATGCCTGCCGGCTGTTGCCAGAACTGGCGCAGTAGCAGGAAAAAACTAATGAAAATGGCCTCTAGCGCTTGTTCCTATTGCCTCACAAGCTATGAAATTCGAAGCAATCTTGTTTGACTGCGACGGGGTGCTTGTCGACAGCGAACCGCTCACCAACGGCGTGCTCTGCGCCATGCTGAACGAAGCCGGCTGGGCGATTTCTCCCGAAGACTGCATGGACACCTTCATCGGCAAGACGGTGCGCAGCGAAGCCGCGCGTATCGAGGCGCACACCGGCCAGCCGCTGACCGACGCCTGGATGGCCGAGTTCTACGCGCGCCGCAATGCCGAGATCGAAGGCCGCCTGCAGCCCATTGCCGGCGCGGTGGACGCGGTACGTTCGCTGCACCGCTTGACGGACGGGCGCATCGCCTGCGCCTCGGGTGCCGATCGTTTCAAGGTGGAAATGCAGCTGCGCCAGGTGGGCCTGGCGGAGTTCTTCGGCAGCCATGTGTTCAGCGGCCATGAGATGCCGGCCACCAAGCCCGCGCCCGATGTGTATCTGGCCGCAGCCGCCGCGCTGGGCGTGGCGCCGGCGCGTTGCCTGGTGATTGAAGACACCGTGACAGGTGTGACGGCAGGCGCGGCGGCTGGCGCCACGGTATGGGGCTACGCACCGGGCGGTGCCGGCCACGGCAGTGCAGAGGCTTTGCGCGCCGCGGGCGCAGCGCGCGTGTTCGACAGCATGGCGGATTTGCCTGGTCTGCTCGTTCCGTAGAAGTTCAACCGGCGCCGTACATTCTTCCTGGCAGCCAGAGGATGATTTGCGGAAACAGCAGGCACAGGCCGACCATGGCCATTTGCATCAGCACGAAGGGGATGACGCCCAGATAAATATCGCGGATGGTCACGCCCTTGGGCACCACGCCCTTCAGGTAGAACAGCGAGAACCCGACCGGCGGTGTGAGGAAAGATGTCTGCAGCATCAGGGCCACCAGGATCAGGAACCAGGTCATCTCGATGCCGCTGTGCTTGATGACCGGGGCCAGCAGGGGCAGCACGATGAGCACGATCTCGAACCAGTCGAGAAAGAAGCCCGCCACAAACACCACCGCCAGCACCAGCATCACCATGCCCGTGGGGCCCAGGCCCGTGCCTTTGAAGAACTCGGTGATCAGCTCGTCGCCGCCGATCATGCGCAGCACGTAGGCAAACACGGTGGCGCCGATGAAAATGGCAAAGATGAAACAGGTGGTGGTGGTGGTGGCAATGCCCACTTCGCGAATCACCTGCCAATTGAGCTTGCGGTTGGCCGCTGCCAGCAGCATGGCGCCAAAGGCGCCCAGGCCCGAGGCCTCGGTGGGCGTGGCGATACCAAAGAAGATGGAGCCCAGCACCACCAGAATCAGGCCAAAAGTTGGCAGGGTGGAAAGGAAGGCAATGCCGATCTGCCTCATCGTGAGCTTCTCGTCACCGGCGGGGCGCGGCGGCAGGATGTCGGGGCGCACGAAACCGACAATGACGACGAACACCATGTACAACACGCCCAGCAGCAGGCCGGGCACCAGTGCGCCCATGAACAAATCGCCCACCGAGACAGAGACCTGGTCGGCCATCAGCACCAGCATGATGGACGGCGGGATCAGGATGCCCAGCGTTCCCGAGGCCGCCACGATGCCGCTGGCCAGCGCCTTGGAATAGTGGTGCTGCAGCATGATGGGCATGGACAGCATGGCCAGCAGCACCACTGAGGCCCCAACGATGCCGGTGGACGCTGCCAGCAGAATGCCAATGACGATCACCGTGAGGCCCAGGCCGCCGCGCAATCCGCCAAATACCTTGACGAAGTTGCGCATCATGGTGTCGGCCACGCCCGATCGATCCAGCATCAATCCCATGTAGACGAACATGGGCAGAGACACCAGCACCCAGTTGGACATGATGGCGTCAAAGCGGTCGATGATTCCGGAGAACTTGACCCAGCTCGTGAGCAAGAAGGTGTCGATGCCGAACTGGGTGGTCAGCGTGATCGCAATGGCGGTGAATACAAGCGATACGCCGGCCAGCAGCCAGGCCACGGGGTAGCCCAGAAACAGCGACGCGATGAAGGTCACCATCAGCGCCAGAGAGAGAATTTCGTAGAAAGGCATGTGCTTTTCCGGTAGAGGAGCCGTGGTATCAGCGGGCGCGCAAGGCTGCCCAGACGCGCGTCAGGCGCCCCAAGCCAGCCAACGCAAGCAGAAGGAAGGCCGTCACAAGAAATGACTTCAGCGCCCAGCGCCAAGGCAGGCCACCCGGTGCGGCAGAGACCTCGCCCATCTCCCACGACGCGGCAACAAAGGGCACGGAGAACCAGACCACCAGCAGCGAAAAGCTCAGCAGGAAGAACACGATTCCGAGCAGCTCGATCCACAGCCGGGTGCGCTGGGACCAGCCCTCGGCCAGCACATCGATGCGAACGTTGCGTTCGTGCACCTCGGTAAAGGCCAGCCCGAGCAGGAAACCTACGGCGTACAGATGCCACTGGACTTCTTCCAGCATGATGGAACCCAGTCCGAAAACGTAGCGCAGCACCACCTGGAAGACGATGACCATCACCAGGACGGTCCACAGCAGCGAGGCGAATTCACCGAACCAGCCAATCAGACGGTCTACGGCACGGGAAAAGGCGGTGACCGGCAGGACAATCCCCGACGGCCCTGCCACGGGACCATCGGCGGGCATGTTTTTTGAGTTCATGGTGACTTCCAATTGATTGGGCCTTGCCGGGTGCCGGGGCACCCGGCAAGGCCGGCGCAGTGCTCAAGTTGCCTACAAGTCGATCAATGCGGGTAGTCGCGCGGCAGGTAGCCCAGGTTGTGCCACTGTGCGTTCTGCTTCTGGAAACCATTCATGCTGTCGAGCACCTTCTTGAACATGGGGTCCTTGCCAGCCTCTTCGGCCAGGACTTCCTTGGACGCCTTGGAAAATGCGTCCAGCATGGTCTTGTTGAACTGGCGCGCCTTGACGCCTTCCTTCTCGAACTTGGCCAGTACCGCCCCTTGCAGGGCTTCGGCCTTGGCGATGGCCATGGTCACGCCGGCCGTGCAGGTGGTCTCGATCTGGGCCTGCGTCTGCGGCTTGAGCTTGGCCCAGGCTGCGGTATTGACGTACAGGAACTGGTTGGTCGCGGGCTGGTGCCAGCCGGGCATGTAGTAGTTCTTGGCCACTTTGTAAAAGCCTAGCTGCTCGTCCACCGTGGGCAGCGAGAACTCGGTGCCGTCGAGCACGCCCTTCTCAAGCGCCTGGAACAGCTCGCCGCCTGGCAGCATGGTCACCGAGGCGCCCAGCTTCTGGTAGATCTTGCCGCCCAGCCCGGCCGCGCGGAACTTCAGGCCCTTGAGGTCCTCGGGCGTGGTGATTTCCTTGCGGAACCAGCCCGCAGCCTCGGGACTGATCGAGCCGCAGAAAATGGGGTACACGTTGTGGGGCTTGTAGGCCTCCTTCAGGAGTGCGTCGCCGCCGCCGAAGTACATCCAGGCGGCGAACTGCGGCGACTCCATGCCAAAGGGCACGGCACCAAACAAGGCAGAGACGGGCACCTTGCCAATTTCATACCCCATCCAGCTATACCCTGCCTCGACCTTGCCCGTGGACACGCTGTCGAAAATAGCCAATGCCGGTACCAGTTTGCCAGGCTCGAACACCTGCAGGTTGACCGTGCCGCCAGACACTTTTTTCAGTTGTTCTGAAACCCAGGGCATGGTGTCGCCCAGTGCAGTCAGGTTGGACCCGAAAGACATGGGAATGCCCCAGCGCACGGTCTCCTGGGCGGTGGCGGCAGTGGCAAGGCAGGTCAGCGACGCGGCCAGGGCCAGGGAGGTGAAGGAAGAACGCATGGTGAAAGTCTCCGTTGGTAATGAACAGGCAAATGCGGCCTGCGGGGGCATGTGTCCACCCCTTGTCGTCAGGCCAGGGAACAGCGCGCGGATGCGGCGCAGGAACTCGGGGCGCAGTGGGGAAAAAAGGGATAGCTCTTGTGTCTCCTCGCTCGTTCTTGGCTGTGCTCTGCAGCGGCTTGTCGATCTGGGCACGCGCTGCCCGGTTTTCCCTTCATCAAGGGGTTGTGCTGGTGTCCGAGCCGCATGGATTCGTGACTTTATTCCGCCGGTGGTGCTTGTGGTTTGAGGGTTGTTGGGTAGATGCATGAAAAAAATTCAGCCCGAGGCAGCGCGTGGCGGAGCAGAAGCTGGGTGTCGGCACGCCAGGTCGCCGGCCGACTGATGGCAGACTCAGGTCCGTGCTGTGGGCGTTCTTGCGCGCAGAGGAGACGTTGGATGCCACCACCATTTGCCGCCGACATGCCCCTCAAGCAAGGGCTACAAAAGCTCATTCGCGCGGCTCTGCAGCAGCGCGTTGCTGCCGCCTTCACCCGCAGTC
>JAMLIT010000051.1 GCA_023954035.1 Burkholderiaceae bacterium | reverse complement strand
GGCCGCGCGGCCCACGGCGGCGCCCCGCGCCGCCGTGGTGCCGCGCACTGCGGACGAGCGCCCGCTGGCCTCGCCGGCGGTGCGCCGCCGGGCGCTGGACCTGGGCGTGGAGCTGCGCTACGTGCATGGCAGCGGCCCGGCCGGCCGCATTCTGCACGACGACCTGGACGCCTACCTGGCCGGTGGCGGCCAGGCGCCGGGGCAGGGCGCTTCGCCCTATGTGGAGCGCCATGGCGAGGAAGCCATTCCCGTCATCGGCCTGCGCCGCAAGATCGCGCAGAAGATGCAGGAGGCCAAGCGCCGCATTCCGCACTTCAGCTACGTGGAAGAGGTGGACGTGACCGAGCTGGAGCAGCTCCGCCAGCAGCTCAACCGTTTGCATGGCACGACACGCGGAAAGCTCACGCTGCTGCCCTTCCTGGCGCGGGCCATGGTGCTGGCCTTGCGTGATTTTCCGCAGATCAACGCCCGCTTCGACGACGAGGCCGGCGTGGTCACGCGCCACGCGGCCGTGCACCTGGGGGTGGCCACGCAGACCGACGGCGGCCTCATGGTGCCGGTGCTGCGCCATGCCGAGGCGCTGGACCTGTGGGCCTGCGCGGCGGGCATCGCGCGCGTGGCCGAAGGCGCGCGCAGTGGCAAGTCCCCGCGCGAGGAGCTGTCGGGCTCGACCATCACCCTCACCAGCCTGGGGGCGCTGGGCGGCATCGCCAGCACGCCGGTCATCAACCACCCCGAGGTGGCCATCGTCGGCGTCAACCGCATGGCCCTGCGGCCCATGTTCCGCAATGGCCAGGTGGTGGCGCGCCAGCTCATGAACCTCTCGTCCTCGTTCGACCACCGCGTGGTCGACGGCATGGACGCGGCGCAATTCATCCAGGCCATGCGCGCGCTGCTCGAAACCCCGGCCCTGCTGTTTGTGGAGTAAGACGATGAAGGAAATCACCACCAAGCTGCTGGTCATCGGCGGCGGTCCCGGCGGCTACGTGGCCGCCATCCGCGCTGGCCAGCTCGGCGTTTCCACCGTGCTGGTCGAGGGCGAAAGCCTGGGCGGCACCTGCCTGAACATCGGCTGCATCCCGTCCAAGGCGCTGATCCACGCCGCGCACGCGTTCGACGCTGCGCGCCACCAGGCCCACGGCTCGCCGCTGGGCATCCGCGTGCAGGAGCCCAGCATCGACATCGCGCAGACCGTGCGCTGGAAGGACGGCATCGTCAAGCGCCTCACCGGCGGCGTGGGCGCGCTCTTGCGCAAGGCCGGTGTGCAGGTGCACAAGGGCTGGGCGCACATCGAGGACGGCAAGACCGTCATCGTGCAGCCCGCCGAAGGCGGCGAGCCCGTGCGCGTGCGCTGCGAACACCTGCTGCTGGCCACGGGCTCCGAGCCGGTGGAGCTGCCCATGCTGCCGTTCGGCGGCGCGGTCGTCTCGTCCACCGGCGCGCTGGCGCCCGAGAGCCTGCCGCGCCGCCTGGTCGTGGTGGGCGCGGGCTACATCGGGCTGGAGCTGGGCATGGCCTACCGCAAGCTCGGCGTGGAAGTCGCCGTGGTCGAGGCGGCCGAGCGCGTGCTGCCCGGCTACGACGAGGAACTCACCCAGCCCGTGCTCGACGCGCTGGAGAAGAGCGGCGTCGTGCTGCACCTGGGCTGCAGCGTGCAGGGCTACGACGCGCAGCACGGCGTGCGCGTGCGCAGCGCGCGCGCCGACGAGTTCGCGCTGCCCGCCGACCGCGTGCTCGTGGCCGTGGGCCGCAAGCCGCGCACCACGGGCTTCGGGCTCGAATCGCTGCAGCTCGACATGGCCGGGCGCTACGTGGCGGTGGATGCGCAGTGCCGCACCTCCATGCGCAACGTCTGGGCCATCGGCGACATCACCGGCGACCCCATGCTGGCGCACCGCGCCATGGCGCAGGGCGAGGTGGTGGCCGAGGTGATCGCGGGCAAGCACCGCCGCTTCGAGCCCATGGCCATTCCGGCCGTGTGCTTCACCGACCCCGAGGTCGTGGTCGTCGGACGCACGCCCGGCGAGGCGCGCGCCGCGGGGCTGGACTGCATCGCCGCGGCCTTCCCCTTCGCCGCCAATGGCCGCGCGATGACGCTGGAAGCCACCAAGGGCTTTGTGCGTGTGGTGGCGCGGCGCGACAACCACCTCATCGTGGGCTGGCAGGCGGTGGGGCAGGGCGTTGCCGAACTGTCGGCAGCGTTCACCCTGAGCATCGAGATGGGTGCGCGGCTCGAAGACGTGGCCGGCACCATTCATGCGCACCCCACGCTGGGTGAGGCGGTGCAAGAGGCCGCGTTTCGGGCGCTCGGGCACGCCATACACATCTGAGTGCGGGCGGTATCCGCAGGAGCTTATGGCCCAAAACGAAGGGGGCGCTAAGCTCCACCCCCATGCACATCTACCGCTCGGCGCTGCTGCGCTTTGACGCGCAGGGCGCGCCCCTGTATGACGAAGACGGCCTGCTGGCCATTGGCCCCGATGCCCATGGTCGTCAGCGTGTGCAGGCGGCCGGTGCCTGGCAGGCTTTGCAGGGCCAGTTTGTCTGCCAGCCGGTGACGCGCCTGCCCGGCCGCATCATCGCGCCCGGTTTCGTGGACATGCACATCCACTTCCCGCAGACCGACATGATCGGTTCGCCCGCCGACGGACTGCTGCCTTGGCTGGATACATACACCTTCCCGGAAGAAAGCCGTTTTCACGCCGACTCGCACGGCGCGCAGGTGGCCGAGTTTTTTATCGACGAGCTGCTGCGCAACGGCGTCACCACCGCGCTGGCTTTTGCCACCTCGCACCCGCAGTCGGTCGACGCCTTGATGGGTGAGGCGCAGCGCCGCAGCCTGCGTCTGATTTGCGGCAAGGTGCTGCAAGACCGCCATTCGCCCGACGGTGTGCGCGACGCCACCGAGCAAAGCCTGCTCGATTCCGAAAGCCTGGTTGCCCGCTGGCACGGCGTGGACCGGCTCGGCTACGCCATCACGCCGCGCTTTGCGCCCACCAGCACGCCAGAGCAACTGCGCGGTGCGGGCGAACTCGCGGCGCGCCATCCAGATGTGTGGATTCAGTCGCATGTGGCGGAGAACCTGGACGAAGTGCGCTGGGTGCGCGAGCTGTTCCCGCGCTCACGCAGCTATCTCGCGGTCTACGACGACTTCGGGCTGATGCGCGAGCGCGCGGTGTACGCGCACTGCATCCACCTCGACGCCGCCGACCGCGCGCTGATGCGCGATCGGCAAACGGCGGCGGCGGTCAGCCCGACGAGCAATCTGTTCCTCGGCAGCGGCTTCTTCGACTTTGCGCAGGCGGACGCGGCGGGCTTTCGCTATGGCTTTGCCAGCGACGTGGGTGGCGGCACCAGCTTCTCACCATTTCAGACCATGATGGCGGCCTACTACGTCGGACGTGAGGGGCAGACCAAACAGGGCGTGTCGCTGCCGCCGTCCATGCTGTGGTGGCGGCACACGGCGGGTGCGGCCGCTGCGCTGGGCCTGGCGGGCGTCATCGGCAACCTGCAGCCCGGCTGCGAGGGCGACTTTGTGGTGCTCAACCCGCGGGCCACGCCGCTGCTCGCGCGGCGCACGGCCCAGGCGGAGAGCCTGGACGAGTTGCTGTTTGCCATGATCGTGCTGGGCGATGATCGTCTGGTGGAACAAACGATCATTTCTCAAGCAAAATAGGGCCCTGGCGCTTGTTCCATAAGCGCGTGCAGCTATCGAAACCATAGTACTTTCCAAGGACGTGGCGTCCTGGGTTGCAAGCGGGCTTCAGAAAGGCGCAGAGAATCGCCGCCATGCGGCGTTGCAAATCCGCGCGATAGCTGCGGCTATCGCTGTGGTTTGCGCCTTGCCTGACGACGATTTCGACCCCTTTGCTTTTTCAGTCAACTTCCAACCCAGGACACCTGCGATGAGCATCAAAAGCGACAAATGGATTCGCCGCATGGCGGAGCAGACCGGCATGATCGAGCCCTTCGAGCCCGGCCAGGTGCGCGAGCTCGATGGCAGAAAAATCATCAGCTACGGCACCAGCAGCTACGGCTACGACATTCGCTGCGCGCCCGAATTCAAGGTCTTCACCAACATCCACAGCACGGTGGTGGACCCGAAAAACTTCGATGAAAAGAGTTTTGTCGATTTCCACGGCGACAGCTGCATCATTCCGCCCAACAGCTTTGCGCTGGCGCGCACCGTGGAGTACTTCCGCATTCCGCGCAATGTGCTGACCATCTGCCTGGGCAAAAGCACCTACGCGCGCTGCGGCATCATCGTCAATGTCACGCCGTTTGAGCCCGAATGGGAAGGCTACGTGACGCTGGAATTCTCCAACACCACCCCGCTGCCGGCGCGCATCTACGCGGGCGAGGGCTGCGCCCAGGTGCTTTTTTTCGAAAGCGACGAGGTCTGCGAGACCAGCTACAAGGACCGCGGCGGCAAGTACCAGGGCCAGGTTGGCGTCACGCTGCCCAAGGCCTGAGGGGTAAACAGCGCTGCCTGTCGGGCCAAAAGGCGCTTCCCGCTTACACGCCAGGCACAGGCCGGTCTTCTACCATCGCGCAACGACGGGCAAGCCGCCCGCGCAGGAGACGCATATGCGATGGGAAGGCAACAGAGAGTCGAGCAACGTCGAAGATCGCCGCAGCAGCAGCGGCCTGGGCGGGCGCAGCATTGGCATTGGCACCATCGTCGTGGCACTCATTGGCGGCTGGGTGCTGGGGATCAACCCGCTGACGCTGTTGGGTGTGCTCAGCGGCGGCGGGCCCGCGCAGGTGCAGCAGGCGCCAGCGCAGCGGCCACCAGCCGAGGACACGATGGCGCGCTTTGTCTCCACCGTGCTGGCCGATACCGAAGATGTATGGAAGGACGTTTTCCGTCGGCAGGGTGGCAGCTACCAGGAGCCGCATCTGGTGCTGTTTCGCGGTGCCACGCCCACGGCCTGTGGCACGGGCCAGGCGGCCATGGGGCCGTTTTACTGCCCTGGCGATCAAAAGGTCTACATTGACCTGGATTTCTATGACACCTTGCGCCGCCAGTTGGGCGCGCCGGGCGATTTTGCCCAGGCCTATGTGATCGCGCACGAGGTGGGCCACCATGTGCAGAATCTGCTGGGCATCACCGAGAAAGTCGACCAGCGGCGGGGGCGTGTGAGCCAGGCGCAATACAACCAGCTGTCGGTGCGGCTGGAACTGCAGGCCGACTGCTTTGCCGGCGTCTGGGCCAACCACGCGCAGCAAGCGCGCCAGATTCTGGAGCAGGGCGACGTGGAAGAAGCCATGAACGCTGCGGCCAAGATTGGCGACGACGCGCTGCAGCGCTCACGCGGGGGCGCCGTAGTGCCCGAGAGCTTCACCCACGGCACCAGTGCCCAGCGCCAGCGCTGGTTCGATGCGGGTTTGCAAAGTGGCAGCATGCAGCGTTGTGACACGTTTTCGGCGGGGAGCCTGTAGCCGCTAAAGCGTCCGCCTGGCCCGCGCTTGCCCGGAATGCGACAATACCGGGCTCAATGACAAGTTCCTTTTCCAATCTTTCGCTGGCAGAACCGCTGGCACGCGCCGTAGCCGAAATGGGCTACGAGTCCATGACCCCCATCCAGGAGCAGGCCATTCCCGTGGTGCTCACGGGCCAGGATGTGATGGGCGCCGCCCAGACCGGTACCGGCAAAACGGCTGCGTTCTCCTTGCCGCTTCTGCAGCGCCTGCTCAAGCACGAGAGCAGCTCCACCTCGCCCGCCCGCCACCCCGTACGCGCCCTGGTGCTGCTGCCCACGCGCGAACTCGCCGACCAGGTCGCTCAGCAGATCGCTCTGTACGCCAAGTACACCAAGCTGCGCAGCACCGTGGTGTTTGGCGGCATGGATATGAAACCGCAGACGCTTGAACTCAAAAAAGGCGTGGAAATCCTGGTCGCCACGCCCGGCCGCCTGCTGGACCACATAGAAGCCAAGAACGCGGTGCTCAATCAGGTCGAGTACGTGGTGCTCGACGAAGCCGACCGCATGCTCGACATCGGCTTTCTTCCTGACCTGCAGCGTATCCTGTCCTACCTGCCCAAGCAGCGCACCACGCTCTTGTTCAGCGCCACCTTCTCGCCCGAGATCAAGCGCTTGGCGGGCAGCTACCTGCAAAACCCGGTCACCATCGAAGTGGCGCGGCCGAACGAAACGGCTTCCACCGTCGAGCAGCATTTCTACAGCGCGGGCGACGACGACAAGCGCCGCGCCATCCACCAGGTGCTCAAGAGCCGCGGCATCAAGCAGGCCTTCATCTTCGTCAACAGCAAGCTCGGCTGTGCACGCCTGGCCCGCAGCCTGGAGCGCGAGGGGTTGAAAACCACCGCGCTGCATGGAGACAAAAGCCAGGACGAGCGCCTCAAGGCCCTGGACGCTTTCAAGAACGGCGACGTGGACCTGCTGGTCTGCACCGATGTGGCCGCGCGCGGCCTGGACATCAAGGACGTGCCGGCCGTCTTCAACTTCGACGTGCCGTTCAACGCCGAAGACTATGTGCACCGCATCGGCCGCACCGGCCGCGCAGGGGCATCGGGCCTGGCCGTCACTCTGGTCTCGGGCAGCGACGCGCGCCTGGTGGCCGACATTGAAAAACTGCTCAAGACCAGGATCGAGATCGAGGCCATCGAATACGACAGCGAGCGACCCCAGGGGCGCTTCAACGACGGCCGGCGCGTCTGGCACGAGGCCGAAGAGCGCGCCAGTGCACCGCGCGCCGGGCACGGCGAGCGGGCCGGGCGCTCTCGCGGCGGGTTCCGGCCGGCGCCGGTCTCGCGCGACCCGTTTTTCGACAAACCCTACGAAGCCTCCGCGCAAGCGCCGGCGCCTGGCTGGGAAGCGGCGGCACGCCCCGTGCGCAGCAGCACCTCGCCCAACATCAAGCCTCGCCGCAAGGTCGCCGCACTGTTCAAGGCGCCTGCGGCGCCCGAACCGGTCCGCGAAAACTGAAATTCCGCGTCAAATCGGCTGCTAGCGCTTATTCCTAAAGCGTTGACAGCTATTATGTTTATAGCTATTTACCAGGCGCCTGGGCCTGAGGACAGGCGACCTGCAGCCATTCGCGCTGTGCAAGGTGCTCGCCAAAGCGCACGGCGCTCAGGCAGCCGCCCCAGACGCAGCCGGTGTCGAGCCCGAGCAGGTCGCTGCGGTCGAGCTTGCCCAGCGTAGACCAATGTCCAAAGGCCAGCAGCTGGCCCCCGGTGCGCCGGCCTGGCAGGTCAAACCAGGGCAGGAGACCGGGCGGCGCTTGGCTGGCCGCGTCGTTGCTGGAGAAGTCCATCGCGCCATCGGGCGCGCAAAAACGCATCCGCGTCAGCGCATTGACGATGGCGCGCAGGCGCTCGCAGCCCTTGAGGCCGTCGCTCCAGCGCGTGGGCTCGTTGCCGTACATCGCGCGCAGAAAGGACGCATGGCCGGGGCCGCGCAGGGCGTCCTGAACTTCGGCGGCCAGAGCCATCGTCTGCTCGGCGCTCCAGCTGGGCAGCACCCCGGCGTGCACGGCCAGCAAACGCTCGCCGCCGCAGCTGTGGCTGCGCGCCAGGGGCTGCTCGCGCAGCCAGGCCAGCAGTGTGTGGCGGTCGGGCGCTGCCAGCACCTCGGCCAGCGTGTCGCGCCGCGAAGGCGCCCGCGCGCCCGCGGCCACCGCCAGCAGGTGCAGATCGTGGTTGCCCAGCAGGCTCAGCAAGGCGCCATCGGCCGCCTTGCAGCGGCGCAGCACGCAAAGCGATGCCGGGCCGCGGTTGACCAGATCGCCCAGCAGCAGTGCAGTGTCGCGGCTGGGCGAGAAGTCGATCTGCGCGAGCAGGCGCTCCAGCGCCTGGTCGCAACCCTGAACGTCGCCTATACAGTAAAGTGCCATCGTGTCCTTGCCTCGGTCGGTTCCATGAATTTTCTGCTCATCGCGCTGTTGACGCTGCTCAACGGCGCATTCGCCATGTCGGAACTGGCACTTGCATCGAGCCGCAAGTCCAAGCTCGCCGCCATGGCCCAGGCAGGCGACAAGTCGGCCCAGGCGGCGCTTGCGCTGCTCGAAGACCCCACGCAGTTTCTGTCCTCCGTGCAGGTGGGCATCACGTCCATCGGCATGATCAACGGCATTCTGGGCGAAGCGGCGTTCAGCGAGTCGCTGGGACGCTCGCTGGTGCACTGGGGCCTGCCCGAGGCCGCCGCCAGCGTCACGGCCACGGCCCTGGTCGTCACCATCATCACCTTCATCACCATTGTTTTCGGCGAGCTGGTGCCCAAGCGCATTGGCCAGCTCTACCCCGAGGCCGTCTCGCGCCTGATGGCCCGCCCCATGACCTGGGTGGCGCGCGTCGCCCGCCCCTTCGTGCGGCTGCTCTCGCTCTCCACCCAGGGCGTGCTCAAAGTGCTGCGCGTGGACAACGACGCCGGCCGGGCGGTCACGGAAGAGGAAATCAGCGCCAGCCTGGCCGAGGGCCGCGACGCCGGCGTGATCGAGCACCACGAACACCAGATGGTGCAGAACGTCTTTCGTCTGGACGACCGCACCCTCACCTCGCTGATGGTGCCACGCAGCGAGGTGCAGTGGCTTGAGGCCAGCCACACCGTGGCCGAGGCATTGCAGCAGGCGAGCGCAGCGGGCGAAAAGGGCGCGCATTCCTGGTACCCGGTGTGCCGGGGTTCGCTGGACGACGTGGTCGGCATGGTCAGTATTGCGCGTTTGCTCGAATTGGGATGGCAGGCGCCGGGGCAGATCGGTGAATACGTGGAACCGGCGGCCTATTTGCCTGAAACCCTGACTGGAATGGAATTGCTCGAGCAGTTTCGCGCCCGGCGCGCCCGCCTCATATTCGTGGTCGATGAATATGGCGTGGTACAGGGAATCATGACGCCGCGCGATCTGCTCGAAGCGATTACCGGCGAGCTGCAACCCGACGCCCCTATGGATGCCTGGGCGGTGGAGCAGGCCGATGGCAGTTGGCTGCTGGAAGGCCAGATGCCGATTGAAGAATTAAAGGCCCGGCTCGATATTGCCGAGTTGCCAGACGAAGAGCGCGGCCGTTATAACACCGTTGCGGGATTATTGATGGCCGAATGGGGGAGTTTGCCCGACGTGGGCGCCCAAATAGCCTGCGCGGGCTGGGTATTCGAGGTTCTGGCACTTGAGGGGCGGCGCATCGATCGCGTCAAGGCGCTGCGCGCGCCCGATACCGAGAGGCAAGAGGCGCAATAGCCAGGGATGCACTAATCTGGTGCAGTGGGGTCCCGCATGCAATCGAATGAAATATCTTTGTTTCTTGCGCGCGCAGGGAAATTCTTTTTCTATAATGGGCGTTCCCTCAACCCACCCATATCAAAACCATGCAAAGCTACAAAGAACTCATTAAGCAACGCGAAGCGCTCGACCAGCAAATCAGTCAGGCGCGCCAACAAGAGATGGCGGGCGCCGTTACCCAAGTGCGTTCATTGATAGCGGAATTTGGTTTGACGCCGCAGGACGTATTTCCCAGCAGCCGTGGGCGCAGTTCCACCAGTGGCTCCAAAGTGGCACCCAAATACCGCAATCCGGCCACTGGCCAAACCTGGACGGGCCGGGGAAAACCTCCGCGCTGGATTCAAAACCAGGATCGCGAGCAGTTCGCCATCTGATTTACCTCCCACGCCCTGCGGCGTGCCTATCGAAAAGTCCGCTGCGGCGGACTTTTTGCATTGGGAAGGCCCGATTGCCTTGTGCCGCCCGCTGCGTCGTACCGCCGCGCTGCGCCTCGCGAATCCCTTTGGCGCAAACGGTCCAGCGTCGGCGTTTTCCCCGCGTGCGCCGCAGGCTGCCAGAATGCATGGGTTGCCGCTTCACACAGGAGAGTTTCCATGGCCAGAACCCCACGCCCCAGCCGACATGCTTTTGCGTCCACGCTCAAGCGATTCAAGACCGCGTCGGGAAAGGAAGGGCAGTTCTATTCGCTGCCTGCACTGGCGCGGCAGTATCCGGGAATCAAGCGCCTGCCGGTGTCGATCCGAATCGTGCTTGAATCGGTGCTGCGCAATTGCGATGGCCGCAAGGTCTGCCCCGAGCATGTGGCCGAGTTGGCGCAATGGGCGCCGCAGGCGCCGCGCACCGAGGAAATTCCCTTTGTCGTCTCGCGCGTGGTCCTGCAGGATTTCACCGGCGTGCCGCTGCTCGTCGATTTGGCCGCCATGCGCAGCGCGGCCGTGCAATGCGGCAAAAGCCCGCGCAAGATCGAACCCCTGGTGCCCGTGGATCTGGTGGTCGACCACTCCATCATGGTCGATTACTACGGAAAGAAAAGCGCGCTCGACCTGAATATGAAGCTGGAATTCCAGCGCAACCGCGAGCGCTATGAATTCATGAAATGGGGCATGCAGGCCTTTGACACCCTGGGCGTGGTGCCGCCGGGCTTTGGCATCGTGCACCAGGTCAATCTGGAGTATCTGGCGCGGGGCGTGCACAAGAACAAGGACGGCGTGTATTACCCCGACACCCTCGTCGGCACCGACAGCCATACGACCATGATCAACGGCATTGGCGTCGTCGGCTGGGGCGTGGGCGGCATTGAGGCCGAAGCCGCCATGCTGGGCCAGCCGCTCTACATGCTCACGCCCGACGTGGTCGGCGTGGAACTGACGGGCCGCTTGCGCGAAGGCGTCACGGCGACCGACCTGGTCCTCACCGTGACCGAGCTGCTGCGCAGCCACAAGGTCGTGGGTAAGTTCGTGGAATTCTTTGGCGAAGGCACGCGCTCGCTCTCCGTCCCCGACCGCGCCACCCTGGGCAACATGTCGCCCGAATACGGCGCCACCATGGGATTTTTCCCGGTGGACGAGAAAACCATCGAATATTTCCGCGGCACCGGTCGCAGCAAGGCGGAAATCGAGGCCTTTGAGGCCTATTTCCGCGCCCAGGGCCTGTTCGGCGTGCCTCTGGCCGGGCAGATCGACTACTCGCAGGTGGTGCGGCTGGACCTGGGCAGCGTCACGCCCAGCCTGGCGGGCCCCAAGCGTCCGCAAGACCGCATCGAACTGGGCCGGGTCTGCGAGCAGTTCGTCGACCTGTTCAGCAAGCCCAACGCGCAAGCGGGCTTCAACCGGCCCGCCGAACTGCTGCACACGCGCTTTCATTTCCGCGCGGGCGAGGAAGTCGGCGGCGAGCCCATCCCGCGCGACAAGCACATCCCCGAAGGCGCGCCGCGTTTCCTGGAGGAAATGAAGTCCAACAAACCCCTGCGGCCGGCGGCGCACGTCGAAGGCCACACGCCGGCGCCGCGGGGCAGCGCGATCTCCATCGGCAACGGCGATGTGCTGATTGCCGCCATCACCAGTTGCACCAACACCTCCAACCCCAGCGTGCTGCTGGCCGCAGGCCTGCTGGCCAAAAAGGCGGTGGAGGCGGGGCTCAGGGTCAAGCCGCACATCAAGACCTCGCTGGCGCCGGGCTCGCGCATCGTCACCGAATACCTCACCGAAACCGGGCTGCTGCCCTACCTGCAAAAGCTGGGCTTTGACGTGGTGGGCTACGGCTGCACCACCTGCATCGGCAACTCGGGCGACCTCACCTCCGAGATCAACGAAGTCATCACCAACAACGACCTGGTCTGCGCCGCCGTGCTTTCGGGCAACCGCAATTTCGAGGCCCGCATCCATCCCAACATCAAGGCCAACTTCCTCGCCAGCCCGCCCCTGGTGGTGGCCTACGCCATTGCCGGCACCGTGCTGACCGACCTGATGACCGAGCCCGTCGGCAAGGGCAAGGGCGGGCGCGACGTGTACCTGGGCGATATCTGGCCGACCAGCGACGAGGTCCAGGCGCTGATGAAGTACGCCATGAAGGGCAAGGCCTTCCGCGAAAACTATGCCCGCATCGCCAGCGAGCCGGGCAAGCTCTGGGAGCGCATCAACGGCGGCACGGGCATGACGTATGGCTGGCCCAAGAGCACCTACATTGCCGAGCCCCCGTTTTTCTTTGATTTCATAGCAAAAAACGGAGCAAACAAATCAGGCGCAACAAGCGCTAGCGGCCAAAATGAGCCCAAATTGCCCAACGTGCTGGGCGCACGCATCATGGCGCTGTTTGGCGACTCCATCACCACCGACCACATCTCGCCGGCCGGCTCCATCAAGGAAAGCTCGGCCGCCGGCCAGTGGCTGCTGCAGCACGGCGTGATGAAGCAGGACTTCAACAGCTACGGCTCGCGCCGCGGCAACCACGACGTGATGATGCGCGGCACCTTTGCCAACGTGCGCATCAAGAACCTGATGGTGCCGCCCACGGCCGATGGCTCGCGCGAGGAGGGCGGCATCACGCTCTACCAGAACGACGGCCCGCTGCAGGGCTCCAAGATGTTCATCTTCGACGCCGCCATGCAGTACCTGGCCGAGGACACGCCCACGGTGGTCTTTGCCGGCGAGGAATACGGCACGGGCTCCAGCCGCGACTGGGCGGCCAAGGGCACGCAGCTCCTGGGCATCAAGGCCGTGGTGGCCAGGAGCTTCGAGCGCATCCACCGCTCGAACCTCGTGGGCATGGGCGTGCTGCCCTTGCAGTTCCAGGGCAGCGATTCCTGGCAGTCGCTCGGGCTCACAGGCAATGAGCGCATCGACGTTCTGCCCGATCCGGCGCTCACGCCGCGCAGCGACACGCGCCTGGTGATCCACCGGGCCGACGGCACGCGCGACGAACTCCTGGTGACGCTGCGCATCGACACGCCCATAGAGATCGACTACTACCAGGCCGGCGGCATCCTGCCCTTCGTCCTTGGGCAGTTGCTCGAAGTCTGAAAGGCCGTGCTGGCTGGCATGAGCGAGCAGATTCTCATTGCCGGCGGCGGCATTGGCGGCCTGGCGGCGGCGCTGGCCTCGGCGCACGCCGGCTGGGACGTTCGCCTCTACGAACGCGCCGCCGCGTTCAGCGAAGTCGGCGCCGGCATCCAGCTCGGCCCCAACAGCGTGCGCTGCCTGCAGGCCTGGGGCCTGCAAAAGCCCCTGCAGGCGGTTGCGGCCTTTCCGGACAAGCTGCAGGTGCGCAGCGCCGTGCACGGCAACACCCTGGCCGAGCTGCCCCTGGGCGCCAGCGCCGTGGCCCGCTACGGCGCGGCCTACGCCACCGTACACCGCGCCGACCTGCATGGCGTGCTGCTGCAGGCTCTGGGCGGCCAGCCGCGGGTGCATTTGCACAGCGGCTGCGCCATCGAGCGTTTCTCCGAGCGCGAAGGCTTTGTGCAAATCCGCACCACGCGCGGCCGCGAGATCGAAGGCGACGCCCTGCTGGGCGCCGACGGTTTGTGGAGCACCGTGCGCCAGCAACTGCTGGCCGACGGGCCGCCCCGCTTTTGCGGCCACCTGGCCTACCGCGCCCTGGTGCGCCAGGGCGGCTTGCCGCGGCGCCTGCGCACCGCACAGGTCACGGCCTGGCTGGGACCGAAGCTGCACGCCGTGCAATACCCGGTGCGCCGGGGCGAGATGCAGAACCTGGTCGTCATCGTGCACGGCACGGCGCCCGCCGACCTGCAGAACTGGGACCACAGCGCCCAGGCCGCTGACCTGCATGGCGCGCTGGAGGGAACCTGCAGCGCCCTGCAGGACGCCGTCGGCGCCGTCGCCCACAGCCGGGGCCAGTGGCGCCTGTGGCCGCTGTGCGACCGCGCGCCGCTGCGCGGCCCGGCCGACATGGCGCGCGGGCAGGTGGCGCTGCTGGGCGACGCCGCCCATCCCATGCGGCCCTACCTGGCCCAGGGCGCAGGCATGGCCATCGAGGATGCGTGGGAACTGCAGCGCGCACTGGCCATGCAGGACCTCGAACTTTCGCTGCGCCTGCGCCGCTACGCCCTCAACCGCTGGCAGCGCAACGCGCGCGTGCAGGCGCGTTCGGCGCGCAACGGCGCCATCTTTCACGCCACCGGAGCCCTGCGCTGGGGACGCGATACCGCGCTGCGTTGGTGGGGCCCGCGCCTTCTGGACCTGCCCTGGCTCTACGGCGCCGGATGGCACTGAGGGGTCAGCCGACCCCGCCCGGCACGGTGGCCGTGCCTGGCGGCGCCGGCAGCACCCAGAAGGCCAGCGCCCCGGCCGCCAGAAGCGCTGCCAGCAGGCCAAACACCGCCCGGTAGGGCTCCACGCCGTGCGCCAGCGCCAGCGCGGCCGCCGCACCGGTCAGCCACTGCGCCAGCGCCACGCCCAGAAACATTGCCATCGTGAACACGGCCATCGCCCGGCCGGTCAGCGCCGGGGGGTAGGCCGAGCGCACGTCCGCGTACTGCAGCACGATGTAGCCCGACAAAAAACCCACCAGCAGCGCGCCGCCCACGTCCACCCAGCGGCTTTGCACCAGGGCCATGGCGGTGAACAGTGCGGCAACCACCAGCGTGACGCCCAGAATCCAGCCGCGCCGCCGCTGCGGCCCGGGGTCGGCGCGGCCGAACAGGGCCGGGCCCACCAGCGAAATCAGCGACACGATGAGCGCCACGTTGCCGCTGGCCACCAGGCTGAAGTGGTGGCGCTCGATCAGCAGCGGCCCCAGCCACAGGCCGCGCAGCGTCAAAAAGCCCGCGTAGGTCACCAGCGACAGCAGCAAAATGCCCAGCGTGTGCGGCAGCAGGAACAGCGCGCCATAGCTGCGCACTGCCGCCACCACCGATTCGCCTGGCGGCGCGCCGTGACCGGCCGCCGCCGGTTCGCGCACCAGCCAGGCAATCAGCAGCCAGGCCAGCAGGGCCAGCACCGCCAGCACCAGGAACCCCGCGCGCCAGGACCACTGGGCCACCAGCCACGCCAGCGGCGTTCCGGTGAACAGCATGCCCAGACCACCCAGCCCCATGGCCAGGCCGGACACGAAGGCAAAGCGCCGTGGCTCGAAATAGCGCGCAACAAACACGGTGCACACCAGAAATGCCGGCGCGCAGCCCAGGCCGATGAGCACTTGGCCCAGCAGCACCGCGCCATAGCCCGGCGCCAGCGCCGACAGCAGCGCGCCTGCAATGGTCAGCGGCGACGCCACCAGCACCGTGCGCCGCAGACCGAACAAGTCGATGCCAATGCCCATGAACATCTGCATGCCGCCAAAGGCAAAGGCAAATGCACCGGCGAACAAGCCCAATTGCTGCGGCGACAAAGCAAACTCGCCCTGCAGCCCGGTGGCCATGATGGCGGTGACCGTGCGAAACGCCTGGCTGAGCGAAAAACCCGCGATCAGCGCCAGCAGCATCACCCAGCGCCCGGCCAGCGCCGCGGCGGGTGGGCCGGCTGCGGGTGGCGAAGAGGGCAAAGGGGAGTCGGACATGCGAAAGAAAGCGCAACACTACACCAGCGCCGGATGCGCCGTCGCGACCGGTACTATCAAATAAATAGCTTACAACGCAATACAGAAGAGCGCTGGAGCCCTATTTGATCCAAAATTTTCCCGTGTCTGGATTTGCGCCAACGCAAGCATTGCGCAATCGCAGGCCAGGGCAGGGCACAAAAAAGCCCCTGCGATTCGGGGAACTTGTAAAATGAGAACCATTCCTATTGCGTTTCTCGAGCACCCAACGTGACCCAGATGCCTCCCCACCCCACGGCGACCCGCGCCGCTGTAGAACGCAGTCTGGCCGAGCTGCCGCTGCGCGCCGAAGCGTGGGTGCACGGGCTCTGCATGGATGCGCCCCAGGACGACCGCGAGCTGCTGCTGCGGCTGGTGGAAATCGGCTTCTTGCCGGGCCAGCGCGTCAGCGTCGTGGCCCGCGCCGCGGGCGGCGGCGATCCGCTGGCCGTGCGCGTGGGGCGCAGCACCTTTGCCCTGCGCCGGCGCGAGGCCGCGCTGGTGCGCGTGGGCGCCATGCCGCTGCCGCCGGCCGCGCAGTGAAGGCTTGGCAATGACGGCCTCGATGTCCACTTCCGGCGCGTCGCCTGCTCTGGCGGCCGACCAGCTGGCCTTGCTGGGCCACCCCAACAGCGGCAAGACCGCGCTGTTCAATCTGCTCACCGGCAGCCGCCAGAAGGTGGCCAACTACGCCGGTGTCACGGTCGATCGCAAGGAAGGCGTGCTGGTCACCCCTTCGGGCAAGCGTTTGCGCGTGCTCGACCTGCCGGGCGCCTACAGCCTCAATGCGCTCAGCGCCGACGAAGCCGTCACGCGCGACGTCGTTACCGGCCAGCGCGCGGGCGAAGCCTCGCCGCACCTGCTGGTGTGCGTGGTCGACGCCACCAAGCTGCAACTGGGCCTGCGCATGGTGCTGGAGACGCGGGCCATGGGCCTGCCCATGGTGCTGGCGCTCAACATGAGCGACGCGGCGCGCCGCGCCGGCATTCACATCGACCGCGAAGCGTTGCAGACCGAACTGGGCATGCCGGTGGTGGAAACCGTAGGCATCCAGAAGGGCGGGGCGGCCGAGCTGCTGCGTTTTCTCGATGGCTGGAGCCCGGTCGCCGAACTCAGGCCCCTGCCCTGGCAGCCGCACGGCCTGGAGCAGGTGCTGCAGACGCAGGTCGAGGTGCAGCGCATCCTGCGCCTGGCGGTGCAGGAGCCCGAAGGCCTGCTGCGGCGCGACGACGCGATCGACCGCGTGGTCTTGCACCCGGTGTGGGGCATGGTGCTGCTGGCCGCCACCATGTTTCTCATGTTCCAGGCGGTGTTCAGCTGGGCCCAGGTGCCCATGGACGCGATCAATGGCGCCGTCGATGGCATCGGCCAGTGGGTGTCGGCGCACATGGCCGAAGGGCCGCTGCGCAGCCTGCTGGTGGACGGCATCATTGCCGGCGTCGGCGGCGTGCTGGTGTTCTTGCCGCAAATCCTGATTCTGTTTTTCTTCATCCTGGCGCTTGAAGACTCCGGCTATCTGCCGCGCGCGGCTTTCCTGCTCGACCGGCTCATGGGCACCGTGGGCCTGTCGGGCCGCTCGTTCATTCCGCTGCTCTCGAGTTTTGCCTGCGCCGTGCCCGGCATCATGGCGACGCGCACCATCACGCACTGGCGCGAGCGCCTGGTCACCATCATGATTGCGCCGCTCATGACCTGCTCGGCGCGCCTGCCGGTGTACGCGCTGCTGATTGCCGCTTTCATCCCCTCACAAACCGTGGCCGGGCTGTTCAATCTCCAGGGCCTGGTGATGTTTGCGCTGTATGTGGGCGGCATTGCCAGCGCCATGGGCGTGGCCGCGGTGCTCAAGCTCTGGCGCGGCAAGGTGCGGCCCACGCCACTCATCATGGAACTGCCGGCCTACCGCTGGCCCAGCGCGCGCAGTCTGGCGGTGGGCTTGCTTGAACGCGCCAGGATCTTTCTGCGCCGCGTCGGCGGCATCATTCTTTCGCTCACCGTGCTGCTGTGGTTTCTCTCCACCTATCCGGCGCCGCCTGCCGGAAGCGAGGGGCCAGCCATTGCCTACAGCCTGGTGGGCCGCATGGGTTCGGCGCTGGAAGTGGTTTTTGCGCCCATCGGTTTCACCTGGCAGATTGCCGTGGCCCTGGTGCCCGGCATGGCGGCGCGCGAGGTGGTGGTCAGCTCGCTGGGCACGGTGTACGCGCTCTCGGCCTCCGGCGACGACAGCGCCGCGCTGGGCGCGCTGATCGCGCAGCAGTGGTCGCTGGCTACCGCCCTCTCGCTCCTGGTGTGGTTCATTTTTGCGCCGCAGTGCATCTCGACCCTGGCCACGGTACGGCGCGAGACCGGGTCGTCGCGACTGGCGCTCGTCATGCTGGTGTATCTCTTTGCGCTGGCCTATGCGGCCAGTTTCGTCACCTACCGCGTCGCCCTGGCGCTTGGAGGCTGAGCCATGCAGGAAATCGGCGTTGCAGCCGTCGTTCTGGCCGCTCTGTGCTATGCCTTGTGGTACTGGATGCCTGCGCCCCTGCGCCGCCGGCTGGGTGCCATCCGGCCCGGACTGGGCAAGTCGCCGTCCTGCGCGTCGTCCTGCGACAGCTGCGGCGGTTGCGCGCCCGCATCTGCCGCGGACCGGGACGCGGGCCAGAACGTGCGCATCGTGCGCCGGCGCTGAGCGCCCTCCGCCGGGTGGTCGACAGCCGGCGCGCCCCGGCGTTCGACGCCCATCGCCCGTGGCGCGGCTATGCCGTCTTGCTGCCGCTGCTGCTGCGCAGCCGGCTCGGTGCCAGCGCGTTGTTCTGCTCCAGGATTGGATAGGCCACCGAGCACAGCAGCGAGTTGATGCGCTTGAAGTCGCTGATCAGGTCGATGTGCAGCGAGCTGGTTTCCATGCTGGCCACCGAGCGGTCCTGCAGGCGCACCAGGTGCGCGGCGGCGTAATCGCGCTCGAGTTCACGAAACCGCGTTTTCTCCTCCAGCAGCCGCTTGGCGTCGCGCACGTTGTCGTTCAAAAAGACACTCATCGCCAGCCGCAGGTTGTCGATCAGGCGCGCGTGCAGGTCGTTGATTTCCTCCATGCCGGCTTCGGAAAACTTCAGCCCGCGCTTGATCTTCTTGTCCTCGATGTCGATCAGCACGCGCTCGATGATGTCGCCCACCTGCTCCATGTTGATCGTAAAGCCCATGATGTCCGTCCAGCGCCGCCCCTCCTTTTCGTCCAGCGCCTCGCGCGAAATCTTCGTCATGTAGTACTTGATGTCCGAGTACAGGCTGTCGACCGTGTCGTCGAGCTTGCGCAGGTCTTGCGAGAGCTTCAGGTCGGCGGTGCGGATCACGGTGTGGATGCCCTGCAGCATGGTCTCCACCACGTCGGCCTGGTGCAGCGCCTCGCGCGCGGCGCAGGAGATCGCCAGCGACGGTGTCGCCAGGGCCGAACTGTCCAGGTGGCGCGGGCGCGTGTCCGTCGGGTTGGCCTGCTCGCGCGGCATCAGGCGCTCCACCAGGCCGGCAATCGGCTGCGTGAACCCGATGCAGACCAGGGCCATCACCGCGTTGAACGCCAGGTGGAACAACACCACCAGCGTGGCGTCGTCCGGAACGTAGGGCCGCACGTAGCGCAGCCAGGGGCCCACCAGGGGCGCCATGATGAGCACGCCCAGAATCTTGAAGAACAGATTGCCCAGCGGCACCTGGCGTGTCTCCACGCTCGACCGCATCGTCGTGATCACCGCCAGCAAACCGCTGCCCAGGTTGGCGCCCACCACCAGCCCCAGGCCCACGGCCACGGGCACGCCGCCCGATCCCACCAGTGTCGCGGTGAGCAGCACCGTCGCCAGACTGGAGTACGACACGATGGAAAGAATGGCGCCGGTCGTGATCTCCAGCATCAGGTCGCTGGTGAGCGCGCCCAGCAAGGTGCGTACCGCCTCGGATTGGGTCAGCTCGCGCGCGGCTTCGTTGATCAGGCGCAGCGCCAGCAGCATCAGCCCCAGGCCGATGAGCACGCGGCCGATGCGCCCGGCCGTGGTGTCCTGGCGCGAGACATACAGCACCACGCCCACAAAAATGAACAGCGGCGAGAGCCACGAAAGGTCCAGCGAGAACAGCACCGCCATGATGCTGGTGCCCAGGTCGGCCCCGAGCATCACCGCCAGCGCAGCCGACAGCCCCATCAAACCCTGGCCCACAAACGACGAAACAATCAACGCCGTGGCGGTGCTCGATTGCACCAGCGCCGTGACACCCATACCCGACATGGCGGCGGTCAGCGGCGTGCGCACACTGTGGGCAATCATCTGCCGCAGGCTGGCCCCGAACACGCGCAGAATGCCTGTGCGCACCAGTTGGGTGCCCCACACAAGCAAGGCCACGGCGGCCAAAAGGTTCAAAAGATGTTTCATCGGCGAACCGGACACTATACGCCGGAACGCAAAATTCATAGCAGGCGGCCGTGGGTAGGCGCACTGGCGGGCGGTGATTTTTCTGGGGATGTGCCCCGGGGCGTTGCCCTCCATGCCGGGATCGGGGTCGGAGCACGAGTTTCGCTTCACGAAATCGTGATCCGACCCCAATGCCTGCACTCTGCTGAATCCGTCCCCAATGCCCGCCAGGACAGTTTCCCGTTTCGAGGCCGAGCGCAGCGTTGGCCCGTGGGCTGTTGCATTTCGGGCGTTCGAAGCCCTTTTGGCCGTGCCGAGAAGCGCAGCGGCGGGCGGATCAGGGCTCGCGTCTGTTTGAGCGCGCAGCGCGAGTTCAGCGAGACCCCGCCCGGCGCGAGCATCGCAGGTTGCCCCGTGCGCAGCACGGGGTCACGGACAGCAGGGTCGCCTTTCTTTTGGCATCTTTTCTTCGGCCGGCGATCCGGTGGTGACGCAAAGAAAAGATGCTCGCCCGCCGGGGCGAGACCCGGCTCCCGCCCTTTGCGATTGGCCGGGAATGGGTAAGCGACGGGGAGTCGGCGATGAGGGCCTGGGATCGAGGTCCGGATCGGGGGATTGAGATCCGGGATTGGGGTCGGAGCACGAGTTTCGCTTCACGAAATCGTGATCCGACAGTTGCACTGCGCCCCCAATGCCTGCGCCGCGCCCCCAATGCCTGTGCCGACCCCAATGCCTGCGCAGCGCCCCAATGCGCGCGCAGGCGCTTCTCCCTCACCGGCCAAACAAGCGCCGATACCACGGCTTGCTGGCGGACCTGGCCTTGCCGCTGACCAGGCCGGGCACTGCAGGCACCGCACCGGGCTCCAGGTTGTCCAGCACGGCCTGCGGGCGGCCCAGCACCATGCGGCGTGCTTCGTCCTTGCCCATGCACTCCACCAGCCGCGCCACGGCTTCGTCCATGCGCGGGTTGCGGGCCTTGGTGTTGTGTGCGTCGCTGGCCACCACGGCCACCAGGCCATCGTCCAGGAAGCGGTCGCTCCAGTAGCGCGCGCGCTTGCCAAAGCGCCCGGTGATTGCGCCCGCCGTGATCTGCATCCACGCGCCGCGCTCGGCCAGGCGCACGAAGGTGTCGTAATGGTCTTCAATCCAGGTCAGGCGCTCGGGGTGGGTCACCAGCGGCACGAAGCCCGCCGCCATGATCTGAAACACCGACTCCTCAAAATGCGGCGGCGCCACGTGGTGCGAGGGCTCGAGCAGAAAGTAGCGCGAGTTGTGCAGCGTGGGCACGCGCCGGCTCTGCAGGCCTTCGAGCAATTCGGGCACCAGGTGCGCGTCGGCCCCGCGTGTGAGCTTGAGCGCAATGCCATGGGCATCGAGTTCGGCCTGCAGCTTCACGATGTGCCCGGCAATGCCCGCGCTGTCGTTCATGTACAGGCCGGGGTAGATATGCGGCGTGCACGCCATGATGGTGGTGCCCGCGTCTACGGCCTGCCGCGCCATCTCCAGTGACATTTCCAGCGAGCGCGCGCCGTCGTCAATGCCGGGCAGAAGGTGGGAATGCAGGTCGATCATTGAACAGACTCGGCCGCGCGTTGGTGCAGCTCGAAGTCGTCAAAATACATCACTCCGGCCATTCCTGCTCGCGCCTCCCAGGCGGCCGTAGCTTCGAGCTGCAGGCGGGCCGCGCCTTCGCACTCGGCCGGCATGTCGAACTCGAGGTCAAACGACTGCCATTGCTTCTGCGTTTCCACCAGCGCTTCGGTCTGCGCAAAACGCTCCCCGCCGGCTGCGCAGCGCAGCGCCCACACCAGACCTTCGCGGGTGCGCAGGCGGTCGCTCATGTAGCGCCCGGTGAAGCGGTAGTGGCTGCCCAGCAGCACCAGCGGCTGGCTCGCCATGGGCTGGGGCAGGGCGCCGCGGCCGGTCATTTCCACCTGCAGCATGCTGCCCGCGCGGGGCGCTGCGGACACCTGTGCCAGCTGCACGCCCACCTTGCCGGCGCGCTGCTGCGGCCAGGACCAGTCAAAACCGCGCTGACTGGCCCGGCGGTCAAAACCGGGGTTGTACAAACCGTCCTGCACCTGGCCCAGTACCGCCACCCACAACGCATAGGCATCAAGCCAGTAGCCCGCTTGCTTGAGCCGCTCCACCTGGCCCAGGGCGGTCGGCAGGCGCACCACGCCCAGTTTCCAGCCCTCGTTCACAAAAGGCTGGAGCAGCTCCACGGGCACCTGCGCGCCCAGCGAGGCCAGCGTCGGGTCAAGCCAGCGCGACTGCGCCGTCAGTTGCGCGCGCACCGCATCCTGCGTGCTGGGCTCCAGCATCAGTGTTACCAGGGGCGCACGCGCGCTGGGTACGCCGCGCTCCACCAGCAGCGCCAACTGCCGCGCCGCCGCCGCCCAGTCCTGCGCGCGCAGACTGGCATCGGCCTGCAACGCGAGGGAACGGTTGTCGTGCGGAATCAGCTTTTGCAGCCAGGGCAGCAGCGGCGCGGCCAGGCTGTCGTCCTGCGCCGCCAGGTTGCGCGCCAGCCCGAGGTAGGCAAAGCCGTCGCCAATGTTGCGCTCCAGGTGCTGCACCTGCTGCGTGGGGGTCGTGGTTTCCAGCTTGCCCGAGACGTAGTCGCTGCAGCCTTGCTCAAACGGCCATTCGGCCAGCCAGCAGCCGCGCTCGATCTGCTTTGGCCAGGCCCACACCCACAGCGCAAGAAAAAGCGCCAGCCACAGGCCGATCCACGCGGCGCGCGCCAGGCCCTTGCCCGTCATTCGGTCTCCACCAGTTCCAGCCGCGACATGGCCGTGCCTTCGGGCATGCCGACAAAGTGCGCCGCCACCCGGTAGCGCACCGAGGTGCTGGCCGCCGTTTGCGGGTTGCTGGCCGTCACCAGCACGGTGCCGCGCAGATCGAGCGCGCTCGGGCGCGGCGACTCGGACAGGGCGACCGCCGTCACCTTGAGCTGCGGGTATTCGCGCCCCAGGCGCAAGCCCGGCGCCAGCAGGTTGCCCTTCACGTCCATCTTGCGCAGCAGGTCGTGCGCCCGCTGGGCGTCTTGCGGGCGCTCCAGCGTGGCCATCAGGTCGCGCAGGTACTGGGTGGCGCCGGGCGCGTCCACGCTCCACTGCGGTGCGGCCGCAACGGCGGCAGGTGCT
>JAMLIT010000050.1 GCA_023954035.1 Burkholderiaceae bacterium | reverse complement strand
CACGGCCGTCAGCGGGGCCGCCACCGCAAAGCTTCCGGCAATTGCCAGGGCCATCAGTTTGGAAAGAGCTTTCATGGGTTTGTCTCCTGGGTTGAAAAAGTAAGAATCGGGCGTTAGCGCCACCAGCCGGCCGGCACCATCACCAAGGCGGGCCACAGCACCAGCGCAATCAGCACCGCCAGTTCGGCCAGCAGGAATGGCATGATCCCGCGTGCCGCCTGGGCCAGCGTCACCTTGCCAATCGAACTGACCACGTTCAGCACCACACCCACGGGCGGCGTAATCATGCCGAGCGAGCAGTTGATGATGAAGATGACGCCGAAGTACACCGGGTCGATGCCCGCCTGCTGCGCAATGGGCAGGAATACCGGCGTGAAGATCAGCACGATGGGGATGAAGTCCAGCACCATGCCGGCGAGGAAAATCACCAGCATCATCGCGGCGGTCAGTGCCAGCGGGTGCTCGCCCAGGCCACTGAGCCAGCCGCCCACCTGGCCCGGCACATCGGCAATCGTGATCATGTAAGACGCCACCATGGCCAGGCTGGCCAGCAGCAGCACCACGGCCGTGGTGCGCGCCGTCACCAGCAGGCAGTGGTAGATGGAGGCCCAGCTCAGTTCGCGGTAAATCACGGCGCCGACAAACATCGCGTACGCCGCTGCGACCACCGCCGCTTCGGTGGGGGTGAAGATGCCAAATTTCAGGCCGCCGACGATGATGACCGGCATCATCAGCGCCCAAAAGCCCTTGCCCAGCAGCGCGAGGCGCTCGCTCCAGGGTTTGCGCGGCGACACCTGCGCGCTGGTTCGGCGCGACACCAGCCACCAGGCGACCACCAGCGCGCCGCCCATCATGACGCCCGGTGCGATGCCGGCGAGAAACAACTTGGTGATGGACACGTTGGCAACCACGCCGAACAGCAGGAAACCAATCGACGGCGGGATGACCGGCGCAATGATGCCGCCCGCCGCCATCAGCCCGCAGGCGCGCGCCGGGTCGTAGCCGGCCTGGCGCATCATGGGCACAAGGATGGCCGCCAGCGCAGCGGTATCCGCCACCGCCGAGCCGGAGAGACTGGCGAGCAAGATGGCGGCGAAAATCGCCACGTAGCCCAGGCCTCCGCGCAAGTGGCCAACAAAGGCGCCCGCCATTTCCACAATGCGGCGCGAGAGCCCGCCCGCATTCATGAATTCGCCCGCCAGGATGAAGAAGGGCACGGCCATGAGCACGAAGTTGTCGGCCCCGCCAATGGCGTTCTGCACGACGATTTGCGAGTCGAACTGCCCCATCTGGAACATCACGGCGACGCCGGAGAACAGCAGCGCGAAGGCAATCGGCATGCCCAGCGCAATCAGCGCCAGCAACACGGCCAGGAAGATGAACGCGGTCACCGCGGATCTCCCTTCTTCTCAGCGGACGAGACCTCGGGCATCTTCTCCAGAATGCGATCGCCCAAATCTTTGGTCAGCCCTGGCCCTTCGGAGTCGCGCAGGGCGCGCCAGATATTGTTGGCAATGGCCAGTGCCATGCCACCGCCAAACACAAGCGCCACGCCGTACAGCCAGCCATAAGAAATGCCCAGCACCGGGTAGCTGTTGCCAAGGTTGATTTCCGTCTGCTTCCAGCCCCCCACCAGGAACATGCCGCAGGCCCAGAGCATGAGGCCACCGGTGAGCACCACCAGAGCCTTGCGTGCCGCGAGCGGCAGGCGCTCGACCAGCGCGTCAAACCCGATGTGCGCGCGCTGCACCGACGCCAGGATGGCCCCCAGAAAAATCAGCCAGACAAAGAGCAGGCGCGAGAGCTCTTCGGACACCGCAATGCCCGAATCGAACGCGTATCGCAGCACCACGTTGCCAAACACCAGCACCGCCATCACCGCCAGGCAGGCGACGATGATGATTTCCAGCGCTCGCACACAGGCGCGTCCCCAGCGATTTCCCATGGATTCCCCCTTGGTGCAGCCCGCACGCGGCGGGCCGGGTGAACGGCCTGTCAGCGGGCCGGTGCGCTCAGGCGGCGGGAAACCCCTTGCCGTCGTGCATCCAGGCCGCGTGCTTGGGTGCCTTCTTGGTGCGATCCCACTCGTTGATCATGTCCCATTTGACTTCGTCGAGTTGCTTCATCATTTCCGGGGTTCCGGTGTTCACCGCCAGCTCGAGTCGGTGGCCGCTGGGGTCGCGGAAGTAGATGGATTTGAAGATGGTGTGGTCGGTCGGGCCGATGACTTCGATGCCGTCGGCTTCCATGCGCGCCTTGGCTTGCATCATTTCTTCCATGCTGCCCACTTCCATGGCCAGGTGCTGCGTCCACGTCGGGGTGTTGCGGTCGCGGTCCATGGGCGGCTTGGTGGGCAGTTCAAAGAAGGCCAGGATGTTGCCGTTGCCCGCGTCCAGGAAGATGTGCATGTAGGGGTCGGGGTCCTTGGTGGAAGGCACTTCGTCTTCAGCGATTGCCAGGATGAAATCCATGTTCAGGTACTTGCCGTACCACTCGACGGTTTCCTTGGCGTTGATGCAGCGGTAGGCCACATGGTGAAACTTCTTGATCTTCATGCGCTTGTCTCCAATCGGGGCGCTCGTGCCAGCATCCGGAAGGCCGCCAGGCTTGCAGCACGGACACGGCGGCTGCGGGCGGGTCGCAGGACGTCTGCGCCTTGCGATGCTTTGAATTAAAGGCGATGTCGATCTATGATTCAAACGCTTTATTTTTCTGCATTCACAAGGAAATTTAATGAATGTCAGCCTGCGGCAATTGCGCGCTCTGGTGGCACTGGTGCGCACCGGGAGCTTTACGCAGGCCGCTGTCTCCCTGCACGTGACGCAATCGGCGCTCAGCAGCCTGATCAAGGAACTGGAGCAAAGCCTGGGCGTGCGCCTGGTCGAGCGCAGCACGCGCAGCATCGGCCTGACGGAAGCGGGCCGGGGCTTTGTGCCCCTGATCGACAAAATCCTGCAGGACCTGGACGGCGTACTGGGCGGCATTGACGACCTCAAGGCCCTGCGGCGCGGCGTGGTACGCGTGGCTGCGCCGCAGCTCATGGCGTGCACGCTGATGCCCGAGGTGATTGCCGCCTACCGGCGCGAGCACCCCGGCGTGCAGGTGCGCCTGTCGGACTGCGCGGTCGATGGCGTGCTCGCGCGCGTCGCTGCAGGGGAAGCCGATTTTGGTATCGGCCCCGAGCGCGGCATGGGCAGCGACATGGCGGGTGAGACCTTGTTTGAAATGCCCTTCATGGTGGTGTTCCCGAAGGACCACCCGCTGGCCGATCTGCCACGCATCTGCTGGAGCGACGCCATTGCCCACCCTTTCATTGCCTTGCAGGGCCAGTTTGCCGAGCGGCTGTCGCTCGACCTGCATGGGGCCTTGCGCGAGATCACGCTGAACCCCAGCAACGAAGTGACTTTCATGACCACCGCGCTGAGCATGGTCAGCGCCGGTCTGGGGATCACGGCGTGCCTGCCCTATGCCAGCTCACTGGTGCGCCTGTACCAGCTGCGGCTCGCCCCGTTGCACGAGCCCCAGGTGCTGCGCAAGTTTCTGGTGTACCAGCGCAGCGCCGCGACGTTGTCGCCGGCGGCGCAGAGCTTCAGGGAGTTTTTGCTCGCCTATGTGGCGTCGCACCACTGGGGCGTCGCCGGGGACACGTCCGCCCAACCCGCACAGGCTTCACAGCGCAGGCCCTGATTCGGTTTCTCTATCCATCGCGTACGCGAAGGCCAAGCGCAGACAGTACAGGCGTACTGGTGTACTGGCGAAGCTGGGCCGACAAAGTCATCGGTGGATTTAGAAATCCGATGACACCCTGCCGGCGCCGCCGGGCGGCACGACCTGGCGCCCGACCGCCTCGCCAATGATGATCACGGCGGGCGGCTTCACGCCGTGCAGCACGCCCAGCGCCGGCAGTGTGGCCACGGTTGCGACGATGCAGCGCTGCTTGGGCAGCGTGGCGCGCTCGACGAGCGCCGCCGGTGTCGTCTCCGGCAGGCCGTGGGCGACAAGCTGCTCGCACACCATCGGCAGCGTCCCCACGCCCATGTAAATCACCACCGTCTGACCGGGCCGCGCGAGCGCATCCCAATCGAGCTGCACCACGCGGTCTTCCTGCGCCCCCTGCAGGTGTCCGGTGGCAAAGACCAGCATGCCAGCATGATCTCGGTGCGTGAGTGGAATGCCCATGGCAGCGGCCGCGCCCTGCGCCGCGCTGATGCCCGGAATGGTTTCGCAGGCGATGCCGGCCGCAGCCAGGCCCTCGGCCTCTTCGCCCCCCCGGCCGAAGATGAAGGGATCGCCCCCCTTGAGGCGCACCAGCGAGCGCCCCTGGCGCGCCAGCCGCACCATCAGTGCGATGATGTCTTCCTGGGGCAGCGTGTGGCTGCGGCTTTGCTTGCCGACGAAAATACGCTCGGCGCCTGGCGCGACGTGGGCAAGCACGGCCTCGGACACCAGGCGGTCGTAGAGTACCAGTTGCGCACTCGCAAGCACCCGCGCCGCTTTGAGCGTGAGCAGTTCGGGGTCTCCCGGGCCAGCGCCCACCAGCGTCACCCGACCCCAGTTCGGCGGCGTGGCACCGTCGGGCGCACCATTCATCTTCACTCTTTCTTCATTCATGCGGCGCTTGATCAAAAACCCGGAGCACTCACCGATGACCGGCATCAAGCGGGGATCGCTCGACCGGCGTGATTATTGGCGCATGTCGAATCGCCCAGCAAATATCCATGGGGCCTGGGGTCATGCATGCGCCGCCTTCCATCGCATGCTGGCATGGCTGGGATTCGGCATGCTTCTGGTGGGGCAGGCGGGGGTCCTGGCTTCGCAGCCCGCCAGCATCGATGCCGTCGCCGCCGACGCCCACCCTGGCGCCTGGAGCGATGCCGACATCCGCGCCTCGCGCGTCCAGACGCCCCTAGCCACGGGCCTTGCAGCCGGGCCCGTCTGGCAGGCAGACCCGGCGAAGCTGTTCCTGGTCGTCGAAGCCGACGGAGCGCATCTGTCGCTGCTGGACGGCGATCGCTTTGAAGTAGTCCACCGTTTTGCTTCCCGCGCCGCCACGCTGGGCAAGCCCTCGTTCACGGCCGACGGGCGCTTCGCCTACGTCGGCTCACGCGATGGCTGGATCGGTCAATACGACTTGCGGAGCCTGACGCCGGTGGCGCAAGTGCGCGCTGGCCGCTCGCTGCGCCATCTGGCGCTCAGCGCCGATGGCCGCTACCTGATCGCGGCCACGTCCGGGCCGGACCATCTGGTGCTGCTCGACGCCGACCTGCAACTTGTCAAACACATGGTTGCGGCGAGCCTGGACGGAAAACGGACTTCGCCCGTCTCTGCCATCTGCGACGCAGCGCAGCGCAAGAGCTTCGTCGTGGCATTCCGCGATATGCCCGAACTCTGGGAAATCTCCTACAACCCCCAGGCAGAACCCATTTTCGACGGCCTCGTGCACGACTACAAGATGGGGGAAGCCATCGCCAAGCCTGGCTTTTTGAATGCCCGCCGCACACCGCTGGAAGCGCCCCTGCAATCGCTCGCGCTCACCCCAGGCCACCGCAACCTGCTGGGCGCGCAGCGTCCGAAGGAGGGCGCGTCCGCCAAGTCGACCACGGTGCAGGTCATCAACCTGGACGTGCGCCGCAAGATCGCGGAGCTGACGGTGGCCGGCGTCCCCGAGCTGGGCGCGGCCGTCCCCTTCAGGCACGCCGACCGCACCGTGCTTGCCAGCCCCAGGCGCGACGCAGCCGGCATCGACGTGCTGGACTTGGACCGCTGGCAATCCATCCAGACCATCGCCACGCCCGGCCCCGTGCGCTCGCTCTCCAGCCGCGAACGCGCGCGCCATGTCTGGGCCGTCGCGACGAAGGCGCCGGGACCACAGGGCGTGCTGATGCGCATCGACCAACACACGCTGGCGCCGGCCGCCAGCCTGCTGCCTTCCACCCAGTCGCCGGCGCAGGTGGCGCTGACCCACGATGGCCGCTACGCGCTGGTGAGCGCGGCGGACGGGGGCGGCGCGTTGCTCGTCCTGGACACCGAGACGCTCCGCGAATTCAAGCGCCTGCCGATGCAGAACCCCGTGGGCAGCTACCACGCCAGCGATGAGATCACGCGCTGCCAACGCGCGCCAGATTGAAAGTCTCTGGATGCAAAATTTCAAGCAAAAAAGGCTTCATCGCTTATTAAATAAGCGTTTAAAGCTATCTATTGCATAGCAATTGCGCGACTCCCATGGCAAGGGCTTCATCCCGCCGAAGGGATCGGTTCCTCGCCTTCGGCAATGGCCTGGTCCCGCGCGATGCGGCCGTCGATCAGTTCCACCAGGCGGTCGCAGCGCGCCGCCAGACGCGGGTCGTGCGTGACCACAATGAAGCTGGTGTCGCGCTCTTCATGAATTCGGCGCAGCAGGGCAAACACCTCGGCCGACGACGCGGTGTCCAGGTTGCCGGTGGGTTCGTCGGCCAGCACCAGCGGCGGGTCCAGCACCAGGGCGCGGGCAATGGCCACGCGCTGCTGCATGCCGCCGGAGAGTTCGCCAGGGCGCTTGTCCATGGCGCTTGCCAAACCCACGGCATCGAGCAGACTGCGCGCGCGTTCGCGCTGCTTGGTACTGACGTGCCCCTCGCCCATCAACGCAGGCAGGGTCACGTTCTCCAGCGCGGAGAACGCCGGCAGCAGATGATGGAACTGGAAGACAAAGCCCAAGGTATGGCGCCGGCGCATGGTGAGGGCGGCGTCGTCCAGGTCCTGCACCGCCTCGCCCTGCAAGCGGTACTCCCCGGCCGTCGCCCGCTCCAGCAGGCCCAGGATATTCAGCAGCGTGCTTTTTCCCGAACCCGAGGGGCCCATCAGCGCGATGAATTCCCCGACCTCCACCCGCAGATCCAGGCCGTGCAAGACCTGGGCTTCGCTGGGGCGACCGACGTTGTAACGCTTGGTGATGCCCGAGAGGGCAATCAGCGCTTCGCAAGCAGCGACTGCAGCCATCGTCAGATGCGAATCGCCTGCGCCGGGTCCAGCCGCGCGGCACTGCGGGCCGGAGCGATGGCGGCGAGCACGCCGCACACCGTAGCCACCAGGGCCACACGCACCGCAGTAGCCAGCGGAAGGGAAATGCTGAACAAGGGCAGTCCGTCCGAGCCGCGCACGAAGCTGCTGAACAGCCAGATCAGCGCCACAGCCAACAGCAGGCCCAGCAACGAGCCGACAGCTCCCACCACCGCGCCCTGCACCAAGAAGAGCCGCAGTACCTGACCGCGCGTGGCACCCATCGCGCGCAGGATGCCGATTTCGCGGCGCTTTTGCACGACAGACACCACCAGCACGCTGGCGATGCCCAGCACCACGACGGCAAGAACGACGCCGCGGATGATGCCGGTGCTGACCGACTGTGCGTTGAGCGCCGAGACGAGTTGCGCGTTGCTCTCCTGCCAGCTCTCGATCTTGTAGGGAAACTGTGCGCGCAGCGCATCGGCCAGGCTCTGCGCCGCCCACACGTCGTGCAGCGTCAAATCGAGTCCGGTGGCGCCGCCGGGCAGCGCCAGCAGGTTCTGCGCGGCGCGCAGCGGCACGATGACGGTGCGCCGGTTCAGGTCGCGCACGCCCAGATCCACCAGCGCGGTCACGCGCAGCGATTCGCTCGACGTGCTGGTCTGCACGGTGAGGCGATCGCCCACGCGCACCCCCAGGTCCTGCGCCAGTTCGCGCCCGACAATGGCCTCGCCGGGCTCCAGTCGTGCGCTGCCACTGACCACCTTGGAGCGCAGGCCAATCATCCGGTCGTAGCGCTCCAGGTCGACGCCCATCAGCGCAATCGACAGCACGGCCTCGCCGCGCAGCGCCAGGCCCGCACCCGAGACCATGGGCGAGACGCCCGCCACGTTGGGCATTCTTTCCAGCAGCGGCAACAGCGCCTGCCAGTTGGCGACCGAGCGGGGGCGCTGGGCACGGGGCTGCGTTTGCGTCAGTACGCGGCTGCCGGGCACGGGCGCGGCAGCGGGCGTCACCACGTCCTCCGGCGCACGCACGCTGACGTGCGCCTGCGCGCCCAGGGTTTTGGTGAGGGTGCTGTTCTGCAAACCGGAAATCAGCGCCGAGATATAGGCAATCACCGCCACGCCGGCGGCGACGCCGACGATGATGAGCACGGTCTGCATCCGCCCTTCGCGCAGAAAGCGCAGCGCCACGCGCAGTTCGAAGCCGGGCCAGAGCGCCATCGCCTCAACGGCCCATGGCGTTGGACATGGCGCTGCCAGCGTCCTCTGCCTGCGCGCGATCGCCAGCGCCATTGGCCGCAGACGGCGCCCAGGCCACGGACCGGGCACGCACGCGCTGGCCCGGGCGGGCGCTGCCTTCCACGCCGCCGCGCAGGAGCACAGACTCGCCGTCGGCCAGCCCCTCCAGCACCTCGACCGCGCCCAATGTGCGCAGACCCAGCAGCACGGAGCGCAGCTGAGCGCGGCCACCCTCCACCACCAGCACCTCGCGCCGGTCCACGCCCGCGTTTCCAGGCGAATCGGCCGGCGCGGCAGTGGCCGGCGCAGCCGCTGCACCGGCGAGCGGCCGCAAGGCCGATTGCGGCAAGACCAGGGCCTTGTCCCGACGACCGGTTTCCACTTCGACCGACAGCGTCATGTCCTCGCGCAGGAAGGTTGGCGGCGCGCCGGCGAGCGAGAACTTCACCTCCACGGCGCCGCGCTGCGCGTCGACCGCAGGCGCGATGCGCAGAACGCGGGCGGAAAAGCGCAGACCGGGAAATGCATCGGCCACCACGCTGGCGACCTGCCCGGTGCGCAACTGCTCAAGAAAGCGCTCGTCGACCTGCGCCACCAGCAGGGTGGGCCCGGCCAGCGCCAGGCTGAGCAAGGCCTTGCCCGGCTGCACGATCTGCCCGGGCTCGACCGAACGCACCAGGACACGGGCCGGCGCGGGCGCGCGCAAGCTCGCCTGCGCCAACCGAACCGCTGCGGCCCGGCTGGCGGCGCGAGCCACGTCGAGCTGCGCCTGCGCTTGCGCGACGTCGGTTCCCGTTTCGGCATTGGCCTGCACCTGGGCGCGCGCGCTGCGCTGCTGCGCCTGGGCCACGTCCAGCGCCCGGCGCGCTTCGTCGAGTTGGGCGTCGCTGTAGAAGCCCTGGGCCTTGAGCCGGCGTGCACGCTCAAACGCGCTGCTTGCAGCACGCAAGGTGGCCTCGGCCTGGCTGAGCGCTGCGTCCGACGCGCTGCGTCCGCTGCTGCGCAGACCCGCCAAACGCGCGCGCGCCTGCGCTTCGCCCGCTTCGGCCTGGACCAGCGCGGCGCGCCATTCGCTGTCTTCCAGTTGCACCAGCACGTCGCCCTCGCGGACCTCGACGCCTTCGCGCACCTGCACTCGCGCGACCCGGCCGGTGACGGTGCTGCCAATGTCCACGCGCGAGAGCGTCGCCACGCGGGCCGAGAACTGCAAGGTGCGCACCAGCGGTCCACGCTGCGCCTCGACCACATCCACCTGCGGCCCGCGCAGCCAGAGGCTGGCGACCACGACCAGAACAGCCAGCAGAACGCCCAGACCCAGAAGCCACAGGGCAAGCCGATGCCGGCTCACGCAAGTGTCCCGGTGTCGAACAAGCCCACAGCGGCCCGCGGCGGCGTCACGCCCAGATGGCGGTACGCTGCCAGCGTGGCCACGCGGCCGCGGGTGGTGCGCTGCAGATAGCCTTGCTGAATCAGATAGGGCTCAATCACGTCTTCAATCGTGCCAGCCTCTTCGCCAATGCTGGCCGCAATGTTGTCCAGACCCACGGGGCCTCCGTCAAAGCGGTGAATGAGCGCTTCGAGGAGCTTGCGGTCCATGACGTCAAAACCCTGCGGATCGACATCCAGCATGGCCAGCGCCCGGTTGGCGATGTCCTGCGTGATGTGGCCATCGCCCTTGACTTCGGCGTAGTCGCGCACGCGGCGCAGGAGCCGATTGGCGATGCGCGGCGTACCGCGCGAGCGCCGCGCCAGCTCAAAGCCCCCCGCCTCGTCCATCGGCGTGCCCAACAGTCCGGCGCTGCGGGTGACGATGCGCGCCAGCTCTTCCGGCGTATAAAACTCCAGCCGCGCCACGATGCCAAAACGGTCGCGCAGCGGGTTGGTCAGCATCCCGGCGCGCGTGGTGGCGCCCACCAGCGTGAAGGGCTGCAGGTCGAGCTTGATGGACCGCGCCGCCGGGCCTTCGCCGATCATGATGTCGATCTGGTAGTCCTCCAGCGCGGGGTAAAGAATTTCTTCGACCACCGGGCTGAGGCGGTGGATCTCGTCAATAAAGAGCACATCGTTGCGCTCCAGGTTCGTCAGCAGTGCCGCCAGGTCCTTGGGCTTTTCCAGCACCGGGCCGCTGGTCTGGCGCAGGTTCACGCCCAGCTCGGTGGCAATGATGTGGCTGAGTGTGGTCTTGCCCAAGCCGGGCGGGCCGAACAGCAGCACGTGATCAAGTGCCTCGCCGCGCTTCCTGGCGGCGCCGATGAATATCTCCAACTGCTCGCGCGCCTTGGCCTGGCCGACGTATTCCTGCAGCAGCTTGGGACGCAGGGCGCGCTCAATCGCCTCTTCCTGGGGAGAGGCAGGGGCGGCGGAAATGACGCGCTTGGCTGGCGCGGGAGCAAAATCGTCGGTCTGGATGGTCATCAGTTACTTGCCCAGCGTCTTCAGCGCCAAACGAATCCCCTCACTCACCGCCACATCCGCTGGCAGCGCCTTGAGCGCCGCGGCCGCTTCCTTGTCGTTGTACCCCAGCGCAAGCAAGGCCTGCAGGATATCGGCCTGCGCGTCGCTCTTGACCAGCGCCGCCGCACCCGAAAGCTCGGCACCCAGCTTGCCTTTGAGTTCCAGCAGCAAGCGTTCGGCGGTCTTCTTGCCGATGCCCGGCACCTTCACCAGGCGGCCTGCCTCCTGCAGGCTGATGGCCTGCGCCAGATCGCCCACGCCCATGCCCGAGAGCACCGCCAGCGCCGTGCGCGGGCCGACGCCGGCCACCTTGATCAGCTCGCGAAACGCGGCGCGCTCCTGCACGCTGGCAAAACCGTACAGCAATTGTGCGTCTTCGCGCACGATGAACTGGGTCAAAAGACTCACGCGCTCTCCAAGAGGCGGCAGGTTGTAGAAGGTGCTCATGGGCACATGGACTTCATAGCCCACGCCGTGGCAGTCGAGCAGCACCTCGGGGGGATTCTTCTCCAGCAGCGTGCCGGTCAACTTGCCTATCATTGCAATCTTTCTTCTCACATGGCGCATGCCGCGCTTGCCCGTTGCACGGAATTATCAGCGTGATCCTGCGCCATACCTTTACTCCCCACAACAACACACGCCTGTCGCACCTGTGCGGCCCGGCCGACAGCCACCTGCGCACCATCGAGGCGGCGCTGCAGGTGTCCATTGCCCACCGGCACGAGCAATTCAAGGTCGACGGCCCCAAGGCGCGCGCCACACAGGCGATGGAAATGCTGCAGGCGGTCTACGAAATCGCCGAACGCCCCATTGCCGAAGACACGCTCCAGCTGATGCTCGCGGGCGACAGCGACTTGGACGGTGCCATCGTCGACGGCTCGCAGCTCACCACCCGCCGCGCCGACCTGCGCGCCCGCACCGCCACCCAGGCGCAGTACCTGGCCAATATCGCCACGCACGACATCAGCCTGGGCATTGGCCCGGCGGGCACCGGCAAAACCTATCTGGCCGTGGCCTGCGCCGTCGATGCGCTGGAGCGCTCGGCCGTGCAGCGCATCGTGCTCACGCGCCCGGCGGTGGAAGCGGGCGAACGCCTGGGCTTCCTGCCCGGCGATCTGGCACAAAAAGTCGACCCCTACCTGCGCCCGCTGTACGACGCGCTCTACGAACTCATGGGCTACGACAAGGTGCAAAAGGCGTTCGAGCGCAACCAGCTGGAGATCGCGCCGCTGGCCTTCATGCGCGGGCGCACGCTGAACAACGCCTTCATCATCCTGGACGAAGCGCAGAACACCACACCCGAGCAGATGAAGATGTTCCTCACCCGCATCGGCTTTGGCGCCAAGGCAGTGGTCACGGGCGACGTGAGCCAGATCGACCTGCCCAAGGGCGCCGTCAGCGGCCTGGTGGAGGCCGAGCGTGTGCTCAAGCGCGTCAAGGGCATTTCGGTGACGCGCTTTACCAGCGCGGACGTGGTGCGCCACCCGCTGGTGGCACGCATCGTCGACGCCTACGACGCGGCTGGGCGGCCTGGGCGGGCGCGGGCCGCATAGTTTGCTCTTTTTTATATAGCTGCTTACGCTTGCTGGTTAAGCGATAGAGGCCAAAATCACCATAAATCTATGGCTCTGCCTGCACTTTCCCTGTCCCTGCAGTTCGCCCGCTTTGCCGCTGCCCCCGAGCACCGCGCCGTGCTGGCGCGCCACCGGGTAGCACGCTGGATTCGCCACGCCCTGTCAGCCAATGCCGAGATCACCGTGCGCATCGTCGACGAGGACGAAGGCCGCCAGCTCAACCGCGACTACCGCCAGAAGGACTACGCCACCAACGTGCTCACCTTCGACTACGCGCAGGAACCCCTGGTGCTGGCCGACCTGGTGCTGTGCGCCCCTGTGGTGGCGCGCGAGGCGCTGGAGCAGAACAAAACCCTGGAAGAGCACTACGCCCACCTGCTGGTGCATGGCGCCCTGCATGCCCAGGGCTGGGACCATGAGACCAGCGCGCAGGACGCCGCCGAGATGGAAGCCTACGAAACCGCCATCCTGCAAGAACTGGGATTTGCAGACCCGTACGCGACCTCCTGATCCCACGGGCACACGCCCCGTTTGCCCCGGTTTTTACCATCTGGTGCAAAAAATAGCCCAGCCCCGGCACGTGGACTCCGCAGGGCAGAGATGATGCCGACCACACGGCTTGTGCATCGCCCCGCCGGCAGGTTTGCGACGGCGCACTGTGCCTTGTTCCAACTCCCTTCACTCAAGGAATTGCCCATGGCTGGTCTTTCTCTTTCACAACGCCCCGCCTCCATGGCGCACGCGGGCTTGGGATCCTGCACCCGTGCATTGCTGCTGACTGTGCCGCTGGCCCTGGCGGCCTGCGGGGGCGGCAGCAGCTCTGATTCCGACACTGCGGCACCGCCATCCGGCTTGAACGTGGGCTATGGCACCAAGGCCTACCATTTCAGCTGGAGCGCCGCGCCGAACGCCACGCGGTACGAGCTGTTCGAAGACCCGGATGGCGCAGCAGGCCCCCAACCCGAGGTGCAAATTGGCGGCGCCATCACCGGTACCGCGTACGCGCACAGCCTGGCCGCTCAAATGCTGCACGAGCGCGTGAATGCCAGCTACCGGCTGCGCGCCTGCGATGCCAACGGGTGCCGCCCGTTCTCCGCCGCTGCCACTCCCGACCTCACGCAGGCCATTGGCCGCTTCGAACTTGCGGGCGGCGGCCCTGTCGGGCGATTTGGCAGCTACCCGAACGTGGTCGTCCTGTCTGCCGACGGTGCAACGCTGGCGGTGGGGGCCCCCAGTGAAGCCAGCACAACCAGGCTGGCCGGGGCGGGCGCGGTATATGTCTTCAGCCGGAGCGCGGCAGGTGCCTGGAGCCAGCAGGTGCGCCTGCAAGCCAGCAGCCCCGCCGCAAAAATGGCATTTGGCGCCAGCCTGGCCCTCTCTTCTGATGGCAACACGCTGGCCGTGGGCGCACCAGAAGAACGAAGCAACGCGCGGGGCATCAACAGCGATGCGTCCAACGGCGATGCGTATGGCGCGGGGGCGGTGTACACGTTTCACCGCAGTGGCGGCGCCTGGAGCCAGCAGGCCTACGTCAAGGCCCGGAACACGCCCCAGAAGGTCGCGACCTGCAGCCGCCTGGACATCTCCGGCACGATGACCTTTCCATGCACACCCCAGCACTTTGGCTTCAGCGTGGCCCTGTCGGCTGACGGGAACCTGCTGGCCGTGGGAGCGCCCGAGGAAGGGGCCGACTTCACCCAGGGGCTCGGCGGCGTCGTCGGCAGCGCGTGGCGGTTTGGTACCGAAACCATTTTTGGCGGTGGCGTGGGCGCCGTCCACACCTTTGCCCGCACCAGCGGCACCTGGGCCGAGCAGGCGTACCTGCCAGGCAGCAGCGCCGACCCGAGCATGGCCCGCTTCGGGGCGGTTTTGGCCCTGTCCAGCGACGGCACCGTCCTCGCGGCAAGCACCGATAAGGATGTATCTGTCCTGACGCAGCTCAGCGGCACGTGGAGCGCTCCCAGGCAGGTGTGGCGCCAACCCCCCGAGCGGGGATCGCAGCAGCCCTTTGCGCTGTCCGGGGACGGCAGCACGCTGGCCTTCGTGGACGGCTCTGCGGGCCCCGATGTTCAGCTGCAAACGTTCACACGCGCAGGGGCGGTGTGGGCGCAGCAGCCGGCACTGCCCGTCAAGTCTGCCGACCGCTACTTTTCAGAAAGCACCATGTTGTCGCTTTCGGCAGACGGCCGCACGCTCGCCCTGGGCAACCCGGACGATGCCAGCAACGCCCCAGGCATCAACGGCAACGCCAGCAACCAGGCCGCCGATTCCGCCGGGGCCGTCAACATCTACCGCCGCACCGGCGCCACCTGGAGCCACAGCGCCTACCTCAAGGCTCCCCAGCCGCAGGTGCGCGCGCGCCTTGGCATCAGCGTCGCACTGTCCGGTGATGCCAGCACCCTGGCCGTGGGCACCAGCAGCGCCACAGACGGCGTGACCGCTGCGGTGCCCAACGCGGCCTATATCTACTGACCGGACGGTGGGACCCACCTGACTGGCAACCGACCCCCGCACCTGACCGGAGTGGCGGCAGGCAAAAGTGTTGCACCCGCGCCGTCCCCAATGGCGGCGGCGCCACCGCCTACCATCGGTGGATGTTCGATACCGCACTGCTTCTCATCGCCGCCTTCGTGGCCGGAGCCCTCAATTCGGTTGCCGGGGGCGGCAGTTTTCTGACCTTGCCCGCACTTGTTTTTACCGGCGTACCCCCCGTAGTGGCCAACGCCACCGGCACCGTGGCCCTGCTGCCGGGCTACGCGGCCGGTGCCTGGGGCTTTCGCGAAGACACGCAGCCGCCGCCGGGGCTGTCCATGCCGCGTCTGGTGCTGCTCTCGCTCATCGGCGGTGCAGTGGGTGCGGGGCTGCTGCTGGTCACGTCCAACGACCTGTTTTCCATCATCGTGCCCTGGCTGCTGCTGGCCGCGACACTGTTGTTTGCCCTCGGCCCCAAGCTGCGCGAATGGACAGCGGGCGGCAAGCCGTCCACCGCCAAAGCGACGGCGGGGGTGCTGATCGTTGCGGCCTACGGGGGTTATTTCAACGGGGGCCTGGGCATCCTGCTGCTGGCGCTGTTCGGGCTGCTGGGGCAAACCAACTTGAACGCCATGAACGGGCTCAAAAACTGGGTCTCGGCCCTGCTCACCGCCATTGCCGTGGCCATTTACGCCGCAGGCGGTGTGGTGCAGTGGCGCGAGGCGCTGTTGATGATGGTGGCTGCCAGCCTGGGCGGCTACGCGGGCGCCCGGGTGGCGCGGCGCATTCCTGCGCCCTGGCTGCGCGGCGGCATTGTGCTGACCGGACTGGTGATGACGGCCATCTTCTTTTACCGCCAGTGAATCCCCGCGATCGCGCCTGCGGCCGGCGCCTTGCCGCCCCTGTGTCGGACAGCCACCAGCGAGCGCTTCCAGCGATCTGACTTTCCTTGTAGGCGGGATTTGACACCTGCCCAAAAAACAGGCACAGGCCGTTTTGCTTGACCAAAATGGAGGCAGGCGATTTTGCCCTGCCGATCCTAAAAAGGGGTCAAACGAAAAAGGAAACCATCATGAAATTCCACTCGATTGCAGCTGCAGCGCTGCTCGCACTCTCCACCGGCTTGGCCTCGGCCCAAACCAGCCCTCCCGCAACGCCGGACAAGTCGGCTCCCGCCGCACAACGGCCCGCCAGCGCTGCGACCGCTACTTCCCCCCGAATGCGCTCCGCAGACCGGGATGCAGATCTGAAAAACACCAAAGACCAACTGGAGCAAATGCTCAAAGTTGCCAACAACCGGGCCGACTACGCGCAGATCCTGGAGAAGAACGGCTACCGCATCTCCTCGATCAACACCGACAAAAAAGACAAGCTGGAGTACGAGGTGGTCAAGGGCGACCGCAGCTACGAAGTGCAGCTCAAGTTCAAGGACGGCGCTGCGAAAGCGACGGACATCGACGTAGCCAACAACTTCTGGCGCGCTCCGGCAACCAAGGCGATGCTCAAGGACAACAACTACAAGGTAGCCGGAACGATGAAGGCCGACCCCGACAGCCGCTACAGCGACAGCCGCTATCGCAAGGCGTCGGACGACGAAAAGGACCAGTTGGAGAAGCTGCACACCGCCAACATGACGGCGCAGCAGTTCATGGCCAAGGTAAAGGACCGCGGCTACAAGATTACGGCGACCAACGACAAGGAGGCCGACTATCTTGAGTACGAGATCCTCAAGGGCGACAACAGCTACGAAGTGCAGCTCGATATCGACCCCAAGACCAAGGTGATCAAGGAAGTCGACGTGGCGACGAACGTCTGGGACGCCGAGGGCACCGATCGGGCCAAGGACGCGAAGAAGAAGTAATCCCCTCACTAGGTGGCGAGGACTTCCCGGGGAGGCGCGCGCAGCGGGATCGTCACCGGGCCGTCGTTCACCAGGTGCACCTGCATGTCGGCGGCGAATTCGCCACTCGCTACCTCCGGGTGCGCCGTGCGGGCCTTTGCGACCAGGTAGTCGTACAGGCGCCGCCCTTCCTCCGGTGCAGCCGCCTGGGTGAAGCTCGGGCGGTTGCCGCCCGTTGTGTCGGCGGCCAGCGTGAACTGGCTGACCAGCAGCAGCCCCCCGCCGATGTCCTGCACGCTGCGGTTCATCTTGCCGCCCTCGTCACTGAAGATGCGCAGCTTGAGTACTTTGGCGAGCAGCCGGTCGACCTCGTCTTGGCTGTCGCCGCGCTCGGCGCAGACCAGCACCAGCAGGCCGGCGCCAATCTCGCCGACCACCTCGCCCGCCACCTCCACGCGCGCCTCGCGCACACGCTGCAGCAGGCTGATCATTCGGCTCCCTCCACCAGCCGCGCCTTCACGCTCTTGCCTTTGACGCGCCCGGCGTTGAGGCGCGAGACCACCTGCGCGGCGATGCCACGCTGGACCGCCACGTAGGTCGAGAACTCGTTGACGTTGATCTTGCCCACCTGCTCGCGGGAAAAGCCCATGTCGCCGGTGAGCGCGCCCAGCACGTCGCCGGCGCGGATCTTTTCCTTGCGCCCGCCAATGATCTGAATGGTGGCCATGGGCGGCACCAAGGGGCCGCTGCCTGTGGGGGTGAGATCGCTCAAAGGGCTCCACTGCGAGGCGCGGCCTTGCAGCACTTCGATTTTTCCGACACTGCCCATCTCGTCCATGCTGACGAGATTGAGTGCCAGGCCCTCCGCGTCGCCCCGGCCAGTGCGGCCGATGCGGTGGATGTGCACTTCAGAGTCGGGCGTCACGTCCACATTGATGACGGCAGCCAAGTCGGCAATGTCCAGGCCGCGCGCCGCCACGTCGGTGGCCACCAGCACCGAGCAACTGCGGTTGGCAAACTGCACCAGCACCTGGTCGCGCTCGCGCTGCTCCAGCTCGCCGTACAACGCCAGCGCGCTGAAGCCCTGCGCCTGCAGCACGGCGACCAGGTCGCGGCACTGCTGCTTGGTGTTGCAAAAGGCAATCGACGACTCGGGCCGGAAATGCGCCAGCAGCAGGGACACGGCATGCAAGCGCTCGCTGCTTTTCACCTCATACCAGCGCTGCTCGATCTTGCCGGCGCTGTGCTGCGCCTGCACGGTGATGCGCTGCGGCTCTTTCATGAACTGCTGGCTGAGCTTGGCAATGCCTTCCGGGTAGGTGGCCGAGAACAGCAGGGTCTGGCGGTTTTTCGGGCATTGGCGCGCCACGGTGGCAATGTCGTCAAAGAAACCCATGTCGAGCATGCGGTCGGCCTCGTCGAGCACCAGGGTATTGAGCTGGTCCAGCGCCAGGTGCTTGCGCTCCAGGTGGTCCATCACGCGGCCGGGCGTGCCTACCACGATGTGTGCGCCGTGCGACAGGCTTTGCGCCTGGCCGCGCAGCGGCACGCCACCGCACAGCGTCACCACCTTGATGTTTTCCTCGGCGCGCGCCAGGCGGCGGATTTCAGCGCTCACCTGGTCGGCCAGCTCTCGCGTCGGACACAGCACCAGCGCCTGCACGCCAAAGCAGCGCGGATTCAGGCGCGCGAGCAGCGCCAGGCCAAAAGCGGCCGTCTTGCCGCTGCCGGTGCTGGCCTGGGCGATCAGGTCTTTGCCCAGCAGCGCGGGCGGCAGGCTGGCAGCCTGGATGGGGGTCATCTGCAGGTAGCCCAGCTGCTGCAGATTGGCGAGGGCGGTGGGGCTGAGCGCAAGCGTGTCAAAGCCTGGTGCGCCGGGCACAGGAAGGGAAGTCATCGTACGATTATCGATGGCGAACGCCGCGGGAAGCCTGGCCAGCGACGAAACTGACTCAGGTCAATCCATAGGCCCTTCCCTGCGCCCGCCGAGTAAGCTATTGTGGCGTGCGCCCCTCCCGCGGCCCCCTTTCCTTCTGGATGGAATGACTGAAACCACGCCAACTGCGGCAGTTGAGCAAGCCACCGATCCGGACGACACGGCGGTGCTGCGTTTCGCGGTGGATTCCCTTGACGCCTTGGTCGCATTTTTCGACACCTGCACGCGCCGCTGTCGCTTCGCCAACGCCGCCTACGCATCGCTGTACGGCTTGACCAGCGCGTCGATCGTCGGCCGCAGCATCGCCGAGATCGTGGGCCCGGCGGCATGGGCCGAGGTCGAGCCCCATGTGCAGCGCTGCCTGAACGGCGAGCGGGTCAACTACCTGCGGACGCACCCCGGCAGCGACGGCGGCCCGCGCATGCTGAGCATCGTCCTGACACCCTACCTGGATGCGACAGGTCGAACCACGGGCTTGCTGTCCGTGATTTCCGACACCACGCAGCGCTGGGAAGCCGAGCGTGCGGTGCGCGAGAGCGAGGAGCGCACGCGCAAGTTTGCCGCCGCCACCGAAGAGGCCATCGTCTTTCACTGCAACGGCGTGATGATTGACTGCAACGACGCCATGACGCGATTGACTGGCTATCCACTGGACGAAGTGGTCGGGCGCAACATCTTTGACTTCATCGCCCCCGCCTACCGCAGCACCGCACTGGAGTACACGCGCAGCGCAAGCGAGCATTTGTACGAAGTCTGCATCCTGCACCGCGACGGCCACGAAATCCCGATCGAAGTGATGGGCAAGACCATGCCCCAGCACGGCGCCGACTACCGTATCGTCGTGGCCCGCGACATCCGCGCACGCAAGAACATGCAGGAGCGCGAGGCCTTTCTTGCCCTGCACGACGGCTTGACCGAACTGCTCAACCGCCGCGCTCTGCTCGATCAGCTCAGCCTGGCGCTGGCGCAGGCGCGCGGCGCGCAAACCGCACGCCAGAAGCAGGTGGCGGTCCTGGTGGTCAACCTCGACCACTTCAAAACCATCAATGATTCGCTGGGCCATGCCGTCGGCGACCAGATTTTGTACGAGCTGGCGCAGCGCCTGCGTGCCTGTGTGGCGGAACGCGGCTTCATCGCACGGCCCGGCGGCGACGAGTTCGTCATTGTGCTGCCCAGTGCCTCCCGCAGCGCTGCCGCCCGCCTGGCGGACGAACTCTTTCCCGTTCTGGCGCAGCCGCTGGCGGTGGCGCAAACCAGCGTGTCGCTGTCGGCCTCCATTGGCATCAGCCTGTTTCCGGATGACGAACAGACGGCTGCGGGCCTGCTGCGCCAGGCTGAAGCCGCCCTGCGCCACGCCAAGGAAAGCGGCCGCGGCAACCAGCAGTTCAGCGCGCCGGGGATGGCGGGCGAGGCCATGGCCGCGCTTCAGCTCGAGCGCGACCTGCGCAGCGCCGTCGCGGAGATGCAGCTCGTGCTGCACTACCAGCCCGTAGTGCATGTGGCGACTGGCAAGCTGGCGGGGTTCGAGGCGCTGGTGCGCTGGCAGCATCCCTCGCGGGGACTGCTGGAGCCAGCTGCCTTCATCTCCTTTGCCGAGACCCACGGCTTGATCACTCCGATTGGCCGCTGGGTGATGCTGGAGGCCTGCCGCCAGCTCAAGCGCTGGCACGACGCCGGCTTGGCCCAAGTGCCTGTGGCGGTCAACCTGTCCGCCTTTGAATTCCGCCAGCGCGACGTGGCCAAGGAAATTGCCGCCGTGCTTGACCAGACGGGTCTTCAGCCGCGCTTTCTGGAAATCGAATTGACCGAAACCGCCTTGATGCAGCAGAGCGAGCATGTGCTGCAAACGCTGCAGGCCATCGAGGCGCTGGGGGTGGGCATTGCCATTGACGACTTCGGCACTGGCTACTCATCGCTCGCCTATCTCAAGCGCTATCCCATCGCCAAGCTCAAGATCGACCGCTCCTTCGTCATCGACACCCCGGACAGCAGCGACGACGTCGCCATCGTCACGGCGATTGTGGACCTGGGCCGCAGCCTCAAGCTGCGCATCGTCGCCGAAGGCGTCGAGCAGGCCGATCAGCTCGCTTTGCTTTCCCGCCTGGGCTGCGACCTGGCCCAGGGCTTCGGCATTGCGCGGCCCATGGATGCGGCGCAGACCCAGGCCTGGCTGGAGCAGCAGCGCTGAAAGTGTCACTGGCGGCGTGGACAATACGCGCATGCCGATTACCACCGACCCTGTTCCCGCCACCCATTTTTCGGACCCGGACGCGGCCGTGGCCTGCGTTCAGCGGCTCTACCAGCAGCAAATCGAGCATCTGCGCGGCGCCATGCAGCGCTTTGTGGCCGGCGAGGACGTGCCCGAACGCGTGCGCGCCTTCTACCCCTACGTGCGCCTGCACACCACCACCGTGGCACGGGCCGACACGCGACTGGCCTACGGCTTTGTCGAAGGGCCGGGCACTTTTGAGACGACGCTCACGCGGCCCGACCTGTTCGCACGCTACTACACGGAGCAGTTCCGCCTGCTGCGCAACAGCCACGGCGTCGCGCTGGAAGTGGGCCTGAGCCAGCAGCCGGTTCCGATCCACTTCTCCTTTGCCGAGCACGACTACGTCGAAGGCACGCTCACCCCCGAGCGGCGCATGCTGATGCGCGACCGCTTCGACCTGCCCGACCTGGCTGCCATGGACGACGGCATCGCCAACGGCACCTGGACGCGCCGCCCAGGCCAGGCGCAGCCGCTCTCCTTGTTCACCGCACCGCGCGTGGACTATTCGCTGCACCGCCTGCGCCACTACACCGGCACCGCGCCCGAGTGGTTCCAGAACTTCGTGCTGTTCACCAACTACCAGTTCTACATTGACGAATTCGTGCGCCTGGGCCACGCCGAGATGGCCAATCCTGACAGCGAATACATCGCCTTTGTCGAACCCGGCAACGTCGTCACGCGCCGCACCGGCTTGCCGGTGCAGGACATTGACGAACTGGGCGCGCCGCCGCCGCGCCTGCCGCAAATGCCCGCCTACCACCTCATGCGGGCCGATCGCAGCGGCATCACCATGGTCAACATCGGCGTCGGCCCGGCCAACGCCAAGACCATCACCGACCACATTGCCGTGCTGCGCCCGCACGCCTGGATGATGCTGGGCCACTGCGCGGGCCTGCGCAACACGCAGCAACTGGGCGACTACGTGCTGGCCCACGCCTATGTGCGCGAAGACCATGTACTGGACGAAGAGCTGCCGCTGTGGGTGCCGATTCCCGCGCTGGCCGAAATCCAGGTCGCACTCGAACAGGCCGTGGCCGACGTGACGCAAATGGAGCGCGGCGCGCTCAAGCGCATCATGCGCACCGGCACCGTGGCCAGCACCGACAACCGCAACTGGGAGCTGCTGCCCGACAACACGCCCCAGCGGCGCTTCAGCCAGAGCCGCGCGGTGGCGCTGGACATGGAAAGCGCGACCATTGCCGCCAACGGCTTTCGTTTTCGCGTGCCCTACGGCACCTTGCTGTGTGTCAGCGACAAACCGCTGCACGGCGAAATCAAGTTGCCCGGCATGGCCAACCATTTCTACCGCGAGCGCGTGGACCAGCACCTGCGCATCGGCATGCGCGCGGTGGACATCCTGCGCGCCGGCGGCATCCACCGGCTGCACAGCCGCAAGCTGCGCAGCTTTGCCGAGGTGGCGTTTCAATAAAAGACCTTCCCCCAAGGAAATCACTTTTATTTTGATAGCTGCTAACGCTTGATGGATAAGCGCTAGGAGCTGTTTTTAGCCGTATTTTATGTGCCTGGGCAGGTGGCGCCCGCCTGCGGGAGAATGCACGCCCATGACTTCTCCCAACGCAGCGACGCCCTTGCTCGACGTCTCCGGCCTGTGCAAATCCTACGGCAGCGCCCTGGTGGTGGACGGCGTGTCGTTTGCCATCGCGCCCGGTGAATGCCTGGGCGTGATCGGGCCCAACGGAGCCGGCAAGACCACCACCATCCGCATGTGCCTGGGACTTACCGCCCCGGACGCCGGCAGCATCCACTACCACCCGCCAGAGGGCAGCGCGCCGCTTGCCATGCCGCGCGACGCCCTCGCCATCAAGCAGCACCTGGGCGTGGTGACGCAGTTCGACACGCTCGACCCGGACTTCGACTGCCTGGAGAACCTGCGCGTCTATGGCCGCTATTTCGGCTTGAAGCGCGCCGTGCTGGACGAGCGCATTCCGCAGCTCCTGGAATTTGCCGCGCTCAGCCACAAGGCCGGCGCCAAACCTGGCGAGCTTTCCGGCGGCATGAAGCGGCGCTTGTCGCTCGCCCGCGCGCTGGTCAACGCCCCGCGCCTGCTGCTGCTCGACGAACCCACCACGGGCCTGGACCCGCAGGCGCGCCACCTGATGTGGGAGCGGCTGCAGCGCCTGGTGCAGGGCGGCACTTCGATCCTGCTGACCACGCACTTCATGGACGAGGCCGAGCGCCTGTGTTCGCGCCTGATCGTGCTCGACCACGGCAGAAAGATTGCCGAAGGTGCGCCCCGCGCCCTGATTGCCGAGCACCTGGAGCGCGAGGTGGTCGAGGTCTACGGCGCTGGGGCGCTGGCCTTGCAACACGACGCCCGGCTGGCACCGCTGGCCGAGCGCATCGAGGTGAGCGGCGAGACGGTGTTCTTCTACACCCAGAACGCGCACCCGCTGCTCGATGTGCTGCTCGAACACCCGCAACTGCGCACCTTGCACCGGCCGGCAAATCTCGAGGATTTGTTTTTGAAGCTGACTGGCCGTCAGATTCGGGAGGATGCATGAAAACAGGTGAACGTGCCCAGGCGCCCAGCCTCTGGCGCGCCCCGGACCTGTCATTCAACTGGTGGCCGGTGTTCCTGCGCAACCTGCTGGTTTGGCGCAAGCTGGCCATCCCCAGCCTGGTGGGCAACATTGCCGAGCCACTGATGTGGCTGGTGGCCTTTGGCTACGGCATGGGCGCGCTGGTGGGCAAGCTCACGGTGAACGGCGAGCCGGTGCCCTACATCCTGTTCCTGGCCAGCGGCTCGATCTGCATGAGCGCCATGAACGCGGCGAGCTTCGAGGCGCTGTACTCGGCCTTCTCGCGCATGCATGTGCAAAAGACCTGGGAGGGCATCATGAACACGCCCGTCAGCCTCGACAGCGTGCTGCTGGCCGAGCTGCTGTGGGCGGCGTTCAAGGCGCTGTTCACGGTGACGGCGATTTTGCTGGTGATGCTGGCGCTCTCCATCAGCCACAGCCCCAAGTTGCTGGTGGCCTGGCCTGTGCTGCTGTGCGTGGGCATCATGTTCTCGGCCATCGCACTCATCTTCAATGC
>JAMLIT010000005.1 GCA_023954035.1 Burkholderiaceae bacterium | reverse complement strand
CCACGGCCAGGCCAATTTCCTGCAGGCTGGCGCGGGCGTTCGCCTGCAGGACGGAGAGAATTTTTCTGTCAAGTCGATCCATGCAGTACATTATTCTGTATTTTTAGAACTTACAGAATATTTTTCTGTAAAACCTCCTACTTTCTACAAACACAGAAAATCCATCCAGACCCGATCGGGCACACTTATCCCATCAAGGCACTCTTACCGGAGCGCACAAAATGACAAGGCCCCGGCTGGTTACCGCCAGACCGGAGCGCTTGGCACAACAGCGCAGGGCGTGTGCACGACGCTGGCATGACCCTGATCCGTTTGTGTGGTTGGCAGGCCTACGGGACCGCACAAACCCGGATGGTTCCGTCCCGGCGACCTCCCCATAATTTCCCGAGCCGACTGCACGCAAAGGCGCTGCCGCCCGTGCCATCCCATCCCCTCTCAGGAACCACCATGCAATTGAAGAAACTTGTCCTTGGTCTGGGCTTCGCATTCGGTCTGATGGCCGGCGCCAGCGCGCAAACCACCATGCGCATCAGCATCTCTACCGCGCAGAACTCGCACCAAGGCGTGGCCATCGATGTCTTTGCCAAAGAGGTCGAAAAACGCACCGGCGGGCGCTACAAGGTACAAACCTTCTACAACGGTGCCCTGGGCGGCGAGCGCGAGTCCATCGAATCGGTGCAATTGGGCACCCAAGAGCTCGCCTTCAGCTCCACCGGGCCGGTGCCCAACTTCGTTCCCGAGGCAAAAATTTTCGACGTGCCCTTCCTGTTCCGCGACAAAGCCCACGCCCGCGCGGTGCTGGACGGCCCGATCGGGCAGGACATGCTGACCAAGTTCGACAGCAAGGGCTTCAAGGCGCTGGCATGGGCCGAGAACGGCTTTCGCCACATGACCAACAGCAAACGCGACGTGAAGGTACCCGAAGACCTCAAGGGCCTGAAGATGCGCACCATGGAAAACCCGGTGCACATCACTGCGTACAAGGGCTTTGGCATCATCACCACGCCGATGGCCTTCCCCGAAGTGTTTACCGCGCTGCAGCAAGGCACGGTCGATGGTCAGGAGAACCCCCTTTCGGTCATCATTTCTGCCAAGTTCGACCAGGTGCAAAAGCACCTCACACTCACCGGCCATGTCTATTCGCCCTGCATCTTTCTGATGAACAAGGCGTCTTTTGACAAACTTTCTGCGGCCGACAAGCAGGCGTTCCTGGACGCCGCCAAGGAAGGCGCCAAGGCCAACCGCGCTCGCGTGGACGAAGACGATGCCAAGGGCGTGGCCGACCTGCGCGCCAAAGGCATGACCGTGATCGACAACATCGACAAGGCCCAGTTCGTCGCTGCGCTGGCACCGGTCGAAGCGCAGTTCGAGAAGCAGTTTGGCAAGGACAATCTCGACAAAATCCGCAACTACAAATAAGTTTGCTTCATTTTTTGTAGCTACTCACGCCCGCCAGATCTGCCCTGGCGGGCTTTTTTATTCAAACTTTTGCACCGCTGCGCCTGCGTGCGGCTGCAACCATGAAAAACGCTTTTCTCACCCTTGAACGCTGGACCACGGCGCTTGCCCTCTGGGGCGCCTGCGCCATGCTGGCGGTGTCGGCGTCGCTCGGCATGTTCCAGATCATCATGCGTTTTGTGCTCGAGCAGCCAGCAGAGTGGACCGAGGTGCTGATCCGCTTCTCGCTGATCTGGATGGTGTTCCTCGCCATTCCCTGCGCCTTCCGCCAGGGCGCCATGGTGAGCGTGGATGTGCTCTACCGCTGGAGCGGGCCGCGCGTGCGGCGCGTGCTCGACTGGGTGGTTGCGCTGGCTGCACTCACGCTCATGGCCATCATCGTCTGGTGGGGCTGGGACTACTCGGTGCGCGGCCGCGTTCAGACCATGGCGGGGCTGGAATCGCTCTCCATGTTCTGGGCCTACATCGCCATGCCCGTCGGTGCGGTATTCAGTGCGATCGGGATTATCGGCAACCTGATCGACCCCCGCCGCATGGAACTGGAGACGGCGCAATGAGCGTGGTGATGATCTCCACCATGGTGCTGTGCTTCGCACTCACCATTTCGGTGGCCGTGTCGATCGGGTTGGCGTCGATTCTGGGCATTCAAGCCTCGCATGCGCACATGCTCATTTCCGTCAAGGAAATGTTTGGCGCCATCAACAAGTTCCCGCTCGCCGCCATTCCGTTCTTCATCCTCGCGGGCAACCTGATGGAGGCCGGCGGCATCTCGCGCCGACTGGTGGAGTTTGCCAAGAGCCTGGTGGGCGGCGTGCAGGGCGGCCTGCCCATGACCTGCGTGCTCACCTGCATGATCTTTGCCGCCGTCTCCGGCTCTTCGGTGGCCACCACTTTTGCGATTGGCGCGATCCTGGTGCCAGCCCTGGTCAAGCACGGCTATCCGGTCACCTACGCGGCATCCTTGCAGGCCACTGCAGCCGAACTGGGCGTGGTGATTCCACCATCGATTCCGCTCATCCTGTACGGTGTCAGCGCCGAGGTATCGATTGGCGAGCTGTTCATCGCCGGCTTCGGCCCCGGAGTGCTGATTGCTGGCACGCTGATGCTCTTTGTCTGGCTGTACTGCAAGTGGAAAGGCTGGGGCAAGAACGATGGCGAGGGGCGATTGCCCGTCGGCCGCGCCACACTGCAGGCGGGCTGGGCGCTGCTGATGCCGATCATCATCCTGGGCGGCATCTATGGCGGTGTGTTCACGCCCACCGAGGCCTCGGCCGTGGCGGTGTTCTACGCGCTGCTGGTGGGCGTGGTGATCTACCGCGAGATCGGCATAAAAAGCCTGGCTGCCGTGCTGCGCCGCTCGGCGATTTCGTCGGCGGTGATCATGTTCATCATTGCCAACGCGGGGCTGTTTGCCTTCCTCATCACGCGCGCTGGCGTGCCCGAAGCCATTGGCCACTGGCTTGAAGGCGTGCTCAAGTCGCCCGCGTATTTTCTACTGGGCGTGAATGCAGCGCTGTTTTTCATTGGCATGTTCATTGAAACCAGCGCCGCCATCATCGTGCTCGCTCCCATCCTGGCTCCGGTGGCCGCGCACTTTGGTGTCGATCCGGTGCATTTTGGCTTGGTGATGGTGGTGAATCTGGCCATGGGGATGATCACGCCGCCCTTTGGGGTGAATCTGTTTGCGGCTTGCACGGTGGCGCGGATCTCGCTCGACCGCATCGTCGGGCACCTCATCCCTTTTGTGGCGGTCATCGTCGCGTGCTTGATGGTGATCACCTACGTGCCCGAACTCTCGCTGTGGCTGCGCGATCTGGTCTATGCGAAGTGATGCCGGACGCTGCGCGGCTGCTTTAGAATCCCAAAGGTCAGGAGAGAGCGCCCACCCCGCACGGGGCTGCGACGCCGCCGAAGGCGCAGGTTCACCGAACGCTCAGGCAAAAGGACTGGCAGCCGCCCGCAGCGATGCGGGCGTTTCCTTGCTGGAGAGAGGCCGCACGCTGCGCAGAGCAGCGCCGGTCCACCGAAGGAGCAAACCGCACGGCCAGCCAGGGCAGCGCGGTGAATCTCTCAGGTAAAGCGGACAGCAGGGCAAATTCCGTGGCTACGGCCACGGCCCGTATTTGCCTGAAGAGTCCTTTCATGACCGCTGCTGCCACCGACCTCAAGACCACACCGCTCCACGCCCTGCACCTGGAGCTTGGCGCGCGCATGGTGCCGTTTGCCGGCTACTCCATGCCGGTGCAGTACCCGGCTGGCCTGATGGCCGAGCACCGTCACACGCGCACGGCGGCGGGTCTGTTTGACGTCTCGCACATGGGCCAGTTGCGCCTCACCGGGGCCGACGCTGCAGCTGCCTTTGAAACACTGATTCCCGTGGACGTCATCGGCCTGGCCGTGGGCAAACAGCGCTACGGTCTGCTGCTGAACCCGGAGGGCGGCATCCTCGACGACCTGATGTTTTTCAAGGAAAGCGACGAGAGCCTGTTCGTCATCGTCAACGGCGCCTGCAAGGACGCCGACATCGCCCACATCACTGCACACATTGGCCAGCGCTGCACCGTGCAGCCCCTGCCGGAGCGCGCCCTGCTCGCCCTGCAAGGCCCGCAGGCGGCTGCGGCGCTGGCGCGGTTGGCGCCCGGCATTGAGCAGCTTGTCTTCATGACCGGTGGCAACTACTCCATTGCTGGCACCGACTGCTTCGTCACGCGCAGCGGCTACACCGGGGAAGACGGGTTTGAAATTTCGGTCCCCGCGCGCGAGGCCGAGGCCCTGGCCCGCGCTCTGCTGGCCCAGCCAGAGGTTGCTCCGATTGGCCTGGGCGCACGCAATTCGCTGCGGCTGGAGGCCGGCCTGTGCCTCTATGGCAACGACCTCGACACCACCACCACGCCCAGTGAAGCGGGCCTGAACTGGGCCATCCAGAAAGTGCGGCGCACCGGTGGCGCGCGCGCCGGCGGCTTCCCCGGTGCTGAGACGGTACTGGCGCAAATCGACGATCCGACGCTGCTCACCCGCAAGCGCGTCGGCCTGATCGCCACCGAGCGCGTGCCGGTGCGCGAACCCGCGCTGCTGGAAAACATGGACGGCCAGACGGTCGGCCAGGTCACGAGCGGGCTGCTGAGCCCCACGCTCAATCAGCCCATTGCGATGGCCTATGTCCAACCCGATTACGCCGCGCCGGGCACCGAACTTTTTGCCATGGTGCGCGGCAAGCCCGTTCCCATGAAAGTCAGCGCCCTGCCTTTCGTACCGGCAGGCTATTTCCGCGGCTGATCTCTTGCTCGTCTGCATTGCTGCCGGCACTGCGGACCGCTACAGTGGCCGGTCCTTTTCCCCTCAGCCTTTTTTCTGGAGCATTCTCATGACCGTCAAATATTCGCGCGACCACGAATGGGTGGATATCAGCAACCACGAAGCAGCCACGGTGGGGATCACGCTGCACGCGCAGGATGCGCTGGGCGACGTGGTTTTTGTCGACCTGCCGGAAGTCGGCAAGTCCTTTGCACAGGGTGAAGTGGCCGGCGTGGTCGAATCTGTCAAGGCGGCCGCTGACGTCTACATGCCAGTCTCCGGCGAAGTGGTGGAAGTGAACGAAGCGCTGCGCGCCGACCCTTCGCTGGCCAACACCGATCCACTGGGCACCGGCTGGTTCTTTCGCGTGCGCGTGAGCGACATGACGCAGTTCGATGCGCTCATGGACGAACCTGCCTACGCCGACTTCGCCAAGGGCGCCTGAGCCGCCTTGAACGTCCTTCTGCTTTCGTCCACGCAGCGCGCAGACGAAAGCTTCCTTTTTTGTCTCCACACCGATGACCTTCACCCCTGCCCTGCGCGCGCTTGAAAACGCGGACGAATTTCTGCCCCGCCATATCGGCATTGATACCGAGGACGAGGCGCTGATGCTCTCGGCCATTGGCGAGGCGTCGCGCCGTGCGCTCATCGACTCCATCGTTCCGCGCTCCATCGCGCGCCGCTCGGTCATGGATTTGCCACCCGCCTGCACCGAAGCCGACGCGCTGGCCGAGCTCAAGGCCATCGCCGGAAAAAACCAGGTGCTGCGCAGCTTCATCGGCCAGGGTTACTACGGCACGCACACGCCCGGCGTCATTCTGCGCAACGTGCTGGAGAACCCCGCCTGGTACACCGCGTACACGCCCTATCAGGCCGAGATTTCGCAGGGGCGCATGGAGGCGCTGATCAATTTCCAGACCATGGTCTGCGACCTGACGGCCATGCCGGTGGCCAATGCCTCCATGCTCGACGAAGCCACGGCAGCGGCCGAGGCCATGACGCTGGCTCGCCGCTCGGTCAAATCGAAAAGCATGCGCTTTGTGGTGGCCGGCGACGCGCATCCGCAAACCATCGAAGTGATCCAGACGCGCGCCGCGCCCATGGACATCGAAGTGGTGCTGGCCAATTCGCTCGATGAATGGAACGCCGCACTCGGTGGCGAGTATTTCGCCGTGCTGGCGCAGTACCCCGCCACCAGCGGCCGCATCGACGAACTTGCCGCCGATGTTGAAAAAGTGCACGCCAAACAGGCTGCCTTCATCGTTGCCGCCGACCTGCTGGCGCTCACGCTGATCGCCCCACCAGGCGAATGGGGCGCCGACATCGTCGTCGGCAGCACCCAGCGCTTCGGCATGCCCATGGGCGCCGGCGGCCCGCACGCGGCTTTCATGGCTTGCCGGGACGACTACAAGCGCTCCCTGCCCGGGCGCCTGGTGGGTGTGAGCGTGGACGTGCATGGCGCCCCGGCCTACCGCCTGGCGCTGCAAACGCGCGAGCAGCACATCCGGCGCGAAAAGGCCACCTCCAACATCTGCACCGCCCAGGTATTGCCGGCGGTGGTGGCCAGCATGTATGCGGTCTATCACGGGCCTCAGGGATTGACGCGCATTGCGCAGCGGGTAGCGAGCTATACCGCGATTCTTGCCAAGGGCCTGGAGCAGCTTGGCGCGCCAGTGCGCGCGCAGGCCACGTTCGACACCGTATCGCTCAAGACCGATGGCGCTACCAAATCGATAGCTGCTCGCGCAGTATCCATGGGCGCTAACCTGCGAATTTACTTTGAAAATTGGCTGTGCATTTCGCTCGACGAGACCACCACGCGCGCCGACATTGAATTGCTCTGGAAGATTTTCGCCAAGGACGGTCAGGCGCTGCCGTCGTTTGAAGCGTTTGAGGGCGGAGTGGATCTGCTGATCCCTTCCGAACTGCGCCGCACCAGCGCCTTCCTCACGCACCCGGTGTTCAACACGCACCACTCCGAGACCGCGATGCTGCGCTACATCCGCCAGCTCTCGGACAAGGACCTGGCGCTGGACCGCAGCATGATTCCGCTGGGCTCTTGCACCATGAAGCTCAACGCCACCAGCGAGATGATGCCCATCACCTGGCCGGAGTTCGCCAACGTCCACCCCTTCGCCCCAGCCGAGCAGTTGGAGGGCTACCGCCTGCTTGACGAACAACTGTGCGCGTGGCTGTGCAAAGTCACCGGCTACGCGGGCGTGAGCCTGCAGCCCAACGCCGGCTCGCAAGGCGAGTACGCGGGCCTGCTGGCCATCAAGGCCTGGCATGCAGCGCAAGGCCACACCGAGCGCACCGTCTGCCTGATTCCCAGCAGCGCACATGGCACCAACCCGGCCAGCGCGCAAATGGTGGGCATGCAGGTGGTGGTCACCGCCTGCGATGCGCAAGGCAATGTCGACATGGCGGACCTGCGCGCCAAATGCGAGCAGTACAGCGAGCGCCTGGCCTGCATGATGATCACCTACCCCAGCACGCACGGCGTATTCGAGACACAGGTGAAAGAGCTCTGCGCCCTGGTGCACCAGCATGGTGGCCGCGTGTATGTCGATGGCGCCAACCTCAACGCCCTGGTGGGCGTGGCCGCGCCCGGCGAGTTTGGCGGCGACGTCAGCCACCTGAACCTGCACAAAACCTTCTGCATTCCGCACGGCGGCGGTGGGCCGGGCGTTGGCCCCGTGTGTGTGGTGGAAGACTTGGTACCGTACCTTCCCGGCCATGCCACGGGTGGTGTGGCAGGCGGTGTTGGCGCAGTCAGTGCTGCTCCGCTGGGCAATGCCGCCGTGCTGCCCATCTCCTGGATGTACATCCGCATGATGGGCGCTGCCGGTCTGCAGGGCGCGACCGAAGTGGCCATCCTCTCGGCCAATTACATCAGCGCGCGGCTCAAGCCCCATTACCCCACGCTCTACGCCAGCGCCAACGGCCACGTGGCGCACGAGTGCATCCTGGACCTGCGCGGCCTGAAAGACACCAGCGGCGTGATGGCCGAAGACGTCGCCAAGCGCCTGATCGACTACGGTTTTCATGCCCCCACGCTGTCCTTCCCGGTACCCAACACGCTGATGGTGGAGCCGACCGAGAGCGAAAGCCTGTTCGAGCTTGACCGATTCATCGACGCGATGATCGCCATCCGTCAAGAGATCCGCCAGATCGAATCCGGCGCCTGGCCCCGGGACGACAACCCCCTGAAAAATGCCCCGCACACAGCCCACAGCCTGGTCGCGCAGGATTGGACGCACCCCTATCCCCGCGAGCTGGCCGCTTACCCTGTGGCCGCTTTGCGCAGCAACAAGTACTGGGCGAGCGTGGGCCGGGTGGACAACGTCTACGGCGACCGCAACCTGTTCTGCAGTTGCCTTCCTGTCGGTTCTGTCGAGTAAGCACTTGCCATGACCGCCGGCAGTTCGTGCCTGGCCTGCCAGCCGGCCACGCTGCAGACACTGGTGCAGTCCCAGCCCGCCTTGGCAGCGCTGTGGCAAGCGCTGCCAAGGCGCAGCTTCGACGCTGGTGCCGTGCTGCTGCGCCAGGCGGACGCCAGCGACCGCTGCTGGCTGCTTGAAAGCGGATTGGTGCGCTTTTACTACCTGAGCGAAGCAGGGGTGGAGCGCAACCGGTCCTTCCACTTGGCAGGCAGCTGGGTCGCAGGCGCCATGCCACCACTGTCTCTGCCCAGCCCCTGCACCATCGAAGCCGTGGAAGCGACGCGGGTGGTCGAGTTGCCCTACGCGGCTTTGCACGACTGGCAGCGGCAGTTTCCACAGACGCAGACCTTGCTGGACGACGCGCTCGGCTACCTCTTCACCCAGCAGTCACGGCGCGAGGCCCAGTTGCTGACCTTGTCTCCCGAAGAACGCTACCAAAGGTTTTTGCAGACGGACGGCGAACTGGCTGCGCGGCTCCCCATGCACCAGGTGGCAAGCTACCTGGGCATCTCGCACGTGTCGCTGTCGCGCATGCGTGCACGGCTGGGCATGACCCCGACGCGGCGCGGCTGACGGGCGTCAAGATGGCGGCCAGGCATTCACCGTTCTGGCCAAACCCGGCATGACCACCTGCGGGAGCGATTGCTGGTCCATGACCGCGTCGGCGTCCACCAGACCATTGCGCTGCAACAGATAGGCCGTCAAGGCATAGACCTCGTCGTCGCTCAAGCTTTTGGGGGCCTGGCGGGGCATGGCGCGGCGAATGTAATCGAACAGCGTCGTGGCGTACGGCCAGCTGGCCCCCACGGAAAGCACGAGCAATGGGTATTTGGCAATCCGCAGCGGACGCAGCGGGTCGCGCCAACTGAAAAATCCGTCAGATCCGACCAAGCGCGCCGCTGGCCCTTCGATGCCCTTGGCCCCATGGCAGACCGCACATTTTTCCTGATAGAGCTGAGCGCCCTGCAGTACGCTGCCCTGCCCCGGCGGGAGGTTGCGGCCATCTGGAAAAACGGTGATGGAATAGCGCGCAATCTCCGCGCTCTCCAGCGCTAGCCCCAACCCGATTTCGGCTGCCGTCTGGGCATGCAGCGCACTGAAACCCAGTAAAGCGCCGAGACATAGGGCTCGCAGGACGCGCAGCAGCCACTTAAACATACGCGTTCTCTACACGGCCATCGGTACCCACGCGCCAAGACTGGACGGCGTTGTAGTGGTTGAAGGAATGCATGGCATAGCGCCGCTTCCATTGCCTGCGCAGCGGCTGCACGCGCCCGTGTTCATCGGTGGCACGGCTCATCAGCGTGGCCTTGCGCCCTTGCCACCGCCACGGCAGCGTGAAGCGAGTGAAAGCACGGTCCAGCACCGGATCGTGCAACTTTGCAGTCACCCAAGAGGCGCCGCCATCCACAGAAACATCCACCCGCGCAATGCGGCCATGGCCCGACCAGGCCAGCCCGGCAATTTCGAAAAAACCTTTGGGGTCGGGCAAGGTCTGCAGACCGGAAGGGTGCGTGATGACGGACTTCACATCCATAGGGAAAGCAAAGCGCTCGATGCGCCCATCGGCCAGCGCCTGGGTGTACAGGCCCGATTCATCCTTGGAGTAGGCGGGCGCATCGGTCACTTCCAGCCGGTGCAGCCACTTCACATTCACGTTGCCTTCCCACCCCGGCATGAACAGCCGCATCGGGTAGCCTTGTGACGGCCGCAGGCGCTCGCCGTTCTGGTACAGCGCCACCATCGCGTCCTTCAGCAGCGCGTCAAGTGGCAGGCTGCGGGTGTGCGATGCAGCGTCTGCACCTTCGGCCACCACCCAGCGCGCGCTGTCTTTCACGCCGGCCTCCTGCAGAAGGTACGACAGCGGCACTCCGGTCCATTCCGAGCAAGACACTTCGCCCGCCAACTCGCCCAAGGTCTGGTTAAGCGCGAAGGGCGACAGCGCATTGGCCGCCGAGTTGCCGGCACACTCCAGAAAATGGATGCGGCTGACCATGGGGTAGCGCTTCAAGCGTTCCAGGTCGAAACGCAAAGCTTGGGTGACCAGGCCATGAATCATCAGCGCATGCCCTGCCTCTGCGATGTCCGGAACGCCGCTATGGTGCACGGCGAAATGCAGCCCGCTCGGCGTGATGATGCCGCGCTGGTTTTCCAGGGGCGAGCGCCAGACGGAAAATCCGGCATCCTGGTGCTCATGCCGCACGACCTTGCGCTCTTGCACCGACGGCTGGCCATACGGCAAATCTGCGCCACCGGGCGTCGTCATGGCATCGGGGAGCCGGGCTGCGAGCGGTTCGCCACCACGGGCGCTGGCCGCCACGGAGCCGGCGCCCCAGGCGATGGCAGTGCCCAGGAACGCTCGCCTGGGCAGGGGAGCAAGCGCTTGTGCCACAGGGGCAGGTACGTGCGTTCTGCTCACGACAAGCTCCTGGATGGCGTGCGCCTATTCCTTTGGACCATCAGGAAAAAAAACAAGGCCAGCGGCTTCTGGCGGCGCAGACAGGTCATGCGGCAATCTCTCCATGGACAACGGCTTCTCAAGAGCCGAAGCCACAGTGTTGCGCCGCCGCCGCCGAAGCGCGTTAACCTTGGTTAATGCGCACCTGGTACGGCAACCAGGGCAAGCTCCGGCGCGCGTACACTGGTACGGATGCCCGCCACGCTGGCGGGAAAGTGCGCCACGGGCTCTGCCCCATGACCAAACCCGACCTGTCCTACCTCCTTCGCAAGTCCGACCCGTCCGCCTATACGGATCCGCCTGCGCGGCCCCAGCAGGAGCGGCGTGACGAAGCTGCGCGACCCGTCGGCCCCACGGCCGCACTGATCGCCCGCTTGCGCAACTACCAGGTCGAACTGGAGGCGCAAAACAAGGTGTTGCGCTACAGCCAGGCGGCGGCAGAGAGCGCGTCCGAGCGCTTTGAGGCGCTGTTTTCCAGCGTGCCGCTGGCGCTGATGGTGATTGACGCGCACGACATGGTGGTTCAAGCCAACTCCATGGCGCACCGCTCGTTTCAACCCACCGAAGCAGACCGGCCACTGACCTCGCTCCTGCCTTTTGTGGACGCGGCGCACACGCCGCGCGTGCGCCATGCCTTCTCGCTGGCCGCTGGCAGTGGCCACGCCGAGGCCACCGAGGTGGTGTTCCACATCGGGGCCAACGCACAGATCAACGGTGACCTGCACATTGCGCGCATCGAAGCACCGCAGGACGACGGTCCACCGCAATACCAGTACCTCTGTGCCATCGTGGACCAGGGACCGCTGCTGGCCGAACGCCGCGCCTTGCAGCAAAGCACCTGGGCGCTGCAGCAGCGCAATGAACAGCTCTATGCCAGCGAAAAACGGCACGCAGCCGTGATCAACTCAGCGCTCGATGCCATCGTGTGTGTCGACCGAACCCAGCGCATCACGGTCTTCAACCCCACGGCGGCGGCGCTGTTCCAGTGCCCCGAGAGCGACGCGTTGGGCAGTCCGCTGGAGCGTTTTTTGCCGCAGGCGGCGCAGGCGCTGGCATTTGCGCAAGTGACCACGCAGGCCATGCTGGGCGAAATGACTGCGCGCACCGCGAGCGGGCGCGAACTGGCGGTAGAGGTCAGCGTCTCGTTCGAGCAGCTCGCCGACGGCGGAACCACCACCGTTTTTGCCCGCGACCTCACCGCGCACAAGCGCGCCGAAGCGCGCCGCGGCGAGCTCGAACTGCAATTGCGCGAGTCGCACAAAATGCAGGCCGTGGGCACCATGGCCGGCGGTATTGCGCACGACTTCAACAACATTCTGGGCGCCATTCTGGGCAACGTCGAGATTGCGCGGGCCGATTGCCCGGCGGATTCTCCGGTGCAGGAAAGCCTGCGCGAAATCGCCAAGGCCGGCCGGCGCGCGCGCGACCTTGTGCGCCAGATTCTGACCTTCAGTCGCAACGAAGCACCGCGCAGAACACCCGTTCCCCTGGCCTCGATATTGCACGACACCGAGCGCCTGCTTCGCGTCACCCTGCCGCCCGACATCGAACTGCGGGTGCGCGCCAGCGCCTCCGTGCCCGCCGTCCTGGCCGACGCCACCCAGGTGGAACAAGCCGTGCTCAACCTGTGCACCAACGCCATACAGGCGATGGCGGGCCGGCGCGGCCGGGTGGACGTCGCGGTGCACGCGGCGCACCCCGATACGCGCACCTGTGAGCGCCTGGGCCTGACCGCAGGGCGCTACGTGTCCATCATCGTGCGCGACAGCGGGCCCGGCATGAATGCCGAGACTCTCGGCCGCGTCTTCGAACCGTTTTTCACGACCAAACCCGTGGGCCAGGGCACGGGGCTTGGCCTGGCCGTGGTCCACGGCGTCATGCGCGCGCACGGTGGCGCGGTCGACGTGCGCAGCGCCCCCGGCGAAGGCAGTTGCTTCACGCTGTATTTTCCGGCCGAGGACGACCATGTCGTTCCCGCCGATTTCGCCCCCAGCAGCCCGTCGCCCTTGCGCGGCGCGCCGGAAGCGGCAGGCCCAGAGCACCATGTGATGTATGTGGACGACGATCAGGCCCTCGTCTTTCTCGTGCAGCGGCTGCTGCGGCGACGCGGCTACAAGGTGAGCGGTTTCACCGACCCGCGCGAGGCGCTGTCCGCATTGGCCCAGGCGCCGTGGGAAGTCGACCTGCTGGTCACCGACTACAACATGCCGGGTTTTTCCGGGCTGGAGCTGCTGCGCGAAGCCCGGCGCCTGCACCCCGATCTGCCGATGGCGCTGGCTTCGGGCTATGTCACCCAGGAGATCGAGCAAGCCGCAATGGACGCGGGCGCCGCCGCACTGGTGCACAAACCCAACGACGTGGAAGAGCTGTGCGCCACGGTCCAGCGCCTCGTGCGGGGCGATAGGTAACGGCGACACCCCTCTGCGACGCCGCCAGCGCGGCGCGGCGGCTGCTGGCCTCGGGCGTGCCAGTTCCATCCGCCATGGACCATGCGACGCACCATGAAAACTGATACCGCCACGCATTTTCCCGACGTATATCTCCTGCACCAAGACGAAGACCTACTGGTGCTCGACAAGCCTGCAGGCCTGCTCTGCGTACCCGGACGCGGACCCGACAAAAGCGACTGCCTGAGCCTGCGCGCAGAGCAGCGCTGGCCGGGCGCATTGGTCGTGCACCGGCTGGACCAGGCCACCTCTGGATTGGTGCTGATGGCGCGCAACCCGCTGGCACAGCGCGCGCTGTCGACCGCCTTTGCCGAGCGCCGCGTGCACAAGCGCTACCAGGCCATGGTGCAAGGCGCACCGCAAACCGAACTGGGCGTGCAGGATGGTGCGGGCTGGGCGACGATCGATCTGCCCATTGCTGCCGACTGGGAGCGCCGCCCGCTGCGCGTGATCGACACCGAGCATGGCAAGCCCAGCCAGACCCAGTGGCGCATCCTGAGCACGGATGCAAACACCACCCGCCTGGAACTGGCGCCGCTGACCGGCCGCACGCACCAGCTGCGCGTGCACCTGGCAGCGCTCGGCCACCCGATTCTTGGCGACGCCCTCTACGGCGACCCGGCCACCGCGCCGCGCCTGCTGCTGCACGCCATGCGCCTGGCCCTGAACCACCCGCGAACCGGAGAGCGCCTGCAGTTCGTCAGTCCGCCAGATTTTTGATGCTTTTTTGGCCTCTTGCGCTTGCTGGATAAGCGTTATAAGCTATCAAAACAGTAGCTGTTTAGGGCGCACTTCACACCACTACGGGTTCGGGCTCCAGCCGAATGCCAAAGCGCTCGTACACGCTGGTCTGGATGGCTTTGGCCAAGGTCATCACCTCGCCGCCCGTCACGCTGCTCTCGCCGTGGCCCCGGTTGACCAGCACCAGCGCCTGCTTTTCGTACACCGCCGCCTGGCCCACAGTCTTGCCTTTCCAGCCGCAGGCGTCGATCAGCCAGCCCGCCGCCAGCTTGATGCGGCCGTCGGCCAGCGGGTAATGCACGATTTTCGGGTCGCGCGCAATGATGTCGGCGCATTGTTCGGGCGTCACCGTGGGGTTCTTGAAAAAACTCCCGGCGTTGCCGATCACGGCCGGGTCCGGCAGCTTGGCGCGGCGGATGGCGCACACCCAGTCGAAAATCTGCTGCGCCGTGGGCTGCACCGCGCCCAGCTCGGCCGCGCGGCGCGCAAGATCAAGGTAGCCCAACTCGGGTTTCCAGGCCTTGGGCAGGCGCAATCGCACCTGGGTGATGACGGCGCGCCCGGCCAGGCCCATGCCAAGAATCGCATTGCCCTGTCCGGCGGGCGCCGCAGCGGCGTGCTTGAACACCGAGTCGCGGTAGCCAAAGCCACATTGGGCGGCATTGAGCGTGAAGGGCTTGCCCGTGGCCAGCTCGATGGCGTCAAGCGAATCAAACCGGTCCTGCAGCTCGACGCCATAGGCGCCAATGTTCTGCACTGGTGCGGCGCCCACGGTGCCGGGGATCAGCGCCAGGTTCTCAAGGCCCGGCCAGCCTTGATCGAGCGTCCAGGCCACGGTGTCGTGCCAGCTCTCGCCAGCGCCCACTTCCACGATCCACGCGTCTTTTGTCTCGGCCACCAGGCGGCGGCCGGGTATTTCCACCTTCAGCACCACGCCGCGCACGTCGCCTGTGAGCACCACGTTGCTGCCGCCGCCCAGGACAAACAGCGGCGCATTGGCAAGCAGCGGGACGCTGGACAGCTCTGCAACGTCGGCCGCCGAGCGCAGGCGAACCAGGGTTTCGGCGCGCGCCATGATGCCGAAGGTGTTGTAGGGCTGAAGCGAGCAGTTTTTCTCGACTAACATCGGACGAATTGTCGCATTCGCCCCTCTGCGGCGCCGTGCGAAGCCTTCTTTTTCGAGGAGTTCAGCCGCCATGCCATCGTTCGATACCGTTTGTGAAGCCGATTTTGTTGAAGTGAAAAACGCGGTGGACAACGCCGCGAAAGAAATCGGCACCCGCTTTGATTTCAAGGGCACGTCTGCTGCCGTGGAACTCAAAGACAAGGAAATCACCATGTATGGCGACGCCGAGTTCCAGCTCGCCCAGGTAGAAGACCTGTTGCGCGGCAAACTCACCAAGCGCAATGTGGACGTGCGCTTCCTCGACATTGGCAAACCGCAGAAGGTGGGCGGCGACAAGGTCAAGCAAGTGATCAAGGTGCGCAATGGCATCGAAAGCGAACTGGCCAAGAAGCTGCAAAGGCTCATCAAGGACAGCAAGCTCAAGGTGCAGGCCGCCATCCAGGAAGAAAAAGTGCGCATCACCGGCGCCAAGCGCGACGACCTGCAGGCGGCGATGGCACTGATCCGCAAGGACATTGCCGACATGCCGCTGTCATTCAACAACTTCAGGGAATGACTTGGAGCATCCCCCTGAGGCGCTGCGCGCCTTCCCCCTTCTCTTGCATCGCTGCGCGATGCGGAAGGGGGACGCCCCCAGCGCGGCGGGGCGGCCCTTGCGCGGGGGCCGCTGGTTTGGGGCGCGCTGGTTTCAAGCGCTGCGGGCGGTAGCACGCGATAGGTTGCTCATATGGCTCGAATTTTGAATACTTTGGTCTTCGCTGCCTGCTTGGCGCTCGCCGGCGCGCCTGCGGCGCACGCACAGGACGTGGCGCTGGCTGGGGTGCTGGGTTCCAAGGCGCTCATGGTGGTGGGCGGCGGTGCGCCGCGCGCGGTGGCGCCAGGGGAGAGCTATGGCGGCGTGAAGCTGATTTCCGTGAGCAGCGAAGGGGCTGTGGTGGAGGCCAGCGGCCAGCGCCACACCCTGCGCCTGGGCACGCCGGTGAGCGTGGGGGCAAGCGGCAAGGGCCGGCGCGTGGTTCTCACGCCAGACAGCCAAGGGCATTTCATGCGCGAGGGACAGATCAATGGCAAGGGCACGACCTTCATGATCGATACCGGGGCGTCCGTGGTGGCCATTGGCCAGGTGGATGCCGAGCGCATGGGCCTGGATTTCCGCAAGGGCCAGCAGGTGGGCGTGCGCACAGCCAACGGCACAGCGCAGGGCTGGCGCGTGAAGCTCAATTCGGTGCGATTGGGCGACATCGAGCTGTATGGCGTGGACGCCGTCGTCACGCCACAGGCCATGCCTTTCGTGCTGCTGGGCAACAGTTTTCTGTCGGACTTGCATATGACGCGCAACGCCCAGCAGATGGTGCTGGAAAAGCGCTGATACCCAATGACGCTGGGCCCGCTGCCGCGCCAGGCACACGATGAGGAATACGAGGATCTGCTGAGCCTCTGGGGGGACCTGGAGGCAGGGCTGTCCATCCTGCTTGCCCGCCCGCTGCAGGTGCGCGACTTTTACACCAAACTGCGCCAGTTTGATCGCTGGATGCAGGACCTGGTGGCCCGGGACGTCGATGCCTCGCTCTACCTCATGTTCCAGCTGGCGTCGACCTCCACGGTGGGCTACAGCGCATCTCACGCGCTCGTGTGCGGCACGCTGTGCCACATCATGGCGCGTGAATTTCGCCTGCCCGAACACGAGCGCAATGCCCTGGTGCGCGCCGCGCTGACCATGAACATCGGCATGACGCTGTTGCAGGACGAACTCGCAGTGCAGCGCGAGCCCTTGAACAGCACACAGCAAAAAGCCATTGCCGAGCACCCGAGGGTCAGCCAGGCGCTGCTCGAAGAGCGCGACATCACCGACGATCTGTGGCTCGACCTCGTCGGTCAGCACCATGCCAACGTGCCGCTGAGTACCCCATTGGCCCAGCTGAAGGCCGAAGACCGTTTGACGCGCATTCTGGGCACCATCGACCGCTATGCAGCCATGATCAGCCCACGCAAATCGCGTGCGGGGCGCAGCGCCACCGATTCGGTGCGCGCCCTGGTGGGCCAGGAGATCGACCAGCGTGACGAAGTGGGCCTGATGCTGGTGCGCACCGTCGGTTTGTGCCCGCCGGGCACCTTTGTGCGCCTGGACAACGGCGAGACAGCCATTGTGCTGCGCCGCGGCGACAAACCCAACCTGCCGCTGGTGGCCAGCGTGCTCGACGCCCATGGCGCGCATTGCAGCGAACCGCAGATGCACACGACGGCGCTGGGCAAACCGCGCATCCAGTCGGCCCTGGCACGTACTGCCGTCTCGGTGGACATGAACCACCGCACCATGGTGCGGCTCGGCCTCTATGCCGCGCAGCGGGCCGCCACCTTGGTGACGCAGGGCGGCGCCGTTTAGGTTTTTCGACCGGTTTTTGCCAGTGCGAACACGGCCGCCCGGCGGCCCGCCACGTCAGATTTTCAATCCAGGTGGCCCCACACCAGCATGGCGTCGCGCCCTTGCACCGCCAGGTCCACCTTGGCGCCCACGGGCAGCAGCACCTTGGTTTCCACATGGCCATATGGCAGGCCCGTGAGCACCGGCACAGCGATCTGGCTGCGCAGCCACTGCACCACGCTGTCCATGCCGAAACCCTTGTCGTGCGCTGCCAGGCGAATACCCGTGAACTGCCCCAGCAACACCGCCTTCTGGCGCGCCAGCACGCCCGCGTACAGCAGCTGCGTGAGCAGGCGCTCGATGCGGTAGGGGTGCTCATTCACGTCTTCGAGGAACAGCACGCCGCCCTCGACCTGCGGCAGCCAGGGCGTGCCGACGAGTGAAGCCAGCACGGCGAGATTCCCACCCCACAGCGGCGCATCGTGCAGTTCGAAGTCATAGTCCGGCGTGCTCTCCCGTGCCACGCGGCTGCGCGGGTACGGCAGGCGCCAGCCCGTGCCTTCGCCGTGGCCGGTCAGCAAGTCATCAAAGCAGGCCTGCATGATGTCGTCGGGCTCGCCGGCCACGCCAAAGTCCGGGCACAGTGCCGGGCCGGCCCAGGTGATGGCGCCGCTTTGCGCCAGCACAGCGCACTGCAAGGCAGTGAAATCGCTGATGCCGACAAAGTGCATTCCGCCCTCGATCGCACGCGCCATGGCTTGGAAGTCGACGCCCGGCAGGATGCGCGTGAGACCGTAGCCGCCGCGCGAAGTCAGCGCCACGTCGGCACCGCTCGCGGCGGCTCGGGCGATGGCCGCGATGCGCGTCGCATCGTCGCCGGCAAAGCGGGTGTGCACGGCCAGCGCGTCGCGGTCCACCTCGACCTCATGGCCCAGCGCCTGCAACCGCTTGACCCCGCGCCGAAAGGCTGCCTTGTCGCGCACTGCGCTGGACGGCGAATAAATGTAGATATGCCGGGGGCCGTGCTGGTGACCGCATGCGCAGCCGGGGCTCGGGCCTGGGGCGGGGTGATCGTGTGACAAAGCGTGTGGCGTGAATGGAAAAAGTGTGAAAGCAGCCGAGCAGAAGATCAGGCAGCGGCCAAGTCACCGAAGTATTCCACAGCCTGCCGCGCGATCGGCTCCCCATGCTCCTGCACAAAATGCCCGGCATGCGGCAGCACCACCAGCGGCGGGCAGCCGCGCACCTGCGCCGCCAGTTGCTGCATCACGGGTTCGCCGAGCACCGGGTCTTGCGCACCGACAAACATCAGGCTGCGGCCGGTCCATTGGCTGGCCCAGAAATCGCGCGCTGCACGCGAGAGCGCCGCGCCTGCTGCGTCCCGGCTGCCTGGTACCAGCGGCGGGAAGGCGCGCAGCGCAGCGCGGTAGCCGGCATCGGGAAAAGGCGCGTCGTAGGCTGCGCATTCGGCCTCGCTCATCTGCGGGTTGCCGCGCGCCAGCATGCGGCCCACGCCAAACAGCGGTTTTTGCGCGCACATCTCGCGCCAGGCAAGAAAACCGGCGGACAGGGGCTGCTCTCCCGTCGCCAGCAAGGTGTTCATGGCCAGGAGCCCGGCAAAGCGCCCTGGCGCGGCCATGGGCAGGGTGAGGCCCAGAATGCCGCCCCAGTCCTGCACCACCAGCACGCAGCGCTGCAAGTCCAAACGCTCAATCCATTCGAGCAGAACCTGCCGATGTCCTTCGAAGGTGTGGAACGCATCCTTCTTGGGCTTGTCGCTCTTGCCAAAACCGATCAAGTCCGGCGCCACCACGCGGTGGCCAGCGGCCAGGAACACCGGCAGCATGTGCCGGTACAGATAGCTCCAGGCCGGGTTGCCGTGCAGGCACAGCCAGGTCAGCGGCGCATCCGGCGGGCCTTCGTCCAGGTAGTGCAGGCGCAGGCCAGCGAGCGCCGGCAGGTCGCTGACGTACTTCGGCGCCCAGGGATAGCCCGGCAGGTCCGCAAAGCGCGCCTCAGGCGTGCGCAGTGCGTCCTGGCGCAGGGGGTGGGCGGCCAGGGCCTGCGTGCGCTGGGCGCTGCGGCGGGCCTGAAAAAAATCCTCCAGCAGCGCGGCGCACTCCGGCGCCAGCACGCCGCCCTGCACCTGCGTTTGATGATTGATGCGGGTGTTGGCAAACAGGTCCAGCGCCGAACCGGCAGCACCCGTCTTGGGGTCGGGGGCGCCAAACACCACGCGGGAAAGCCGCGCGTGCAGCATGGCGCCGCTGCACATGGCGCAAGGCTCCAGCGTGACGTAGAGCGTGCAGTCGCCCAGCCGGTAGTTGCCAAGCGCCTGCGCTGCGGCGCGCAGCGCAGCGATTTCGGCATGGGCCGTGGGGTCGTGCGCTGCCACCGGTGCGTTGCGGCCTGTGGCAAGCACTTTGCCATCGCGCACCAGCACGGCGCCCACGGGCACCTCGCCCGCCGCTGCGGCGGCGCGGGCCTGCGCCAGGGCGAGCTGCATGAAATGTTCGTCTTCGTCCGTCACTATGAAATCAATAGCTATCAGTGCTTACCAGCTAAGCGCTAGCGGCCGTTTTTACCTAAAATTTACTCTGCCGGCTCAGGGCGTGGCGGGTTGAGCGCCTTGTCCAGCGCCTGCTTGTAGTCCTGCTGAATCTGCTGGCTTTGTTCGCGCACCGTGGCTGGTGCCGAGGCAGCGCCGGCGGGCGCACTCTGCAGCGCAGGAACGGCGATGCGCCTCGCGTCCACGCTCTTGCGCGTGAGCAGCGCCACCACTGCCAAGACCACCAGCAGGGAGACGATTCCAAGACCTATGCGCATGTCAGTCCTTGTGGCCGGGCACCATGCCCAGCGTTTCCATCCATTGTGCAAGCGCCTGGGCGTCGGCGCCACCCGCGCGGTAGGCGGCGTGCAGCGCGGCGTGCGATTCGGGCCGGTGCTGGTTGAGCTTGAGCGTGCATTGCAGGTCCAGCACGCGCAACTCGAAAGCCACTATGGCACGCAGCATCTTGCTGGTGTAGTCCTCATCCAGCGCGCGCCACTGGGCCGCATACGTGGGTTCGTGCTGGGCAATCAGCGCCTTGAGCAAGGCGTCCTTGCCATTGGCCTCATCAATGATCCGCGCCTCGACACGGCAGTGCACCGCCAGGTAGTTCCAGCTGGGCACGCGCGCCAGATCGGGGTAGACCGATGGCGAGAGGTAGGCGCTCGGTCCCATAAAAGTCGCCAGTGCCTCAGGGCGCGCAGCCAGATAGCGCCAGTGCGGATTGGCGCGCGCGCAATGGCCCAGCAGAACTTGCACGCCACCGTCCTCCTGCAAATGCAAAGGCAAGTGCGAGACAACCGGAAAGCCTGCATCGTCGGTTGACACCAAGCAGGCCAGCGGATGCGCCTGTATCAGCGTACGCGCATGGTGGGGGTCGGTAGAACAGAACTGCGGCGGCTGGTACATGGTGGACACCTCGGTACGGGACATCAGCGCAGCACCCTGGCGCGCTCAAGGCGTGGGAGTGCAAGGTCTGGAACCGCTAGAAAAGTCTGCGGAAACTGGCAGCGCCCATTGCGCTGAATGGCTTTGATTTTGACCGGTGCACCACGGTCCGACAGCGTTTCATGGTACGTCCAGCGGCAAAAGATCCAGACCACTGGTAAAACTTCGCTGCTCGCCGCTCAGCGGGTCGGTGAATGCCAGGGAGCGCGCCAGCAGTTGCAAGGGACGAGACCAGTCACCGTCAGGCACATCGTTGACGCTTGGGTAGAAGGCGTCATTGCGCAGCGCCAGCCCCAGCGCCGCCATGTGCACGCGCAATTGGTGGCGTTTGCCCGTGATCGGTCGAAGACGGTAGCGTGCCCAGTGCGCTCCCGTCTCCAGCCGCTCAATGGTGGTCAGGCTGTTGGGCGGACCACTCACTTCCTGCATGCGAAAAAACTGCGGGCTTTCTTCAATGCGGCTGGCGCGCTCACAAGGGAAAACCTGCTCAGGCCGCCATGGGGCTACCGCTTCATACTCCTTGCAGATGCTGCGCTCCCGAAACAGCGCCTGGTAGGCGCCACGGGTTTTCTGCTGAACCGAAAACAGCACCAGGCCTGCCGTGTCGCGGTCGATGCGGTGCAGGGGCGAGAGTTCGCTCAAACCCCATTGCCGCTTCAGGCGCACGAGCAAGCTGTGATGCAGATACCGCCCAGTGGGAACGACCGGCATGAAGTGGGGCTTGTCGGCAACGAGCAGATGCTCGTCGCGGTACAGCACCGACTCGACTCCGGGCGGGTGCGGCTCGCTGTCCAGGCTGCGGTAGTAGAACAAACGCAGCCCTGGCTCAAACAAGCGCTCTGGCTGCGCGGGCCGTCCGCGCTCGTCCACCACCTCACCCGCGGCCATGCGGCGCTCCCAATCGGCACGGGAAACCTTGGGCAGACGCGCACTCAGGAAATCCAGCAGGCTGCCGTGGCCACGCGATGGGAGCACCACGCAGCTCGGACTGACTCCGCTGCGCATGGGAAGAACCGCAGGACGGTGGGGGTTGTGCATCAATGGTCCGGGCCAACCGAAGGGGCAAGAAAATTGTAGGGGTGACTGCGCAGCCCGCCCCATCCAGGCACGCTGAATTGGTAAAAACCCCAGTGTTCTTCGGCAAGAGTGTGGCTCACCATGGGCTCCAGCTCCCGATACAAATAGGAACATGGCTTGATGACCGACGCCCCCACCGATTTCAGTGCTGCAGTTTTTGCCAAGACGTCCGCTGGCCAGCAGGAAATCCAGACGCGTGCACTGGGGTTGTCGCCGCTCGCCCGGCGGCTTTTGGTGCTGATCGATGGCAAGCGCACGGGCAAAGACCTGGAACCGTTCGTCGCCGGCCATCCCCTGGCACAGTACATCGATGAGCTGATCGCCCACGCCTGCATCGAGGTGAAAACGGTGGCCCCGATGGCCCCGTCCCGCGTTTTGGACCCCGCCCATCCACAGCCGGGGGAGACGGTGACTCCCACCGACTGGCTCGCCGTGCTGCCGCCGCCCGAGTCGCGCAGCGACAAAGAGCTGGAGATGGCGCGCAACTTCATGATCAACACGGTCAACAGCATTTTTGGACACCACAACCGCATCAGTCTGATCGAATCGATCTACGGTTGCAAAACCACGAACGAATTGCGCAAGGTGTACAGCGCCTGGGCCCATGCCCTGGAAACCAGCTCCGCCGGACACAAGCGTCTGCCGGAACTGCGCGAGAAGTTGTTCGCCGTTTTGTGAAATGCCTCAAGGGCCACACCGCGGCTCTTCGACTCTGTAGGACAAAGGCGGAAGTGCATCCGATAAAGCACTCGCGGGCCGCCGCAACGGCCTGAACGTCTTAGCATGGGGCGCCATGCCCTCTCCCGCTTCCTCATCCGGGCCGCGCCTTTCCCTCGCGTTGCGCCTGCTGTTGATCGTTGCCGCCAGCGTCATTGCCTCGCTGGTGATCCTCATGCTTGCGGTCAGCCTGATCGACTGGAACCGTGCCCGCCCATGGGTCAACGAACGGGTCAGCGCGGTCACCGGACGCCACTTTGCGATTCAGGGAGATCTGGACGCGCAATGGGTTTGGCCCCAGGCTCTGGATGCGGGCTGGCGACGTTGGGTGCCAGGCGTGCTGGTGCAAGCCGAAAAGCTGGAACTGGGCAATCGGCCTGGCTTTGGGCCCTTCGGCGCGCTGGACCCGGACGATGCACGCAGCAAGCCGCCACACCTGGCCGCGCCAGAAAAGGCGGACGCAGACGAGGCAGGAGCTGCTGCCCAGCCAGACGATGCACCGCTGATGGCGAGGGTCGGCCACGCCAGTGCCAGCCTTCGGCTGCTGCCGCTATTGCGCCGCTTGCTATGGATCGATGCGCTGGTGCTGTCGACGCCCGACGTGGCCCTGGCGCGCCGCGCGGATGGCGAGAACAACTGGAGCTTCCCGCGCCAGGAAGACGGCGAAGCCAGCCCGAGCGCCAACCCGTGGAGGGTCGAGCTGAACAGCGTGTCGGTGGAACAGGGCCAACTGGCCTATGCCGATGTGCAGCAGCAACTTGCCCTGCGGGCCAAGCTGGCAACCGAAGACGTCCCGGCGGGCGCCGAGGAAGAACCCCGCTACGGCCTGCGCTTTGAACTGCTGGGCCGATTTCGCGCGGCGACGGTCAGTGGCCAGGGACGGGCCGGCCAATTGCTCTCGCTGCAAAACGAGCGCATCGAATACCCGATCGAATTCGACGCGCGCGCCGGGGCCACCCGGGCCCAGGTGCGAGGCACCCTCTCCAATCCCCGCAGGCTCTCCGGCCTGGACCTTCAGGTCACGCTGGAGGGGCAAAGCATGGCTGATCTTTACGAACTCACCGGCCTGGTCCTGCCCAGCACACCGCCGTACAAAACCAGCGGCCACCTGGTGGGCAGCCTTGAACCGGAGCGCGCCACCTGGGATTACGAGGACTTTACCGGCGCCGTCGGCAAGAGCGACCTGGAAGGGCATTTGACGTACACGTCGGGCCAGCCAAGGCCCAGGTTGACGGGTCAGTTGAAGTCGCGCAAGTTGCAGTTGGGCGACCTCGGTCCGGTCGTGGGGACCCCGGAAGGCGCGGGCAAGGAGAAAATAAAAACCACCCGGCCGGGAAAGGTCTTGCCAGACGATCGCTTTGCCACCGGGCGCTGGGACGCCATGGACGCCGACGTTGCCTTTCTGGGCCAGCGCCTGGTGGGTCCCGCGGCGCTGCCCCTGGACAATTTCAGCGTCCGCGCCATCTTGAAAGAAGGCCAACTCAGGCTGACCCCGCTGCGCTTTGGCGTTGCCAAAGGCCGCATCGATGCGCAAGTGGTGCTCGACAGCCACAGCGACCCACTCAAGGCGCAGATTCGGGCCACTGTGGACGACCTGAAGCTCTCTTCGCTTTTCCCCAAGGTGGAACTCATGGACAAAAGCCTGGGGCGCATGGACGGCGCCTTTGCACTGGCCGGCGAGGGCACGTCCATTGCGAGCATGCTCGCCACCAGCACGGGCGAGGCGCGCTTCTACGTGCGTGACGGTACGCTGAGCAAACAGCTGCTGGACCTGGCGGCGCTGAACCTGGGAAGCGTGATCGTCGCCAAGCTCTTTGGCGAGGACAAGGAAGTCCACGTTCGCTGTGCGGTGGCCGACCTGGCGGTCAAAGACGGCATGGCGCAGACACGCTCGGTCAAGCTCAGCACCAACGAGGCGGTGGTCGAGGCGGTCGGAACCATCGACTTCGACCACGAGCACCTCGATCTGCGCATCAAACCCGAATCCTTGGAATGGAAGTTCTTTTCGCTGCGTACGCCGCTGACCGTGCGCGGACCCTTCATCGACCCCCAGATCGGAGTCGAGGCTGGCCCCCTGCTGGCCCGCGCAGGTGCGGCCGTGCTGGCGGCAGTGGCGGCGCCCGCTGCACTGGCACTCGTGCCTATCACGGTACCGGCGGCGGAAGATGACGCGCATTGCGCCAAGCTGCTTGCCCGTGCGGACGAGGCCGTGAAGGCCGGCCCGGCAGGCGCAGCACCCAAGCCTGGCGATCGCAGGTAGGCCCAGCATTGCGTCCGGTCCGTGCCAGTCACGCAGGCGACGATCTGGCCGCCTCGGCAGGGGTTTTCCTGGAAGTCAAACGCACGCCCTGCCCAGATACTTCGCGCCCAGGCCGCAGAGCCTGACCATCGCCCACCGCTTCAGGAATTGCCATGACTCCCTCGACAAATGCACCCGTGCCAACACGCAGGCGACGCCTATTGCAAGCATCGGTGCTGGCGGCGCTGCCGCTGCCAACCTGGACCCGGGCCCAGCCACAGAGCCTGCGCATCGGCCAGACGGCGGCGCTCACCGGACCGCTGGCCTTCCCCTTCGTGGAAATGAACAAGGGCATTGCCGCGGCATTTCAGCAAGTGAATTCGCAAGGCGGAATCGACGGCCGCCGCCTGGAGCTAATCAGCCTCGACGACGGCGGAGCGCCGGCAAAGGCGGCCGACAATGCGCGCCAGCTGATAGAGAAGGAACAGGTACTGACGCTGTTTGCCTGCGGTGGCACCACGAGCGTGATTGGCGCGCTGCAAGTGCTGGTACCAGCCCAAGTTCCCCTCATTGCGCCCGCAACCGGCTCCGACGCCTTGCGACCCTTCAATCCGCTGGTTTTTCACACGCGGGCCAGTTACGCACAGGAGCTGAACAAAATCGCCCGGCAACTGAGCTCGACGGGTTTCACCAAATGTGCGGTCGCCTATTTCGACAATCCCTTTGGCAAGGCCGCGCTGGCCGCTTTCGAGGCGGCTGCCAGGACTTACAACAACACCGACTGGAAAGCCTTTCTGGTGACCGAGACCGCCGAGGGAGTGGCCAAGGGCATCGAAGAAATCGTCGCATACCAGCCCACGGCCCTGATGTCGCTGGCGATTGGCGGGCTCGGCATCCCGTTCTACAAGGGTCTGAGAAAGCGGGTGCAAACGCCGGCGTTTTCCATCTCCTTCCTCGGCTCGCGCCCGCTTCTCGCCGCCCTGGGCGACGCCGCGGTGGGGATCACGGTTGCGCAGGTGGTGCCGAGTCCGCACGCGGTCGCCATGCCCCTCGTTCACGCCTATCAGGAGGCGCTGAAGAAGGAAGGCTCCACCGAACCCGGCTATTCGTCGCTGGAGGGCTATGTCAATGCGCGCATCCTGATCGAGGCGCTGCGCCGAAGCGGACGCAACGCGACGCGGGACAAGCTCACCGAAGCAATGCATTCGATGCGCCCTTACGATCTGGGCGGCTTCGAAGTGCGCTATGGACCCAACGACCACAGCGGAACGGATTTCGTTGAGCTCACCTATTTCAACGGGGAGCGGTTCCGGCGGTAAAGCGCCGTCAGCGATCAGGCAGCGTGAATGGCCGATGCACTGACCACGATGCCATCGTCGTCCGCATACAACCACTCCCCCGACCGCACGCGCACCCCTCGAATGTGCACGGCTACGTCGCGCTGGCCCTCGCCACGCTTGATGGTGGGCAGAGGCACCACGCCCAGGGCGCGAATCCCAAGCTCAGTGTCGGCCAGTTCAGCCACGTCACGGACACAGCCGTCCACGACCAAGCCGACCCAGCCATTGGCGACTGCCGCCGCCGCCAGATTGCCGCCGACAAGCGCCCGGCGCAGCGAGCCGCCACCGTCGACGACCAGCACGCGTCCTTCACCTGGCTGATCCAAGGCCTCCTTCACGAGGGTGTTGTCTTCAAAGCACTTCACCGTGCTGACGCGGCCAGCAAATGCGCGCATCGCGCCAAAAGAAGCAAACCCGGGCGGAAGAACCCGGAAGGCGTCGCTGTCGTCGGCCTTGAACAGATCGCACAGATCGCAGGTGGAGACCTGTGGCATGGAGTGGCGGGTCATGGTGGTGCGGGAGGTTCAGCGCCTTCAGGCGTGCGAGGGGTGTTTGCGACAGTCGTCGGGCCGCTCGCCCTTGGGAACCGGACAGCGATTGACCTCGAAGGGTGAAAAAGAGAGCATCGTAGTGAGCGTGCTCGACAGCATGGTCACCCCCCAGAAAACGAAAAAAGCGAGGGTGTAGACACCTTCGCGCGACAGCGCAACGGGTTGCCCGAACCAGTGCAGGTCGCTGGGGTCGACAAGCGCGAACACCAGCATCTCCAGCACGCCCGCCATCAAAAAGGCGGGCCAGGCAATCCACATCAGGCGTTGGGTCCACATTCGATTGGTCTCCTTGTTGGTGAATTTGCGCTAACGCGGCACCTGACTGGCCGGTGTCGCCGCATGATTTCGGCCTTTGAGGGCTGGAGTCAGGCGCTGGTCCTGGGCGGCGAGCGTCTTGTTGATCGCCAGCCCACGCTGGTAATAGTCCTCCTCCAATACGGGATCGGGGCTGCGCACGGCCAGCCAAAGCGTCACGAAGGAAGCGACCACCACCACGGCTGGCCCGCCAAGGACAAGCCAAACGAAACCGAATTTCCACCACGGCTTCGGGTCCGGCGATTCAACAGATTTTTGGCTCATGAAGATCTCTCGGCTTGCTATAAAGCTTCAGCGCGGCACCAGAAATACGGATTTCTCGCGCACGCGGGCATCGGTCCCCACGGCTTCGATGTTGAACTGCACCGGGTGCGAGCCAGGCTCGGCCGAACCGTAGGGAATGCGCAGGTTCACCGGAACCCAGCGCGACTCTGCAGCAGCCACTTCAAACTCCGGTTCAGACGCCAGTTCCAGTCCGTCGAGCCCACTGGCGCTCACGCGGTAGCGGTGGGTTGTTTCCGTGGCATTCATGATCTGCAGGCGATAGATGTTCTCCAGCTTGCCGCCCGCCACGATGCGCGAGAGCGCGGCCCGGTCACGCACCACGTCGACCTTGAGCGGGGTGCGCACGACGAGGCTGGTGAGCATGCCCACGCACAGGGCCACGAGAACGCTCGTGTAGATCAGCACGCGCGGCCGAAGTACATGCCGGAATATCTCTGCCCTACCCCAGCCTTTGGCCACGGCGTTCTGCGTGGAAAAGCGAATCAGTCCGCGCGGATAGTGCATCTTGTCCATCACGCTGTTACACGCATCAACGCACAATCCACAGCCAATGCACTCATATTGCAGACCGTCACGGATGTCAATGCCCACCGGGCAGACCTGCACGCACAAGGTGCAATCGATGCAGTCCCCCAAACCCTTGGCCTTGTAGTCGACCGTCTTGACGCGCGGGCCGCGGGGCTCGCCACGGCCTTCGTCGTAAGTGACTATGAGCGTGTCCCGGTCGAACATCGCGCTCTGGAAACGCGCATAGGGGCACATGTACTTGCACACCTGCTCGCGCAGGAAACCGGCATTGCCATAGGTGGCAAATCCGTAAAACAGCACCCAGAACATCTGCCAGCTGCCCTGCAAGGCCATCAGTTCGGCGCCCAGTTGTCGAATCGGCACGAAATAGCCGACGAAGGTAAAGCCCGTCCAGGCCGAAATCAGCACCCAAAGCGCCTGTTTGAGCGATTTTTTCCAGACCTTCTCGAAGGTCCAGGGCCCATTGTCGAGCCGCACCCGCGCGCTGCGCTCGCCTTCAACCTTGTGCTCGATCCACATGAAAATTTCGGTGTACACCGTCTGCGGACAGGCGAAACCGCACCACAGCCGCCCAGCCACCGCTGTGAAAAGAAACAGCGATAGCGCGGAAATGATGAGCAGGCCGGTGAGATAGATGAAGTCCTGCGGGTACAGCACCAGGCCGAAGATGTAGAACCGCCTTGCCCCCAGGTCGAACAAGACCATCTGGCGCTGCCCCCATTCCAGCCACGGAAGGCCATAGAACACCGCCTGCGTGAGAAACACCATGGCCCAGCGCCAGCGGGCGAAAAACCCGCTGATGGAGCGCGGGTACACCTTTTTCTGCGCCTCATAGAGGGAAGCAACGCTGTTGGAGGCGGAAGGCTCCGATGCCACGGGAGCAATCGGAATGACCTTGCGCGGCTTCTCGCCGGGGCTATTCATGGAATTCAGGTGAGGGGAAAAGTGTGTAGATCAAGCAGGAAGATACGCCAGACGCCATGCCATTGCATGCGCCGAGACATTTGTCCGAGTGGGCAGATCGGACGCCCAGGAGCCCACTTCCATGGCCTCCTGCAGCAAGGTGGGCACCAAAGACCGCGTTCAACGGGCCGTTTCGGCCCGGTTGGACTGGCCCCAAACATAGGCCGCCAACACAGCCAATTGCGGCTCGGTCAGTTTTCCTGCCTGCGCCGGCATTTCGTTGGTCTTGCCGTTGTTGATCATGGCCACGATGGCGGCCTCGCCCCAGCCATGCAACCAGACGTCGTCCGTGAGGTTGGGCGCGCCCAGCGCCTGGTTGCCCTTGCCGTCCATTCCATGGCAGGCAGCGCAAGCGGCGAACTTGGGCTTGCCCAGCGACGCGCGCAGCGAGTCGTGCGGACTGCCGGACAGGCTCAGCACATAGTGCGCCACATTGCGCACGTCATCGGGCGTGCCCACGGCCGCGGCCATCGGCGGCATCACGCCGACTCGGCCGTTGTGGATGGTTTCGCTGATCTTTTCCGGCGACCCCCCATAGAGCCAGTCGCCGTCCGTGAGGTTGGGAAAGCCCTTGCTTCCATGGGCGTCCGAACCGTGGCACTGCGCGCAATTGTTCATGAACAGGCGCTCGCCAATGGCCATGGCCGGCGCATCGCCCGCAAGCTGCTGCGTGGTCATGGACGCAAAGCGCGCGTAGACGGGGGCAATCTCGGCTTCGCCGCGTTGCATCTCCTCCTGGTATTCCTTGATCTCGCTCCAGCCGAGTTTCCCGGCAAAGTTGCCCAGACCCGGATAGAAAGCGAGATAGCCGAGGCCAAAGACGATGGTCAGGACGAACATCCACATCCACCATCGCGGCATGGGGTTGTTCATTTCCGTCAGGTCCTCGTCCCAGACATGGCCGGTGGTGTTGTCGCTGCTGGAGACGATCTTTTTGCGCGCGGTCAGCCACAGCAGCAGCACGCAGGCAAAAATGCTGACCAGGGTCAGCCCGGCCACGTAGAACGACCAGAAATTGTGGGTGAAATCACTCATGAAAAATTCTCGTGCTGGTGGGGTTCAGTCTTGTTCGAATGGAAGCCGGGCGGCTTCCTCAAAGCGCTCGCGATTGCGGCGGGAGAAGGCCCACACGCCAATGCCCAGAAAACAGGCAAAGGACAGCAGCGTGACGATGATGCGCATGGTGGTGATGTCCATGGCAGTCTCCTTATTTGAGAGCGCGGCCCAGAACCTGCAAATACGCAACCATCGCATCCATTTCGGTTTTCCCCTTGAGTTGCTCGGGCGCTGCGGCTATTTCTTCGTCGGTATAAGGCACGCCCACCATGCGCAGGGCCTTCATCCGTGGCGTCACGTCGCTGGGGTCGAGCATGTTCTTGTTCAGCCAGGTGTAGGCTGGCATGTTGGACTCGGGCACGACGTCGCGCGGATTGTTCAGGTGGATGCGATGCCACTCGTCGCTGTACTTGCCACCCACGCGGTGCAGGTCGGGACCCGTGCGCTTGCTGCCCCACTGGAACGGGTGGTCGTAGACGAACTCGCCGGCGACCGAATAGTGGCCGTAGCGCAGCGTCTCGGCCCGGAAGGGACGAATCATCTGCGAGTGGCAGTTGTAGCAACCCTCGCGCTGATAGATGTCTCGCCCCATGAGCTGCAAGGAGGTATAGGGCACCAGGCCCTTGATCGGCTCGGTGGTCGACTTCTGGAAGAACAAGGGAACGATCTCGACCAAGCCCCCCACCGCAATCACCAGAACGATCAAAACGATCATCAGGAAATTGTTGGTTTCGATCTTCTCGTGCGTGAAACCCTGCGACGCATGGTTGTTTTGTGACATGGAATTTCCTAAAAACTCAGGCGTGGGCGGGCTTCACTGCAGGGATGGCCACTGTGGTTGAGCGTCCCGAGCTGGCGGTCACCCAGACGTTCCAGGCCATGATGAGCATGCCTCCGAGATAGAGCACACCGCCGAGCACGCGGATGACGTAGAAGGGATACGAGGCTTTGACGCTTTCAACGAAGGTGTAGGTCAGCGTACCGTCGGTATTCACCGCGCGCCACATCAGGCCCTGCATGACGCCCGCGATCCACATGGAGGCGATGTAGAGCACGATGCCAATCGTCGCCAGCCAGAAATGCAGTTCGATCGCCTTGATGGAATGCATTTTTTCGCGGCCGAACAGGCGTGGAATCAGGTAGTACAGCGAGCCCATGGTGATCAGACCGACCCAGCCCAGCGCGCCCGAGTGAACGTGGCCTACCGTCCAATCGGTGTAGTGCGACAGTGCATTGACGGTCTTGATGGACATCATCGGCCCTTCGAAGGTCGACATGCCGTAAAAAGACAAGGACACGATCAGGAAACGCAGAATGGGGTCGTCCCGCAGCTTGTGCCAGGCACCTGAGAGCGTCATGATGCCGTTGATCATTCCGCCCCAGCTGGGCGCCAGAAGAATCAGCGAAAACACCATGCCCACCGACTGCGTCCAGTCGGGCAGTGCCGTGTAGTGCAGATGGTGGGGCCCCGCCCACATGTAGGTGAAGATCAATGCCCAGAAATGCACGATCGACAGACGGTAGCTATAGACCGGGCGATTGGCCTGCTTAGGAATGAAGTAATACATCATTCCCAGAAACCCGGCGGTGAGGAAGAAACCCACGGCGTTGTGGCCGTACCACCACTGCACCATCGCGTCCTGCACGCCCGCATAGGCAGAATAGCTCTTCATGAAGCCAGCGGGCACTTCCGCGCTGTTGACAAGGTGCAGCACAGCCACAGCCAGAATGAAGGAGCCATAGAACCAGTTGGCCACGTAGATGTGGCGCACCTTGCGAATGCCGATGGTGCCGAAAAAGACGATGGCATACGCCACCCAGACCAGCGTGATCAGGATGTCGATGGGCCACTCGAGTTCGGCGTATTCCTTGCTGGTGTTGTAGCCCAGCGGCAGGGTGATGGCTGCCGCAAGAATCACCAGCTGCCAACCCCAGAACGTGAAGGCAGCGAGCGAACCGCCGAACAGCCGGACCTGGCAGGTGCGCTGCACGACGTAGTAGCTGGTTCCGATCAACGCGCTGCCGCCAAAGGCAAAAATGACCGCGTTCGTATGCAGTGGCCGCAGTCGCCCATAGCTGAGCCAGGGAATGCCAAAGTTCAGTTCGGGCCAGGCCAGCTGGGAGGCGATGAATACGCCCACCAGCATGCCGACCACGCCCCACACCACGGCCATGATGGAAAACTGCCGCACGACGGTGTCGTTGTAATGTGCGGCATTTGCTTGTGTTGAAGAAGTCATCGATTACCTCAGGAAGTCTGCGAATATTAACCCGGCCGTTAGTAGTGTTTTTGACTGAAGTCAAGTGTCTCGAAGAATGCGCTCGGCTTCCTGTTCCACATTCTCGAATTGGCCCCGGTATACCGCCCACCACAGGCCGAGCAGAACCAGCAACACCAGGCCCACGGAGAGCGGAATAAGGAGATACAGGATGTCCATGGAGCGGCCTTGTTGTAAATGTCAGGCGGGCGTGGGCACGCGCGAGCGGGCGCCGTAGTGAACACCGCCCTCGGTTGGCGCAGCCAAGGACGGCAGTCCCCGGGCCAGGCGGGCCGCGTTGAGCACCACCAGCAAAGAGCTCGCAGCCATGCCCAAGCCCGCCAGCCAGGCAGGCATCAGGCCTGCAATCGCCAGCGGCACGCACAGGGCGTTGTAGAGCGCTGCCCACCAGAGATTCTGCCGGACCACGCGCAGCGTCTTGCGCGCCAGCAGAATGCTCTGGGCAATCAGGGCGAGCTGGCCGCCCAGGACGACGAAATCCGAGCGCATGCGTGCCAGCGGCAGCGCACTGCCGAAGGCAAAAGACGCATCGGCCGCAGCCAGTACCGGGCCATCATTGAGGCCGTCGCCGACCATGGCCACGCGGTGTCCGCGTGCCTGCAGCGCCAAAACGCTGGCAAGCTTGTCTCCGGGTGTGCAATCGCCGCGCCAGGCGCCGATGCCGGCGCGCTCGGCTACCCGGGCGACCGAGGCCGCACGATCTCCGGAAAGCACCTGCACGCCGATGCCCGCCTGCTCCAACGCCCGCAGGGCCGCAGGCAGTTCCTCACGCAGCGTGTCTTCGAAGCCAAAACGCGCGATCACGCGCCGCGCTGACTCGGTTTCCGCAGCCCATGCCAGGCACACTTCGACGCTGTCGCCGCCGCCGCCGTCGCCGCCGGGCTGTGCCGGCAGGCCCACATGCACGGCCGAGCCCAGCAGCACGTTGCGCGGCACGTCTGCGCTTGCACGCCTGCGCACGCGCGCCGTCAAGCCGCGTCCGGGCGATTCCTGCAGTTCGGAAACTTCCCAGTCGGAGGACCCGCCGGATGCTGCGGCGGCAACCAGGGCGCGCGAAAGCGGATGCAATGAATACCTCGCCAGCGCTGCCGCCAGATGCAGCGCCTCGCTCTCCGGCATCTCGCCGGCCGCCAGGGTGCGGCGCAGGACCATGCCGTCGTGCGTCAAGGTTCCCGTCTTGTCGAAGACCACGGTATCGACACCGGCCAGCGACTCCAGCGCCTGCAAATGTCGCACCAGCACGCCTTCGCGCGCCAGGCTACCGGCCGCCGAAAGCATGGCGACCGGGGTCGCCAGGGACAGTGCGCAGGGGCAGGTCACGATCAGAACCGAGACTGCGACCATCAGGGCATGCTGTGGATCCCTGGGCCACCACCACAAAAGTGCCGCGAGCGCCGCCAGCAACACGAAGACCAGGAACGGGCGCGCCACGCGGTCTGCCAGTTGGGCCAATCGCGGCTTTTGCAGCGCCGCACCTTCCATCAGCGCAATGATTTCTGCGAAACGGGTGTCCGCGCCAACCCGCTCGACGCGCATCTCCACCGCCGATTCGAGGTTGATGCTGCCTGCAGCCACCGCGCCGCCCACCGTGCGCCAGCACGGCGTGGACTCCCCGCTGAGCAGGGCCTCGTCCACCCGCGTGCTCCCCGCCGTCAGTTCGCCATCGGCGGGAAACGCCTCGCCCGGCAAGACCCGCAAAATATCCCCCGCTGCGAGGCGCCGCACGCCGACGCGGACAAAACCACCGTCTGCCCCGCGTCGCTCGACGCTCTCGGGCAGACGGTTCATCAGGGCGTCCAAGGACCCGGCCGTGCGGTCGCGCAGACGCAGCTCCAGCCAGCGGCCAGTCAACAGAAAGAAGACGAACATGGTCAGCGAATCGAAATACACCTCGCGACCAAAAATCCCTTCGGGATCAAAGGTGCCCAGGCTGCTGACGACAAAGGTGATCGCCATGCCCAGCGCCACGGGCAGATCCATGCTGATGCGGCGGTGGCGGACGTCGCTCCACGCGCTGGAAAAGAACGGTCCGCAGGCAAACAGCAGGACAGGCAAGGAAATGACCCACGAAGCCCAGCGCAGCAAGCTTTCCATCTCGCCGCTCAGATCCCCGGGCTGCGCAATGTAGGCGGGCCATGCATACATCATGACCTGCATCATGCAGAAACCCGCGACCAGCCAGCGCCACAGCGCGCGTCGGTTTTCTTCCACGCGCCGCTGGCGCGCCTGGGCATCCGCCGCAGGGAGCGCGTGGTAGCCCGCGCGGCGGACCGCGGCAAACCAGGTGGAAGGCGGTGCGAGCTCCGCGTTCCAAACCACCCGGGCGCGCTGGCTCGCAGCGCTGACGTCCGCCTGCTCGACGCCGGGCACGGCGCGCAGCGCATCTTCAATCGTCAGAGCGCAGGCAGCGCAGTGCATGCCTTCAATGACGAGATGCGATTCCCAGCGCTCGCCCGGCGTCTGGTCGCCGAGCCTGCGGCCAAAGCCCGGCCACTCGGCCGGGTCGTCCAGCAAGCGCTCGCCAGGGGCTCCCTGCACCGCCGCAGCGTTCGCAGGCTGCGGCGTCGACCCGCCGGCTGCAGGCGGGAGAACATTTGTTGACATGGCGCAAGCTTAACCCACGCCGCTTGCAGGGAATTGACATCCGTCAATGGGGCCGGGGGCCTGCGCCCCTACGCTGTGGCCTTCCCTCCCATGACCCGCAAAGGCCCACCATGTACAAGCGCATTCTCGTTGCCACCGATGGTTCCGATCTTTCCAACAAGGCCGTTCAAAGCGCCATCTCGCTTGCGGCGCTCACTGGCGCGGAGCTCGTCGCACTGAAGGTGGTTCCGCGCTACCCGCGCAGCTACATGGAGGGGGCGCTCCCGGTCGATGCCAAGGACGTCCGAAAGATCGAGGCGCAATGGACGGCATCTGCGCAAGGCCTCGTGGACGCCGTCCGGGATGAAGGCGGCGCCCAGGGCGTGACCGTCAAAGCGCTGGTGGCCAAGTCCGACCTGGTGGCCGAGGCGGTAATCGCCGCGGCAAAGAAGCACAAATGCGATCTGATCGTCATGGCCTCGCACGGCCGCAAGGGCCTCAAACGCCTGCTGCTGGGCAGCGAGACCCAGCATGTGCTGACGCATTCGCACATTCCGGTGCTGGTGCTGCGCTGATACTGGGCAACCGCCTGGCCAGATTCTGACCAAAATACCGCGCTAGCGCTCATACAGAAAGCGCTATAAGCTCTCATTTACATAGCAAACGCCTGCGCCATGGGGCATGGGGCATGGGCTCCTCACGCTTGCGCGAGATGCAAGCACAAGGCGTCGAGCCCGGCGACGGTCAGGTGCGGCGCCCAGGGCGCGTGGTTCCAGGGCTTGGCGGACCGGTTGAGCCACGCCATCTGCATGCCGGCGCCTAGGGCGCCCACGCCGTCGTGGTGCGGGTCATCGCCCACATGCAGCACCTGATCCGCCGGCACGCCCAGGCGCTGCGCGGCATGCTGGAACATGCGTACGTCGGGTTTGGCGCAGCCGACCTCGCGTGCGCCGACGCTGGCCGTGAAGAAGCGCTGCAGCCCGATGCGCGACACGTCGGCGTTGCCGTTGGACAGGGCCACCAGCGGATAGCGCCGGCTGAGGTAGTTCAACGCGGGCAGCGCGTCGTCGAACAGCTCCACGCGCTGGCGCTCGGCCAGAAACACTTCGAACGCGGCGCCGGCCAGTTGCGCATCCTCACCTGCCTGCACCAGGGCCAGACGGATGGACTCCTGGCGCAGCGCGCTCATGTCGTGCGCCTGGCCCAGGTTCTGCGCCGCCTGGGCGCGCAGGGCCTGGCGCACCTGCGCCCGGGCATACAGGGCGTGCGTGGCTGGCGCGTTGCTGGCCAGCCAATTCTGCAAAGCGGTTTCGGCACGGGCAATGGTGGGCCACACCGGCCAGAGGGTGTCGTCCAGGTCCAGGGAGACGGCGCGAATACGGGAGAGGTCGAGTGGCACGGGAAGGGCGTTGACAAAAGCAGTGCCAAAGGGTCGGCCCGACGCAGAATACCCCAGCCTGGCCCAGCGGATCACTTGATGCAGCGCAAGCGTGGCGACGACAGCCCTTGCCGAGCCGCCGAGCGGCGCCGCTTGCAAGCACAATACCGCCCCGTGACCGCGCCCCGTTCTTTTCTGCGCCCTGCCCGCGCCGCCAGCCTGCTCGCCTTGCTGGCCGTGCTGGCGCAGCTGTGGATGGGGCAGCTGAGCCACCGGCATCTGGCGCAGCAGGCGGGCGCCTGGCTCCAATGGGGCGAGGTGTGCAGCGCGCAGAACCCGAAACAGGCGGGCTCGGTGGAAACGACCGCCCCCATGGGCGGGATGGCCATGTCGGGCTGCCCCGTGTGCGCTCTGGCGCACGCCGGCACGGTGCCCAGCCCCGCCTTCCGCATGGCCGAAACAGCACTCCGGCCACCCGCCAGTGCCCCTGGCTGGCACCGCGCGGCGACGCCCATGGCGCGTGGGCGCGGGGTCAGGCCGCCGGCACAAGCGCCACCGCTGGCTGCCTGAGATTTCAGCTCCCACCCGTTGCGGGCGCAAGCGCGCCCGCCAGTCGACGCGCCTGACTTCGCGCCTGCACCCGGCCGAGCAGCGTGCGTGCTCTCCTTTTTTTGAAAGTTGTCTCATGACCCGACGATCTGTCCGGCGCAGCGCTGCGCCGCTGTGCTCCGTGCTCGCTGCCCTTGCGCTCTCGGCCCAGGCGCAGGAAGCAGCACTTGAAACGCTTCCCACGCTGCCCACGCTGCCCACGGTCAGCGTGCATGCGCCCGCAACCGCTTCTCGCCCTTTGCAACCTGGGCCGCAATGGCTGGCCGAACGCCGCGCGACCAGTGCCGATGCTGCCGGTCTGCTGGACGGCATTCCCGGTTTCAGCCTGCAAGGCGCGGGCGGCGTCTCCAGCCTGCCCAGCGTCCACGGCATGACGGACGACCGCCTGCGCATTCAGCTCGATGGCATGGACCTCGTGTCCTCCTGCGGCAACCACATGAACCCGCCGCTGTCGTATGTCGATCCTTCGCGGGTGTCTGCGGTGCGCGTGTTCACCGGCACCGCGCCGGTGAGCGTGGGCGGCGACAGCATTGGCGCCAGCATCCTGGTGGAGACGGCGCCGCTGGTATTTGCTGCGCCAGGCCAGGGCCCCATCACCCGAGGAGAAGTCGGCGCCTGGGCGCGCAGCAACGGCAAGGGCCTGGGCGGCCACGCCAGCGCCACCTATGCCACCGATCAATTCAGCCTGCGCTACGACGGTTCCACCGCGCAGTCCGGCAATTTCCACGCCGCGCGCGCCTTCAAAGCCGCCGGCCCGGCCGGCGCCGACAAGCCCGATCGCATCCTGGCCGGCGACGAAGTGGGCTCCAGCAGCTACCGGGCACGCAACCAGTCGCTCTCGCTGGCCTTTCGTGGCGACGACAGCCTGCTGGGCCTTGAAGTCGGCATGCAGGATGTGCCCTACCAGAACTTCCCCAACCAGCGCATGGACATGACGCGCAACGACAGCACCCACCTGAACCTGCGCTACCAGCGCAGCTTTGCCTGGGGCGACTTGCAGGCACGCGCCTGGCATGAGCAAACGCGCCACGCCATGGATTTTGGCCCTGACAAACAGTACCTGTACGGAGGCGGCAAGGCCACCGGCATGCCCATGGACACGCGCGGCAGCACCAGCGGAGCCAAGCTCTCGGGCGACATCGCCCTGTCGGATCAGAGCACGCTGCGCGCAGGCGCCGAGGCCCTGCGCTACCGGTTGGACGACTGGTGGATGCCATCCGGCGGCGGCATGGCGCCCGACATCTTCCGCAACATCGCCGATGGCCGGCGCGACCGCTTCGACGTCTACGGTGAATGGGAAACACGCTGGAGCCCCGCCTGGGTCGGCCAGATCGGCCTGCGCAGCAGCCAGGTGCGCAGCAACAGCGGCGAGGTGCAGGGCTACAACGCCAGCTACGGCGCCGAGGCGGCCGCGTTCAACGCCAAAGACCGCAGCCGCAGCGACCACAACCTCGACCTCAGCGCCCTGGCCCGCTACACGCCCAATGAGAGCAGCAGCTACGAGTTCGGCTTTTCCCGCAAGACCCGCTCCCCCAACCTGTACGAGCGCTTCGCCTGGTCCACGGGCGGGATGGCCATGCGCATGGTCAACCTGGCGGGCGACGGCAACGGCTACGTCGGCAACCTCGATCTGCTGCCCGAAACCGCTCACACGCTGAGCGCCACGGCCGACTGGCACGACGCATCCGGCCAGCGCTGGGGCCTGCGCCTGACGCCCTGGATCAGCCAGGTGCACAACTACATCGACGCCAAGCGCTGCAGCGGGGGCAGCGGCATGATGAGCGCCTGCAACGCCGCCAACGTCGCGGCGCAGCAGAAATTCGTCTACCTGCGCTTTGCCAACGCCGACGCTCGGCTCTGGGGCTTTGACATCTCGGGCTTCATGGACCTGGGCAAGAACGATTGGCTCGGTGCCCTGCGGCTGGACGGCGCACTCAGCCAGACCCGAGGGCGCAACCAGGACTCCGGCGACGGCCTGTACAACACCATGCCGCTCAACGCGCGCCTGGCTTTGACGCAGCGACGCGGCGGCTGGACCAGCACCGCGGAATTGCTGCTGGTAGCCGCCAAAACGCGGGTGTCCGCCGAACGCAACGAGCTGACCACCAGTGGATATGGCCTTTTGAACCTGCGCACCAGCTACCAGTGGCAGAACTGGCGGCTGGACCTCGGAGTGGACAATCTGTTGGATCGCTTCTATGCCCACCCCCAGGGGGGCGCCTACCTCGGTCAGGGCGCCACCATGGGCGCGACAGCCGTCCCCTGGGGCGTGCGTGTTCCCGGCAGAGGACGCTCCGTGCATGCGGGCCTGACCATGACATTCTGAGGCCCGGCATCTCAAGTGCTATATTTAAAATAGCTACTTCCCTTTGTCTGGCGAGCGCAAGGGTCGTTTTTTTATCAAAATTTCGCGCTTTGCGCCGCGCACACGGCGCCCGGCAAAGCACCCAAGATTGACGCAAGCGGGGGCGGGAATGCACAGAACGGCTATTCTGGAACGGTCCGCGCCCCCGGCGCAGTCTTATCCAGGAGAACACGACATGAGCCACAGTCTCACCCCCGCCCAGCTCGATGAACTTCGCAGCCTGCTGCTGGCCCGCCGCACGGATCTGCTGGCACAGATGGAGCAAAACCGCGAGAACCTGGTTCCCCCCACCCAGGACGAAGGCGCCGTGATGCAGCGCAACGTGGCGCGCGAAGTCGATCAGGCCCTGACTGACATCGACGCCGCCGACCTTGCGCGCATCGACCTCGCCCTCAAGCGCATGGACGATGGCAGCTACGGCGAGTGCGGCGAGTGCGCTTGCGCCATTCCCTTTGAACGCCTGAAAATCGAACCCCAAACCCAGCATTGCGTGGCCTGCAAGTCGCGCTGGGAAGCCCAGCACGCGCCGCGCTGACCAAGGCTGCGCTGCCGCGCCACCGCGTTACAGGGAGGTGCATTCGATGACTTTCGCTCCGGGCCTTGCGACGCTGCTGCTCGCCGCTGCGGTCTTGCCAGTCGCCCAGGCGGCCGACCCCCCCGCCCCAACCGGGGACACCGCGCTTGCGCCTACTGCGGACGGCACTGGCGTGTTCGATGCCCGGGCCCGCACGATTTGGGCGCGCTGTGTGGAAGGCATGCAGTGGAATGGCAAAACCTGCGTCGGCCAGGCGCTGCTGCTGACCCGCGCCGAAGCCAGCGCCCGGGCCAAGGCGCGCGGCGCAGCCGAAGGGCTGCCATGGCGCTTGCCGCGCACACTGGAGCTGCGCAGGCTGGTCGACAAGCAGGCCCAGCCGCCGGGCGTGGACGCCAAGCTGTTCCCGGCAGCTCCGGGCGGCCTGCACTGGTCGGGTACGGCCACGGTGCGCCAGCTTTCCGTCAATCCCTACAACTACAACAACATCGCCAGCGGCCGCACTTCGGGCAGCCGGCTGGCCGCGCTGGAGGGTTGGGGGGTGGACATGGACAGCGCCGAGGCGCGCGGCGACGTGCCCCGAAGCAGCAAGCTGCCCGTGCGCCTGGTGCGCGGCGCCGACTAAAGGCAGGGCGCCTCACGCGACGCTGCTGCTTGCCCGACAATCGCGCATGTCCTTTTTCGCCCCCGAACCTGCCTACGCCCATGGCGCGCCGACGCGCACCGCCGTCCTCCTGTGCAACCTGGGCACGCCCGACGCACCCACGCCCGCCGCATTGCGGCGCTACCTGGGCCAGTTCCTGGCCGACCACCGGGTCGTGGAGATCCCCAGGCCGCTGTGGTGGCTGATCCTGCACGGCATCATTCTGCGCACACGGCCGGCCAAGTCGGCGGCCAAGTACCGAAGCGTCTGGACGCCGGAAGGCTCGCCGCTGGCGGTGTGGACCGAAAAGCAGGCCAAGCTGGTGCTCGGCTGGCTGGGTGAGGCCGGTGCTCCCGTGCTGGTGCGCCACGCGATGCGCTACGGCAACCCGTCGGTTGCCAGCCAGCTCGACGCCTTGAAGGCCGAGGGCGCCACGCGCATCCTGATCCTGCCGCTGTACCCCCAGTATTCCGCCACCACCACGGCCAGCGTGTTCGACGCGGTCTACACCTGGGCGGCGCGCACCCGCGCCGTCCCCGAGCTGCGCTTTGTCAACCACTACCACGACCACCCCGGCTACATCGATGCTCTGGCGAAAAAGGTGCTGGCCCACTGGCAGCAGCACGGCCAGGGCGAGCAACTGCTGATGAGCTTTCACGGCGTGCCCGAGCGCACGCTGCACCTGGGCGACCCCTACCACTGCGAAGCGCGCAAAACCGCGCGCCTGCTCGGCGAGCGCCTGGGCCTGAACGACACGCAAATGCGCGTCACTTTCCAGTCGCGCTTTGGCAAGGCCAAGTGGCTGCAGCCCTACACCGAACCCACGCTGATCGAACTGGCCCGCGCCGGCGTGCGCCGTGTGGACGTGATCTGCCCCGGTTTCACCAGCGACTGCCTGGAAACCCTGGAAGAAATCAATCAGGAAGCGCGCGAGGCCTTTTTGCACGCCGGCGGTGAGCAGTTTCACTACATCGAATGCCTGAACGACAGCCCGGCCTGGATCACTGCCCTCAGCGACATCGCACAGCAGCACCTGGCGGGCTGGCCGCTGCAGCCCGCCAACCCCGGTCTGCGCGAGGCCTCCCGCGAACGCGCGAGGGCCTGCGGCGCGCGCAACTAGGACAGGGTGTCGCCCAACCGCTGGAGCAGCAGCGCGGCCACCCGTTGGCTCAACGCCTCGCGCCGGGCATCGGGGCCGGCAGCGAGCAGCGAGACCGCTTCATTTGGCGCAAAGCCGCGCGCGGCCGACAAGGCGCGCACCACCTCCTGCAGGGGCCCTGCTTCGGCGGCTTCGGCTCCGATTTGCAAGTGCTGCGTGGCAGCATGGCCGCGCCGCTCCAGCGCGGCGATCAATCGCACCAGGCTGTCGGCCAGTGCCAACAGCACCGCATCTTCGACGCTGAGTTCTTCGGTGCCCTGCAAGCGGTGCATCAGCTTGCGCGGCACCTGGCTCCAGCCCTGGCTGGCGATCCCGCCCACTGCAGCGCCCAAGGCCGTGGCCGCACCCAAAGACAGGCCCGCCAAAGTCACGTCCGCCACTGCGCCCACCGCTGCGCCTACGGCGGCGCCAGTGCCCAGCTTGCGCCCGGCGTCCTGCAGCGTCTGTGGATGGAACAGATCGGCCTGCCAGCGTCCACTGGTCCAGGGCTGGAGCGCCACGTCGGCCTCGTCGTCGCGAAACCCATACACGCCGAGCACCGCCTGCACGCATTTCTGCGTGGCCTGCGCAAGGCGATCGCGGAACTGCACCAGCGCCTGCTCGCGGCCCCCGGTAGGCGCGAGCACTTCACGCGGCACGGACCGGCGCATGGCCGAAGCGTGCACCAGAAGCCGCGCTGCCAGCGTGGCCGCCGCTGTGCGGCGCGCCGCGCCCTGGCGCTCCAGCTCTGCCACCACGGCCTGCAACTGCGCCTGGCGCGGACGCAGCAGAACGCACAAGTCCTGAAAGAGCTGTCGCTCGGCGCCGACGAAGGGGGCCACGGCATCGAACTGCATCCACGCGTGCAGGTTGAATCCCGTAAGCAGCTCGCGCCAGGCGTCTGCGCGCTCGGCAGACCGGGCCACGAAATTCAACACCGGCATGAGCGGGCGCGCGCAGGCACACAGCAACTCGATCTCGCTGCGGTATTTGGGCAGCACGTCCTGGCGGCAATCGATGACGTACACCGCGGCATCGACCTCCAGCAGAGTGCGCAGCACCTTGGCTTCCTGCTCATAGGCGGCATGGGCCTCCGGGCCTGCCAGAAAAGCGCGGACCCGATCCACCGGATTGGCAAATTCGCCAGGAAGGCTGCGCAGGTAATGCTGCAGCGCGACCGCGTCTTCCATGCCCGGGGTGTCGAAAAAGCGCACCGCCGGCTGTCCGTCGACGCGCAAGTCGATGCGCTCGACATGCCGCGTGGTGCCGGGCCGCGGCGAGACCTCGCCAAAGCGGGCCTGGCGCGTGAGCGTGCGCAGCAGCGACGTCTTTCCGACGTTGGTATGTCCGACCACGGCAATCGCAATGGGCTCGGTCATCGCGCCTCCTCAAGCCAGGACGCCGCGTCGGCCGGGTGTTCAAAAAAAGCCCAATCCGCCAGGCCGGCGCCCTGCATCCATTCCTGCCAGCGCTGCGCGCCGAGCCGGTGCAGCGCGGCGTCGCGTTGCGCTGCGCCGACCGCCAGCAATGCGCAGCGCTGCGCAGACGCAGCCGCTTCGCGCAGAAATCGGGCGGTGCCGCGGTCGGGCGACGCTGCCGCATCACAAGCGACCAACAGCGATCGGGGCCGCAGGGCAGCCAGGCGTGCCTGCACCTGAATCCGTTCATCGATGCTTCCGGAAATCCCGACGCTGTAGTCCGCATCCGCCATCCAGCCCGCGATGGGCCAGGGCAGATCGCCCCCGAGTTCGAAGCCGACCACAGCGTGCGCCGGCGTGAAGGCCCCGTCTGCCAGCGTGCGGCGCCCCGCACGGGCCGCCTCCGGTGGCTCGGCATCGATCACTTGGGCGCGCTCGCTCGCCTGCATGCGCGCCAGAAGCTGCTGGTAGTACGGCTCCCGCAGATCGATATCGATGCGGCAGATCGCCCGGCGAAGCACCCAGCCGCACCACGCGGCGCAGAGCGCTCGCGGCAGCAGGCCATACAGCGCCACGCTGGCCAGCAGCCACCACGCGGCGTCGCGCGCCGGCCACGCGCCTGCCAGCTGGCCGGCGTCGGCATCCAGGCCCGGCACCGGAACGCCGAGCAAGCCCGGCAAGGCCCCCGTGGCGCGAGCAAAACCAGCGAACCACTGCGGGCTGAGGATGGTGGTTTCCCAGGTCAGGCGGTATTCGCGGAAGGCAAAGCCCAGCAGCAGGCCCATTAGCATGAAAACGAAGCCCAGCGACCACACCAAGTGGCTGGCCAGGCCGAAGACCCAGGGCGCAAGCCGCTCGCGCGCGACCAATTGCTGAGCGGCACGCAGCATGGGCGCAGCTTGCGGGCCGCGCCACAGCGGCAGTCGCAGAACCAGCAGGGCCAGAAAGCGGCCAAGGGAAAGCGCCTGCCCCCCGCTGCCGCGCGCAAAGAGCAGCGAGCCGAGCCACAGGAGCAAGGTGACGGCATGCACACCCAGCGCCGATACGAAGGCGCTGGCCGCATTGATGGAGCGCCCCTCGGCCAGCACGGCAAACAACAGGCCGTTGGCGAGCGCCAGCACGGCCGCCGCCACCACCAGCACCAGCAGCCAGGCAGCGCCCCGCCAGCGGTCGAGTTGCGCGGCAAGGCCTAGGCGCTCCCCAAGCAGCCATGCACGCTCGCGCAGTTGCTCGCGCAGTGTCTGTCCGCTTCGCTGTACCCGCGCCAATGCCTGCGCATCGTCCAGTGGGCCCGCCTGCTCGATCAGCGCCACTGCTTGCGCCACCCAGATCTGCTCAAAACGGGACACCTGCGTCGGGCTCAAGCGCGCACCCTCCATGGCGCGGACACTGCACGCGCCGCCCGCAGGGCAGATCGCGCTTTCGTCCGACAGACGCAGCGAGCAAAGCGGGTTGAAATGACCGGCAACCGGGCCCACGTAGGCCCATGTTCCAACCCCCAACCTGGTTTCGCCATGAAACGCCGCCCTTCGCAACCCACCGGTGCCCGGCATGCGCTGTTGGCCTTCGTGGCCGCAGTGGCACTGGCGTTTGCGGCATCGGCCACGCAGCTGCTGCCGGACATCACCGCGCAGTCCGTGGACGCGCTGCCGGCCCTTCCCGACGGCCTCGATCGCGCACTGGCAGCCAGCGGCATCGAGTAAACGCCCCTGCGCGCCTGTCGGCCCAGCGCCGTCTGCGCGTCAATCACGCTGCGCGTCCTGGCTGGCAATGGCGATCCGCCGTCGCACGCGCGCCGCTTCCGTCGCATCGCCCCTGGCTTCGGCCAGTTGCTCCTGAACGCCCAACCAGGCAAGCAGCGGCCTGCGCCAGCCTTGCTGCGAGGCAGTGTCCACCGCAAGCGCAACGAGTTGCGGCGAGGCCTGCGCACGGGCAAACTGCACTCCAGCAGCCACCAGGCGTGCGAGCGGATCGGCCAGCGCAGCGACGACGGTGGCGGCTTGTTCGGGCGCTGCGCTGCCCGCGGCCCGCTGCGCCTGGGGCAGCAGGACGAGGTCGGCCGGCTCAGCACGCCCTGCGAGATAGCGCGCGTAAGCACGTTCCGCAGGCGTTGCGTCCTGCGCCAGAACGTCAAATGGGGTGCAGGGCGTCAGGTCCAGACTGGCGACCTGGGCAGCGCAGCGCAGCAGTTCCAGGCGCGCCAGTTGCCCCGCATCGCCGGTGCGGGAAATTTCGCTGCGCGCCCGAGCGAACTCGGCGCGCTCCACACGCTGGCGCCCTTCGAAATAGGCCTGCACCGCGCGCTGGGACGCGCCATGGGCATTGAGCTGCCAGTCCGGGACGGGAGGCTTGCTGGCGCAGCCCGCCAGCAGCAAGGCCAGGCTCCCCAACCCCACGCTGCGCAAGCGCTTTGGGACGAATAAAAAGCAGCTCATGGCAGGACAATCTCCTTCTGGCGAGCAAAGGGCCAGCGGCGGTTGATCTCGTTGACCAGGCCGTCAACCTTGCGCAGGCTGGCTTCGACGTCGGCGCGCAGCGCGTCCAGGTCGGCCGTACCCTCAGCCACGTTGGCGCCCACGGCCTGCGCTTGCACCAGCACCGCGTCCACCTTGGTCAAGCTGGCCCGGGCATCGGCCAGGAGCTGGCGCAGCTCGACCACCGTGGCGCGCGCCTCCGGCATGACGCCCTGCGCGCCGAACACCTGCTCGTCAGCGCGTTGGGCCATGCGGTCGATGCGCGCAAGCAGCGCGTTGGTTCGGTCCAGCGTCTGCACGATCTTCTTCGCATCCGCGTCGCTTCCCATCAACAGGCCCAGTGCGCCGCCCCGCCCCTGGAGACGTTCGGTAAGCGTCCGAACGTTGCCCAGGCTGGCGCCCAGCGCCGAATCGGCAGCGGTCAGGGCATTGAGGTTGCCGAGCAGTTCGCGGGCCGAGGACATGAGCTGAGGAATCTCGGCCGTCGCGTCCCCGCGCAGCACAGGCCGCTCAGCCCCATCGGGCAGGGGCGGATCGTCCAGCATGCCGCTGTAGGCCCGGATGCCGGTTCCACCGACAATGCCCCGCACCAGAGTGAACACGCTGGAGACACGCAGCCAGTGCGCATCTTTCTGCGGCACGTCGATGAGAATGCGCGCTGCGCCGTCGGCGCCCAGTTCGATCCGCCGCACGCGGCCGATGGGAAAGCCGGCGAAGGTCATGTCCATGCCCACGACCACACCCTCCGAATCGTCGGCTACCAGCACCAGGCGCTGCGTGGGCTCGAAGGCGCCGCGGGCCACCATGAGATACAACGCCGATCCGACAACCAGGAACAAGGTAAAGAACAGCAGGGCGAAGGCCTTGAGTCGCAAGTGGGCCACGGGACGAATCAAGTCGGCGTCGACTGGTTCCGCGGCAAGGGGTTCGGGCTTGGGAGAAGAGGTCATGCCATCGGGCCAAAGAAAAACATCCGGGAGCGACTCAGTAGTAGTTGCCGACGAGAGAGACCATTTCGATCAGCAGCAGTACCGCAAACATGCGCGCCAGACCGCCCAACTCGGAGCGGCGCTCGCTCTCGCCCAGATCGTAGAGCCCCGCGGTCATGGGAATCACGGCAATCGCCAGGCTGAAGAACAGCGTCTTGAGCGCAAACACCAGCGTCACCTCGGGCGAGAACACGTGTCCGAACATGCGGGTAAAGCTGGGCAAACCGGCGGTGTTGAAGCCATAGACGCTCAGATAGGACATGGAGAGCGCCACAACGCAGGAAAGCGCCGCCAGCGTCACGCTGGCAAAGGCGGCGGCCACCACGCGCGGCAGCAATTCCATGCGCACTGGATCGGCACCGACGCGCTCCAGGGCGGCCAGCCGTCCGCGCAAGCGCAGGCTGGCCAGTTGCGAGCCGCTGGGGATGGCGCAGCGCATGGCGACGAACATGGCGGCGGTCAGGGGAATCAGCTCGAGCACGAGCACGCGAATGACCATCTCCAGCGCATACCGCGAGAGCCCATAGCTGAGCGCGGTGACGACCACAATGCGAGTGATCACGAGGCTGAGCAAGGCGGCAAGCACGGTGAAACCGACCAGGATGGGGGTCGTCTCCAGGTAGATGCGCCGCGCCATCAAACCCCGACCTGCCCGGCCGTAACTCGACGGCGAGAGCACCAGCACCAACACCACGGCGCCCAGATAGACAATGCGCCACCAGGCCAGCGCCCAGCTCCAGATCAGGCGCGCCAGACGCTCTGGCAGGGTATGAACAGGTTGGCGCAGCAGCATGGCGCCTGATCATAGCTTCGCGAAGGAAATTTCCAATAAAATTGGCCTCCAGCGCTTGTTCCAATTACGTCGACAGCTATTCAATTAATAGCGCTCTCTCTTGACTGACTGCGGCCAGCCGTCCAGCCGCCCTGCCCTTTTCATTGATGCCCGGAACTTCTTCTTCGCCGGCGGGCGTGCCCGCGGCGGTGCCCCACAGCCTGCTGGAGGACGCCATCGCCATTTTTACCGGCGTGGCGCTGATCTCGGTCGGTGTGGCGCTTTTCACCAGCGCCGGCCTGCTCACCGGCGGCACGGCCGGGCTCGCCTTTCTGTTGCACTACGCCACCGGCTGGGGTTTTGGCAAGGTGTTTTTCGTGATCAACCTGCCCTTTTACTGGCTGGCGCTGCGCAAGTTCGGCAAGGCATTCACGCTCAAGACCTTCATTGCCGTGGCGCTGCTGTCGCTGCTGACCGAGTTGCAGCCGCAGTTTTTGCGCTTTTCCCAATTGCAGCCGCTGTATGCCGCCGTTGCTGGCGGCTTGATCACCGGCACGGGCTTTCTGGCGTTGTTTCGGCACCGCTGCAGCCTGGGCGGCGTGGGGATTCTGGCGCTGTACCTGCAGGACCGCCATGGCTGGCGCGCCGGCAAGATTCAAATGGGCCTCGATTGCGCCATCGTGCTCCTGGCGCTATGGAGCGTCGAGCCGTCGCGCGTTGCGTATTCGGTGGTGGGGGCGGTGGCGCTGAACCTGGTGCTGGCCATGAACCACCGGCCCGGGCGTTACATGGTCGTCTGAGGCCTCAGAGCCGCCACTTTTCCAGCAGTTTTTCCGGATTGAGGCTGTCGTAGGTTTCGAAAGGCTGGTGAATCCAGGGATTGGTGGGGAGAAATTCCACGGAGTAGTCCGCTTCAAAGGTCGACAAGGCCTTGGTCCAGATCACGGCGCTGCGCAACTCGGTGATCGGCGCGTAGTTGGTCTTGAGCATCTTGATCACGGCGTTGAGCGTGTGGCCCGTGTCGGCCAGATCGTCCACCAGCAGCACACGGCCGGCGATTTCGCCCTTGGGCGTGGTGATGAAGCGGGCGATGTCGAGGTGCCCCTGTACCGTTCCGGCCTCGGCGCGGTAAGAACTGGTCGACATGATGGCCAGTGGTTTGTCGAAGATGCGGCTGAGGATGTCGCCCGGGCGCAGCCCCCCCCGCGCAAGACACAAAATGGTGTCGAACTGCCAGCCCGACTGGTGCACGCGCAGCGCCAGTTTCTCAATCAGGTTGTGGTACTCGTCGTAACTGACGTAGAGATGCTTGCCGTCTTCTGTCAACATGGGTTTGCTCCTTTTTCAATAGCGCACAAACCAATCAAGGTCTGCGCTGGGGGCGATTTAGTTTGGCAAAAACGGGTGCTGCATCATGATGGTGTGGTCGCGGTCGGGGCTGGTGGAAACGATGGCCACCGGCACCCCCGTCACCTGTTCTATGCGCTGCAGGTACAAGCGCGCTGCCGGCGGCAAATCCTCATACCGTGTCACGCCCACGGTCGACTGCGACCAACCCTCCATCCGCTCATAAACGGGCTTGCAGCGCGAAATGTCCTCCGCTCCCATGGGCAGGATGTCGGTGTACCCACCGTCGAGTTCGTAGCCGGTGCACAAGAGCAGCTCAGGCAGGCCATCGAGCACGTCGAGCTTGGTGATACACAAGCCCGTCAGGCCATTGACCTGCGCGCTGCGCTTGAGCAAGGCCGCGTCGAACCAGCCACAGCGCCGGCTGCGCCCCGTGACCACGCCTTTTTCCGCGCCCACCGTGGACATGTGATGGCCTGGCGTGCCGGGCGTCTCCCAATCGAGCTCCGTCGGAAACGGGCCACCCCCCACGCGCGTGCAATAGGCCTTCGTGATGCCGAGGATGTAGTGCAGCATGCCCGGGCCCACGCCCGAGCCAGCGGCGGCGTTACCCGCCACGCAATTGCTGGAAGTGACGTAAGGGTAGGTGCCGTGATCGATGTCAAGCAAAGTGCCTTGTGCGCCTTCGAACAACAAGTTTGCGCCCGACAGGTGGGCATCGTTGAGTTCGCGCGAGACGTCCGCCATCATGGGCTTGAGCCGCTCCGCATCGCGCATCGCGTCTGCGTACACCGCATCGAACGCGATTGCCGGGGCCTGGAGGTAGGTCGTGAGAATGTGATTGTGCAAGTCCAGCAGAACCCGCAGCTTTTCGGCGAAGCGCTCGGGGTGCTTGAGGTCTTGCACCCGCAGCGCGCGCCGGGCAATCTTGTCCTCATACGCCGGGCCGATGCCCTTGCCTGTGGTCCCGATGCGCTCGCTGCCTGCCGTTTCGCGGCAGGCCTCGCGCGCCGCATCGAGCGCAGCGTGAAAGGGCAGGATCAGGGGACAGGCTTCGCTCACACGCAGGCGCGAACGCACCTCGACGCCAATGGCTTCGAGCCGGTCGATCTCCTTGAACAACTGCTCGGTGGAGAGCACCACGCCGTTGCCGATGTAGCACTTGATTCCCGGGCGCATGATGCCGCTGGGAATCAGGTTCAGCGCCGTCTTGATGCCATGGATCACCAGCGTATGGCCTGCGTTGTGCCCGCCCTGGAAGCGCACCACGCCCTGGGCGCTCTCCGTCAGCCAATCGACCAGCTTGCCCTTGCCTTCGTCACCCCACTGGGTCCCCACGACGACAACATTCCGACCTTTGGTACTGTTCATCTCGAATCCGGTTCAGAAATCACACAAGGCATCAGAGGGCGCGAGCCACCCATTCGCCACCCACGCGCGCCAGTTCCCTGTCGCAGCGAAATTCATCCACTTCACTTTCCTGCCCGGGCAGCACGCAAACCACCGTCTCCCCGCTGGCGCGCAGCGCCGCGATCGCTGCACGGACATCCGCAGCATCGCCCCACGGCGCGCGGATGGCGCCGCGAAGCCCGCGCGCAGGGACAATCCCCACCAGTTGCTTGAGATCCATGCCAAAGCCTACCGCCGGACGCTTGCGACCAAAGGCTGCACCCACCGCGTCGTAGCGGCCGCCCTTGGCCACTGCGTCGCTCGCAGCATGGGCATAGATGGCGAAATGCACGCCGCTGTAATAGGCGTAGCCGCGCAAATCCGCCAGGTCGAAGCCAACCCGTGCATCGGCAACCCGGCTCGCCAGCCACTGCAAATCGTCGAGCGCTGCAGCGATGGCCGGCTTCGGCGGCAGAACGCGCCGCGCTTCGGAGAGTACCGAACTGTCGCCGTAGAGTTGCAACAGCGCCAGCAAACCCTCGCGCGACGCCGCCGGAAAGCCGCGGCAAAGAGCGGCCAGCTCGCTGGCATCCTTGGCGGCCAGCGCCGCGTACACAGCGTTGCTGGACTTTGCGTCCAGCGAAACCGGCTCCAGCAGGCTGCGAACGATGCGTATGTCGCCCATGTCCACGCACGCCGTACGCACCTGTGCCACGCGCAGGCAGGCCAGCGCCAGTTCCAGGCTTTCCAGGTCGGCCTCGCGGCCGGCGTGACCGTAGGTCTCAGCACCGAACTGCAGGGGCTCGCGCGAGACATGGGGCCGATCGGGCCAGGTGCGCAGGACCGGACCGCAATAGCACAAGCGCGTCACGCCGCGGCGGTTGAGCAAATGAGCGTCGATGCGCGCTGCCTGTTGTGTGGTGTCGGCGCGCAGGCCGAGCATGCGACCGGACATCTGATCGACCAGCTTGAAGGTCTGCAGATCCAGCGCCTTGCCGGTACCGGTGAGCAGGGAATCGAGATGCTCGAGCAGGGGCGGCATGATCAATTCATAGCCATAGCCTCTGGCGGTGTCGAGCAGGCTGCGACGCAATTCTTCGATGTGCCTGGCCTCTGAAGGCAGCACATCGGCAATGTGATCCGGAAGGACCCAGGCAGACATGGAGGGGGAAGAGGCAGAGGGAAAACAGCGATTCTACCGGCTGCGCCGGATCGGGCGTTCGGCGCGGCGCAGGGCGCGCCAGCGCCTGTCTGGCGGCCGTCGCCTGCCGCGCGCTACTTGCGGCCTGTGCCCGCGTCCGGTGCAGGCGAACGCATGGAGCGGAAGAAATCCGAAGACGCAGGGTCCACGACGACCACGTCGCCCTTCTTGTTCATGCTGGCCTTGTAGGCCTCCAGGCTGCGGTAGAAACGGGCGAACTGGGGGTCCTTGCCAAACGCTTCGGCATAAATTTTGGCTGCGGTCGCGTCGCCTTCTCCCTTGACCTTCTGGGCATCCCGGTAGGCATTGGCAATGGTGATCTCCCGCTGCCGGTCGGCGTTGGCGCGAATCTTTTCGCCCTCGGCGGCGCCCGTCGAGCGCAACTCGTTGGCCACCCGCTTGCGTTCGGCCTCCATGCGGCGGTAGACCGATTCCGTAATCGCCTCCACATAGTCGATGCGCGTGATGCGCACATCGACGACGTCCACGCCCCAGGGTTTGGCGCCGCGAACCGATTCGATGACCTCGCGCTTGACGTCGGCCATAAGGTCTTCCCGCTTGAGCGAGAGCAATTCCTTGACCGTTCGCTTGTTGATCTCTTCCTGCAAGGAGTTGCGCACCACGCGATTGAGCTGCATGGCACCCGCGTTCTCGTCCAGGCCGACGTTGCGGATGTACTGCGACGGATCGCTGATACGCCAGCGTACGTACCAGTCGATGACCACACGCTGCTTTTCTGCAGTCAGCATGGGCTCGGCGTCGGTGCTGTCGAGTGTCAGAAGGCGCTTGTCGATGTACGAAACGTTCTGAAACGGCGGCGGCAGCTTGAAATTGAGTCCCGGCTCGGTGATCACCTCTTTGATCTGACCCAAGGCATACAGCACGCCGAACTGGCGCTGATCAACGACGAACATCATGGAGCTGAGCAGAGCCAGCGCCACGAGAATGGTAGATGCGATAAAACCAACCCTGTTCACTCTGCTCTCCTAGCGCGACTCGCGTTCACGCGAGCGATTGGGATCGCGCAGGCGCGAATCACCGGACAAATTCGATGGACTCGACGCGGGCGCGTTGGAGCCCATGGCAGTGGACGCAGGCTCCGCCACAGGCGCGCCAGCACCAGCGCCAGCAAGGATCTTGTCGAGCGGAAGGTACAGCAGGTTGGAGCCGCTTCGCGAGTCCACCAGCACTTTGGTGACGTTGCTGTAGACCTGCTGCATCGCGTCAATGTAGAGCCGGTCGCGCGTGACCTGCGGGGCTTTTTCGTACTCTGCCAGCACGGCCTGGAAGCGCTGAGAATCGCCCTGCGCCTGGGCAACGATGCGGGCCTTGTAGCCATCTGCTTCTTCCTTCAACCGCGAAGCCGCACCCACGGCGCGCGGGATGACGTCGTTGGCGTACGCCTGTGCCTCGTTTTTTGCCCGTTCGCGCTCCTGGCCCGCCTTGAGAACGTCATCAAAGGCAGCCTGCACCTGCTCGGGCGGGCGAACGCCCCCCTGTTGCAAATTGACCGCCACGACTTCCACGCCCACCTTGTAACGATCGAGAATGACCTGCATCAGCTCGCGCACACGCGGAGCAATCTGGTCGCGCTCCTCGGCCAAGGCCGAGTCCATGCGCATCTTGCCCACCACTTCGCGCACGGCGGTTTCGGCCGCCTGGACGACGGCGTCGCCCGGATTGCGACTCTCGAACAGCCAGGCCCGTGCGTCGCTCAAGCGGTACTGCACGGCGAACTTGATCTCCACGATGTTCTCGTCTTCGGTCAGCATCGCCGACTCACGCAGGCCAGTGGACTTGATGACCGTATCGCGGCCCACGTCGACCGAGCGAATCTGTGTGACAAACACCAGCTCGTGCCGCTGGATCGGGTATGGCAGGCGCCAATTGAAACCCGCTCCCACCGTGGACTTGTACTTGCCAAATTGCGTGATGACAGCCTGCTGGCCCTCTTGCACGATGAAAAAGCCGGTTCCCAGCCAGATCAGCACTACAACGCCTGCGATCAAGCCCAGACCCACGCCAGCATTTTTCATGTCGGGCTGAAAATTGCCGCCACCCGCACCCCGTCCTCCGCCGCGCTTGCCAGCGAACAGGCCAGAGAGGCGGCGGTTGAAGTCCCGCCAGAGCTCGTCCAGATCGGGAGGCTGTCCTCCGCCTCTGGGGCCCGTCGAGCGCGGATCCGGACGGGGATCCGGGCGCTGCTCCGAAGTCGGCTCATCGCGGCCGTCGCTGTCTCCCCTGCCCCAGCGCGGGTCGTTCAGGTTGAAGACGCCAAGCAGGCGCAAATACCATGGCGCCGCGCGCTGCGGCGAAGGGGACGAATTCATGCGCAAAATTCTCGGTTTCTGTTGATTCGACGTCAGCTAAAAAGCTGGTGCCGAAAAAGGAAAAATCAATCGTTCACCATCGTTTCTCTCTCGGCATCCGAGCAAGTCAGCACAATGGCGCCGATTTTCTCTCGAAGCTCGGACATGCCGAGCGATTGGAGCGCGCTGACAAACACACGTGAAACGGAGCGCCCCTCGAGATCGTAGCAATCGACCAGATTTGCTGGCCTCTGGGCAGGGGCCATGGCATCGAGCTTGTTAAAGACAAGAAGCTGTGGAATGTCCTGGGCGCCGATCTCCCGCAATACCTTCTGTACCTGTTCGATCTGCTCGGTGTAGCCGGGATGCGCAGCGTCCACCACGTGCAGCAGCAGATCGGCCTCCACCGCTTCCTGCAAGGTTGCCTCGAAAGCATCGACCAGCCCGTGCGGCAGGTCGCGTATGAAGCCCACCGTATCGGAGAGCGACACCGATCGACCGATATCGCCCAAATACAGCTGTCGGGTCGTGGTATCCAGGGTGGCGAAGAGCTGGTCGGCCGAATAGACGCGCGCCTTGACCAGGGCATTGAACAAGGTGGACTTGCCAGCGTTGGTGTAGCCGACGAGCGAAATGCCGAAGACTCCCGCCCGGGAGCGGTGGCGGCGCTGCGTGTTGCGCGTGCGCTTGACCTTCACGAGCCGCTCCCTGGTGCGTTTGATGGCCTCGTCGATCATTCGGCGATCAAGTTCAATCTGCTTCTCGCCGGGGCCTCCACGCACGCCGGCGCCGCCGGTCTGGCGCTCCAGATGCGACCACCGACGCACGAGGCGCGTGCTCAGGTAGCGCAGCCGGGCAAGTTCAACCTGAAGCTTGCCCTCATGGCTGCGGGCGCGCTGGGCGAAGATTTCAAGAATCAGTAGCGTCCTGTCGTTGACGGGAAGCTCAAGCACACGTTCAAGGTTGCGCTGCTGGCCTGGACTGAGCGCCTGATCGAAAAGGATTTCCTGCGCGCCATGCATTTGCGCCACCGCACGCAATTCCTCGACCTTGCCAGATCCCACGAAAAGAGCCGCATCCGGGGCGCTGCGCTTGCATGTGAGCCGAGCGACCGGATCAAAACCGGCAGTCTGTGCCAGCAAGCCCAGTTCGGACAGCTCGCTGTCGAAGTCCGGATGCCCGAAGTCCACCCCCACCAGCAGCACCGGCGCAGCAGACGAGGAACGAATGGAGGTCGCGCTCAAGTCAACGAACTTGCCGCCAGTGCCGCGGACCGTACGAATGGGAGCTGGCTCTCATCGCACATCCCCCGGCTCGCCGTCGCTTTCGCCCGAATCCGCAGTGGTGAAAGTGACCGGCCTTCCGGGAACAATGGTCGAAATCGCGTGCTTATAGACCATCTGCGTCACGGTATTTCGAAGAAGCACCACGTACTGATCAAAGGATTCAATCTGCCCCTGCAGCTTGATTCCATTGACCAGATAAATCGACACGGGGACATGCTCGCGGCGCAAGGCGTTGAGAAAGGGATCCTGAAGAAGTTGACCTTTATTGCTCACGATATTCTCCGTGTTCAAAATTGTTGTTGTAAAAAGCTGACCTTACCACACGCGGACCCCGATCCCCTGCCGGGAGGAAATTCCCACTTGTCGAAAGGAGGTCGTCCCTGCGGCGGGCGTCGCCGGCACCATCGTGCGATGGAATGCCTAGGTTTTTTCACTTTCGACGTAGGGATTGTGCGAGGTCTTGAGTTCGATTCGCAGTGGCGTCCCGACAAGATCGAACTCCTTGCGAAAACGCGCTTCCAGAAAGCGTTTGTACGCGTCGGTTACATGCTCGAGCGAATTGCCATGAATGACGATGACAGGCGGGTTCATGCCTCCCTGGTGCGCATAGCGCATTTTGGGGCGATACATGCCGGCCCGTTTGGGCGCCTGAAACTGAACCGCCTCCAGCAGCAATCGCGTCAGCACGGGGGTCGACATCTTGCGATTCGCTGCCTGGTGCGCCTGGATCAGCGCCGCCCACAACGGCCCGAGACCTTGGCGCTTTCGAGCTGAGATGAAATGCAGCGACGCAAAGCGCAGGAACGCCAGACGGGTTTCGATGGAGCGCTCGAGCAATTGGCGCTGGTAATCATCGACCGCGTCCCATTTGTTGACCGCCACGACCACCGCGCGCCCGCGTTCAAGGATGTACCCTGCAATATGCGCGTCCTGATCCGTCACGCCCTGTGTGGCATCGAGCAACAACAGCACCACGCTGGCCGAGTCGATGGCTTGCAGGGTCTTGACCACCGAGAATTTTTCAATGGCTTCGAACACCTTGCCCTTCTTGCGCAATCCGGCGGTGTCAATCAGATCAAATCGCTGCCCATTACGCTCAAAAGGAACGGTAATGGCATCTCGCGTCGTGCCCGGCAAATCAAATGCCACCAGCCGTTCTTCACCCAGCCACGTGTTGATCAAGGTGGACTTTCCCACGTTGGGGCGACCGGCAACCGCCAGGCGGATCGGTGTTTTTTCGTCCGCAAATGGCTCCTCGCCCGTGATTGCCAGCGGCGCCAGTGCCATCTCGATGAGGTCGCGAGTGCCCTGCCCATGGGCCGCAGAAATCGCATGCACCTCGCCCAAGCCCAGTTCGTAGAACTCGGACAGCTGCGCCGCACCGGCCATGCCTTCGGCTTTGTTGGCCGCAAGCACGCAGGGCTTTCCCAAACGGCGCAAGTACTTGGCGATCTCGTGATCCTGGGACGACACCCCGGCGCGCGCGTCGACCACGAACACCACCGCATCGGCTTCCGCGACTGCCTGGCGCGTCTGCTTGGCCATTTCGCTGAAGATTCCGCTGGAAGCCTCTGGCTCGAACCCGCCGGTATCAATCACGATGAATTCGCGGGCACCTTGCCGTCCATGACCATAATGTCGATCTCGCGTCAAACCGGCAAAATCGGCCACGATGGCGTCGCGCGACTTGGTCAAACGATTGAACAACGTCGACTTTCCGACGTTGGGTCGACCAACGAGAGCGATGACTGGCTTCATTGCGGCTCAATCGGGGCGAAAACCGAATACGCTCCCGCTGCGCGTGACGACCACCAGGGTATCTGCCGCAACGACGGGAGCCACGTCGATGGCAGAGCCGTCGGTTGCCATTCGGTTCAGCGGACTGGCGTCCTCACGCGAAAGAAAATGCACCCAACCGGTATTGTCACCGACCACGACGGAGCGGCCCAACAGCAGCGGTGCAGACAGCTGACGATAAAGCAAGCGCTGGCTCTCCCACAAGCGTGTTCCGTCTGCGCGGTTCCAGGCAACCACAGTGCCATTGCTCTCCGTGCCGTATACCGCGCCTTCGTCGCCCGAAACGCCGGTTCCACCATAGGCTTTCTGCGCCCAATCGACCCGCCCTTGCGCTAGATCGACGCAAGCGACGCTGGCTTGGAAAGCCCGAACGCACAGCCGCGACTGGGAGCGGGCCGCGGGAGCCACCAACTCGACCAGTCGCTCCACGTCGTTGGTACCGCGTGGATTCGCAAGTGGCGCATCCCAGACGACGGCGCCATTGCTGGGATTGACCCCGACGAGCCGTCCGCCCATGCCCACGACCAGCGTGTCGCCCACACCCAGCAGCACACCCGACTGGCGAAGCACCAACGGCGCTCCCGAGCCAGACTGCGTCCACAACTGCGCACCGTTGGCCGCATCGAAGGCAAACAACGAACGGTCTGCCGCAAGCACAAAAATGCGCTCCCCAGCGACCAAGGGCGCAGTAAAAACCTGGGCAGCCAGTCGATGCCGCCAGAGTACTCGCCCGCCTTCCACCACGATCAACTCGTTCTCTCGCGAAACGACCGCGGCCCAACGTCCGTCGCTTCCTACACCGGCGGCCAGACGGTCAGGAAGCTGGGTCCGCCAGACATCGGCCCCAGTGCGGGCATCCAAGGCCGCAAGTGTCCCGTCTGAAGAAGCCAGCACCAGTTGACCCGATTGCACGCTGACCTGCAGAGGCAGACCCGCAGTGCTTCCGATCCGCGTCACCCAGGCCTGGCGCACACCAAGGACGGGAACATTGGCGGGCAGCTCGGCTGGCCTGGGACGTTCAGCGTCTCCGCTCCACAAGGCACAAGCAGACAGCACCAACACCGGAAGCAGGACCACTGCACGCCGTAGAAGGTGGAAAACCCTTGCATTCGAAGCCATCATTTCACTGAATCCTTCACAGGGCCGGAGGCAGCTTCCTCTGGACGCACACCCATGGCATTCAACTTCACCTCGACCAAACTGCGGTATTCCACCGAAGGCCCAAAGCTTCTGTAAGCCAATTGGTACTGAGCTATGGCTTCGTTGCGCTTTCCAAGAAGCGATTGAACATCTCCTCTTCGGTCGGCGACCGAGCCGGCAAACTCGGGCGGGAAATCCGCAGAAAGCTGCGCCAGGGCTTGATCGTATGCGCCCTGCGCAATCAGGATGCTGGTCAAACGAAGCCTGCCAATGGCTCTATAGCCCTCATCGCTGGCGTGGGACGTGATCCAATCCAGCGCCTCCTTGGCTTGATCTTCTTTGCCAGACGCTTGCAGTACCCGCGCAACAAGGAGAGCGGCTTGCGAGGCCTGCGTCGTTCCTCCATGCCTGGTACGCAGATCGTTGAAGGCTTGTTCCATGCGCCGGGCATCCTGACTTTTCGCTGCCGATTCGACCGCATCGAAGAGCGCGCTGGCCTGGGTTGCTTGCCGGGCTTGCCAAAACTGGTAACCATTCCAGCCAGCCAAGCCCAACAGAACAACGAGCAATAGCGACGAAATCAGCGATCCCCATGTGGCCCAGAAATGCTTGAGCTGATCGAGTTGTTCTTGTTCTTCAAGGTCGAGGTGAGTTGCCATGTCTTTTTATGATCAGGAGTTTGACGTGAAAATCAAGGAGGCAGCCCATGCGGCGGCATCCGCCAGGCGTCGCTCGGACTGCGCGCCGGTACCGTCGCGCAAAGACTTGACAACACAGGCACCGCGCTCGAACTCATCCATGCCGAAGATGATGGCATGCTGCGCGCCGCTGGCATCGGCACGCCTCAGCTGCGATTTCATACTGCCCATTCCCGCGCCCGGAGTCGAGGGGCTGTGCATTTGCACCTGCACGCCTGCGCGACGCAAGGTTTCAAGCACCACACAGGCCGACGGAATCACTGAAGCGTCGGGTAGCACGGCGTAAGCGTCCGGAACTGGCAAGGGGTATGCCTGAGATTTCAGATTGAGCAGTTCGAAGACGCGCTCGACACCCATGGCCCAACCGACGGCAGGTGCGCTCTTGCCGCCAATCTCTTCGATCAGATAGTCGTAGCGACCGCCCCCACAAATAGTGCCTTGCGCACCCAATTCGTCGGTGACGAATTCAAATACCGTTCGGTTGTAGTAATCGAGGCCTCGAACCAAACGTGGATTGAACCGCCAGGCCACACCGTTGGCATCCAGAATCGAGGTGACCAAATCGAAATGCGCCAAAGATTCCGAATCCACGTAGTCGCGCAGCTGTGGGGCCGCCTCAATCACCCCCTGCATGTTTGGGTTTTTGCTGTCCAGAATGCGCAAGGGATTGCTGTGCAGGCGGCGCCTGGCATCGTCATCCAGACGATCGATTGCTTGCTCGAAATAGCGAACGAGTGCTTCGCGATGCATCTTGCGCTCGGCAGGCTGTCCCAGCGTATTGAGTTCAAGCCTGACGTTGGTGAGACCAAGTTCCTGCCAGAGAGCATGGGCGAGAAGAATGAGTTCGGCGTCGATCTCTGCCCCCGGAAAACCCAGCGCTTCCGCGCCGATTTGGTGAAACTGTCGGTAACGACCGCGCTGTGGCCTCTCGTGCCGAAACATCGGACCCATGTAATACAGTCGTTTTCCACCGTCGTAGAGCAAAGCATGCTCGCTCACGGCGCGCACCACACCAGCTGTGTTTTCCGGCCGAAGCGTCAGCATTTCGCCATTCAAGCGGTCTTCAAAGGAGTACATCTCCTTCTCCACAATATCGGTCACCTCACCCAATCCGCGAACAAACAGCCCGGTGTTTTCAACAATGGGCGTGCGGATATTTCTATAGGCATAGCGGGCCATCAAGACGCGAACTTTGGCCTCGAGCCACTCCCAACCAGCCGAAGCGGGCGGAAGAATGTCGTTCATTCCCTTCACCGAAGAGATTTTTTCTTTCTTTGTCTGAAGCATAGCTAGCTCAAGCCATATCGGACCGCACATCCGACAGGGCCCAAATTTTTCTAAATGGCGGAGTTCCCGAAACGACGCTGGATGTAGGCTTCAACCAAGCTGCGAAACTGCAATAGGATGTCTTCGCCGCGCAGCGTGACGCTCTTTTCACCATCGATATAGACTGGCGCTGCAGGCGCCTCGCCCGTGCCCGGCAGGCTGATGCCAATGTCCGCGTGCTTGCTCTCGCCCGGACCATTGACGATGCAACCCATCACGGCGACCTTGAGGGATTCAACTCCGGGGAACGCTTTTTTCCACTCGGGCATGCGCTCGCGCAAGAAATCGTCGATGTCCTTGGCCAATTCCTGAAAGGTGGTGCTAGTGGTACGGCCGCAGCCGGGACAGGCGGTAACACTCGGCACGAAGCGGCGCAATTCGAGCGCCTGGAGAATTTCTGATGCGACAACGACTTCCTGGTTGCGGCTCTCGCCCGGCTTGGGGGTGAGCGAAACTCGAATGGTGTCCCCAATACCTTCCTGAAGCAGAATGGACAACGCAGCCGCCGAAGCGACGGTACCCTTGGTCCCCATCCCTGCCTCGGTCAAACCCAGATGCAGGGCGTAGTCGCAACGGTTGGCAAGTTCGCGGTAGACCGCGACCAGGTCCTGCACACCGCTGACCTTGCATGAAAGAATAATCTGTTCACCAGCCAGGCCGATTTCCTCGGCACGCCGGGCAGAGTCCATGGCAGAGGCAATCAAGGCTTCGTACATGACCTGCCGTGCATCCCACGGCGTCTTTCGCAAGCTGTTCTCGTCCATGAGACTGGCAAGCAGGTCCTGGTCCAGACTCCCCCAATTCACCCCGATGCGCACAGCCTTGTTCCATCGCGCTGCCGCTTCGATCATCAAACCAAACTGGCGATCCCGCTTGTCGCCTTTGCCCACGTTTCCGGGATTGATGCGGTATTTTCCAAGGGCCTGGGCGCATTCCGGAAAATCGGTCAGAAGGGTATGCCCGTTGTAGTGAAAGTCGCCGACCAAGGGCACATCAATGCCCATACGATCCAGCTGCTCACGTACGTAAGGCACTGCCGCTGCTGCCTCCGCAGAATTCACCGTGATGCGAACGAGTTCCGACCCCGCCAGAGCCAGTTCCTTGACTTGAATGGCTGTCCCAATCGCATCGACCGTATCGGTATTGGTCATGGACTGGATGCGCACCGGGGCATCGCCGCCCACGGTCAGCCATTTCCCGTTGCATTCGATGCGCGCCTGACGGGTTCGGCGGCGCTGGGGCAGGGAGAAGGAGACGGGGCTGCGTCCGGCGAGACACTCGCTCATGGTTGGACCTCAAATCGAGCGACGTTCTCACGCGCCAGTCCCAGCAAATCGCGCTGATTTCCGTGGACATACACATCCGTGGCGTCAGCTCGGCCGACGACGATTGCCAGACGGCCCGATTGGTTGAGAGAAGCACTCTCCCCGGCCTTCAGAGTTCGTTCAAGGACCACTGCGCCCTGCGCATCCTTGACTTGAACCCAGCTTTCGCTCCGCGCCTTGAACAATACCCGGGGTGACGCCGAGACCGCCTCGCCGGCCTTTTCTGTGGCTGGAGCTGCGGCGGCCTCCACGGATTCCGCCGCGCGGGTTGGCTCGACCATGCTGCCTGCAGAGGCGTCCGGAGGGCTGCTGGGAGACGCCGGCTGCGCAGCTGCGACTTTAGCGGAAGGCGCAGCACCAGCGACCGGCACAACCGGACCGGGGTCGGTCGCAGAGGAGGCCAAAGAAGCAGCGGCAGTAGGGGCATCGCTCCCGCTCTCCTTCCAATAGAGCGCAGACGGAAACCAAGCGAGCACCCCTGCGCCGACGAGCAACGCAATCACTGCCAGCGCGAATGGTTTTGAAAGGCGACTGAGTAGGCCGGGCGAGCGCTCCGACGCATCCCGAAAACTGGCATTGACAGACGCTTGCTGCGGCGCAAGCGGCTTCGCAGCCCCTTGGGGCAACAGCGCCAACACCGGCGTCGAATCGATTTTGAGGGCACGGCACACGCTACCAGCCAATGCCCGCGCAAAAACGGCATCCGGCAGCGCCTCGAACTCGTCGCGCTCAAGCGCTTCTATCTTGCTAACAGGCACCTTTAGCGAAAACGCAATCGACTCGATGTGGACTCCAGCGGCCACTCGCGCCTCACGCAGCAGCGCACCGGCCGAAACAGCAGGATGCTGGCCCGCCTCCGGCACAGAGCCCATCCCTTGCTCGCGATCATTCATCGAAAGCCCCTCGTTGAAAGGCCGCGTGCTCGCGCGAGTCGGGAAACCGTCGGCGCAGCTGGTCTCCGAGTTGACGCACCGCCACCGGGTCTTTCAAGGCACGCTCAATCTTTATGCCAAGCCACAATGATTCGGCGTTGGCCAGCTCGGTGTTGTTCAATCGGCGCACATAAAACTGGGCGCGCTTGAACTCCCCACGCTGATATTGAAGCACACCGATGTTGTAGGCCACCACGGGGTTTCCGGCGTCGATTTCGTAGGCAGAAAGCAAGGTCTTTTCGGCAAGAGCATGGTCCCCCGCACGCGCCTGGCACAAGCCTTGAGCCATCAAAGTTTTGCCGCGTCCTGCGTAGCTTGGGTCGGCAAGCACACGGGCGAATAGCTGGTCGGACTCGGAGTATTTTTGTTGCTGGCATAGCAGCCAGCCGCGATTGTGCAGCGCATCGACATCGCCCGGATGCAAGGCAAGCGCCCGCTGAAAGCTCTCATCAGCCTGGGCAAAGTCGTTGAGCCGCATATAGACAAGGCCACGCACGTTGTACGCATCGGCATACGTCGGATCGGCCGCAAGCGACTGCTTCACCTCATCGAGTGCGACCTTCGTCTGGCCGTGCGCGAGATAGCTTACAGCCAGTTCCAGCCGAATGCGCGCGCGCCTGCGCACTTCCGGCTCGTCTGAGGCAGTGAGATATTGGGCCGACTGCGGACCCACGGAGGTTTTTCCGAGACTCGAGCAGCCGGACAGCCCCGTACCCGCGCCAAGCACGACAAGCGCCAACAAAATGCAGGTCGCCCATGCGCTGCGACGGTCAACGGAATCAACCAATGTCTGCCTCCTTGCAATCGAAAGTCCTTGCCTTCGCTCGATGGATCGAGATGGTGCGACGCGATGCCATGCGCTCCGCGGCCCGGGTGCGATCACGCACCTCTCCCGCGAGTTGCCCGCAAGCGGCATCGATATCGTCTCCGCGAGTTTTTCTGACCGTCGTCACGATGCCGGCATGGCTCAGAACTTCTGCAAATGCATCAATTGCAGGTGGCGGCGAGCGCGACAATCCGGATGCGGGAAACGGATTGAAGGGGATCAGATTGAACTTGCACCATGATTTTCCCGGCAACGCAGCGCGAACCAGATCGACCAATTGATGCGCCTGTTCCGCGCGGTCGTTCACCCCGTCAAGCATGCAATACTCAAACGTGATGAAGTCGCGCGGCGCTGACGCGAGATAGCGCACGCAGGCATCCAGCAGTTCTCGCAACGGATACTTGCGGTTGAGCGGCACCAAGTGATCGCGCAGCACGTCATCTGGCGCGTGAAGCGAAACTGCGAGCGCTACAGGACAGTCGCGCGCCAGCCGATCCATCATGGGAACCACGCCAGAGGTCGACACCGTAACCCGGCGGCGCGACAGTCCATAGGCGTGGTCGTCGAGCATCGTGCGCAGCGCCGGAACGAGAGCAGAATAGTTCTGCAGTGGCTCCCCCATGCCCATCATTACGACGTTGGAGATGACCCTTTCCGTTGTACCGGAGGAACGGCGCAGGCTGTGCTCTGCAAACCAAAGTTGGGCAATGATCTCGCCTGCCGTAAGGTTGCGACTAAAGCCTTGGTGACCCGTCGAACAAAAGCGACATCCGACCGCACAGCCTGCCTGAGAGGAAATGCACAACGTCGCGCGGTCATCCTCAGGAATGAATACCGCTTCCACAGCATTGCCATCTCCAACGTCGAACAGCCACTTGACTGTGCCGTCTTTGGAACGATGCTCACTCGCCACCTTCAGTGGTTCGATACACGCGTTTTGTTCCAGCTTGAAGCGAAGACTCTTGGCGAGGTCGGTCATTGCAGCGAAGTCGCTCGCCCCTTGCTGATGGATCCAACGATAGATTTGTATCGCCCGAAAACGCTTCTCCCCGAGACTTTCACAGAAAGCCACCAAGCCAGCCAGGTCGAATTCGAGAAGATTCGTTTTCATGCGTCGGGTTGCCAGGCGGCTGATTGCTCAACGCGCCGTCTGGCGTGCACCGAGTTCAACGTGAATAGACGCTCATTCCAGCAAAGAAGAAGGCGATCTCCACTTGCGCGGTTTCAGCCGCATCGGACCCATGCACGGCGTTCGCGTCGATGCTGTCGGCAAAATCGGCGCGGATCGTCCCAGCATCGGCTTTTTTGGGATCCGTGGCTCCCATCAGTTCGCGGTTCTTCAAAATGGCGCTTTCGCCTTCCAGCACCTGGATCATCACAGGACCAGAGACCATGAACGTTACAAGGTCGTTGAAAAACGGGCGCTCTTTGTGCACAGCGTAGAACTGCTCGGCCTCCAAGCGCGACAGGTGCGCCATGCGGGCTGCAACAATGCGAAGACCCGCAGCTTCAAAACGAGCATAAATCTGCCCGATCACGTTTTTGGCGACGGCGTCGGGTTTGATGATGGAGAGAGTGCGTTCGATAGCCATGTGAATGTCCTGAAAGAAACTTCAAAGGTTTGGTCGGTGTGACAAAAGCCTTCAATTCTAGCCTCCGACCCGGCTAAGCGCTCACGCTCCGCGTCGCAAGCGCGGACCGTAGCCTTATCGGCCGCGCTTGCGTGGACCAATTCCTGACCGCCTGCCACGGTGTTCCTCCTGTCTTTGCCGCTTGAGGCTGTCGGTGCCGATATAACCGACCGACGTCTTGAGTGGGTCCGGTTGGGCACTGGCAGCGTTAGAGCCCTTTTTTCCCCCGTCGCCCCGCGGTGGACGGTTGTTGCCAAAGGCGCCACGTCCACCGCCCCTTTTCGCCCCAAGCGGGCCTGAGTCTGCCTGACGAACCGCTTGCTCGACACCGGCAGCCTTCATGAGAGCGCGAATGTCCACCTCGGCCAACTCCACAAACGCTCCCCGGCGCAGTCCCTTGGGCAGCACCATCGCGCCGTAGCGGATTCGAATCAATCGGCTCACCGCGTGCCCGACGCTCTCCAGCATCCGGCGGACTTCACGGTTTCGCCCCTCGGAGATCGTTACGCGATACCAGCAATTTGCGCCCTCACCGCCACCTTCTTCAATCGAACCGAACACAGCCAATCCGTCCTCGAGCTGTACGCCGGTCAGTAATCTTTCCTTTTCCTCGGCGCTCAAAGCACCTAGCACGCGAACTGCGTACTCGCGCTCCAAACCAAAACGAGGGTGCATCAACCGATTGGCTAGCTCGCCCGAGCTGGTAAACAGCAACAAACCCTCGGTATTGAGGTCCAGGCGCCCAACCGACTGCCACTTGCCCTGGTGCAGACGCGGCAGCTTGCGAAAAACCGTCGGACGATTCTGCGGGTCGTCGTGCGTGACGACTTCCCCCGCCGGCTTGTGGTACGCAATGACTCGGGCCGGCGGGGGATCAATGCGATAGCGAATCGGCTTGCCGTTGACTTTGACTTGGTCGCCATACTGAATGCGTTGGCCAATGTGGGCGGGCTCGTTGTTGACCGAAATACGTCCTTCCAAAATCAATTGCTCCATCTCCAGACGCGAGCCCAGGCCTGCCTGCGCAAGCACCTTGTGCAGTTTGGGCGTTTCTGCCTCGGGCAAGAGGACGCGCTTGGGCAGCGCGCCCTCGGCGTCGGCAAGCTCAGCATCGAATTGACCAGATACGACATCATCAAATGCATACCCTCGCCTCTCGTTCCGGGGTCGGACGGTGCGTCCGCGCCCCTTCCCGATTCGGCTTTCTGCCTGGCGCTCGGTTTGCTGGGACCGATCGGCCAATGGAGTGACTTGCTTGAGATCGTCAACGGGTGGGCTGAGCGGTGGCGGTGTCTCTATTTTCGTATCGTTCATAGGTCGGTTTGCTACCAAAATATCGGGCTAAGAAACGCTGTGCGGGATTTCTTGCAGACCGATCAGCTCCGGCTGCTCACCCAGCGTCGATGCCTCCTGGTGAACTGGGTTATCCAGCGCAGCAACAACGCCCGGCAGGTCGAGTTCAGGCAGTTGGTCGAGCGACCGCAACCCAAAATCATCCAAAAACTGGCGCGTGGTGGCAAAGAGCGCAGGCCGGCCAACCGTCTCCCGGTGGCCGATAGTTTCGATCCAGCCGCGTTCCTCCAGCTGCTTGACGATGAGGCTGCTGACCGCCACGCCACGCACCTCCTCGATGTCGCCTCGGGTAACGGGCTGTCGGTAGGCAATGATCGCCAGGGTCTCCAGCACTGCACGCGAATAGCGCGGCGGTTTTTCAGGGTGCAAGCGATCCAGGAATTCGCGCATGGCAGGCCGGGATTGAAAGCGCCAGCCCGAGGCCACTTGCACCAGTTCTACCCCGCTCTGAGCCCACTGAGACTGAAGCTCCTCCAGCCATTGCTTGATGGTATCCGTTCCGACGGCGTCATCGAAAAGCACCCGCAAGTCCCGTAGACTCAGGGCTTGCTGAGCACAGATCAAGGCCGTTTCGAGAACCCGTTTTGCGTCCACCGTATTCATGGTCGTCAACGTGTCCGGGAAGCGCGCAGCGCAGCCGCGGCGCGAAAAGCAAAGAAGGAGCGAAGCAAAACGCATTGCTCTCTGTCCGGTGAGCACCGCAATGGATGCACCCGACAGGCTGGCAGACGGCCGCGTTTCACCGGGACTGGGAACAGCCGGATTGTATCGCAGTCCAGGCTGCGGGCCGACACTCTATGGCTCCTGGAGGCCTGCTATTTCCAGCGCAGTCCGGATGTCCGCAGGCAACGGGGCCCTGAACACCAGTGCATGCCCCGAGACCGGATGGCGAAACGCGAGGCGTTCGGCGTGCAGTGCCTGCCGTGTCATCCCGAGTCCCGGCGCCCCGCCGTACAACACGTCGCCGACCAACGGCAGGCCCATGTGTGCCAGATGCACTCGAATCTGGTGAGTTCTACCGGTTTGCAGCGTGCAGCGCAGCAGACAGTGGGCCTGCGCCTGTTGCAACAGCACGATGTCCGTCCGTGCAGCCCTACCCGGATGCCTTGCAAGGTCCACCGCCGCCATGCGCAGGCGGTTGCGTGCATCGCGCCCGATGGCCTCGCTTGCGGTGCGTTCGGTCGGCCCGCTCCAATGTCCCTGCGCAATCGCCAGATATTGTCGATGCACGGTCCGCTCACTGATCGCGTGCACCAGCGTATCCATGACCGGACGGGTGCGTGCGACCATCAGCAAACCGCTGGTGTCCTTGTCAAGTCGATGCACGATGCCCGCTCTAGGGACCCGCGCGGCCTCTGCGTCACGGCCGATCAAAGCGTTGAGCAGGGTACCACTCCAATTGCCGGGCGCAGGATGCACGACCAGTCCTGCCGGCTTGTTGACTACCAACAGGTGAGCGTCTTCGTACAGGACCTCCAATGCGATCGCCTCGCCGCGAAAAGCCTGGCTCTCCTGGGTGGGGCGCATCTCAATATCGATTCGGTCGCCGAACTTGACGCGTTGGGCGGGTTTGGACACCAGCCGGTCATTCAGACGCACGGCACCTGCAGCCACCAACTGCTGGAGATACGAACGCGAAAATTCCGTTACGCACTGAACCAGGGCGCGATCCAAGCGCTCGGCATGCGCGTGGACACCGACCACCAGGGAGCGCACTTCGCTAGGGGAAGGCAATGTTTCTGCATCGTCCTGATCGAAATCCCCGATCAGCGGCGCGGGACGCGCAGGCGCCGACGTGCGCATAGGATCAGCGCGAAGGCAGATAACGCGCCGGATCCACCGGCTTTCCTTGGCGGCGAATCTCGAAATGCAGCTTCACACGGTCGGAATCCGTATTTCCCATTTCTGCAATTTTCTGACCACGGCGAACGGTCTGGTCTTCTTTCACAAGCAGCGTGCGGTTGTGTGCATACGCCGTAAGAAACACGTTGCTGTGCTTGAGGATGATGAGGTTCCCGTACCCGCGCAAGCCTGCACCTGCATAGACCACCCGACCGTCGGCTGCCGCCACAACGGGGTCGCCGCTCTTGCCGGCTATGTCAAGCCCCTTGTTGCGTGCTTCGTCGAAACCAGCCAGCACGCTGCCGCTGGCAGGCCATATGAACGCCGTGCCATCCTCGGCAGCAGCTGGCGAGGCGGGGCTGGAGGCCTGCGCCGCCTCAGGGGCGGGCTCTGGCACGGCGCCCGATGCGCCACCGGCCGGAGCGGCGCCGGCCACCACCGGCGCCACCGACGACGCAGTCACAGGACGAGTCACGACGCCGGGCGAGACAGAGGCCGACACAGCCGTCTGAGGCGGGCTCACGCGAAGCACCTGCCCCACCTCGATGAGATTCGGGTTATCAATCTGATTCCAGCGGGCAATGTCCTTCCAGCTCTGGCCGGTATCGAGCCCGATGCGAATCAAGGTGTCTCCCGGTTTGACCGTATAGGTCGCCACGCTGCCAGCGCTGTCTGCCTGAGGCGATTTCACCACGGTCGCTTGCGTGGACTCGTTGTTTGGGCCTTGTCCCACCGCGGCTGTTCCCCGGTCCACGACGGGGGCACGCGTCATGCGGGAACCGCAGCCGCCCAGCGCCAGCCCGGCAAGCAAGAGGGAAATCCCTAGAACACGAACGCGCGAAACCTGCATATGAAATTCCTTCAACCAATTCCTGATTTTAGGGGCACGAAATGAACCGACTCGAGCACGCTCTGAGTAAAACCCTGTGTCGATCGATCAATCACCATCAGCGATTGGCTGCCCGAAGCGTCTGAGACGGGAGCAACCAGGCGGCCACCCACGGCGAGTTGTTCGCACCATGCTGCCGGCACGGCAGCTCCGCCAGCGGCCGCGAGAATCCCTGCATAGGGCGCGCCACGGGCAAATCCCAGCATGCCGTCGCCAAAGATCAGGTGCACATTGGCAAGGCGCAAAGGGCGTAAATTGGCGCGGGCGCGTTCGTGCAGGCCGCGCAAGCGCTCGATGCTGTAGACCTCGCGCGCCAGTCTGGCGAGCACCGCTGCCTGGTAGCCGCAGCCGGTCCCGACCTCCAGCACTCTGCCCAGGCCTTGCGTGCGAGCGCCGGGTGCCGCGAGCAGCAGTTCTATCATGCGGGCAACTACACTGGGTTTAGAGATGGTCTGGCCAAACCCGATTGGCAAACTGGTGTCCTCGTAGGCCTGATTGCCGAGGCCAGAATCCACGAACTGGCGCCGGTCGACGGACCCCATGGCCTGCAAGACGCACGCCGACGTCACCCCGCCCAAAGCAAGCCGCCGCAGCATGGCGGCTCGCGCCGCCGTGGAGTCATCGCCCACTCCGATTGCGGGTGCAGATGTGGCGCTGGCGCCGACAGGACGCGCTGGCGTCTTGGACGTGGAAGTCGTGGGTTGCGCCGGGCCGATGCGTGCGGGAAAACCAGGGCGCCGCTGGGTCACGCCGCCTCCACCGCGGTCTGCGTATTGCTCGGCGGATCGACCCACTGCGCAACGCTTTGCGCCCAATAACGAAGATGGTCGTGGTCTGTGAGGTCCACCTTTAGCGGCGTCAGGGCCACGTGCCCCAGCGCGGTTGCGTGGAAATCGGTCCCCTCTGCGTCATCTTTGGCCGCTCCAGCGCTTCCAATCCAATACATCGCCTCCCCGCGCGGACTTTGCTGAACGATGACGCGCTCGGCTGCATGCCTACGCCCCAGGCGGCAGATTTTCACAGGCTGCATCGCCTCCAACGGCAAATTCGGTATATTCACATTGAGCAGCCAGGGCGATTCGCCCAGCTGGCTGCGCGCGCTCAATTGCAAAACGATTTCGGCGGCCTTGCTGGCCGCGGCATCGATTTCGCCCCAGCCCTTGTCTACCTGTGAGAAGGCAATCGCCGGAATCCCAAAAAGAAAGCCTTCCATCGCAGCACCAACGGTTCCCGAGTAAATGGTGTCGTCGCCCATGTTGGCGCCATTGTTGATACCGGAGACGATCAGATCCGGGCGGTAGTCCAGCAAACCTGTGAGCGCGATATGCACGCAGTCGGCGGGAGTGCCGTTGATGTAACGAAACCCATTGGGCGCCGTCTGCACATAGAGCGGCGAATGCAGCGTCAAGGCATTCGATTTTGCGCTGTTGTTGTGTTCAGGGGCCACGACTTCCACCTGTGCCACCCGGGCCAGAGCCGCGTGCAGAGCGACGATGCCTGGAGCCTGGTAACCGTCGTCGTTGGAAATAAGGATCTTCATGCTGCTCGAGGTCGATAGGCAATTGTAGGCCGCGTCGCCGCGCCCAGTGCCCGCGGTGAGGCGGTCTCTCTTGAGACATCGGGCAGTGGCCGGGCGCGCCTATCATCCGCGCTCACCTCGAATGGAGACACCAATGCACGCATGGCTATGCACGGAACCGACTGGCGTCGAAGCGCTGACTTGGACCGAAATTCCCACTCCGACGCCCGGCCCCGGCCAGGTACTGATCCGGATCGAGGCCGCCAGCCTGAATTTTCCCGACCTGTTGATCGTTCAAAACAAGTACCAGATGAAGCCAGCCTTGCCCTTTGTGCCGGGCTCTGAATATGCGGGCGTCGTCGAGGCCGTAGGGCCGGATGTGGGCCATCTCTCGCCGGGGCAACGCGTGGCATGCTTGTCCGGCACTGGCGGTTTCGGCACACACACGCTGGCGCCGGCGGCGCTGTGCATGCCGCTGCCGCCCGGCTTCGCGCCGGTGGATGCGGCGGCCTTCATCATGATCTATGCGACTTCCTGGCATGCCTTGGTCGATCGGGCCCTGCTGCAAGCCGGCGAGACGGTTCTGGTCTTGGGCGCAGCAGGCGGAGTAGGTACGGCAGCGATCCAGATTGCCAAAGCCATGGGCGCCAGGGTTGTCGCCGCAGCTTCGACCGATGAAAAATGTGCGATGTGTCAATCGCTGGGGGCTGACGCGACGATCAACTACAGCACTACAGACCTGCGCGAGGCCATCAAGCAAGCAACGGGAGGCAAAGGGCCCGACGTCATCTATGACCCGGTGGGTGGGGAATTCGCAGAACCTGCATTCCGCTCCATCGCCTGGCGGGGGCGCTACCTGGTGGTAGGTTTTGCCTCCGGCCCCATCCCCTCGCTGCCGCTCAATCTGCCTTTGCTCAAGGGCGCGTCCCTGGTGGGCGTGTTCTGGGGAGAGTTTGCCAAACGTGAGCCAAAGGCCAATGCGGCGATGATGGCGAATTTGGCTGATTGGTACGCACAAGGCCGAATCAAGCCCGTCATTGACCGCACCATGCCGATGGCGCAGTTGCCTGAGGCGTTCGCACGCATGGGATCGCGCTCCGTGCAGGGTAAGCTGGTGCTGGTGAATTAGTGTAGTTTTCCACGCGACGCTTCATTTAGAAAACCTCTCCCTCTGACGAAGCCATGTCACACTTCGATGTCTTGTCTTTGACCGCTGTCGTGGTGGACCATGGCCGAAAAAACCCCCTCGGATCTCGCTCGCGAAACCCTCAAGCAATTGGCTATCCGACGTTTGGCACCGACACCGGAAAATTTTCGCCAGATTTACGACGAGATCGCGGGTTCGCGCAGTCCGGCAGCCTTCCCGGAAGGACCGCTGCGCCAGATTCTGCGTGTCGTTCCCGGCCAAACACCGGTTCAGCGCCGTCTGCTTGACCAGTTCGAAAAGGCCGTCACCGCGCACGACTGGAGCGCCATACAGGCCGTGGTCGTGGGCTACGCCAAGCTGGGATTAAGCGGTGCGGTGGCCGCCGGTCCCGACGCGGCACCACAGCTCGTGGCCGTCCTGCCCGACGATCTGGCCGAGCAGATCGCCCGGCTGGTTGAAAACACACTGACCGGCTTGAGTTCCGACGATGCGCGCGTTCATCTGCTCGGCACGCAATTGCTGCAGTTTCTGCGCTCGCCGGCGCCGCCCGCCAGCACGCTGCAACTCATGCTGGCGAACTTCAGTTTTCGGCTTTCCTTTGCTGCGGAAGACCAGGCAGCGATTCGCAGCTTGCTGCTGGAATTGCTGCACATGGTGTTCCAGAACATGGCCGCGTTAAGTCTGGACGACCGATGGCTGTCGGGCCAGACGCAGGCGCTCGTGGATGCCACCGCACAGCCCTTGACGTTGCGGCGCCTGGACGACGTGCAGCGCCGCCTCAAGGACGTGATCTTCAAGCAGACAGAAGCCAAGGAACGCATGGTCGAGGCGCAAGAGCAGATGAAGGAGATGCTCAGCGCCTTCATCGAGCGCCTGGGTGCCATGACCCAGTCGAGTGACAGCTTTCACACCACCATCGAACAATGTGCCGAGCAGATCGCGCGCGCGACCACGCTGGACGAAATCGCTCCCGTGCTGGAACAAGTTATGGGCGCCACGCGAGCGATGGCGCTGGACAGCCGCGTGGCCCACGAGGAGCTGAATGACCTGCGCCAGCGTGCACAGGAAAAGCAGGAAGAACTGGTGCGCCTGCAGCAATCGCTGGATCAGATCAGCCAGCAGGCCCGGCACGATCCGCTGACAGGATCGCTCAATCGCAAGGGGCTGGACGAAGTGATGGCACGCGAAATCTCGCGCTCTCGCCGCGCCGAGGTTCCGCTGTGCGTCGCCCTGCTGGACGTGGACAACTTCAAACAGATCAACGACCGTCTGGGCCACGCCACCGGCGATGCAGCCTTGGTGCATTTGGCCGACGTCGTGCGCTCCGTCATGCGACCGCAGGACATGCTGGCGCGTTACGGCGGCGAAGAATTCGTCATTGTCCTGCCCGACACCCCGCTGGCAGCGGGCGTGGAGGCCATGCAGCGCTTGCAGCGCGAGCTGACCAAGAATTTTTTCCTCAAGGACAACGAAAAACTGCTCATCACCTTCAGCGCCGGCGTGGCGCAAATGGCCGCCAGCGAGGACAGTCAGGACGCCATCCACCGGGCCGATCAGGCCATGTACCTTGCCAAACGCCAGGGCAAGAACCGCGTCGTTGCCGCCTGAGCCGGTATTTCTGGATGGACCGGCGGCGCTTTCTCGCCCTTGCCGCGCAGGCGTCTGCGGCCGGCGCCTTACCTAGGTCGGCATGGGGCACCGCTCCATTGCGTCACGATCCCTTTGGTCTGGGCGTGGCCAGCGGCGACCCGTCGCCTGACGGTTTCGTGCTCTGGACCCGGCTGCTCGCTGCCGGCGACCCGCTGCCTGTGACTCCGCTGCCCGTGCGCTGGGAAGTCGCCGAAGATGCCGGGTTTCGCCGCATCGTGCAGCGCGGTTCCAGCCTGGCGCGGCCCGAGTTGGCGCACAGCGTGCATGTCGAGGTGGCGGGCCTGGCGCCCGGGCGCTGGTACCACTACCGCTTCACCCACGGGGCCGCAGCGAGCCGCACCGGCCGCGCGCGCACAGCGCCCGCTTTGAATGAGCTACCGGCGCGCCTGCGCCTAGCGTTTGCCTCGTGCCAGCGCTGGGAACACGGCCACTACGCCGCCTGGGGCCACGTGGCCAACGACGCGCCCGACCTGGTGCTGTTTTTGGGCGACTACATCTATGAATACGCAACGCCAAGCGACGCCACCGGCCTGGCGCGCACGCACGCGCTGCGCCACGCCCGCAATCTGGACGATTTTCGTGATCGCTACGCGCTGCACAAGAGCGATCGGCAATTGCAGGCGGCGCACGAGGCCTGCCCCTGGGCTGTGACCTGGGACGACCACGAAGTGCAGAACGACTACGCGGGAAGCACCGGCAGAGACGACGACGGATTTTTTGCGCTTCGCAGCGCCGGGTTTCAGGCGTTTTACGAGCATATGCCCCTGGGCGCGGCGCGGTTGGCGGCGCCGGGTTTCGCGTCCCTGCAACTGCACCGCCGTCTGGCCTGGGGACGGCTTGCGCAATTGCACCTGCTCGACGGGCGCCAGTACCGCGACCGCCAGGCCTGTCGACGGGCGCAGGCCTCGGGTGCGGGCGCAGTGCGGCGGGACGACTGCGAAGAATTGGCAGCAACCACGCGCAGTTTTCTGGGCTCCGCGCAGGAGCGCTGGCTCGACGACGGCCTGGCAGAGGACGCCCGGCAAAGCAGCCATTGGAGCGTCATCGCGCAGCAAACGCTGCTGTCGCCGCGCCACTACCCGTCGGGCGTACAGTCCACCGACACCTGGGACGGCTACCCCGCCGCACGGGCGCGACTGACCCGGAGCATGGCGCGCCACGTGCCGGGCAGCGCGGTGGTGCTGGGCGGCGACATTCACCAGAACTACGTCTGCCGGGTACCCGAAGACGCCCTTCGGCCCGACGGAAAGGCGGTGGCCAGCGAATTCTGCGGCACCTCGATTTCCTCGCGCTCGGGTACCACGCAGACAAAGCTTGACGCCATCGTGCGGCACAACCCGCATGTACTGCTCGCGCGCTGCGAGGAGCGTGGCTACGGTCTTGCAGACATCACGCCCCAGTTGTGGACCACCCGCCTGCAGGCGCTGGACGACCCACTGCGCGCAGACAGCGGTGTGCGCACGCTGGCGCGCTTCGTCGTCGAGCGCGGCCGGCCGGGGCCGGTGCGTGAGACATGAGCTGCGCAGCCGCCGTCAGCACACAAAAATACTATCAATTGCATAGCTTGCAACGCTTACTGGGAAAGCGCTAGCAGCCAAAAAGATACCAATTTTTCGCTGCGCCGACCTTGACAGCAGGCGCAGAGCGTTGCGCCGGGACCCACCGTGCTCTAGACGTCGATCGCGTTGGCGGAATCCGCCCGCTTGCGCAGCTCGAACTTCTGGATCTTCCCGGTGCTGGTCTTGGGCAGCTCGCCAAACACCACAGCACGCGGCACTTTGAACCCGGCCAAATGCTGCTTGCAGTGCGCCACGATCTCGTCCTGCGTGGTCTGTGCGCCGGCCTTCAATTCAACGAAAGCACACGGCGTTTCGCCCCATTTCGGATCGGGCCGCGCCACGACGGCGGCAGCCAGCACGTCGGGGTGGCGATAGAGCACGTCTTCCACCTCGATCGACGATATGTTCTCGCCGCCCGAGATGATGATGTCCTTGCTGCGGTCCTTGATCTTGATGTAGCCGTCGGGGTACTGCACCGCCAGGTCGCCGCTGTGGAACCAGCCGCCGGCAAAAGCCTCTTCGGTGGCCTGGGGGTTCTTCAGGTAGCCCTTCATGGCGATGTTGCCCTTGAACATGATCTCGCCCATGGTTTCGCCATCTTGCGGCACGGGCTGCATGGTTTCGGGGTTGAGCACGCGCACATCGCGCTCCAGGTGGTAGCGCACGCCCTGGCGGGCGTTCAGCCGGGCGCGCTCGCCGATATCGAGTTCGTCCCAAGCTGCATGCTTGGCGCATACCGTCGCCGGTCCATAGACCTCGGTCAGGCCGTAGACGTGGGTCAAATCGAACCCCATCTTTTCCATACCCTCAATCATGGAAGCCGGCGGCGCCGCGCCCGCCACCATCGCGTGGATACCCGCAGGCACGCCAGCCTTCATGGCGTCCGGAGAATTCACCAGCAGACCGTGCACGATGGGCGCGCCGCAATAGTGCGTGACGCCGTGCTCGCGCATGGCGTCAAAGATCGCCTGTGCGTCCACGCGGCGCAGGCACACATTGACCCCCGCACGCGCCGCCACCGTCCACGGAAAGCACCAGCCGTTGCAATGGAACATGGGCAGGGTCCATAGATACACCGCGTGCTTGGGCATGTCCCACTCCAGCACGTTGCTGATGGCGTTGGCCGCCGCGCCGCGGTGGTGGTAGACGACACCCTTGGGGTTGCCCGTGGTGCCTGACGTGTAGTTGAGGGCAATGGCGTCCCATTCATCGGCAGGCAGCTCCCAGGCAAAGCCAGGGTCACCTGCAGCCAGAAAATCCTCGTAGTCGGTGCCTCCGAGCGGGTGCGCCGCCGGTCCGTACAACGCGTCCTGCACCTCGATCAAAACCAAAGGCTGCGTCGATGTGCGCAGCGCCATCGCCTTGGCGAGAACGCCGCCGAACTCCGGATCCACGATGACCGCCTTGGCCTCCCCATGGTCCAGCATGAAGGCGATGGTCTCCGGGTCGAGCCGCGTATTGAGCGCATTGAGCACCGCGCCGGCCATGGGCACGCCGAAATGCGCCTCCACCATGGGAGGCGTGTTCGGTAAAAGCACCGCCACGCTATCGTTCTTGCCAATACCCAGCCTTTGCAGGCTGCTGGCAAACCGGCGGCAGCGCGCATAGGTCTGCGCCCAGGTCTGGCGCAGCGGCCCATGCACGATAGCCAGGCGTTCGGGGTAGACCTCGGCACTGCGTTCCAGAAAGGAAAGCGGCGAGAGCGGTGCGAAATTGGCGGATGTTCGTGGCAGATGCTGGTCAAAAATGGATGTCACGGTGCCTCCGGAAAAGCAAAAAGGGCTCGGGCGAAAAAATGAATGCCCGCATAGCATGCCCGGCTTCGGGCATGCTGTCACGGGCGCGCACCCAGGGCAGGGAGCTGCGGTGCAGGACAATAGGGTGTGAGCATCCCGCAGCCCTTTCTCCAGGAACTTCTCTCGCGTATCGACGTGGTCGAGGTCGTTGGCCGCTATGTGCCGCTGCGCAAGGCGGGCGCCAACTTCATGGGTTTGTGCCCTTTCCATGGGGAAAAGTCGCCTTCGTTCAGCGTCAGTCCCTCAAAGCAGTTTTTCCATTGCTTTGGCTGCGGCAAAAGTGGCAATGCCATTGGCTTCCTCATGGAGCATGCGGGAATGGGTTTTGTCGACGCGGTCGAAGACCTGGCGCGTCAGGTAGGCCTGATCGTGCCCGACGACCATGTCGCCCCAGCCGACAAGGAGCGCGCCGCCGCCGCCCGCCAGCGCCAGGCCACGCTCAGCGACGTGTTGGAAAAGGCCGGCCAGGACTACCGCAAGCAGCTGCGCCGCTCGCCCAAGGCCATCGCCTACCTGAAAGCGCGCGGCGTCTCGGGCGAGGTCGCTCAGCGCTACGGCCTGGGCTACGCGCCGGAAGGTTGGCGGCATCTGGCGAGCGTCTTCCCCGAGTACGACGACCCCTTGCTGGCCGAGAGCGGGCTGGTCATCTTGAACGAAGAAGACGACAAACGCTACGACCGCTTCCGCGATCGGGTCATGTTCCCGATCCGCAACGTCAAGGGCGAATGCATTGGCTTTGGCGGCCGGGTACTGGCTGATGAAAAGCCCAAGTACCTCAATTCGCCCGAAACGCCCGTATTCCACAAGGGGCAGGAGCTCTATGGCCTGTTTGAGGCACGCACTGCCATTCGCGAATCTGGTTTCGCTTTGGTCACCGAAGGCTACATGGACGTTGTGGCGCTGGCCCAACTCGGTTTTGACAACGCCGTTGCCACCTTGGGCACGGCCTGCACTGCCGAGCACATCGCCAAACTGCTGCGCTTTACCGACAGCGTCGTCTTCAGCTTCGATGGCGACGCCGCGGGACGCCGGGCCGCGCGCAAGGCGCTGGACGCCGCCATCCCCTACGCGGCCGACACGCGCAGCGTCAGATTTTTGTTTCTTCCTAGCGAGCACGATCCCGACAGCTTTGTTCGGGTCCATGGCGCCAGCGCGTTTTCTCGCCATATTGCCGACGCCACGCCCCTCAGCCGCTTTCTTGTCGAAGCGGCGAGCGAACACTGTGATCTGGGCACACCAGAGGGTCGCGCCCATATGGCGAGCAAGGCCCGCCTTTTCTGGGAGCCCCTGCCGGATGGCGCGCTCAAGCGGCAATTGCTCGGCGAGCTGGCCGCGCTCGCACAGCTCGACCCGCTGGACCTGCGGGAGGTATGGGAGCAGGCTGCTGCGCGAGGGCGTCCCTTGGCCAAACCACCACAGCGCAGTGCGGGCGACTCCCCGCGCCTGTCCCGGGCGGAATCCGGCCGCGCAGTTGCACAGACCAGCTTGGGCGCGCGGCGAGGAAGGGCCGCGCCGGCGGGGCGCGTGGACCACGCAGCGCGGCTGCTGCTGTCGCACATGGAGTTTCTGGACACCCTCTCGCACGAGGACAACGCACTGCTCAGTGCCCAGGAAGCGCCGCACGGCGCCTTGTTCGCGTGGATCGAGGCCAAGTACCACGAGCACGGCGCCCTGCCCTGGGCCGTGCTGAGAGAATCGTTGCACGGACACAGTTGCCAGGCCCTGGCCGAGCGCGTCATGACCGGCGCGCATGCCCAGACCGAGGGCGATACCCACGAACTGCGCCTGGAACTGAGGGGACTGCTCAACCGCATGCTGGCAGAGCAATTGCGTGCCCAGGAAACCGAGGCGCTGGCTGCTGCCCAAAGCGACCCTTCCGCTTTGCAGCGCTACCGCGCGCTGCAAGCGCGCCGCGTGGCACTGGAACGCCTGGCTCCGCAGCTCTCTTGAAAAACCTCTGACGGGTATAATGTAGGGTTGATCAGCAAGAGCGACAGCAGCACCTCCGGGCTTGGCACCAGTGACACACGCGCCTGACCGCCTCCTTACCGCAAGGACTGCACACCAAATGATCGCCCAGACATCTTGCTTGGGGCCTTCGAGGCTCCGTCCGTAAAGGCCTCCGCCTTTGCCGTGCCACCCGCGCCGGGATTTCAGGCGCTTGCGTCGTCTTTGTTCATTTTGACCCCGAGGTTGTTCATGCCTGCTCAAAAGCCTGCGAAGTTGCCCAAGTCCGCTCCTGCCGCGAAGGCCCCTCCCGCATCCGCCAAGAAGCCGACCGCGGTGGCTGCCCCCAAGGCAGCGGCTGCGCCAGCTGTCAAGAAAGCCTCCTCCGTGACCAAGACCGCCGCAAAGACCCCCGATACCGACGAAAAAAAGACCCGCACCAAGGCCGCCGCGCCAGAGGCCCAAGCGGCCGAGGCGCCCAAAAAACGCGCTGGCCGTCCGGCCAAAGCGGCTGCTGCGCCGAAGGCGGGCAAAGCGGCCAAGGCACCCGCCGCCCGCGGCAAAAAGGGCAAGGCAGAGGCCGACAGTGACGACACGGATCTCTCCGACATCGAGTCCGAGCTGGAAGGCGAAGTGGAAGATACCAGCGACGCGGCGTCTGCGGAAGCACCGGTTGAGAAGATCAAGCCGCTTCGCATGAAGATCAGCAAGGCCAAGGAACGGGCTTTGATGAAGGAATTCGGCCTGGACGAAACTGTCCTGTCCGAAGAAGATCTGGCCAAACGCCGGTCGCGCCTGAAGACCTTGATCAAGCTGGGCAAAACGCGCGGCTACCTCACGCACGGCGAAATCAACGACCATCTGCCCGACAAACTGGTGGACCAGGAAACCCTGGACGTCGTCATCTCCATGCTCAACGACTTGGGCGTGGCAGTCTACGAGCAGACGCCTGACGCCGAGCAACTCCTGGTGACCAATACGGCCCAAACAGCTGCCACCGAGGAAGAAGCGGAAGAAGCCGCCGAAGCGGCTCTGTCCACGGTGGACAGCGAATTCGGCCGCACCACCGACCCGGTGCGCATGTACATGCGCGAAATGGGCACAGTGGAGCTGCTGACACGGGAAGGCGAAATCGAAATCGCCAAACGCATCGAAGGCGGCTTGATGGCGATGATGGAAGCGATCAGCGCATCGCCCGCCACGATTGCCGAAATCCTCAACATGGGTGAGGAGATACGCGAAGGCAAAGTCGTCATCTCTACCATCGTCGACGGTTTTTCCGTTCCCAATGAGGCTGACGACTACGTCGCTGAAGAAGATTTCGACGAATTTGACGAGGACGACGACGACGACGGCAAGGGTGGCAGCAAGGCGCTGACGAAAAAACTGGAAGAACTCAAAAACGAAGCCCTGCGCCGCTTCGACAGGCTGCGCGAACTGTTCGAGAAGGTGCACAAGATTTACGACCGCGAAGGCTACGGTACGCCGGCCTACATCAAGGCGCAGAACGCATTGTCGACCGAGCTGATGACGATCCGCTTCACGGCCAAGACCATTGAAAAGCTCTGCGACATGGTGCGCGGCCAGGTGGACGACGTGCGCAAGAAGGAACGCGAGTTGCGGCGAATCATCGTGGACAAGTGCGGCATGCCGCAGGAAATCTTCATCAAAGAATTCCCTGCCAACCTGCTCAACCTCGATTGGGTAGAGAAGCAGGCGGCCGCCGGCAAGCCGTGGAGCACGGTGATGGCGCGCAACATCCCTCCGGTGCAGGACTTGCAGCAGAAACTGGCCGATCTGCAGTCGCGCGTGGTCGTGCCGCTGGCGCAGCTCAAGCTCATCAACCGCCGCATGAATGAGGGGGAAGCCTCCTCACGGGACGCCAAGAAAGAGATGATCGAGGCCAACCTGCGCCTGGTGATCTCGATAGCCAAGAAGTACACCAACCGCGGCCTGCAGTTCCTCGACTTGATTCAGGAGGGCAACATCGGTCTGATGAAGGCAGTGGACAAGTTTGAATACCGTCGCGGCTACAAATTCTCGACCTATGCCACGTGGTGGATTCGCCAGGCCATCACCCGCTCGATCGCCGACCAGGCGCGCACGATCCGCATTCCGGTGCACATGATCGAGACCATCAACAAGATGAACCGCATCTCGCGCCAGCACCTGCAGGAGTTCGGCTTCGAGCCCGATGCCTCCGTGCTGGCCGAAAAGATGGAGATTCCGGAAGACAAGATCCGCAAGATCATGAAGATCGCCAAGGAGCCGATCTCCATGGAAACGCCCATCGGTGACGACGACGACAGCCACCTGGGCGACTTCATCGAAGACGGCGCCAACACGGCACCGCTCGAAGCCGCCATGCAAGCCGGCCTGCGCGACGTGGTCAAGGACATCCTCGACGGCCTGACCCCACGCGAAGCCAAGGTGCTGCGCATGCGCTTTGGCATCGAGATGACAAGCGACCACACGCTGGAGGAAGTGGGCAAGCAGTTCGACGTGACGCGCGAGCGCATCCGCCAGATCGAAGCCAAGGCGCTGCGCAAGCTCAAGCACCCCAGTCGCAGCGACAAGCTGCGCAGCTTCATCGACTCGCTTTAATGCGGTACGCGGCAAATGCCCGGAGCCAATCAGAGATGATTCAGCCAAGCATTTTCAAAGCCGCTTTCTCCTTCTTCGTTGCCGCAGTGGTGCTCAGTGTTTACCTAATAGGCTTACACAACGAATTACTCTTTGACGATCTTCGACTCAGGGACACCATTTTCGGCAATTACGGCAATCTGATGGAATTCAAGCAACGCTTGCTTTCATATGGCAGTTTTGTATGGATACAACAGATCTTTGGCGAAGGCTGGTGGAAACAGCGAGCATTCAACCTGCTGCTTCACGGAGGGGTCGTGGGAGCACTTTTTTTGCTCACGCGCGACCTATTAATCACTACAAAGTTTTCGCATTCACTCGAATCCGATCCGCAGTTTACTTCCTCGCGTGAGGCCGCCCTGATGGTTGGAGTTGGACTCTACGCCGTCAACCCGATGGCAGTGTATGCAGTAGGTTATTTAGTGCAGCGCTCGATTGTCATGGCGACTTTGTTTGCTGTGTTGGCGTGCTGGCTCTTTGTACGTGGCCTGCTCAATCAGCGACCTCATTGGTATGCACTGGCGTTTTTGAGTTACTTATTTGCTGTGCTGTCTAAAGAGAATGCCATCATGACGGCCGCCATGGCGGTGCCGCTCTTCATATATATCAAACGTCCTAAGTGGAAGACCATTGCCATCGTGGTGAGTACCAGCCTAGCGCTGGTAGGCATCATTGCGGGTGTGGTGTTGTCCCTGCATGGAAATATTTTAGGTCGTTTGTTTGATGAACAATCCATTCAATATGCTTTACAACTAGAAAAGCTGAGCCCAGGAATTACTGCACGCATATACTCCTTAAGCATATTAAATGAAGCTGCGCTTTTTTTTGTATATGGCACGCTATGGTTCTTCCCAAATGTATTGTGGATGTCAGTTGACCTGCGACCCGCGTTTCCCACTTCATTTACCTACATGCCCCAACTATTAGGGGCAATTGCTTATGTCGCTCTTTTGATTACAGCAATCTATGTTTTCTTCAAACTCAAGAATATCTTTGGATTAGTCGCTCTTCTCCTATTTTTTCCTCTAATTCTCTTTTTTACAGAATTTTCTACGGTATGGATACAAGACCCTTTCGTATTGTACCGCAGCTATCTCTGGGCGATCGCTTTTCCAGGTCTAATCGCAATCATCCTAATAAACTTTAAACCAAAGACAATCTATGCAATCGGTACAATTTTAACCCTTATCTTTGGCGGCCTGGCGCTTGAACGAAACCTTAGTTTAGAGAGCGAATTTACAGCATGGAAAGATGCTGCGGAGAAAATTGATTCCCAGGCCCCAGCCAATGCAGTCGGACGCTATCGTCCTTTTCTGAATTTAGGTGTTTATTACGCTGGGAAAGGTTTCTACCAATTAGCTTATAACAATTTCTCTACGGCGCAAAAATATGGTGCATTGGGCGGTGCCGCACTTTTCAATATGGGCGGAATTTTACAAAAACAGAACAAGGCAAAGGAAGCCCTGGCCGCCCTCCAAGCGGCGGAGTCGCAAGGTTTCGACGCAATGACTTCGCTTAACTTTCAAAAAGGTGAATCTCAATTGGCACTTGGCCAGCCGGCAGAAGCACTAAAAAGTTATACTGCTGCATTGAAACTAACCGACAAAAAATCAATTCCAGAAGAACTCATTGGATTCAAAAAATATATTCGCAGCAAACGCGCCCAGATTGCACTGACGATACAAGAATACGACGTTGCAGCGGAAGATTATATTACACTTCTACAGTCCGAGCCTGATTCCGTAAAATACCGTTACGGTCTCGCGCTATCCTATATCGGTCAAAGTAAAGCCGAGCAATCATTGGAAATTTTCGATAAACTCATTGCGACAAATCCTAGCGCCGCCATGTACCATGGACGGGCCATGGCTAATTTCAAGGCGGGCAACAAAACCGCTGGCTTGAGGGACCTTGACCAAGCCATTGCCCTAGACCCTAAAAATCTGAACTACAAACGTATACGCCTTCAGATTGCCGCTGGCATGGAAATGCACTGGCCCTGAGCATGGGACTCACCGTTTTGCACATTGGAAAATTCTTCCCACCGCAAGTCGGAGGGATCGAAATTTTTCTAGCTGACCTGATTGACGCTCAACGAAAAAGTGGCATAAGTTCTTATGCGCTCGTACATGGCGATCCAATGCCAGATGATCCTGAATGGATAATCCGTGTTCCTGTGCAAATTACGCTCATTTATGCTCCCATCGCAATAGGGTTTAGAAAATCACTGACACGAGCAATCCAGAGACTCCGACCCCATGTGCTTCACCTGCACATGCCTAATAATTCTGTTTTTTGGACGTTAACGATCGCCGATGCGCACAAAATTCCGTGGGTAATTCATTGGCATTCCGATGTGGTTGTATCCCGTGCCAAATCTGGCGTCAGGCTTGCCTACCAGTTGTATCGCCCATTTGAGCAAGCCGTGCTTGAGCGTGCAGAGAGAATTATCGTCACTTCTCCTGCATACCTAGAGGCCAGCGAGCCGCTTGGACGCTGGCACAACAAGTGTGCCGTAGTTCCACTGGGTTTGAAGATAGATTTTTCTCCCAACCATTGCCCCGCATCTAAAACCACGAACCTGTGGCGTGATGGCACGCTCCGACTGCTATCAGTTGGACGATTGGCCTACTACAAGGGCTTTGAAACCTTAATTCAGGCAGTTGCTGAAATGCCTGGGGTGGAGTTGATCATCGCTGGCGAAGGCGAATCCAGGGAAATCTTGGAACAACTGATTAAAAAAGTTACCGCACCCAACACCGTGCCTCGAATACGCTTGCTTGGCCAGGTGACTGATCAACAGAAAAATGCACTTTTAGGTAGTTGCGACATTTTTTGCCTAGCTTCTAGAGAACGCACCGAAGCCTTTGGTATGGTGCTGCTAGAAGCTATGGCCTATGCACGCCCGTGCATCTGTTCCAATTTGCGAGGTTCAGGTTTGCCATGGGTGCTTAGCCAGGCAAACGCTGGACTTCTGGTGAATCCTGAAGACATCCCAAGCTGGAGAAAAGAAATTGGAAGGTTACAAGAGCAACCTCAGCAACGGGAAAGATTTGGAAAATCAGGATTCAAGGCTTTGCACGAGAAATTCTCTATTGATATTTGCGCAAACAGAATATTCCAACAATATAAAATTGCTAACAGCAACTGGGAGCTTCAAAGCAGCAGCGAGGATATCTTGATCGTGATTCCTGCAAAAAACGAAGCGGCGACCGTAGGCAAGATGCTCAACGAATTGCAATCTACGGGCTGGAACAATATCGTTCTTGTTGATGATCACAGCAGCGACGGCACGGGTGATATCGCTCGGGCTGCTGGAGTTCATGTTTTACAGCCAATTCTTCGTGTAGGAGCCTGGGGCGGAATGCAGGCAGGTATCCTGTATGGGTTAAAGCAAGGCTTCGGAACTGTTGTGACCATGGATGCGGATGGGCAGCACGAAGCGGCAGAAATTGGCACGCTTTTGGCAGCACGCAGTGACTCCGACGTGGTCGTCGGTGCTTTTCCGAATCGCGCTAGCAAGCTTCGCAAGATCGCGTGGCAATGGTTTCGCCAGTTAACAGGAATCAATCTGAGCGACTTTACCTCAGGTTTTCGAGTTTACAACCGCGAAGCAATGGAGATTCTCGCATCCAGCGAGGCGACGCTACTTGACTATCAAGACCTGGGGACATTGCTACTGCTTCGTCGCTCTGGACTAACCATCAGGGAAGTCCAAGTTGCCATGAATATGCGGTGTGCGGGTGTTTCGCGTATCTTTAATTCTTGGTTTAGTGTCGTTAAGTATATGGCTACGACTACTTTACTCTGTATGGCGCGATGGAGAGCCATTCAAGTACCTTCAAATTGCAGTATTGTTAAAAAATCCAGCCCTTGAATCTTGTTGAAAATCAAAAGCGAGCTGAGAAATTTGAGGGAACCTCTAAAGGCCGGTCCTGCAAACATCACCGAAAGGTCAGGCAAACACTGGAAGCCGACGCTTTCAGCCTATCACTTGCTCAGGCCGTTTGAAATCATTGGGACTGCTTTTCTTCGCGAATCCGACAGTTTGGGAATTTTTCGCTCCATGCCTCACGCATTGGCCCCCCGAGTTCGACACCAACCGCTGCAAGTTCTTGATTTGCTTGAAGTGGCCACCTTAAATTGCCACTACAGCAGTGTCATTTGAGCGTCGTACGTGGGCTTCTTGATGCTCAGGGCGGCCAGGACATCAGCCTGGCGTGGATGGATCGTGGAGACGCCTTGGATGGGAGCGCCGTTGTCGATGCTCACGGTGTGCCGCTGGATGCGGCGCAAATCGGCCAAGGCAGATTCGGGTGAGAGGTCGCTGCCCGCGCGCTTGAGGCGCTCACGCATGACGCGGTACAGGATCAGTGCCATGAAACAAATGCTGGCATGGGCCTTGATGCGTTCGGGCAAACGGTGAAACACCGGGGCGATCTCGATCTCGGACTTGAGTACCCTGAAACCCCGCTCGATATCGGCCAGGCTCTTGTAGCGCCTCACCACATCGGCGGCCGTCATATCCTGCACATTGGTGACCAGCATCAGCTTGCCATCCATGATCTGAGCCTTGGCCAGCGCAGCCTCGTCGATGCAGTAGGTGAACAGATCGGACTTCAAGTCCACCTGGATGATGCGTGCCAGATGGGCGTCGCTGACCTCATGGAAGAACCGCGCCTTGGCGCCCGAATCGGAGAGCTTGCGCCCGCGCTGGACTTTGCCTGCCTCCTGGGCATCGAGCTTGCCCGCCAGCTGGGCGGCGCGCTGCTCAAGCGCATGGATGCGCGAGAGGCGATCCTGGGTTTGCTGGGCTGCCTGCAGCGGGTTGTGCGCCACCACCAGGCGATGGCCTTGCCACTCACACTCGGCCACGACCTCATCGCTGGCCTGGGCCGCTTGCTCGTTGATCGGCTGCAGCAGGTGAGCAAATTCGCCATAGCGCCTGCCAGGCACGGCCAGGATGAATTCCAGAGCCCGGCCTGAGCCCACCTGCAGTTTGGACAGCGCATCGATATTGTCCAGCGACAGCAAGCCCCGGTCGGCCACCACCACCAGGCGGCGAATGTGTGGATAGCGACTGAGCACCTTCTTGAGCGTGGGCTGCAGCGTCGGCGCCTCGGCCGTGTTGCCGTCAAAAACCTCGTGGTAGATCGGCATCCCCTCCGACGTTTGCACGACACCCAGCATGAACTGGCGCGCAATCACACCCTCCTTGGACATACCGAAATGGCGCACATCACCCTCTTGCTGGCTCAGGCCCTCGGCGCGGATGGTGGTCAGGTCATAGAACACCACCGAGAGGTCTTGATCGATGAGCGGGCGCAGCACAGCGGCGACACAGTCATCCACCGCTGCTTGGTGATCCATGAGCGCATCCATGCTGCGCAGCAACTGCTGGTGTGTGAGCTTGTCCACGTCGATGCCGGGCATGCTGACCGCACGCAACCAGCGCAGCACACCGAGTTTGGAGTCGGGGTCACACAACCGGTTAAAGACCATCACGCGAATGGCGTGCTCTACCGGGCTGGTGAAGCGGGCTCGGCGAAAGACGGCGGCAAGCCCATCGAAACCCAACTCGTGCCACAGGGCATCGAGGGCCCAGACATCACCCAGCGCAAGGGCAGATTCAAAGCGCACCTGGGGCGCATCACCATCACCGGCCGGGCGCCCCTTGGCGCGTAGCAAACCGCCCAGCAGGGCGTCAAGCTGCCCGCCGCACTCGTCGATGCGTCCGAGGGTGGCGACCGTGCGCTGGCGGGGCTGGCCGTCTTCGTTGCGAAAGGACTCCACCAGCCGTGCATAGCGGTGACCGCCGGAGGTGGTGACTTTGATGAACATGCGATGGAGTATAGCGCTGGCAGGAGCGCTCTAAAACTACATTGCAAATAAATATTGGCACTACACGAAAACCAAAAAACAGCCTCGTCGGCGTATGTAAGTGCTTGATTTATATGACTCCGGCAAACCGCATGGGGCGAAAAATGGGATCAAAGTGTCGAACTCGGGTGGGCGGCAGTCCATAGACCTGCATCAGATGGTCAAAATCAATATGCCTGGCAATGACCTGCAGTGGATCCTCAGTGGTTTCGACTTTGTGCTTGCGCGCAGCATCGGCTCAGAGACGGAACTTGATGTCGCTGCGCGAACGACACTTTCTCATCGGGTGATTTTCGGTTTGGCTGAGGAGGTTTTCGAATAGAAGATGAGGGTTTTTAGAGATCCCCTGCATTGCATATAAAAACCACCTCGCCCAACTTATTATTTCATGTTTAAAAATCCACGAGCAAGAAACGCAGCCATCTGCTCACGGGTTACATTGGCCGACGGAGCGTATAGACCGCCACCTACTCCTTGTGTCACATCCAATTCTTTAAGACGCTTGATATGCCCGCAGAAAGGCGAACTTGGGCTTACATCTGTATAAGGAGATACTCCGCCGCAATAATTTGGTGCAGGATTGCCTTCCAGCGTGCGCACTATAAATATTGCCATTTCTTCGCGTGTAACCAAGCCATCAGGACAGTAAAAGCCAGGTTGGCATCCAGTTGTTATAGCTAAATCCTTAAGTCGCTTGATATATTTGCAATAGACATTGCTCGTCGGCACATCGTTGAACGGCGCCACGGAACAAAGAGCTGGTTCCACACCGTCTCGTGCACGAACAAGGAATGCCGCCATGTCGCTGCGCGTCACGTACTGGGTCGGACAATAAGAGCGAGTAAATAATGTGACCGCACACCCCTGCGTTATGTCTACACTAAAAATCGTGCTGATATAGGCCGAAAACGGATTGCCCAAAGCCACATCGATAAAAGGTCGCGGCTGGGCTTGAAGAGCGCTATCCACTTGAACCCGTTTGAATGCAGTACTATTTCTAGAGTCCCATACGCTGACCCCGGTGCTTTGCAGCAAACTGGTTCGTGCCGTTGGCGTGCGATTTTTATTATCCTGTCGCAACAGAGCCATGACACCTGCAACGTGTGGAGTCGCCATTGATGTTCCGCTGTAGTTAGCATAAGTATTATTTGGCGTAGAAGAATATGTCCAAATCCCCGGCGCTAGCAAACTTAGATTGGGATAGCTATTAGAAAAACAGCTAATTGAATCAACGGCCGATGTGCCCAGGTTATTCCCTTTGCAACTATTACTTTGCCCAGACACATCCCATGTCGAACCAACACTTACTGCTGAACTTATACAACCCGGAGCACTAATTCCATCAGAATAGCCGTCATTACCAGACGCAATGACTGTAGGAATCTTTGCCGATACAAGATTATCGATCGCCGTCTTCGTACTGCTTTCGGTGGCATCGCAATAAGAGGTATATTTACCACCACCGAGACTCATATTCACAGCAGCAATTTTGAAACTGTCTTTCAATGCATAAACGCGATTGAGCCCAGAAATAATGTCTGAAGTATAAGCCAGAGCGCACTCAGCAGTAGCTCCGGCGCCACAAGAAGAGATCGGAAATCGCGAAAATATCTGAACTGCAATCAACTTAGCATCTTTGGCCACTCCGGAAAAAGTCGAACTCCACTTACCGGCCGCTATGCCGGCGACATGCGTTCCGTGAGCACACCCAGTTACACTGAGTGCGCAGTGCACACCCGAACCACTAGCAGTACTCGCCGCCACACCACCCGGACAAACAGAGGTTGCTGTTCCGTTAGTGGTGGAGTAACATGCCTCGGACACAACTTTATCTGCAAGAAATGGGTGCGCTTTGTCCACGCCAGTATCAAGAATAGCAATAGTTTGCCCAGACCCGGTGTACTTCATATTAAACGCCGCGCTGCCGCCAATAATAGGCACACTTTCGACCAGCGACGGTTGATTCAGCTTGTCTTCCTCGATGCCAATTATCGCTGGATCGACCAACAATACCGCCAACTCTTCCGAGGTAAGCGTCATCGCCATGAATGGAATAAATTCGAAGGTCTTATATCGAGCCTCCTCACGAACCTGAGGAAAACGCCCGAGCACATCGAACTGCGTCGCCTGAATCTCAGCGCGCTGGGCTTGCGCACTGGCTGCGCTCAAGGCGGCGTCAGGGGCAAAGGGGACGCGCAACCCCACGATGACGCGCACTTCGCCTTGCTTTAGGGCTTGCTGGCGCAAATGCTCCAAAAGCTGCGTTAGCGCAGAATTGCCGTTTGATGCGGCTGTTGCGAGATTTGGATCTTTTACGCCGCTCAATAAAACCCGCGCGGGCTCATTAGTGACAGGCTCCGCGACCGGAACCAGCTCCGTTCCTGCCAGTATTGCCGTACTCACAAACAAACCAAATAATGCGGTAAGAATGCGATTTTTGATCAATTTGATTCTCCTCTAGGCCTATCTGAGCAGGCAAATTTCGATGGTACATTTAAAGCCATTACCCACCATTTGACACTATGACATACCCTTGGTCTTGACAAAGATCAACCGCTTGGGAAGTCGAAGTGATGAACAAGACATCGATTTCTGAGCCGAGGCGAGCGTGGGATGGCGCCGACGCGCTAGGTGTGCGACCGCCTGAGGGCGACTCCCTACTGCGCGGCACTGGCTGTCATCGGTTCAACTCCATCACTGAACCGCACGATGTCGTCTTCTCCCAAATAGGTTCCGGACTGGACTTCAATTACCTCAAGTGGTACTTTGCCCGGATTGGCCAAACGGTGTATATGGCCCACCGGAATGAATGTAGATTTGTTTTCATCCAACAAAAAAGTCTGATCGCCATTGGTTACTTGTGCTGTCCCTTTGACAACCACCCAGTGCTCTGCTCGGTGATGATGCATCTGAAGGCTCAGCCGAGCGCCAGGGTTGACAACGATGCGCTTGACCTGGAATCGCTCACCGCTGTCGATGCTGTCGTACCAGCCCCAGGGCCGGTACACCTTGCGGTGGTTGTCCACCAGTGTGTGGCCACGTGTTTTCAATTGGGCGACAATTTGTTTGACTTCTTGTGCTTGCCTCATGTCAGCTACCAGCACCGCATCGGGGGTTTCGATGACGACAATGTTGTCAAGTCCCACCCCAGCCACCAGACGGCTGGTGGAAAACAAGAGCGACTTTGTCGTGTTGTGAACGATGGTCTCGCCGACGGTCGCATTGTTTTCGCTGTCGTGCGGCAGCTCCTGCCATAGTGCGTCCCATGCTCCCAGGTCAGACCAGCCCGCCTGCAATGGCACAACTCGAGCCGGTACATCGATTTCAGGCCGTGCGGGCAAGCGCTCCATCACTGCGTAGTCGATCGAGTCTGAGGGGCAGGCTGCAAAAGCAGTTGCGTTGGGGCGCACAAAGTCCATGTCGGACACAGCTTGCTGCATGGCGGATGCGCAAGCCTGCAGGATGTCTGGGCGGCATTGCGCCAACGCTTTGATCCAGGCGCTGGCGCGCACCATAAATAAGCCGCTGTTCCAGTAATAGTCACCTGCATCCAGGTACTGCCGGGCGGTTGCGGGGTCAGGTTTTTCTGCAAAACTGGCAATGGCGTAAACGCCGTCTGCGCTGGCAGCGCCTCGCTGAATGTAGCCGTAACCTATCTCAGGTCGGTCTGCCACGACACCAAAAGTCACCATCGCGCCTGCACTGGCAATGACATAGGCCTTTTCCACAGCCACATGCAACGTCGGATTGTCGCTGATCAAATGGTCTGCCGGCATGGCCAGCAACACCGGATCGTCGTGCTGATCAGCAATGGCTTGCAAGGCAGCAATGGTTAGCGCAGGTGCCGTATTGCGCCCTACGGGCTCGAGCAGTATCTTGGCGTCCTGAACGCCTATTGCTTGTAATTGGCTTGCCGCCAAGAAGCGATGTTCTGTGTTGCAGACTAGTATGGGGCTTTTGGCCAAGGGCACCTCTGCGGGCAGCCCACAAAGTCGCAGTGCGGTATCCTGCAACATGCTGTACTGACCAGCCAACGCCAAAAACTGCTTGGGATAGGTTTCGCGTGAGAGCGGCCACATGCGTGTACCAGATCCCCCACACAAAATGACTGGTTGCAAGCGAGGTTTCATTTTGCGATATCTTGCTGCTCGCAATGATCACGGGCCCCACTGCCATCCATCCGAATACTCGCATCGAGGATGGCTAAGCGTTGATTGAGCCGGCGCAGGTCTCGCTCTATACGGGTGTTCATCATGTCTGCGTGCAGGGCCTTCAACAGCAACAGAATATTTGCCAAAAGCAGAACCAATGCAGGTGGATAGCTGATTCCTAAAATCCCGGCAAGGCCATCAATTAGTCCCGGCCAAGCACCTAAGACCGCCGCAGCTATTGCGACCAACACCCAAAACAGACCGTGCATCACATACAGTTGATCGCGACGCAGCAAGAACAGAATCACAACCGCGAGTCCAAGTCCCAAAAGGGCTGTGGTGATTTGTAAGGGTCCGATCAAGTGAACTACTCTCGCTATTGAAACTATAGAACTGCAGCATTAAGCATCCTGATGGATGGCCAGTAGCCCGGCATTGTAGGTTACAGCGCAGCACTCGCGACCCATCCCGTTGCGGTAGCCAGGAGGCCGCGCGGCGCGGCCTGTTCAAGGACATTTTCGATGGCCTTACCCTGCGCGTCGCCGAGCTGCGAATGCGCGGGAGTATCGAAATGACCAAAACCCACGTTTGGAGGCAGTGGCCAAGCACACGTTGACGCCTTGGATGTCGGCGCCCATACCGACAAGCGCGGTCGGATGCGGCTGACGCCCCCGTCGCGCCGACACGCCCATGATGGAGCTGTCTTCGGGAACCCCCCTTGGGGTCCTCATCCATCCACACAAAGGAAAAGTCATGCGTACCAAACTCACCCTCCTGGCCGTCCTGGCCAGCGCCCCGTTCCTGGCCAACGCGCAGAGCACGGCACCCGCGATGTCCAGCACCGCGACCGCAGCCAATGTCCAGACCATTCCGGCCGGCAATGAGCCTCTAAACATGGCCCCCGCCATGAAGACGCCGTCAGAAAAGACGCGCGCCGGCGTCGAGGCGAATGCGGCTGACGCGGCCAAGACGGGCACCATCTCCTCGGGCAACCAGCCCCTGGGGCCCATGGTCAGCCCGCATTCGACCACCACACGCGCCGTCAAGAGCCGAGAGGGCGCTGCGGCCGTGGATTCTGGCAACCTGGCCACCGGCAACGAACCCATCGTGGGTTCACCGAATGAAAAGTTGCATAGCCAGATGAAGTCCACGAAAAATCAGAAAAAGATGTCCAACAAGGATATGCAAAAGAGCCGTACGACCGAAGCCGTCAAAACCGGCAACGAACCCTACGCCAAGACGCCGAGCGCGATGTCTGGCAAGACGCGCAGCGAGGTGAATGCAGAAACCAGCATGAGCGGTGGCGCCGACGCTGTGAAATCGGGCAATCAGCCTTTGGCCCCGCGAACCAGCGCAATGTCCACCCAGAATCGCGCCGACGTCAAAGCGGCCGCTGCAACTGCGGTCAGGAACGACACGCTCAAGACGGGCGACGGCGCCGCCAAGCCGGCCAATTGACGATCCAGCAGCCGCGATACGCTGCTTTAAAAGAAGGCGTGGCGCCCGAGCTCCACGCCTTTTTGCTTGCCGCGCCCACTCCGACGGCGGTCTTTTTCAGCTCAGCATGGGCCCGCCCTAGAGCCAAGGCATTTCGTGGCGCACCCGCAACAGTTTCGCAGCCCAGCTGCTTTCTCCCCCTCCTCACATGACGGCACTGGTTTTTGAGCTATTAAACTTGTAGCAATTTCGGTTCAGCGCTATATTGGCTTGCCCGCCCCGCCAGGCACAGAACCCACCGCATCCACCTGCCGCAAGGAGTAGCCGCATGAGTTCCAAGGAAAACGTTGCCATCAACCAGTTGTTTGAGCGGCTTGAATGCCGCTATGCGCTTCGCGTGCTCTGGGCCTTGCGCGATGGCCATCCACAAACCTTTCGATTGCTCCAGGACAGCGTCGGTGGCATCACGCCCAACACGCTCAACACACGCATCAAGGAACTGCGCGAAGCCGGTCTGCTCAACCACGGCAGCGACGGCTACGTCGTGACGCCATCGGGCACCGACCTGCTCAAGCGCCTGAGCGACGTGCAGGCCTTCGCCAACCGCTGGGTCGCGGCGCGTGCCAAGAAGTAAAGCAGAGCGGGCCGCTTCCTGCAGCTTGATAATCTCATAGAAATCTGCCTCTAGCGCACTATCTAAGGGCGCAAGCAGCTATCAATTCAATAGTATTCAAGGATTTTCATGGCATTGACCACCAACGACTCCGGCCTCCAATACGAAGACACGACTGTGGGCGATGGCGCTCATGCCTCGCGCGGGGACCAGGTATCGGTGCACTACACCGGCTGGCTTTACAACGATGGCGTGCAAGGCGCCAAATTTGACTCCAGCCGCGACCGCAACGACCCCTTTGCTTTCCACCTGGGCGCAGGCATGGTCATCAAGGGATGGGATGAGGGCGTTCAAGGCATGAAGGTGGGTGGGCACCGCACCCTGATCATTCCCGCCGCTTTGGGCTATGGCGCCCGCGGCGCCGGAGGCGTCATTCCGCCCAACGCCACGCTGAAATTCGATGTCGAACTCCTGAAGGTCGGCCGCTGAAGCCGTTCCTGGAATCCCTTACCGAAAAATCGAGACCAAGGCGTGCCCTGTGCGCGACCTACAGCTCCGTTCGCGGCTGCGGACGCGGTAGGACGGGGCGTGTCATCCAGCTCACCAACACGGCGGCCAGCACACCTATGGGCACGCCGAAGACGCCCGCCGACACCGGCTGGATGCCAAACCAAAGGCCATCAGCCAGCATCCAGCGCGGCACGGCAGCCTGCAGCGTGGGCACGTGCGATAGCAGGTAGTAGACGGCAACGCCCAGCCCGCCGAGCATGCCTGCCACTGCACCCTGGCGCGTGGTGCCGCGCCAGAAAATGCCCAGCACCATGACCGGAACGAAGGCGGAGGCGGCCAGCGAAAACGACGCCGACACCAGCGGCAAGATATCGGCCGGTTTGAGCGCCGCGATGAACGATGCAATGAGGGCAACCGCCAGCAGCGCAAACTTGGTCAGAATCACGCGCTGCTCGGGCGTTGCATTGCGGGGCCGGGCGCGAAAGTACAAGTCCCGGACCAAAGCATTGCTGATGGTCAGCAGCAAGCCATCGGCCGTGGACAAGGCGGCCGCCAGCCCACCCGCCGCCACCAGGCCGGACACCACATAAGGCAGCCCGCCCAGCTCCGGCGTGGCGAGCATGATGAGATCGGCACCCAGCCGGATTTCGCCAAACTGCACAATGCCGTCGCCGTTCATGTCTTCCACCGACAAAAGCGAGGCATCGACCCGTGCCCACTGCGCCATCCAGTTCGGAAGCTGGTCGAAATGGCTGCCCACGAGGTTGTTCATGACCTCGAACTTCACCAGCACGGCCAACGCAGGGGCGCTGAGGTACAAAAGCGCCACGAAGAACAGCGTCCAGGCCACCGAACTGCGGGCGCCGGCGACGGTGGGCGAGGTGTAGTAGCGGGTCAGAAGGTGCGGCAGGCCTGCCGTACCCACCATCAGGCAAAACATCAGTGCTAGGAAATTGCGACGCGAGTTGGTGAATGCGGCCTGCATCTCGGGCGTGCCCTCGGGGTCGCCCGCATAGGGCTGCGCGTGCGGGGGCAAGCCGCCCAAGGGGAGTGCGCGAGCGTAGTTTTCCAGCATCTTGCGCTCCCAGAGCGCGCGCGCGGCCGCCGCATTGCGTGGCAGCGCTGCCAGTTCCCGGCTGGCCGCAACAATCAGACCGACGTCGGCGTTTTGTGTGCGCAGACGGCGGATGCGTTCCTGCAGGTCGCTGCGCTCGCGCTCCAGCGCCTTGTTCACGTCACCCAGACGCGCTTCGAAGTCGCGCGCGCGATGCAAATAGGCGCGCACCACTTGCTGCTCCTGTGGCGAGGCCAGCAGCCCCGCCTCCAGGTCAGAGATCTTGCCGATCTGTTTGCCGTACACCATCACGGCGACCGGGCTTCCCAACTGCTTGTATGCCAGCCAGGAAACGGGAATCAGAAAAGCGAGCAGCAGCATGACGTACTGCGCCACCTGGGTCCAGGTGATGGCACGCATGCCGCCCAGAAACGAGCACAGCAGCACGCCGCCCAGCCCCAGCATGATGCCGATCTCGAACTGCACGCCCGTCAGGCGCGATGCGATCAGCCCAATCCCATAGATTTGCGCCACGACGTAGGTAGACGAGCATACGACCGCCGCCAGCGCCGCAATCACGCGCGGCCAGGTGCCACCAAAGCGCACATGAAAAAAATCAGGCACCGTGTAAAGACCCATGGCCCGCAGGTGCGGGGCCACCAAAATGGCCACCAGGCAAAACCCCCCGGTCCAGCCCAGCAAATAGGCCAGGCCGCCGGCATGCTGGGGCGTGCCGGAATACCCCTGAAGGTAGAGCGCGCCCGAGAGGCTGATGAAGGACGCCGCGCTCATCCAGTCCGCCGCGGCGGCCATCCCGTTGTACATGGACGGAATGCGGCGGCCTGCCACGTAGTATTCCAATGGGTCCGTGGTGCGGCCATAGACCCCGATGGCCGCGTACACCATGACCGACAAAAACAGGAAGATCGGGCCGATCCAGTGGCGCGACAAGCCACGTTGCTCGGCCCAGGTCATCAGGGCCAGGAAACTCAGCACGCCGGCGACGTAGATCCCCAAGATACGATGCAGACGCCGCGCATAACCACGCTCGTCCGCTGCCGCCGGGCTCGGCGGCTCAGCCATCCTCGCCCTCCGCACCGGCTTCGGCGGCCAGCAAGGCACGGGCGTCCTGCCGCTCGAAGCGGCTCATGGCCCAGGCATATGCCACCACGATGCCAATGAAGACGAACACAGCGCCCTGGGAGGCCATCCAGAAGCCCAGCGGCCAGTTGCCGATGGGAAACAGCAAGTCGCGCGCGAAAAAGCAGACGCCAAAAGAAGCCAGCGCCCAAGTGGCCAGCAGGAGCGCCTTGAGCCTGAGATGCCGCACATCGTGCAGATCTGGCGGGAAGGCGTGTGCCGCGCCCTCCTCCCCGGAAGCTGGCTCGTCGCGCGGCAGCTGCATGGTGCGAGGGGGTCAGTGCGCTGCGGCCAGCTGCTTCCAGGTGGCGACGACGCTGTCTGGATTGAGCGAGATGGAAGAAATGCCCTGATCGGCCAGCCATTGCGCAAAATCGGGGTGGTCGCTGGGACCCTGGCCACAAATGCCGATGTACTTGCCCTGCGCCCGGCAGGCTCTGATCGCCATGAGGATCAGCGCCTCGACAGCTTGGTCCCGTTCGTCAAAATCCTTGGCGAGCAACTCCAGGCCGGAATCGCGGTCCAGACCCAGCGTCAGTTGCGTCAAATCGTTCGAACCAATCGAGAACCCATCGAAAAAGGCCAGAAACTGCTCGGCCAGGAGGGCGTTGCTCGGAATCTCGCACATCATGATGAGCTTGAGCTCGTTTTCGCCACGCTGTAGGCCATGCTGCGCCAGCAACTGCGTGACGCGCTCGGCCTGGCCCAGGGTGCGCACAAAGGGCACCATGACCTGCACATTGGTCAGGCCCATGTCGTTGCGCACGCGCTTCAAGGCCTCGCACTCCATGGCAAAGGCCTCGCCAAACTCATCGCTCACGTAGCGCGCCGCACCACGGAAGCCCAGCATAGGGTTCTCTTCCTCGGGCTCGTAGCGGCTGCCGCCAATGAGCTTGCGGTATTCGTTGCTCTTGAAGTCCGACAGGCGCACGATGACCGGCTTGGGCCAGAAGGCCGCAGCAATGGTGGCCACGCCCTCGGCCACCTTGTCGACATAGAAGGCCCGCGGACTGGCGTGGCCGCGCGCCACCGATTCGACCGCCTTCTTCAGGTCCGAATCAATGTTCGGATAGTCGAGGATGGCCTTGGGATGCACGCCAATGTTGTTGTTGATGATGAATTCGAGCCGCGCCAGGCCCACGCCCTGGTTGGGCAGCTGGCAGAAGTCGAACGCCAGTTGCGGATTGCCGACGTTCATCATGATCTTGGTGGCGATCTCGGGCATGCTGCCGCGCTCGACCTCGGTCACTTCCGTCTCCAGCAGGCCGTCGTAGATGTGGCCGGTGTCGCCCTCGGCGCAGCTCACCGTCACCAGGGTGCCGTCCTTGAGCCGCTCAGTGGCATCGCCGCAGCCCACCACGGCCGGAATCCCCAGCTCGCGTGCAATGATGGCTGCATGGCAGGTGCGCCCGCCCCGGTTGGTAACGATGGCGCTGGCGCGCTTCATCACCGGCTCCCAGTTCGGGTCGGTCATGTCGGTCACGAGCACGTCACCGGGCTGCACCTTGTCCATCTCGGAAATGCTGTGCACCAGCCGCACCGGGCCAGTGCCGATTTTTTGCCCAATGGCACGGCCCTCGGCCAGCACCGGTCCCGTGCCTTTGAGCTTGTAGCGCAGCTCGGCCTGGTTGCCGGCCTGGCTTTTCACGGTCTCGGGCCTGGCCTGGAGGATGTAGAGCAGGCCGTCCTGGCCGTCCTTGCCCCATTCGATGTCCATGGGACGGCCGTAGTGTGCTTCGATGACCAGGGCGTACTGCGCCAACTGCTCGACGTCGGCGTCCGTCAACGAATAGCGGTTGCGCTGCTCAGCGGGGACCTCGGTCGTCTTGATCAGCTTGCCTTTGAGCGCGCCCACGGCCTTTTCCTCGGGCAAGGTGAACACCATCTGCACCAGCTTGGAGCCCAGGTTGCGGCGGATGACGGCCTTGTGGCCAGCGCGCAGCATCGGCTTGTGCACGTAGAACTCGTCGGGATTGACGGCGCCCTGCACCACCGTCTCGCCCAGGCCGTAGCTGCTGGTGATGAAGACCACGTCCTCGAAACCCGATTCGGTGTCGATGGTGAACATCACGCCCGCGGCGCCCAGATCAGAACGCACCATGCGCTGCACCCCGGCGGAGAGCGCTACGAGATCGTGCGCAAAACCCTTGTGAACGCGATAGGAAATCGCCCGGTCGTTGTAGAGGCTGGCGAACACCTCTTTCACTTTGTGCAGCACTTCGTCGACGCCATGCACGTTCAGGAAGGTTTCCTGCTGGCCAGCGAACGAGGCGTCGGGCAGGTCTTCGGCCGTGGCAGAGGAGCGCACCGCGAAGGTGGCGTCGGCATTGCCGTCGCACAGCGCGGCGAAGGCCTGCGTGATGGCCTGCTGCAGCTCGACCGGAAAAGGCTGGGCCTCCACCATGGCGCGAATCTCCGCGCCGGCCGCCGCCAGGGCGCGCACGTCGTCGGTATCCAGCGCCGCCAAACGCTTGCTGATTTTGTCGGCCAGCCCGTCGTGCGCCAGGAACTGGCGAAAAGCGTGCGCCGTGGTCGCAAAGCCGGTGGGAACGCGGACCCCGTGCGGCAGTTGCGAAATCATCTCGCCAAGGCTGGCGTTCTTGCCGCCAACGACCTCGACGTCGCTCATTCTCAGGTTTTCAAACGGTACGACCAGGGCGGTCGCGTCAAAGCGTGCAGACATGGGAGGGCTCCAGAAGTTGAAAGCGGCTCGGTGCACGCGTCGGCCTGCGCAGGCGGACGGGTGGACATGCGGTGCTGCGCGCGCTGGAGTTGGTCTTGTGGGCGGCAGGACTGCATGGGCGAATTCGGATAATCGGCGACATTGTAGGTCCCACCCCCTGTCGATCTTCTGTCGCACTTCCGTCTGGCCCCCATGCACACACGCACCGTATTCTTCGTCTCGGACGGTACCGGCATCACCGCCGAAACCTTTGGCAACGCCATTCTTGCGCAGTTCGAATTGCTGCCGCGCCGAGTCCGTCTGCCCTTTACCGACACCGCCGACAAGGCGCACCAGGTGGTGCGGCAGATCAACCACACGGCCGACGTCGAGGGAAGCAAACCCATTGTTTTCACCACCCTGGTGAACATGGAAGTGCTCAAGGTGCTGCAGCAGGGCTGCAAGGGCATGCTGCTGGACATGTTTGGCACCTTCGTGCACCCGCTGGAGCAGGAGCTGGGCATCAAGTCGCACCACCGGGTCGGTCGTTTTTCGGACATCAGCCGCAGCAAGGAATACACCGACCGCATCGAAGCGATCAACTTCAGCCTGGCACACGACGACGGCCAGAGCCACCGGGACCTGGAAGGCGCCGACGTGATTCTGGTGGGCGTGAGCCGCAGCGGGAAAACCCCCACTACGCTGTATCTCGCCATGCAGCACGGCCTGAAAGCCGCCAACTACCCGCTGATTCCCGAAGACTTCGAGCGCCGCCAGTTGCCGCCCGCATTGATACCCTACAAGAAGAAGATTTTCGGCTTGACCATCAGCCCCGAGCGCCTGAGCGAAATTCGCAGCGAACGCAGGCCGGGGTCCAAATATGCGAGCATGGAGAACTGCCGCATGGAGGTAAACGAAGCCGAGGCCATGATGCGCCGCTCGGG
>JAMLIT010000049.1 GCA_023954035.1 Burkholderiaceae bacterium | reverse complement strand
GCTGAACGTCGCCGTGCGCAACGCCAACGATGGCATTTCTCTGGCGCAGACGGCAGAAGGCGCATTGGCCAGCGTCACCAATAACCTGCAGCGCATGCGTGAACTGGCGGTGCAGTCGGCCAACGCCACCAACAGCACTTCTGACCGCGCCGCCTTGCAGCAGGAAGTTGCGCAATTGATTTCTGAAGTTGACCGCGTTGCCACGCAAACCGACTTCAACGGCACCAAGCTGCTCGATGGCAACTTCACGTCCCAAGCCTTTCAGGTGGGCGCCAATGCCAACCAGACCATCACCATTGACAAGATTGCCAGCGCTCGCACCGGCACACTGGGCCAGGAGTACAAGGCGACGGTGACCAGTGGCGCTCTGGACGGCACCACCAGCGCCAACTTGGCAGCGATCACGATCAACGGCAAAGCCATTGGCTCCGGATCGATTTCTGCCGATGCCAAGGCCATTGTCAATTCGATCAACGCGGCCAATATTGCCGGCGTGCGCGCAGACATTACAGGGCCCACGGTGGCGGGTGGGTCTGCCATGACGCCCGCAGCCCTGACCGGGACATTGACGATCAATGGCGTCACGACGGCCTCCATTACGACCTCTGCGGATGCTGCCACGAGTCGGGCCGCTGTTGTCAAGGGCATCAACGACATCTCTGCCGCCACGGGCGTGACCGCAACCGACAACGGCAGCACGGTGACCATGACGGCCGCTGATGGTCGCAACATTACGCACAGCTTTACCACCTTGACTGCAGCAGCCACAGGCTTGGCTGCTGCCGGCACCGCAGAGTCGACCTATACGGTCACCTACTCGGGCGTTGAAGGCGGCTCATTGGCCATTGCCGGCACGGTAGCCAACTCGGGCCTGTCCGCTGCAACCAGCACCGTTGCGCTCTCGGGTACGGCCATTGCCAATGTGGATATTTCCAATGTGCCAGGCGCTACCACGGCCCTGGGCTCGATCGACGCGGCGCTGACGGCCATCAACTCTTCGCGGGCCGCATTGGGCGCCATCCAGAACCGCTTCAGCTCCACCATCGATAACCTGATGACGACGAGCGAGAACCTGACGGCATCGCGCAGCCGCATCATGGACGCCGATTTCGCGGCGGAGACGGCCAACCTGAGCCGGGCGCAGATTCTGCAGCAGGCCGGCACCGCCATGGTGGCGCAGGCCAACCAGTTGCCGCAAAATGTGCTCAAGCTCCTGCAGGGGTGATTGCTCAAGGCACAAACCTCTCAAGTTCCCTGCGCCTTTGCCGATAAACCTGTAGGGACTGCCTGCGCTTGGCGTGGCGGGCCTACAGGCCACGCTCGCCGCGCAAACCGGTTCGGCGTGACCGCAACAGGAGATCGACATGGGCATTTCTTCCCCCGGCATTGGCAGCGGGCTCGACATCCAGGGCATCGTTGCCAAGCTCGTAGCGCTTGAAAAACAGCCTATTCAGCAGCTGCAGGTCAAGGCTTCGGGGCTGAACGCGAAGCTCTCGGCCTACGGGCAGCTCAAATCGCAAATCGCCAATCTGCAGGACCAGGCGGCCAAACTGGGCAGCACTTCCAGCTGGGAGACCATGTCGGTCAAGTCCAGCAACGCGGGCGCGGTCGTAGGCACCGCCACTTCGGCGGCGGCGCCCACGGCGTTCAGCATGGAGGTCAGTCAGCTGGCCCGCGCGCAGTCTGCGGGTTCGGCGGTGTTTGGCACAGGCTCGGCCGTGGGCACCGGGACGCTCAAAATTCAACTGGGCGCCTGGAGCAAGGGCGATTTCACCCCCGAGGCCGATGGCACGGCGGTGTTTGCGCCGGGCGCGGATCCCGAGGTTTCCATTGATATCACTGCTGCTGACGACACCTTGGCCAAGGTGGCAGCCAAGATCAATGCGGCGAACGCGGGCGTCAACGCCACGGTGCTGCGCGACGCCTCGGGCGAGCGCTTGCTGATGCGCTCGAGCGCGACGGGCGAGGAATCAGGGTTTCGCATTCAGGCAACGGACGACGACGGCAACAACACCGATGGTGCGGGGCTCTCGCGGCTGGCCTTCGATCCCGAGAACGCCACGGACGGCCTGTCGCTGACGCAGAGCGCGCGCGACACGCTGGCCACCATCAACGGCGTGGTCGTGAAATCCAAGAACACCACCTTTGCCGATGCTATCGAAGGCTTGACGCTGACCGTCGCCCAGGTAACGACCGCTCCCGTGGAGGTGAGCATCCAACGCGACACGTCGGGTGCCCGAGCCAACATTACAGCCTTTATCGATTCGTACAACGCCCTCACCAACGCCCTGGCGGCCATGACCCGCTACAACCCCGCCGACAAATCGGCGGGCACGCTGCAGGGCGATTCAACGGCAGTGAGCCTGCAGTCGGCGCTGCGCCAGTTGGTCGGGGGAATGGGCACGCCCGGTGGCGAGTTCGGCCGGCTCTCCGACATCGGCGTGCAGTTCCAGGCCGATGGCACCTTGAAGGCGGACGCCACCAAGCTGGACGCCGCGATGGCCAAACCGGACGCGCTGAAGGCTTTTTTTGCGACGGACGAGGAAGGCACAGCATCGGACGGCATGGCCACGCGCATCAAGGACTTTGCCGCGGGCATGCTGAGCGTCGACGGGCTGTTTGCGACCAAGACCAAGTCGATCCAAGGGGCCGTCAAGCGCAACACCGACGACCAGGAGCGGGTGGCCGACCGCGCCAGCCGGCGTGAGGAGCAGCTGCTGGCCCAGTACAACCGGCTCGACGCCAACCTGGGCAAGCTCAGCTCGCTCAACGCCTACATCACCCAGCAGGTGACGCAGTGGAACAAGCGCACTGACTATTGATGGGCCGCTGCCACCCTGCGAGGCAATCCATGCCGCAACGCGCGCAACGCTGCCGTGCCAGGCTTCCTCGGTGGCCGTTTTCCGGGTTGGAATCCTCCTGAATTTGCTTGAGTTTTTGCTGCAGTTGCCGATATGAATACCAAGAAGCAAGTCAAGGAGCCGTCGATGTACACCCCCGTCAGTTCTCGCGCTGCCAGCGCTTATCGGCAGGTAGGGATCCAGTCCGGCGTCGATGGCGCCTCGCCCCATCTGCTCATCAAGATGCTGTTCGATGGCTTGATCCAGTCGCTCAACGCGGCACGCGGCGCCATGGCCCGCGGCGACGTGGCCGAAAAAGGCCGCCAGATTGGCAAGGCAGTGCGTATCCTCGAAGAAGGGCTCAAGGGCAGTCTGGACCCGGCCCGCGGCGGCGATCTGGCCGCCAACCTGGGCGCGCTGTACGACTACTGCGTCTCGCGCTTGACCCAGGCCAATCTGCGTGGCGACGTCGCCGCGGTGGAAGAGGTTTTGAAGCTCGTCACTCCCATTGCCGAAGGCTGGGGTCAGATTGCCTCGGCGCCGGCGGGGAGGGTGTGAGCGATGTCCAGTGTGTTGATCGACTACTACAAAGCCATCGAAGACAGCAGCCGCAAGATGCTGGAGGCCGCGCAGGCCAAGGATTGGGACGGCGTGGTGCGTTACGAAGGCACGTGCGCGGTGCTGATCGAGGAGCTGCGCTACAAGTCCCAGGAGCACGAGTTGCTGCCTGAACACCGCAAGGAAAAGACCGTGATCATGCAGCGCATCCTGCGCAACGACGCCCAGATCCGCTGCCTGGCCGAGCCCTGGATGGCGCAGTTTGAGCACATGTTCGAAGGCCAGCCGCTGGTGATGCACTAGGCATCAAAAATATTTGGTGAAATTGGGCTCTAGCGCTTATTGCATAAGCGCTAGCAGCTATAAAATTGATAGTTCTCTTGCCCAGGCCAGGCCACGGCAAAAGCAGGGCAATTCGGACGCTACGCGCTCAAGGCGACTGAAAAATTGGAGGCCATATCGACCTCTGGCGCTTATCCAGCAAGCGCTGCCAGCTACAAAAAGTGAAGTTCCGTGCAGGAATGCGGCCAGGGAGCAGCAATGCCGCTGCAACGCCCCAGCGCAACGCTGCGCCGCCTACACCTGCATGTTCATGATGTCGGTGTAAGCCTGCACCATGCGGTTGCGCACATGCAAGGTGGCCTGAAAGCCGATTTGCGCTTTCTGAATTGCCACCATCGTCTCTTCCAGGCTCACGGCAGGGTTTTCCATCTGGACCTCGGTCTGCAGTTTGGCGGCGTGGTTTTGCGCCGAACTGACCGATTGCAAAGCGCCTTTGAGGGCACCGGCAAAGCCCGCGTCCTTGCCTTCCATCTGCGCTGCAACCGGGCGGCGCGCCTGGCCCGCGCCGGTCAGCGGGGCGAGTGAGCTGGTGATGCGCATGTCCATGGCGGTTTCCGGTAAATGGGGGCAGGTGGGACGAGTGATCGGATGGGGCAATCCTAGCGGCGCAACCTTCGTCGGTGCGCGCGAAAAGATGGCGAAAGCGGCGCCTTATCGGGTGAACGCGGCGTGGGGGCTGCCCAATAATCGTTGCACGCAGAGCCTTGCAGCGCCTGTGAACCTGGAAAACACCAATGTCCGCAGTCCTTCCTGTCGATTCCGCCCCCATGCCCACCGGAGCGTCCTGGATGCAGCGCCTGGCCGCGATGGACCGGGCGCAGCGCTTGCGCCTGGCCGTCGGTGCGGCGCTGTTGGTCGGCGTGCTCATTGCCGCCGTGCTCTATGGGCGCCAGTCCGATTACCGCGTCCTGTTCGCCAATTTGAGCGACAAGGACGGCGGCGCCATCGTCGCGCAGCTCACGCAGATGAACGTGCCGTACAAGTATTCGGAAGGCGGGGGCGCCATCACCATTCCCGCCGACCGGGTGCACGACGTGCGCCTGCGCCTGGCAACGCAGGGCCTCCCCAAGGGTTCGGTGACGGGCTTCGAGCTGATGGAGAACAACCGCTTCGGTATGACGCAGTTTCAGGAGCGGTTGAACTTTCAGCGTGGACTCGAGGGCGAGCTGACCCGTTCCATCCAGGCGCTGTCGTCGGTGCAAAGCGCGCGCGTGCATCTAGCCCTGCCCAACCAGAACGGGTTTTTCCGCGAGCAGCAAAAGCCTTCGGCTTCGGTGCTGATCAGCCTGTACCCGGGCCGCGTACTCGACCGCGCGCAGCTGGCGGGCATCGTGCACCTGGTGGCCTCCAGCGTTCCGGAGCTGGCGCCTGCGGCCGTCAGCGTGCTGGACGACACGGGAAAGCTGCTGTCGAATTCGCCCGACGCAGCGCAGAACGGGGCGTTTGATGCCCAGCAATTGCAGTACGTGCAGCAGCTCGAGCAGCAGTACGCGCGCCGCATCATGGAGATGCTCGAACCCGTCATGGGCCGCAACAACGTGCGCGCGCAGGTGACGGCCGATGTGGATTTCAGCCAGACCGAGTCGACCTCCGAGCAGTTTCGCCCCAACCAGACTCCCGAGGCGACCGCCATTCGCAGCCAGCAGGTGATGGAAACCAATGGCAACAGCACCAGCTCGACCTCGGGCGTGGCGGGCGCGGTCGCCAACCAGCCGCCCGGCCCGTCGGCTGCGCCCATCAACGGCGCCAATCCAGCGCCGACGGCCGCCGGTCAGCAGGTGGCGAACGAAACCGGTACGCGCAAACGCGAATCCACCACGAACTACGAAGTCGACAAAACCGTAAAGGTCACGCGCGCCGGGCGCGGCACCGTCAAACGCCTGAGCGCCGCCGTGGTGGTGAACTACCAAAGCAGCGTGGAGCGCGGCAAGACCGTGACCAAACCGCTGCCTGCCGACCAGCTGGAGCGCATGACCGCCCTGGTGCGCGAGTCCATCGGGTTCAACCAGGAGCGCGGCGATTCGGTGAACCTGATGAACGCTCCGTTCCAGGTGGAAACCGAAACCATGGACGCACCCCCGCTGTGGAAGCAGCCGGAAACCCTGGACTTGGCGCGCAGCTTTGCCTGGCCCGTGGGAATGTTCTTGTTCGGCGCCTTGGTCCTGCTCGGCTTGGTGCGCCCGGCGCTCAAGACGCTCGCGGCCGGCAGCCCCGCGCGCAGCCGTCCGGCGGGCGGCCAACTCAATGCGCTGGAGGCCGAAGCTCCGCAGCGGCCCGCGCTTGCACCACCCACCCGCTCGACCGAGCCGGTGCCTCCGTCGGCCGAGCAAATGCGACTGGAAGACGCCCGCGTGCTTACGCGCGAGAATCCCATGGCTGTCGCCAATATCATCAAGGGCTGGGTCAATGGCGACACGGCCTGACCGCAAGCCCGCCACGATGCCGGAATCATGGACGAACAAGGCCTGAACGATGCCGCGATCTTCCTCATGTCGCTGGGGGAGGAAGAAGCCGCGGAAGTTTTCAAGCACCTCTCTCCGAAAGAGGTGCAAAAGCTGGGCGAGACCATTGCGCGCATGCGCAACGTTTCGCGCGAACGGCTGGACGAGGTCATCAACAAGTTCTCGGGCGCTGCAGCGCAGCAGAGCCTGCTGGTGTCTGACACCGGCAATTACGTGCGGGCAGTGCTCAAGCGGGCGCTGGGAGACGACAAGGCCTCCTTGCTGATCGACCGCATCCTGCAAGGCGGCGACGTTTCCGGCATCGAGAGCCTGAAGTGGATGGACCCGCTGTCGGTTGCCGAGCTGCTGCGCAACGAGCACCCGCAGATCATTGCTGCGATTCTGGTGCATCTGGACTACGACCACGCAGCCGGCGTGCTGATGCAGTTTGGCGATCGCCAGCGCAGCGAGGTGCTGCTGCGCGTGGCCACGCTGGAGGGCATTCAGCCCGCGGCGCTCAAGGACTTGAACGAGGTGCTGTTCAAGGTGCTGTCCGGTGGCGACAAGGTGCGCAAGAGTTCGCTCGGCGGCGTCAAGGCCGCGGCAGAGATGATCAACCTCCTGGGCAACAACACCGAGGGCGTGGTGCTGGAGAACATTCGCGCCCACGACCCCGACCTGGCGCAGAAGATCATGGACAAGATGTTCGTTTTCGACGACGTCATGAAGCTCGACGACAAGTCCATCCAGACCGTGCTCAAGGAGGTGGCGTCGGAAACGCTGGTCGTGGCGCTCAAGGGGGCTGCGCCCGAGTTGCGCGAGAAGTTCCTCTCCAACATGTCCTCGCGTGCCGGCGAAGCGCTGCGCGAGGACCTGGAGTCGCGCGGGCCCATGCGCCTGTCCGAAGTCGAGGCGCAGCAAAAGGAAATCCTGAAGACGGTGCGCCGCCTGTCCGACGAGGGGCAGATCGTTCTCGGAGGCGCCGGTGACGAAGCCTTCGTCTAACAGCCGGCTCTATGCCCGCTTCATCCCGCGCGAGGAGGTGGGCGACGTCACGCAATGGCAGTTTGGCTCCATGGGCGCCGATTCCGCAGTGGAGGACGACGCGCCCGAGCTGCCTTCGCCCGCCGACCAGGCGGAGCAGGAGGCGCGCCTGCAGGCCGCGCGCGAAGAAGCTTTTGCCCAGGGCCAGGAGCAGGGCCGGGCCGAGGCGGCGCTGCAGTGGCAGCAGAAATTTGACGACTACCTGGCCGGGCAGGGCGCCGCGGCGGCAAGACAGCTTGGCGCGTTGGCCAGCGCCTTCGAGCGGGGCCTTGCACAGTCGCAGCAGATGCTGGCTCAGGGCGTGCTGGAACTGGCCTGCGACGTCGCGCGCCAGGTGGTTCGGCGGGAGCTGCACGGCGACCCGCAAGCCGTGCGGCCGGTGATTCAGGAGGCGCTCACCAGCCTCATGGCGGACGGCCAGCCGATCTCCGTGCGCCTGCATCCCGGGGACGAGGCACAGTTGGGCGATGCGCTGCGAGCGCAGTTCGCGGCAACGGCAATCCAGTGGATTGCCGACGCCGACGTTGCGCCGGGCGGCTGTCTCGTGGAGCAGGCCGGCACCGTGGTCGACGGCAGGCTGGAGAAGCGCTGGCAGCGGGCCATTGCCCCGCTGGGGATCGACGCCCCTTGGGACAACGAGACCGAGCATGGAACCGACTGAAGTCAGCGCCGCCTGGAGCGCCTTTCTGGACCAGGCGCGCAGCCGCGCGGCGGCCGAGGTGCCGCTGGAGACGCACGGCTCGCTCATCCGTCTGGCGGGCCTGGTGCTGGAGGCCACGGGCATCCGCGTGCCCGTAGGATCGCAGTGTTTTGTCGAGATGGGCGAGGAGCGCACGCTGGCCGAGGTCGTGGGTTTCTCCGGCGAGCGCGCGTTTCTGATGCCTGCCGGGGATACCCAGGGGCTGTCGAGCGGAGCAAGGGTCGTGCCGGCGCCGCCCTACGTCGCTCCGCTCCAATTGTTTGCGGCGCCGCAGCCCATGCAGAAACTGGGGGTCTTGCGCCTGCCCATGGGCGATGGGCTCCTCGGGCGGGTGGTGGATGCGCAGGGCCTGCCGCTGGACCGCGGGGGGGCGCTGCAGCAGGTGTCGGCCGATCCCATGGACCGGCGGCTGATCAACGCCATGGACCGCGACCCCGTGCGGGTGCCGCTCGATACCGGAGTGCGCGCCATCAACGCCTTGCTGACGGTGGGCCGCGGGCAGCGCCTGGGGCTTTTTGCCGGCTCGGGCGTGGGCAAGAGCGTGCTTCTGGGCATGATGGCGCGCTACACCGCGGCCGATGTGATCGTCGTCGGGCTGATTGGCGAGCGCGGCCGCGAAGTCAAGGAGTTTGTCGAAGACATTCTGGGTGCGCAGGACCGCGGCCGCGCCGTCGTGGTGGCCGCGCCCGCAGATGCTCCCCCCTTGCTGCGCATGCAGGGCGCGGCCTACGCCACGGCGATCGCCGAGCATTTTCGTGACAAAGGCAAGCATGTGCTGCTGCTCATGGATTCGCTCACGCGCTATGCCATGGCCCAGCGCGAGATTGCCCTGGCCATTGGCGAGCCGCCCGCCACCAAAGGCTATCCGCCCTCGTGTTTTGCCAAGTTGCCCCAGCTTGTCGAGCGAAGCGGCAATGGCCTGCACGGTGTGGGTTCCATCACCGCGTTCTACACCGTGCTCTCCGAAGGCGACGACCAACAGGATCCCATCGCCGATGCCGCGCGCGCCATTCTCGACGGGCATATCGTGCTCTCGCGCGCACTGGCCGAGACAGGGCATTTCCCTGCCATCGACATCGAGCAATCGGCATCGCGCGTGATGCACAACGTGGTCGAGCAGCAGCATTTCGAGTTGGCGCGCCATTTCCGCGCGGTGTACTCGCGCTACCAGAAGAGCCGCGATCTGGTGCAGGTGGGCGCGTACATGAGTGGGTCCGATCCAGCGCTCGACGAGGCCATTCGCCTGCAGCCTGCGATGGAGCAGTTCCTGCAGCAGAACATGTTCGAATCGGCGTCGATCGATGAGAGTGTGGCGGCGATGGCCGACGTCTTTCAGTGACCGCCGCGATGAGCACCATGCCACGCAATGCCTTGCTCGTCGCCCTGGAGATGGCCGAGCGCCAGCGCGACGCGGCCCGCCGCGGACTGCACGACGCGCAAGCCGGTGCACTGGCCGCGCAGGAACAGATGGCACAGTTGGAGACCTATGCAGCGGAGACCGATGCGCGCTGGGGCATGCGCGCCAATGCCTGCGTGGCCCCGGAGGTGCTGTTCCATCACCGCCATTTCATGGGCCGGCTGGAGCACGCCATGCACTTGCAGGCGCGGGTGCTTGCCGACCATGCCCAGCGCGTTGCCGGCAGTGAACGTGCTTTGCTTGCAGCCCAGGTGCGGCTTGCAACGCTCAAGAAGCTGGTGGCCAAACGCCAGCGCGAGCTTGAACAGCAGCAGCACAGGCGCGAGCAAAAACAGACCGACGAGCGTGCCATGCTGGCATTGCGTCCGCGTCACGACGAGTATTGAAGCCATTGGAGGGCAGAGACCATGGACACCCCACGCATTGCCTCTAGCGACGCGCAGCACGGCCTCCAGGTGGCGCGGCACAAGCAGGCGCAGGACGCGCCGGAAGGACTGGGCGCATTTTTCGCCGTGCTGTCGGGGTTGGACGATGCGGCGGTGCAAGCGCTGCCAGCCCCATTGGCAACGAGCAGCGACGCTCGGGCCGATGAGGTGGGCGCGGTCCGATCCCATCACCAGGCGGCGCAGCGGGATGGCAATGTGCTTGCCTGGGCACCGCCCAGCCAGGCCCAGGGGCCTGGGGTTTTCCCGCAGGGAACGCAGGAGTCCGCGACGCACGCGGTGCCCACCCTCGCCACCCAGGCGCGCATGGAAACCGTTGGTTCGCGATCGCATCCCATGCAGGCGGAGCGATCGCGCGCTGCTGTGGTTTCGGCTGACACCGAGCCAGGCCCGTCGTCTGCGCACGCGCGCCGCTCGGGACCGGTAGCGGGGCCTGCCGACCATGCCGGCGCGCCGCGCGACGCCGCGCCCTCGGCGCCTGCGGGCATCGACTCGGCGCCGGTGGCATCCCATCGACCCGCGTCCGCGCCGACGTCCGCTGCCACATTTTCAACCGCTGCGACCGCTGCGCCAGGGCATGCGGCGGCGGTCGGCCCGGCCGTCGAACGGCCGGAGCTTTTCGCGCAAACGCCGCAGAGTCTGTTGGCGCAACGCGGCGCAGCAGGGGGGGCGGGTGCCGGTGCGCACCTTGCAGAAATTTCCGCGGACGCGCACGACCCGTGGCGGAGCGCGAGCCGCCTGGTAGCGCAGACCGCGCGCATGGATTCGGGTGCAGGCGTCGGCGGCCCGGAGACGGGCATGCCTTCGAGCAAACCGCATCTGCCTCCACGCCGGCCGGGCGCCGCTTTGCCCCCAGGCTCAGCCCAGGCTGTTGCGCAGTCGACCGAGCGCGTGCAGCGGCAGGCAGCGCACGACGCGACCGGCGGCAAACCCGGATCGGTCAAGCAAGCGGGCTTCGGAGGCGAGGTTCCGCCATTGCCCCAGAAGCTGGAGGTCGGCTTGGAACGGGTCGGCGAGCCTATCGCAGCGCAGGCGGTGCCTGCCGCCGTGCTCCCGGGCAATCCCTGGCTCGCCGAGCGCCGTGCCGAGGGCGCGGCGTCGCTGCCGGAGCGGCGCGTCGGGCCGGTGGGCGCCGGTGTCCAGGCCTTCGTGGACGGCAGCCGTCTGACCGAACCGCCGGGCAGCGTGCCATTGGAGGGCGCAGCCTTGGCTCCGGAAGACGCAATCACCGAGCAAGTCACGTACTGGCTGAGCGAAAACCTCAAGAATGCGGAGCTGACGGTGGATCACGCTGGCCAACCGATCGAGGTGCGCGTTTCGCTGACGGGCAACGAGGCGCATGTGGCCTTTCGCAGCGACCAGGCCCAGACGCGCAGCCTTCTCGACGCCAGTGTGGAGCAGCTTCGCGAATTGCTGCGCAGTGAGGGCCTGGTGCTCTCGGGCATGAGCGTCGATACCCAGGCCGACGGTCAGCGCGGGCAACCGGACGGCGACCCGTCACCACCCCACGCCGCAAGCGAGGCTGCGCCATCCAAAGACGGCGAGCCCTTGGCGCCGGCGCGGCGGATACTGACAGACCGATCGGTCGACCTCTTCGTCTGATACCTGGGATGCTGACTGCTCGGAATGTCGCCCGTTCATGGGGCTTATCTGGCTATCATGGTTTGACCGGACGCCAATAATGGCTCCTGTGTACGGCGCCCGCACCCGCATGCGCTCGTATCGTCTTTGCCCCTAGCGAGAAAGTTGGACCGTGTCGACCCCACCCGTTGAACCCGAAAAGAAGCCGGTCAAGAGCAAAAAGCTGCTGATCATCGTGTCGGCCGTGGTGCTGGTGCTTCTCGTCGCGGGCGCCGGGGTGGCATACGTTCTTTCCCAGCGCCACGCGCTCGATGAAGACGGCGAGGAAGTCGCCACCCCGCAGGAGCAGACGGAGCCGGCCCCGGTGCCGACCTTTCTTCCGGTCGACACCATGGTGGTCAACCTGGCCGATCCCGGGGGTGAGCGCTTTGCGCAGGTCGGCATTACTCTGGAACTGGCTGACGCCAAGACGGCCGAGCGCGTCAAGCAATTCATGCCGAGTATCCGCAGCAGCATCTTGTTGCTGCTGTCCCAGCGCACGTCGGACGAATTGCTTCGGCGCGATGGAAAGGAAAAACTGGCGCACGACATTCTGCGCGAAGTCTCTCGGCCGCTGGGGTTTTCGGTGCCCGAGACGCCCCCGAGTGGCGCACTGAGCCCGGCGGGCCTGCCTGCGAAGGACGCCAAGGGCAAAGGCAAGAACAAAGCGAAGAAAAATTCCAAGGGCGAGGAAACGGACAACCCGGTCCAGAGGGTGCTGTTTTCCGGGTTCATCATTCAATAGCGAGTCAGGAGCCCCTTATGAGCGAATCGTTCCTGTCGCAAGAGGAAGTCGACGCACTGCTCGAAGGCGTCACCGGCGAAAGCCAGAAGACCGAGCAGGAAGTCTTCGAGTCGGGCGAGGTGCGCAACTACGATATTTCGAGCCAGGAGCGCATCGTTCGTGGGCGCATGCCGACGATGGAGATCGTCAATGAGCGCTTTGCACGCAACTTTCGCATCGGTCTGTTCAACTTCATTCGCCGAAGCCCGGAGATTTCGGTCGGCATGGTCGCCGTGCAGCGCTACAGCGCGTTCTTGCGCGAACTGGCGGTTCCCACCAATTTCAACATCGTGGCCATCCGCCCCTTGCGCGGCAGCGGGCTCATTGTCTGCGAGCCATCTCTGGTCTTCGGCATCATCGACACGCTTTTTGGTGGAGTGGGCAAATTCCAGACGCGTATCGAAGGACGCGACTTTTCTCCGACCGAGCAGCGCATCATCAACCGCCTGGTGGACGTGATCTGTGCCGAGTACAAGAAGGCCTGGCAGGGAATCTATCCTCTGGAACTGGACTACCAGCGCTCGGAAATGCAGCCCCAGTTCGCCAACATCGCGACGCCGAGCGAGATCGTCGTCTCGACGGCATTTCAGCTGGAAATTGGCGACCTGTCTGGCGCCATCCATATCTGCATGCCCTACGCCACGCTGGAACCGATTCGCGATGTGCTGTATTCATCGACCCAGGGTGATTCCATCGAGGTGGACCGGCGTTGGGTGCGTGTCCTGACGCGGGAGATCCAGGCCGCCGAAGTGACGCTGGTGGCGGAACTCGCGCGCGCAGATGCCACCGTGGAGCAGTTGCTCGCGATGAAGCCCGGCGACTTCATCGAACTCGACCGGGAGCCGCGCATCCAGGCTTCGGTGGGTGGCGTGCCCATTTTCGAGTGCCAATATGGCACGCACAATTCCAAATACGCCATTCGCATTGAAGAATGTTTGCGCAATGCGGATGTCCATTGGATGGGGGACAAGAATGTCAACTGAAGACGACAAGGCAACGGGCGAAAATCCTGGCGACGCAGCGGGCGAAGCGGATCCGTTTGCGGGCTGGGCCGAGGCCCTTGAAGAGCAAAAAAGCTCCGCACATTCTGCCGATCCGGAACAGGGAGGCCCGCTCAGCGGCGAATCGAAGCGGCCATTCGATTCCTCCTCCTCCGCGCCGTCGAGCGACATCAACATGGTGCTCGATATCCCGGTCCAACTGTCGGTCGAACTGGGGCGAACCAAGGTTCCGATCAAATACATTCTGCAACTGGCCCAGGGCTCGGTGGTGGAACTCGATGCGCTCGCCGGAGAGCCCATGGACGTGTTGGTCAACGGCTATTTGATTGCCCAGGGCGAGGTCGTCGTGGTGAACGACAAGTTTGGTATCCGCTTGACGGACGTGGTGACGCCATCTGAGCGCCTGCGCCGCGTCAGCCGGGGTCAGGGATGACGCAGACGCTCTTGCTCGTGGTGCTGTTTGTCGCAGGCATGGCGACGCTACCCTGGCTGGTTCGCCGGATTCAACAGCGCCATGCCAAGGGGCCGGGAGCCGGCGCTGCTGCGCCGCGCGTGGTCTCTGCCATTGCCGTGGGGCCGCACCAGCGGGTCGTCACGGTGGAAGTGGGCGAGGAGAACGAACGCACCATCCTGGTTCTCGGCGTGACCCCCCAGAGCATTCGCTGCCTGCACACGCAGCCCACCAGACGCGATGTATCCGGCACTCCCGCCCCCTCTGCATTTACGCTAGAGATGGCACATGCGGTGGCGGACAGTCCCCGGACGGACAAGCAAGCCTGAGGTGTCTGCAGTGGCGAACCTTTCCCTTCGTATTCTCGCGCGCCAGATGCGCTGGATGGTTCCCATCCTGCTGGGCAGTCTGCTGGCACATGGCGCTGCGCACGCCCAGGCAAACGCATCGCTTCCGCTATTGATCGGTTCGGGTGCATCGGGCACGAACTATTCGGTTCCGATCCAGACGCTGCTGTTTTTTACGGCGCTCTCGTTTCTGCCGGCGATCCTGCTCATGATGACCGGCTTCACGCGCATCGTGATCGTGTTGTCCTTGCTGCGTCAGGCGATTGGAACGCAGTCTGCGCCGCCGAACCAGGTCATCATAGGACTGTCGCTCTTTCTCACGCTGTTCGTCATGGGGCCCACTCTGGACCGCGTGTACGAAGAGGCCTATGTGCCTTACACGAACAATGCCATCGGTTTCGAAGAAGCGGCAGCGAAGGCCGAGGTCCCCATGCGCCAGTTCATGCTCAAGCAGACGCGCCAGTCGGATTTCGCCTTGTTCTCCCGTCTGGCGCGACTGGACGCTGCAGTGACCGCGGAAACGGCGCCCTTTCGGGTGCTGGTTCCGGCTTTCGTCACCAGCGAATTGAAGTCGGCCTTCCAGATTGGATTCATGATCTTCATTCCGTTTCTGGTCATCGACATGGTGGTCTCCAGCATCTTGATGTCGCTCGGCATGATGATGCTCTCCCCAGTGCTGGTTGCCTTGCCTTTCAAACTGATGCTGTTCGTTCTGGCGGACGGCTGGAATCTGTTGATTGGTTCTCTGGCGGCGAGTTTTGTCACGTGAGAATCACCCAAGGCAATGGAATTGCACGGCCGAATCTCGGTCGGTTTGGAAGCTGACTTGGGTCACACCGCCCACAACGCAGGAGTTTCTGAATGTCTCCCCAATTCGTGCTGACCATTGGCCGCGATGCGCTGACCATCCTGTTGATGATTGCCATGCCGGTTCTGGGCGTGGTCATGGCAGTCGGCCTGTTGGTAAGCATCTTTCAGGCCGTCACGCAGATCCACGAAGCCACCTTGGCATTCGTGCCCAAGCTGGTAGCTGCGATGGTGGTATTTGCCATCGCTGGACCGTGGATGGTGAGCACGCTGGTGGATTTCATTCGCCGCACCATCGAGTCCATTCCTTCCGTCGTTGGCTAGTGTCGTGTTGCGCTCTTGTCGGCCCCTTCAGAGCCCGGACAAAGGGGCTCGGCTAGACGCAGCTCGCATGCTATCGCGCGCGCCCTTGCCAAGAGCTGCACTGGCGCCGCGGGCTTTTTTCGGGACCTTTTCCGAGCGATTCGCCAAGAGGCCCGGAGCCCATGGTTAGCTTTTCCGAAGCCCAAATCGTGGCCTGGCTCTCGCCGATTGTCTGGCCTTTCCTCCGCGTGCTGGCTTTGTTTTCGGTTTCGCCGGTTTTCTCCTTGCGCGCGATTCCGGTGCGGGTTCGCATCGGGCTGGCGTTCTTCGTCGCCCTGTGCGCGCAGCCGCTCCTGGAGGGCCAAGCGGTTGTGCCGTTCAACGGCCCGGATGCATTGGGCGCTGTTGCCCAACAGGTGCTCATTGGGCTGTCTATCGGCTTTGCCGTACGACTGGTGTTCGCTTCGGTCGAGCTCGCTGGAGAAGTGATCGGGCTGCAGATGGGGCTGAACTTCGCTTCCTTTTTCGATCCTGCGAGCAATACCCAGGTGAGCGCGGTGGCGCGCTTCTTCGGCCACATTGCGACACTCTTTTTCGTGGTCATCAACGGCCATTTGATGGTGCTGATGGCGGTGGTCAAGAGCTTCGATCGCTTCCCCGTGGACAGCCATTTTCTGGCTGCCATCCATCAGATGCGGCTGTACGAATTCGGTGCTTCACTCTTCGCGAGCGCCCTGTGGATCGCTTTGCCGATGATTGCCCTCCTGATGTTCATCAACCTGACGCTGGGTATCATCTCCCGCATTGCACCTCAAATGAACGTCTATGCGGTCGGTTTTCCGGTGACCCTCACCGTGGGGCTGCTGGGCATTACCGCGACCTTGCCTATGCTCGAGCAACCCATGCTGACGTTGATGCAGCAGGCGACCGATTTGTTCATTGCCCAGCGTTAGTCGCCCCTTGGGCCCCTGTCGGGCATGGCAGGGTGGAGGCGCGAGGAAACGACCGCCCTGCGTCCCGCTCAATGGGCTACACCAATCCGTTGCGAATCGCATAAACCGTCAGTTCGGCGTTGTTGCTGAGGTGGAGCTTTTCAAGAACGCGGGCCCGGTACACGCTGACCGTCTTGGGGCTCAGCATCAGTTCCTCGGCAATTTCCGAAAGGCGTCTGCCTGAGGCGATCTTGAGCAGCGTCTGCAACTCTCGTTCGGACAGCGCGGTGTGCGCGGCCCCGCTGTCTGGTTCGGCGATGCTTTCCGCCAGCATCTGCGCGACGTCCGCCGTGAGGTACTTGCGCCCATTGGCGATCGTTCGCACGGCGTCAACAAGGGCGCCGGGGTCGGCAGCCTTGCTCGCGTATCCCTGTGCGCCTGCGCGCAAACAGCGCACAGCATATTGGTCGGCAGCGTTCATGGAGACTACCAGCACCTTGATCGCCGGATGGGTCTCGCGCAAGGTGCTGAGCACCTCCAGCCCGCTTCGTCCGGGCATGTTCAAGTCCAGGAGCAGGACGTCGCAGGCTGCAGTGCGGAGCGCTTCGCGCAGTTCAGAATAGCTGCCCGCTTCGCCGGTGACCTTCAGATCGGAGGCTTCTTCGAGGGTGTCTCGTATCCCCCGGCGCACGACGGCGTGGTCGTCGCAAAGAACGATGTGGATCATGAGCTAGCGTCTTCCGACAGGGCGTTGGGGCCAGTGTAGTGTTTCGCTCATATGGCCGGCTTTGGCGGATTGCCAAAGGGCCCGCCGCAAGACGCGTGGTTGCAGGCGCAGCGGGCTATGACAAGCCCATGCGACAACGCATCGAGAAGGGCAAAGCACTATCCCAGAGGGACCGACAGTATGACCGACGTGCCATGCCCCTCGCGGCTGCTGATGTCGAGCCACCCGCCCACGGTCTTGGCGCGCTCTTTCAAACCGGCCAGGCCGAAGCTGTGTTGTTTTTCCAGCGCGCCGACCGACATGCCTTGACCATCGTCCGAAACCTCGACCGTGAGAACGCCTTCCCCGTCCGACAGTTCGATGCGCACATTGGAAGCTACGGCATGTTTGGAGACATTGGTAAGTGCCTCCTGCGCAGTGCGGTAAGCCACCAGTTGCAGTTGTGCCGGCAATCCGACCAGCCGAAGGTGGTCACGCAGATGGGCTTTCACGCCGGTCCTTTGCTCAAAATCCTTGACCAACCACTGCACCGCAGAGGCCAGGCCTTGGTCCAGTACCGGAGGTCGCAGGTTCTTCATGATGCGCTGGCTCGCGCCCAAGGCGTGTTGAAGCATTTTCGTCGCTGCCTCGGCATGGCGAACGGTCGCAGCATGCGCGCTGTGGCGCTCGATCCAGGCCAGATCAAAACGGATCGCAGTCAGCGCCGAGCCAATGTCGTCATGAATCTCCCGCGCGATGGAGGCGCGTTCCTGTTCGATCGAATCCTGCAGATGTCCGGCAAGCAAAGCCAAGGCCTGCTGCGATCGGGCCAGTTCCAGCGCGGCTTGGGCGCTTTGAGCGCGTGCCCGGTGCACTTCGCAGGCGCGCGAAATCACGTGCGGCAGGCGGGAAATTTGGTCCTTGAGCACGTAGTCGGCCATGCCAAGGCGAATGGCATCCACCGCCGCAGCTTCGCCGATCGCACCGGACAACAAAATAAACGGGGGTGGCAGCGGCACAGCCGAGGCAAACTGCCACGCATCAAGCGCCGTAAATCCGGCCAGCTGGTAGTCAGCGAGGATGACGTCGAAGCTCGAATCTGCGACAAGCTGCCCGAACGCGGCAAGCGTGTCGACCTGTTGGAAGATGGCGGGAACGCCGGATTGCCGCAGCGTGAGAACAGTCAATCGATGGTCAGCCAATGAGTCTTCAAGGTGAAGGATGCGCAATGGCAACACAGTTTCGGCAGGCACCATAAGCGAGCTATCATAGGATACAAATTGGAACAAACAAGCGTGTTTGCCCCGTAGAGGAACACAGGTTTTCTCACATCCAATACGGCTATTGTTGGCGATGGGCTGGCGCTTCGCGCGCGCTGGGAAGGTCAATGTGTCCGCAAGCCCTATTGCCCCGATTGAGGATGTCTCCATGGAACGTGTTACAGAGTCAGCCAAGGGTCCCGGTGTGCATCTGCCCGTCATGGTCGCGGCCGAGCTTCAGGACTCGCTGCTCGTCGTCATGCATGACCTGCATCGCCTGGAGGGCCTGCTCAGTCATGCGACCGACAACCTGCTGGAGCGTTTCGGTGAAGCAAACGATTCGCTCAGCGAGGCGCTCGTTCAGCGATCACCCGAGCTTGTCGCCGTCCAGAACGCGCTGAAGAGCGCGGTGGTCGAACTGCAGTTCCAGGATATGGCATCGCAGCTCATCTGGCACACCACCAAGGTGCTGCAGAGCTGTGCATTTCAGCTTGCCGCAGAAGCCATGGGATCGGAAGATGGGGAAGAGCCCGCTGCTCTGGCCGAGATGGCACCGGACCGCCCCAATCCGGTCACACAAAGCGAGATGGACGCAGGCTCGGTCGAGCTTTTCTGAGCGCTAGAAGGCACTACAGTTCTTTTCAATCAAGTCAGTCGGAGCACATACATGCAATCAATTCTTGCCGTCGATGACTCACCGTCCATGCGGAAGATGGTGTCATTTACCCTGACCGGGGCGGGCTATCACGTAGTGGAAGCGTTTGATGGGCAAGATGCATATGAGAAGGCGCAAAGCCATGAGATCGATCTCGTGCTCGTCGATCAGAACATGCCACGTCTTGACGGCATCGGTCTGACACGCAAGCTGCGTGAACATCCCAAATACCAATCCGTGCCCATCCTGATCCTCACCACCGAATCCAGCGATCAGATGAAGCAGGCCGGAAGGGCAGCGGGCGCTACAGGCTGGCTCGTCAAGCCTTTCGACCCCAACCGTTTGATCGAGGTGATCCGAAAGGTGATGCCATGATGGCGCTGCCTTCCAACCAATTGACTGCAGGGGGATTGCTCAATGGCTGACCTACATCAGGAGGCGGGCGGCGGGGCAGACTTCGATCTGAGTCAGTTCTACCAGATATTTTTCGAAGAAGCCGGCGAAAACCTGGATCAGATGGAGCAGATATTGCTTGATCTGGACTTGGGCAGCGCACAGGATGAGGAACTCAACGGGATTTTCCGTTGCGCCCACTCCATCAAAGGGGGCGCAGCGACCTTCGGTTTTGCCGACGTCGCCGAATTGACGCACCATATGGAGTCGCTTCTTGACAAACTCCGTCGCCATGAGATTACCCCGGTTCCACAGATGGTGGACGTCTTGCTGGAGTCTGCCGATGCATCACGGGTGCTCCTCGCCCGCCATCAGGCGGGCTCGCACGATGAGGGGCCGTCAACGAGCAGCTTGGTCAGTCGCATCAGCGAATTGGCCTCGGGCGTGACTCCGTCCGCGCCCGGGCTTCCGGCATCTACAAGCAGCCCATCGGCAGAGCCTGCGCCGCCCCCAGCGGTGGGTACGGAGGTCCAGCCCGTGGCAGCTGGCCCCACAGGACAGCGCCAGCTTCTGGTACGCATCGGTCCATTGGAGCGGGCGGACAGTGCCGACGCGATCAAAGAGCTTTTTCGGGATATTCCTGGCTTGGGAACCATCGCTGACCAAGCCGTCGAAGACCCCGGCATGCGCGCATTTCGTGTCGAGACGAGCGCGTCCAATGACGATCTGCTGGATCTTTTTGCGTTCCACGTGGCAAAAGAGCGTGTCGCCATCACGACACTTCCCGCTGCCGCCGACGGTCCTGGGATTGCCCGGGAGCCAGTCGACGGCGATGCCACCTACGGGTTCTTTCAAAATGCGCCCGGTCTGCCGGGGCAGGCCCCAGGCGTTGGCCCTTCGCCCGCGGCACAGGGCGCGGAAAAGGCCGACGCGGCCAAGGCGCTCCTGCCAAAAAGTGCGGACGCAAGGGCTGGTGCCCAGCCGCAGATGGAATCTGCCACGATCCGCGTGGCAGTGAGCAAGGTGGATCAGTTGATCAACCTGGTCGGGGAACTGGTGATTACCCAGGCGATGTTGGCCCAAAACAGCCAGGATCTCGATGCTGCGGTGTACCAGCAGTTGCTTGCCGGCCTTGCCGACCTCGATAGGAACACGCGCGACCTGCAAGAGTCGGTCATGTCGATACGCATGATCCCGATGTCCATCGTGTTCAGCAGGTTCCCTCGCATGCTCCGCGACCTGGCCAACAAGCTTGGTAAAAAGGTGGACCTCGTCACCCTGGGCGAAGCGACCGAGTTGGACAAAGGCTTGGTTGAAAAAATTACCGACCCGCTCACACACTTGGTCCGCAACAGCGGTGACCATGGCATCGAAATGCCCGCGGAGCGCCTGGCCAAGGGAAAGCCCGAGCATGGGACGATCACACTGTCGGCTTCGCACCAGGGCGGGTCGATCGTGATCGAAGTGAAAGACGATGGTCGCGGCTTGTCCCGAGAGAAAATTCTGCGCAAAGCCCACGAGCGGGGGATTGAAATCTCTGAACACGCGACCGACGCCGAAGTCTGGCAACTCATTTTTGCTCCCGGATTTTCCACCGCCGATGTCGTGACCGACGTCTCGGGACGCGGTGTCGGGCTGGACGTGGTGAAACGAAATATTGCTGCCCTCAACGGCACGGTGGAGGTCGATTCTTCGGAAGGCTATGGGATGCGCGTTTCGGTGCGACTTCCGCTTACCCTGGCGATCATGGACGGCATGTCGGTGGGAGTGGAAGACGAGGTCTACATCCTGCCTTTGTCGTCCGTGGTCGAGTCCTTCCAGGTAAAAGACGAAGAAGTCAGCACCGTGGCGCAGGGCTCGCGCTTGGTCAAGGTGCGCGAGGAATACATGCCGGTCATCGCCATGGAGAAAATCTTCCAGGTGCCGCGCAACGGGTCCGACAGGTCGAGCACCATCATGGTGGTCGTGGAGGCTGACGGCAGCCGGGTAGCCTTGCTGGTCGACGAACTGCTTGGGCAGCACCAGGTCGTGGTGAAAAACCTTGAGTCGAACTACCGCAAGGTTCCCAACGTCTCCGGGGCAACGATTTTGGGCGATGGCCGGGTGGCATTGATTCTCGACACCGCGAGTTTGGTGCGCCGCGCGCGCCATTGAAGGTGCAAAGACCGGTCTCTGGACTGGACCATGAAAGGAGAGACACCGATGAACGTGACTGACAAGAAAGATTCCGCTACGTCCTCGGGGGCACGGGAATATCTGACGTTCCGCCTGGATAAGGAGGAGTACGGAATCGATATCCTCAAGGTGCAAGAAATCCGTGGCTATGAACCACCTACGCGCATTGCCCATGCGCCTCATTTCATCAAGGGCGTGGTCAACTTGCGCGGGACGATTGTTCCGATTGTGGACATGCGCATCAAGTTCAACTGTGAGAACGCCAAATACGATGCTTTTACCGTAGTCATCATTTTGAATCTCCGCGAGCGGGTGGTGGGTGTCGTTGTCGATTCGGTCAGCGATGTCATGGAGCTTGCAGCCGAGCACATTCAGTCGGCGCCGGACATTGAAAGTGCCATCGACAGTACTTGTATTTACGGCCTGGGTTCGGTCAACGACCGGATGTTGATTCTTCTCGATATCGAAAAGCTGATGTCCAGCGTCGAGATGGGTTTGGTGCCGGCTGGCGAGTAACGAGCTAGAAACCGCTTTCCATGAGCCGGGCCGATCCTCTTGGTTGCAGCCCTGCGGTGTCCGATGCGGCCCGTCTGATGGTTGGTCTGAAAGTCACTCCATGAAACCAGCGTCAGTGTTCGAGCGTGCTCCCGCTGGCCCCCTCGCGCAAGGGCGCGAATTTGTCTGGACTGCGGCGGACTTCGCTAAGGTGCAGGGGCTGATCTACCAGCGCGCGGGCATCAGCCTGCACGACGGAAAGCACGCCATGGTGTACAGCCGCCTGTCCCGTCGTCTGCGTGAAACCGGACATTCCAGTTTTCACGAGTATCTGACGTGGCTAGAGCAGAACGATGGACCTGAATGGCAAGAGTTTGTCAACGCCTTGACCACGAACCTCACGGCCTTCTTTCGTGAGCAGCACCATTTCGAAATCTTTGCCGACTATTTGAGAGCGCGCCCGCAGGGCGCTCCCTGGCGGGTCTGGTGCAATGCCGCCTCCACCGGCGAAGAGCCGTATTCCATCGTCATCACGGCCTTTGAGACGCTGGGCGCCAGTGCACCATTCCACCTGGTGGCCAGTGATATCGATTCACGGGTTCTTGCCACGGCAGCGCAAGGGATGTACCGCATCGAAAATCTCAAAGGCCTCTCTGCCGAGCGCATGCAGCGCTTCTTTCTTCGCGGCAAGGGCGCCAACGCAGGCTTGGCACGAGTCAAGCCCGAGCTGGCGCGTGCCATCGAGTTCATCAGCGTGAACCTCATTCGGGACGATTGGCCTTTCCGCGACCCCTTCGACGTGGTGTTTTGCCGCAACGTGATGATTTATTTCGACGCGCCCACCCAGCGGCGCGTTTTGGAGCGCATTCATCGAGTCCTCAAGCCTGGCGGCATGCTTTTCGTGGGACACGCGGAAAATTTCAGCGAATCCCGCGATCTGTTTGCATTGCGCGGGAAAACCGTGTACGAGCGGCAGTAGCTCCGCAGCACCCCCCTTATCGTCTCTCGGCTTTGCCATGATCCCCCCAAGACCCACCGACGCCTCTGCTGTGAGTCCCACCGCTGCCCTGGAGCGCCGGCGTGCGCCCCGCATCGCACCTCTTGCTCCCGAGATCTACGGCTCCCACCAGATCGTGCCTCCCGAATCTTCTCTGGAAGAACTCAAGTCGCGACCGCGCAAACCCGGCCTGGCATCTTTTTTCTATCTCGACCACCATTTCCAGTACAACGCGGTCAAGGTCTTGCCGGGAGAATACTTTGTGGCCAATGAGAATCTGGTCATCATGACCGTGCTTGGCTCTTGCATCGCCGCCTGCATCTGGGACAGCCGGATGCGCGTCGGCGGCATGAACCATTTCATGCTGCCCGATGGCGATTCGATGGACGTTTCGGGCCGCTATGGCTCGTACGCCATGGAATTGCTGATCAATGAAATGCTCAAACTGGGCGCCCGGCGAGAAACCATGCAGGCAAAAATTTTTGGTGGAGCCCAGGTGATGCACGGTTTTACGACGATGAATGTCGGCGAGCGAAACACCGCCTTCGTCGTCAATTACCTTCAGACCGAGCGCATTCCCGTGGTCTCGGAAGACGTGCTGGATATCTATCCTCGCAAAGTCTGTTTTTTCCCGGTCACCGGTAAAGCAATGGTCAAGCGCCTGGCGCACGCGCACCCGGAGGCGCTCGTCGCGCAGGAAAAGCGCGGCAATGCGCGGACGGTGGTGCAGGAGACGTCGGGTGGCTCGGTGGACCTGTTTTGAATTTGAAAGCGCAGCGCGAGAATGAAAAGCAAGATACGCGTCATCGTGGTGGACGACTCCGCGCTGGTGCGCAGTCTGCTTTCGGAGATCATCAACCGCCAGCCCGACATGGAGTGCGTGGCCACGGCCAATGACCCCTTGGTCGCACGCGAGTTGATCCGCGACCTCGATCCCGACGTGATTACCCTGGACGTGGAGATGCCGCACATGGACGGCATCGACTTTCTTGGACGGCTGATGCGGCTGCGCCCCACGCCTGTGGTGATGATCTCCACGCTGACCGAACGCGGCGCAGAGGTCACCTTGCGCGCGCTCGAACTCGGCGCGGTCGACTTCGTCGCGAAGCCGCGCGTGGGTATCGCCGGGGGCTTGCAGGAGCTTTCGCAACAAATCGTCGACAAGATTCGCGTCGCTGCCGTCGCGCAAGTGCGGCGCCTTCCCCGCGAGCCGGCGAACCCTGGCAGCGCTGCAACCCGTGGTCCTTTGCCGGCTGCCGCTCACCCGGGTCTGCTCGGGCGGCTGTCGACCGAGAAGATCATTTTCATCGGGGCATCGACCGGCGGCACTGAAGCGATCAAAGAGATCCTGGTGCATCTTCCGCCCGATTGCCCGGCCATCGTCATCACGCAGCACATGCCCGCTGGCTTCACCACGAGCTTTGCTGCGCGCCTCAACGGCCTGTGTCAGATTCGGGTGAAGGAGGCGAGCAACGGCGAGCGACTTCTCCCCGGTAATGCCTATATCGCGCCCGGAGGGACCCAGTTCCATGTCGGACGCAGCGGCGCCAACTACGTTGCGATCGTGGACGATGGCGCGCCGGTCAATAGACACAAACCGTCGGTCGAGGTGTTGTTCAAGTCGGGCGCGGCCCTGGTGGGGCGCAACGCGCTGGCCGTCATGCTGACCGGGATGGGTGCCGATGGCGCAGCCGCCATGCGCGAAATGAAGGACGCCGGAAGCTACAACTACGTTCAGGACGAGGCGAGCTGCGTCGTCTTTGGCATGCCGAGAGAAGCCATCGCGCACGGAGCGGCAGATGAAGTGCTGCCGTTGCAGGCAATTGCTCCCGCATTGGTGGCGCGCTTGCGCAGCAGCGGCGATCGGGTGCATCACCGCATTTGACGGTCCTTCTCAGGCGGACAGCGCCTCCCAGCGCTCCAGCGCTTGCGTCAGCGCCTCCTCTATTTCGGCGTCGCGCATTTGCAGCGCAACCGCGCGCGCCGCATCGCTTTGGTAGAGCGTGCCATCGGCAAGGGCCAATTGCACGCCAGCCTGCTCTGCTTCCAAGGCTTCAATATGCGCGGGCAGTTCGTCGAGTTCCCGCTGTTCTTTATAGCTTAGCTTCCTTTTTGATAGCTTAAAACCATTGCTAGATAAGCGCTGGGGGCCATTTTTACTGTTTTTTTCTTGTGAAGTAGGCGCAGCGCTGCCAGAGGCGTCACGCAGGGCCCGTGAACGTGTGGACTGGACAAGCCAATCACTGACACCGCCTTCGTACTCTCGCCATACGCCGTCGCCTTCGAACGCAATGGTGCTCGTCACCACGTTGTCAAGAAAGCGGCGGTCGTGACTGACGAGAAACACCGTGCCGTCATAGTTCTGCAGCAACTCCTCGAGCAGATCCAGCGTTTCGATGTCCAGATCATTGGTTGGCTCGTCGAGCACCAGCACATTGGCCGGACGTGCGAAGAGGCGCGCCAGAAAGAGACGGTTGCGTTCCCCGCCGGAGAGTGATCGAACGGGCGAGCGTGCCCGCGCCGGTGAAAACAGAAAATCCCCCAGATAGCTGCGCACATGCTTGCGCTCTTGGCCAATCTCGATCCATTCGCTGCCTGGGCTGATGAAGTCCTCGAGCGCCGCGTTCAGATCCACGCCTTCGCGCATCTGATCAAAGTAGGCGACCTGAATGCGCGAGCCTCGACGCACGGAGCCAGCATCGGGCGCAATTTCGCCAAGAATGAGCTTGAGCAAGGTCGTTTTGCCGGCGCCGTTCGGCCCGAGCAGCCCTACCTTGTCGCCGCGCAGAATGGTGGCGCTGAAATCCCGCACAACCTGCTTGTCCCCGTAGCGCTTGCTGACCAATTCAAGCTCCGCCACCAGCTTGCCGCTCTGGGCTCCGGAAGAAATGTCCAGCTTGACATTGCCGAGGACGGTCCGGCGGGCTGCATGTTCCAAGCGCAGGGCCTGGAGGCGCGCGATGCGGCTCTGGCTGCGTGTGCGCCGTGCCTCCACACCTTTGCGAATCCAGATTTCTTCTTGGGCGAGAAGGCGATCAGCCTTTGCTGCAATCGTGCGCTCTTGCGCCAACTGCTCCTGCTTCTGCTCAACGTACCGCGAAAAATTGCCAGGGTACGAGAGCAGCTGTCCCCGGTCCAACTCGACAATCCGTGTAGCTACCCGATCCAGAAAACTCCGGTCGTGGGTGATGGTGACCAGGCTGCCCTGAAAGTCACGCAACAAACCTTCAAGCCATTCGATGGAATCCAGATCCAGATGGTTGGTAGGCTCGTCAAGCAGCAGGACGTCGGGCCGAGCCACCAAGGCCTGCGCCAATGCCACGCGCTTCTTCTTCCCGCCCGAAAGATCGCCCACCCGCGCTGGGCCGTCCAGACGCAAGCGCTCGAGCGTTTCCTGCACTCGCTGTTCCCAGTTCCAGCCAGCCTGCGCTTCAATTTCGGTCTGCAGCGCATCCAGATCAACATCCTGTGTCGCAGCGAAGTACTGTTCGCGCAGTGCGATGACATGAGACAACCCTGCGGATACCGCTTCGAACACCGAATCATCGGCGGAAAGCTCGGGTTCCTGCGCGACCAATGCCAGACGCAGGCCGCGTTGCACTTGCCGCATGCCATCGTCTGGCTGGCGGGTACCTTCCAGAATTCGGAGCAGCGAGGATTTGCCGGCGCCATTGCGGCCGATCAGACCCACGCGTTCGCCGCTTTCCAGCGAAAAATCTGCGTGGTCTAGCAGAGCCACATGCCCGAAAGCAAGTTGGGCGTTGGAGAGAGTGATGAGTGCCATGTGGTACCGATTATCGGCATGCGCTTGCGTTCGCGCGCTGGATCGGCCATCCCGTCGACGCCCCTTGGTCCTGGGAGTGGGAAAATTTTCTCTCTATCC
>JAMLIT010000048.1 GCA_023954035.1 Burkholderiaceae bacterium | reverse complement strand
GGCGTTGAGGTTTTAAGTGCGCGTCGCCTGGATGGCACGCGCCGCCTGGTTCACCAAAGCCGGACCTTGGTAGATCAAGCCGGTGTAGATCTGCACCACATCCGCCCCAGCGCGAATTTTCTCTACGGCGTCTTCGGCACTCAGAATACCGCCCACGCCGATGATGGGAAAACCCTTGCCCAGCTCGGCGCGCAGCAGGCCCACCACGCGGTTGCTGGCTTCGCGCAGGGGCGCGCCACTCAGACCTCCCGTTTCCTGCGCATGCGGCAGGCCTTGTACCTTGTCGCGCGCAATCGTGGTGTTGGTGGCGATCACGCCATCCATGCCATGGTTTTTGAGCGCAGCAGCAATCAGGCGCACCTGGGTTTCGTCCAAATCAGGCGCAATCTTCACGAACAATGGGACACGCCGCGCCCCTGCTTGCGCCGCCAGCCGCTCGCGGCACTCGGCCAGCGCCTGCAGCAGGCCATCGAGTGCGGCGTCCGACTGCAAAGCGCGCAGGTTCTGGGTGTTGGGAGAACTGATGTTGACCGCAACGTAGTCGGCGTGGGGATACACACCTCCGAGCCCGGCAAGGTAGTCGGCGGTGGCGTTCTCCATTGGCGTGCTGGCGTTCTTGCCGATGTTCAGGCCGAGCAGCAAGGCGTTGCGCTGCCCCGGCTGGCGGCATCGGGCACGCTGTACATTGGCGACAAAGGCGTCCAGGCCATCGTTGTTGAAGCCCAGGCGATTGATGAGTGCCTGCGCCTTGGGCAGGCGAAACATGCGCGGCTTGGCGTTGCCCGGCTGCGGTTTGGGCGTGACGGTGCCCACTTCGACAAAGCCAAATCCCATGGCGCCCAGGGCGTCAATGCAGCGCGCGTTCTTGTCCAGACCGGCGGCCAGCCCGACGCGGTTGGGGAATTCGAGGCCGGCCAGCCGGATCGGGTCGTGCACTGGGGTGCTGCTCCAGCCGCATTGCAGCGGCGTGCCCTGACCGCGCGCCAGCATCTGCAGGGTGAGATCGTGGGCGGCTTCGGGGTCCAGTCCGAACAAAAACGGGCGTGCAAGCGAATAGGGGATCAAAGGCATGGGGATAATTCAGGCTTCAACCCCTTGATTCTCCGCCATGACACGCATTGCTTCTGCGACACAAGACGAACTCAAAGCCCAGGTGGCCCAGGCGGCGCTCGCTTACCTGGTTCCGGGCCAGATCATCGGTGTGGGCACAGGCTCCACCGTCAATCGATTCATCGAGGCACTGGCGCGTGTCAAGGATCAGGTGCCTGCGGCCGTGTCCAGCTCGCAGGCCAGCACCGAGCGCCTGCGGGCCCTCGGCATTGCGGTGCTCGACGCCAACGAAGTCGAGCGCCTGTCGGTCTATATCGACGGCGCCGACGAAATTGATGGCCAGGGCTGCATGATCAAAGGCGGAGGCGCCGCGCTGACGCGCGAGAAGATCGTGGCCGCGCTTGCGGAGCGTTTCATTTGCATCGCCGACGAGTCCAAGCGGGTGGCGCGGCTCGGAAGCTTCCCGCTGCCGGTGGAAGTGGTCCCCATGGCCACAGCGCACGTGGCGCGGCGGTTTCACGCCATGGGCGGGGCCGCCACCCTGCGCATGTGGGAGGGCGCGCCCATGGTGACCGACAACGGACAGCACATTCTCGACGTGCACGGCCTGCGCATTGACGACCCGTTGGCACTCGAGTCCGCCATCAATCAGTGGCCTGGCGTCGTCACCGTCGGCATTTTTGCCCAACAGCGTGCGCAGGTGTGCTTACTGGGAACGCCCCAGGGGGTCAAGACTGTGAGTTATTAGCCAAGCAGGCTCAGAACCTGATGCCTGCGGGATTCGATGGCGTGGGGCCGCTGGGTGCAGGCGCTGGCGCGACACGGCGGCGGGCATCCGGCTTGCTGGCCGGCGCTTGGGCCGGCTGCGCGGGTTTCGCCTCCACCAGGGGCGATGCGGGAGCGCGCTGGTAATTGCGCGGCAATTGCGATTGCTTGGGGTAGCCGGCCGCGTCCAGATACTGCGTCCACTCGGTTTCCGAATACCCCACCAATTGTTGGCTGCCAATGGTTCCAAAGGGCAAGTTGGCGCTGCCGCTCAGGCGCTTGAGTGCATCGATGTCTTCATTGGTGGCCACGGTGCGCTCCGAAAAAGGAATGCCGCGTGCCACGAGCATGCTGCGCGCACTGTCGCACGGCGGGCACTGCGCGTCGGAATACAGCGTGACCGGAAAGCGCTGCACCACCTGGCGCAGCTCATAGGGCAGGGAGGCGTTGCTGCTGCCCGTCTCGGGCACTGCGAGCGCCGTGCTGCGCTCGCCTGGTGCCACTTTTTCAGGTGCACGGTCAGAAAAAGTCACTTTGCCGTCGGGGCCGACGATGCGGTACACCGTCTGCGCCTGCGCAGTCAGCCCGCACAGGCCTGCCAAACCAACAGCCAGGAGCAATGCGTGTCTTGCCGTGCGCGAAGTCGTCATGGAGTCTTCTCCTGAAGTCGAAACCCAAAGAGCCATTTTTGCACCGAATTCGTCGCCTAGGCCATGCCCTGGTGGCGCAGCAAGGCGTCCAGGCTGGGCTCGCGGCCCCGGAAGGCCTTGAAGGACTCCATCGCCGGGCGGCTGCCGCCCGCCTCCAGAATGGCCTGGCGATAGCGTCGCCCGGTCTCGGGGTTGGGCAGGCCGTCGCTGCCTGCGCTCTCTTCAAAGGCCGCATAGGCGTCGGCGGAGAGCACTTCGGCCCACTTGTAGCTGTAGTAGCCGGCCGCGTAACCCCCCGCAAAAATGTGGCTGAAGGTATGGGCCGTTCTGCTGAAGGCAGGGGGTTGGAGCACGGCGACTTCGGCGCGCACCAGGTCGAGCAGAGGCATGAAGTCCTGCGCCGGGTCGTGCTCGGTGTGCAAGAGCATGTCGAACAGGGCAAATTCGATCTGGCGCAGCGTCTGCATTCCGCTCTGGAAGTTCTTGGCGGCAATCATCTTGTCGAACAGATCGCGCGGCAGCGGCGCGCCTGTTTCGATGTGCTGCGTCATGTGGCGCAGCACGTCCCATTCCCAGCAGAAGTTCTCCATGAACTGGCTGGGAAGCTCCACTGCGTCCCATTCGACACCGCCGATGCCGGAGACGTCGCGCTCATTGACCTGCGTGAGCATGTGGTGCAGGCCATGGCCGAACTCGTGGAACAGGGTGATGACGTCGTCGTGCGTCAGTAGAGCGGGTTTGCCCTGAGCCCCCGTAGAAAAATTGCACACCAGATGCGCGACGGGCGACTGCAGCGCGCCGGTGTCGGGGCGCAGCCAGCGCGTGCGCACGTCGTCCATCCAGGCGCCGCTGCGTTTGCCGCTGCGCGCGGGCAGGTCCAGATAGAACTGGCCCACCAGATCGCCAGCGCGCTCGATGCGGTAGAACTGGACAGCTGCATCCCAGACCGGCGCCTGATCGGACCGAATGGCGACGTCAAACAGTGTCTCGACAATCTTGAACAAGCCTTCCAGCACCCTGGGAGCCGGAAAATACTGGCGCAATTCCTGCTCGCTGAACGCATAGCGTGCCTCTTTCAGTTGCTCCGAAATATAGGGCCAGTCCCATGGCTGGGGGTCGGAGAGCGCAAGACGTTCGGCCGCAAAATGCCGCAGATCGGATACGTCCTTTTCGGCGTAGGGGCGCGCCCGCTGTGCCAGGTCGCGCAGGAAGTCGATCACCTCCTTGGGCGACTGCGCCATTTTGGGCGCCACGGACACTTCGCCGAAGTTGGCGTAGCCCAGCAAGTGGGCTTCCTCCTGGCGAAGGGCGAGGATCTCCTGGATCAGCGCACCGTTGTCAAAGCGCTGCGCGTCGCCTTCGGCCTGGTCGGACGCGCGGGTCACGTAGGCGCGGTACAGGCGCTCGCGCAGCGCGCTGCTGCGGGCGAACTGCATCACCGGCAGGTAGACCGGCATTTTCAGGCCCAGCTTGTAGCCCTCTTTGCCTTCAGCGGCGGCGGCCTCGCGGGCGGCCTGCTGCACGTCGACCGGCACGCCATCGAGTTCGTCGGCGCTTGCGTAGTAGGCAAAGGCGTCGGTGGCATCGAGCGCGTTCTCGCTGAATTTTTGCTGCAGCTGCGCGGTGCGCTCCTGAATCTGGGCGAAGCGCGCCTTGGCCGCGCCGCTCAGCTCGGCGCCCGACAGGACGAAATTGCGCAGCGCGTTTTTCAGCGCCTGCTTCTGCTCCGCGTTCAGACTGGCCGGATCGATCGCCTTGTATTTGGCGTAGAGGCGCTCGTCCGCGCCCAGGCGGGTCCAGAAGTCGGTCACGCGGGGCAGGGCGGCGTTGTAGGCAGCGCGCAGCTCGGGGGTGTCGGCGACGCTGCTCAGGTGGCTGACGGCGCCCCAGGCGCGACCCAATTCTTCCGTGGCGACGTCAAGCACCCTGGCCATGGCATCCCAGCGGGCGGGAAAGTCGGGCGCCGTTACCGTCGCCAGCGCAGCATCTGCGCGGCCCAAAAGCACCTCGACGGCGGGGGCCACGTGCTCGGGGGCGATGCGGTCGAAGGCCGGCAAGCCGGAAAAGTCGAGAAGGGGATTGCTCATAGGGCGTTAGATGGCGCCTCAAGGCGCCGGTTCAAGTCAGGCAGCGGCGCGTTCGGCGGCTTCGACAGTGTTGACCAGCAGCATGGTGACGGTCATGGGGCCCACGCCACCGGGCACCGGCGTGATCCAGGCTGCGACCTCCTTGACGCCGGCAAAATCCACGTCTCCACACAGTTTGCCGGCCTCGTTGCGGTTCATGCCGATATCGATGACCACGGCGCCGGGTTTGACCATGTCGGCGGTCACGGTGTTGCGCCGCCCCACCGCCGCGACGATGACGTCCGCTTGCAGCGTATGGTGTTTCAGATCTGCCGTCGCGCTGTGGCAGATGGTCACCGTGGCGTTTTTCTGCAACAGCATCAGCGCCATGGGCTTGCCGACGTTGTTGCTGCGGCCGATGACGACGGCGTGTTTGCCCCGCAGGTCGACGCCCGTGCTCTCCAGCAGTTTCATGCAGCCGTAGGGCGTGCAGGACCAGAATCCCGGCGTACCGGTGAGCAGCGCGCCGGCGCTGGCGACATGGAAGCCGTCCACGTCCTTTTCCGGAGCAATGGCGGCAATGACTTTCTGCGCGTCGATGTGCGGCGGCAGCGGCAGTTGCACCAGGATGCCGTGGATGCGCGGGTCGGCATTCAGCGCGGCGATGCGTTCGAGCAGCGCCGCTTCGCTCAAGTCCGCGCTGTAGCGCTCGAGTACCGAATACAGGCCCGCCTCCTCGCAGGCCTGCACCTTCTTGCCGACGTAGACCTGGCTGGCCGGGTCTTGTCCCACCAGGACCACGGCCAGGCCAGGGCGGGTACCGCGCTCGCTCAATCGGGCCGTACGGCGCGCCACGTCCTCGCGCAGTTGGGCTGCCAGCGCATTGCCATCGATGATCTTTGCCGTCATTGCAAAAAACCCATAAAAAACGCTGCTAGCGCTCATCAGGTAAGCGCTAGCAGCTATCGAAAAAGAAGCAATTAGCTGCGCGGCGCGGCCTGACCCAGTGCGATTTTGAGCAGGTCGGCCACGGTGTTGGCCCCGAGCTTTTCCATGATGTTGGCGCGGTGCGCCTCCACCGTCTTGATGCTGATGCCCAGGTCGTCGGCGATCTGCTTGTTCAGGCGGCCGGCGACGATGCGCTCGAGCACCTGCGCTTCGCGCGTGGTCAGCTTGGAGAGCAGGGCCTCGCGGCTGGCCGCCTGCTGGTAGTCGGCAAAGGATTCGCGCGCGCGCTCGAGCATGCGATCGACCAGTGTCAGCAAGGCGTCTTCATCGAACGGTTTCTGGATGAAATCGAGCGCACCTTTTTTCATGGTGTCCACCGCCATGGGCACATCTCCGTGGCCGGTGATGAAGACGATGGGCAGGGGCGACTTGCGTTCGATCAGCCGCTCCTGCAGTTCCAGCCCAGTCATGCCGCCCATGCGGATGTCGACAATCAGGCAGGCCACTTCGCGCGGGTCGTAGCGCGCGAGAAAGGATTCGGCGGAATCAAAACATCGCACCCGGTAGTCTTTTCCCTCGAGCAACCATTGCAGCGAATCGCGCACCGCTTCGTCGTCGTCGACCACGTAAACAGTGCCTTTTTTGGGAATCAAACTCATGCAGTTGTCCTTGGGGATTCGGTGTTTGCTACAACATTTGTAGTGTTGGCGGCAGGCGCGGCGAGCGGCAGCCAGAAGGTGAACCGGCAGCCCGTGACCTCGGCTGCATTGTAAATGTTCTCTGCCTGCATCCGTCCCTGGTGCGCCTCGACGATGCTGCGGCACAAATTGAGCCCCATGCCCATGCCTTGTTCCTTGGTGGAGAAGAAGGCTTCGAAGAGGCGCTCGAGGACTTCGGGCGGCAAGCCCTTGCCTGAGTCCTGCACCGAGAACTCGACGCCGTCCACGCCGTCGATCTGGCGGGGCACGACGCGCAGCTCGACGCTGCGTTGCGCGGGCGGACGGCTGGCGTTGGCAATGGACTCGGCGCCGTTTTTCATCAGGTTCACCAACACCTGCTCGATCAGGATCGAGTCGACCATCAAAGCAGGCAGGCGCGCTGCGACGTACTGCGTGAGGCGCACGTTGTTGCGGCGCAATTCGATGCCCGCCAGCTCGACGGCTTCGGCGACCATGAGTTCGGCCGCTGCCCGCTGGCGCTTGGGCTCGCTTTTCTTCACGAAATCGCGGATGCGCTGGATGATCTGTCCTGCGCGCTGGGCTTGGTGGGCGGTTTTCTCCAGCGCCGCGAGCAAGGCGGTCTCGGTGATCTGTCCGCTGTTGATGCGCGAAATGATCCCGCTGCAGTAGTTGCTGATGGCGGTGAGCGGCTGGTTGAGTTCGTGCGCCACGCTGGACGCCATCTCGCCCATGGTGATGAGCCGGCTGACCGACTGGGCGCGTTCGGTCTGCCGTGCGGCCTGCGCTTCGGCCAGGCGGCGCGGGGTGATGTCGGTGGCAATCACCATTTGCGCGAGCCGCCCGTCCACCCAACTCAGATAGCGCGAGCGCACCTCCAGCCACTTGCCCAGGTCGGGCAGAAAAATCTCCGCGTTTTCGGAATGGGCGCTGGTCAGGCTGTCCGTGGGCAGACCCATCAGCGGGTCCTCGTCCGAGGGGTGGTCACTGTCTCCCACTGGCAGCACACCCGCCTGCGCCACCAGCTGCAGGTGGCCGTCGGTTTGCGAACCGAACCATTGGCGGTAAAGCTTGTTGGCAAACAACAGTTCCGAGCTGCCCAGTGGCGCGACGGAAACCGAGGCATCGAGCGCTTCGAGCACGATGGTGAAGCGCTCGTGCGACGCCGAAAGCTGCTCGCGAATGCGGTTCGGTTCGGTGATGTCGGTCATCGACGTCATCCAGCCGGTCTGGCGCCCGCGCGCATCGATCAGCGGCGAAACATACAGCCGCGCGTCGAACACCGTGCCGCCCTTGCGCCGCACGCGCACCTGAAAGCCTCCCGGAATGCTCTTTCCAGACAACTCGTCCTGCAAGCGCGCATGCAGGGCCTCGTGATCGGCTTCGGGCCAGTAGGGAAAGGGCGGTTTCTGTCCCACCAGCTCTTCCTCGCTCCAGCCGGTCATCTGGCAAAAAGCTGCATTGACGTAGGTGATCGTGCCGTTCAAGTCCAGAGCCCGCATGCCGGTCAGCACCGAGTTTTCCATGGCACGGCGAAAGTTGGTTTCCTGCACCAGCGCCTGCTGGGCCTGCATGCGCCTGCGGGTGTGGCGCCAGGTGGCAATCAGCATCCACGCCGTCATGGTGCTCAGCACGCCCACCAACCAGAACAGCCCGCTTCCGATCAGGCCAAGCGAAGTGCGGTAGCCCTGCGCCCGCAGCACCAGGTTGTGGCCCACGGGAGAGACAGGAATCTCGTAGGCTGTGGTGCGACGCGTCCACGGCATCCACTCCGCGCGCTCGCGCGGCGCCAGGGGCACGCCGGCGAGCACTTGCCCTCGTGAGTCGAGCAAGGTGATGGCGTAGCGCGCCAGCAATTCGGTGGGTGTTCCATAGCGCAGCAGGTTGTCCACCGAATACTCGCCCAGCACCACGCCAGCGAATTTTCCCTGGGCGTTGAGCGGTACCTGCAACTGCAGCAGAGGCAGGGGCTCTCCTTCTTCGATGGTGGGCTGCGAATACACCGGCTGCTGGCTGGAGCGCGACTGGGCGAAACCTGCTTGCGTGTCGCCCTTGCGCAGAACTTCACCGGCGACGCGCACCTGGGCGCTGGCGATGGTCGGGGTCGCGTGGCTCGCCAGGACCTTGCCGTTTTCATCGATCCAGGTGATTGCCTGCAGCTCGGGATACTGGCCAATCAGGGATTCGGCACGTTGATGGAACTGGGGCAGTTCCATGTCGGAATTGGCCAGATCTCGTGCAATGCGCATCAACTGTTCCTGGCGCTCGAGCAAACGCAGACGCACCCGCTGCTGAGCGTATTCGACGTCGCGCCGAAGCGCCTCCTGCTCACGGTCGGCCTCCTCGACCCGCAAGTACCAGAAAGCGGCAACGATGGCGGCAAGAAACAGCAAGACGGCAGCCAAGGGCGCCAGCGCGGCAAAGCGGTCCTGGCGGTTGGGCGAGAGGCTGCGCCACCACCTGCGCCAAAAGCGCGCGGACGTTTTGCCCGACGATGGGCTCGCCGCAGGTCGCAATGTGGAAGGCACGGTCATCCCGCGAGTGTAGAGGCGCGCCGCGCAGGAATCGCGGCGACGAAAGACGCGGGCAGAGCAGCGTTTCTGCACGCCGATTTGGCCATTCACTGTAATTTCATAATACAAAATTGCATAGCACTATTTGGAATAAATGGAAAAGTGTGCCAAACTGGAGGAACCGTACTAAATTGTGGCCAAACCCTCCAGGAGACAAGCATGGCAGACGCGTCGGAAATCCAGGCAATCAGTGCAGCGCCAATGGCAGCGGACAGCGATCAACAGGAAACCCGCGAATGGCTGGACGCCCTGTCCGCCGTCATTGAGAGCGAAGGCCTGGAACGCGCGCACTTTCTGCTTGAGCAGCTTCTGGAGCACGCCCGCCAGAACAGTCTGGACATGCCGTTCTCCGCCAACACCGGCTACGTCAACACGCTGGAGCCCGACCAGGAAGCGCGCTGCCCCGGCAACATCTCGATGGAAAAACGTCTGCGTGCCTACATGCGATGGAACGCCATGGCCATGGTGGTGCGGGCCAACCGCCTGCACCCGGCCGACGGGGGCGACCTGGGGGGCCATATCGGCTCGTTTGCCTCGCTGGCCAGCATGTGGGGCGCCGGTTTCAATCATTTCTGGCACGCCGAGAGCGAGAACCACGGCGGCGACTGCATTTACTTCCAGGGCCACAGCGCGCCCGGCATCTATGCGCGCGCCTACCTCGAAGGACGCATTACCGAAGAGCAGCTGGAGAATTTCCGCCAGGAGGTGGGTGGCAAGGGGCTCTCGAGCTACCCCCACCCCAAGCTGATGCCGGGCTTCTGGCAGTTCCCCACCGTCAGCATGGGCCTGGGTCCGATGATGGCGATCTACCAGGCGCGTTTTCTCAAATATCTGCATGCACGCGGTATTGCCGACACGGCCAACCGCAAGGTCTGGGTGTTTCTGGGCGACGGCGAAATGGATGAGCCGGAAAGCAAGGGCGCCATCGGTCTGGCGGCGCGCGAGCAGCTCGACAACCTGATTTTTGTCATCAACTGCAACCTGCAGCGGCTCGACGGCCCGGTGCGCGGCAATGGCAAGATCATTCAGGAACTCGAAGGGGACTTCCGCGGCGCCGGCTGGAACGTCATCAAGCTGCTGTGGGGCAAGGGCTGGGACGACCTGCTGGCGCGCGACAAAACGGGCAAGCTCAGGCAGGTCATGATGGAAACGGTCGATGGGGACTACCAGACCTACCGCGCCATGGACGGTGCCTACATCCGCAAGCATTTCTTCGGCAAGTACCCGGAAACGCTCAAGCTCGTGGAGCACCTGAGCGACGAGGACATCTGGGAACTGCGCCGCGGCGGGCACGACCCGGAAAAGGTCTATGCCGCCTTCCATGCCGCCAATGCGCACCAGGGCGAGCCCACGGTGCTGCTCGTCAAGACCGTCAAGGGCTATGGCATGGGCAAGGCAGGTGAGGGCAAGAACACGGTGCACCAGACCAAGAAGCTGGCCGACGAGGACATTCGCTACATCCGCGACCGTTTTGCGATTCCGATCCCGGACAGCGAACTGGAAAGCCTGCCGTATTACAAGCCCGCCGACGACACACCGGAAATGCGCTACCTGCACGAACGGCGCAAGGCCCTGGGCGGCTACCTGCCCAAACGCCGCGAGAAAGCCGACGAGCACTTCACCGTGCCGTCGCTGGACACCTTCAAGGCCATCCTGGAGCCCACGGCCGAGGGCCGCGAGATCAGCACCACCCAGGCCTATGTTCGCTTTTTGACGCAGCTGCTGCGCGACAAGGCGCTGGGCCCGCGCGTGGTGCCCATCCTGGTCGATGAGGCCCGCACTTTTGGCATGGAAGGCATGTTCCGTCAGATTGGCATCTACAACCCACGTGGTCAGCAATACACCCCGGTGGACCGGGAGCAGGTGATGTACTACAAGGAGCAGACCGACGGCCAGATCCTGCAGGAAGGCATCAACGAAGCGGGCGGCATGTGTTCGTGGATTGCGGCGGCCACGTCGTACTCGACCAACAACCGCATCATGATTCCGTTCTTCGTGTACTACTCGATGTTCGGTTTCCAGCGCTTTGGCGACTTCGCCTGGGCCGCTGGCGACATGCAGGCACGCGGTTTCATCTTGGGCGGCACGTCGGGCCGCACCACGCTCAACGGCGAAGGCTTGCAGCACGAAGACGGCCACAGCCAGATTCTGGCCAACACCATTCCCAATTGCATGAGCTACGACCCCAGCTTTGCGCACGAAGTCGCGGTGATCATGCACGACGGGATGAAGCGCATGGTCGAGCGCCAGGAGAACGTGTACTACTACATCACGCTGCTGAACGAAAACTACGCCATGCCCGGCCTCACGGCCGGCACCGAAGAGCAGATCATCAAAGGCATGTATTTGTGCAAGCCGGGCGCAGACGGCGACAAGCGCGTGCAGCTGCTGGGTTCGGGCTCCATCCTGCGCGAATCGCTGGAAGCGCAGAAACTGCTGGCCGCCGATTGGGGCGTGCAGGCCGATGTGTGGAGCTGCACCAGCTTCAACGAACTCACGCGCGAGGGGCAGGGCGTGGAGCGCTGGAATCTGCTGCACCCGCTGGAGACGCCCCGCGTGCCCTTCGTCACGCAGCAACTGGCGAGCCGCAGCGGCCCCGTGGTGGCGTCCACCGACTACATGAAGGCCTTTGCCGCGCAGATTGGCCCGTACATCCCGCAAGGCCGCAGCTACAAGGTGCTGGGAACGGATGGCTTTGGCCGCAGCGATTTCCGCAGCAAGCTGCGCGAGCACTTCGAGATCAACCGCCACTACATCGTGGTGGCCGCGCTCACCGCCTTGGCGGACGAAGGCAAGGTGACGCGGGAGAAGGTGGCCGAAGCGATTCGGCAGTACGGCATCCAGACCGAAAAAGTGAACCCTCTTTACGCATAAAGCGCACATCGAGACTCACTTTTCAGTCAAGGCGCCGCTCGCGAAGGCAGTGCGGGGGCCCAGCTGCAAGTCGTCTCTGGACAAAGAAAGCGAGACAAACATGGCATTGGTCAACATCCAGGTTCCCGACATTGGCGATTTCGACGAAGTCGGCGTCATCGAACTGCTCGTCAAGGTGGGCGATGCGGTGCAGGCAGAGCAATCGCTCATCACCGTCGAATCCGACAAGGCGTCGATGGAGATCCCGTCGAGCCATGCCGGCGTGCTCAAAGAGCTGAAAGTGGCGCTGGGCGACAAGGTCAAACAAGGCTCCGTCATCGCCGTGATTGAAGCGGCCGGATCGGGAAGTTTGGAGTCAAAACAGGCTCCAGCGCAGGCTGCACAAGCGCAAGCAGCTATGAAAACAGAAGCGCCTTCGGTTGCAGCGCCTGCGGCATCTTCCCCAGCGCCTGCCGCTGCATCTTCCGGCCTGCTGGAAGTGCGCGTGCCCGACATTGGCGACTTCAAGGACGTGGCGGTCATTGAACTCCTGGTGAAGGTGGGCGATGCGGTCAAAGCCGAACAATCGCTGTTCACCGTCGAATCCGACAAGGCATCGATGGAAATTCCCTCGCCCGCGGAAGGCGTGGTCAAGGAACTCAAGGTCAAGGTGGGCGACAAGGTCAACGTTGGTGACTTCGTTGCCGTGCTGGAAGGCGCAGCTGTTCCTGCTCCCACCGCCGCGCCGGCGCAGGCTGCGGCTGCAGCACCTGTTGCACAGGCCACGTCCACACAAGTTGCAGCACCAGCGCCAGCTCCCGCGCAAGCCCGCGCTCCAGCGCCTGCCGCCCACCAACCCGGCGCGTCTGCGCTGGGCCTGCCGCACGCATCGCCCTCGGTGCGCAAATTCGCGCGCGAGCTGGGGGTGCCCCTGCAGGAGGTCAAGGGCAGTGGCGCCAAGGGCCGCATCACCCAGGAAGACGTGCAAAACTTCACCCGCGCGGTCATGGCCGGCAGCCAGCGCACGCAGGCGCAAGGCGCGGCGCCCGCCGCTGCGTCCGGTGGCGGCGAGCTCGGCCTCATCGCCTGGCCCAAGGTCGACTTCGCCAAGTTCGGCCCGATCGAGCGCAAGGAGATGGGCCGCATCAAGAAGATCAGCGGTGCCAACCTGCTGCGCAACGCCGTGATGATCCCCGCCGTCACCAACCACGACGACGCCGACATCACCGAGCTCGAAGCTTTCCGCGTGCAGCTCAACAAAGAGGCCGAGAAAGCCAAGAGCGGTGTCAAGGTCACCATGCTGGCCTTCCTCATCAAGGCCTGTGTCGCGGCGCTCAAGAAGTTCCCCGACTTCAACAGCAGCCTGGACGGCGATGCGCTGGTGGTGAAAAACTTCTGGCACATCGGTTTTGCGGCGGACACGCCCAATGGCCTGATGGTGCCGGTGCTCAAGGACGCCGACAAAAAAGGCATCTTCCAGATCAGCCAGGAAATGGGCGAACTCGCCAAGAAGGCGCGCGATGGCAAATTGAGCCCCGCCGAAATGAGCGGCGCCAGCTTCACCATCTCCAGCCTGGGCGGCATTGGCGGGCGCTACTTCACGCCCATCATCAATGCGCCCGAGGTGGCGATCCTCGGCGTGTGCAAGAGCCGGATGGAGCCGGTGTGGAACGGCACGGCCTTCCAGCCGCGCCTGATGCTGCCGCTCTCGCTCACCTGGGACCACCGCGTCATCGACGGCGCCTCGGCGGCGCGTTTCAACGTCTATCTGGGTGAAATCCTGGCCGACTTCCGCCGCGTGCTTCTCTAATTCTTGGGGGTCAGACCACGGCTGCGCCGTGCTCTGACCCACACACTTCCAAGGCTTCACATGGCAATCATCGACATCAAAGTACCCGACATCGGCGACTTCGCCGAAGTGTCCATCATCGAAGTGATGGTCCAACCCGGCGACACCATCAAGGCCGAGCAAAGTCTGATCACCGTGGAGTCCGACAAGGCCTCCATGGAAATCCCGTCCAGCCACGCTGGCGTGGTCAAGGAGCTCAAGGTCAAACTCGGCGACAAGGTCCACGAGGGCAGCGTGGTGCTGAAGCTGGAGACGCAAGGCGCAGGCACGGCGCCAGCGCCTGCCGCAGCCGCAGCATCTGCTCCCGCTTCTGCACAAAATTCAGAGCCAAAACAGGCTCCAGCGCAGGCGCCACAAGCGCAAGCAGCTACAAATCCAGTAGCATCCAGCTTCTCGGGCACAGCCGATCTCGACTGCGACGTATTGGTGCTCGGCGGTGGTCCCGGCGGCTACTCGGCCGCGTTCCGCGCGGCTGATCTGGGTCTCAAGGTCGTCCTGGTCGAGCGCTACGCCACATTGGGCGGCGTCTGCCTCAACGTCGGCTGCATCCCGTCCAAGGCCTTGCTGCACGTTGCGGCTGTCATGGACGAAGTGGGCCACCTGGCAGCCGCAGGCATCGAGTTTGGCGCGCCCAAGGTCAGCGTCGACGGCTTGCGCGGCCACAAGGAAAAGGTCGTCGGCAAGCTTACCGGCGGCCTCGCCGCCATGGCCAAGATGCGCAAGGTCGCCATCGTGCGCGGCTACGGCAGCTTTGTCGGCGCCAACGCGCTGGAGGTGGAAGAAACCACCGGCAGCGCACAGGACAAAACTGGCGGCAAGAAAATCGTCTCCTTCAAGAAGGCCATCATCGCCGCAGGCTCGCAAGCCGTGCGCCTGCCCTCCATGCCCGAAGACCCACGCGTGGTGGACAGCACTGGCGCCCTGGCGCTGCAAGGCGTCCCCAAACGCATGCTCATCCTGGGCGGCGGCATCATCGGCCTGGAAATGGGCACCGTCTACAGCACGCTGGGCGCACGCCTGGATGTGGTGGAAATGATGGATGGCCTGATGCAGGGCGCCGACCGGGATCTTGTCAAAATCTGGCAGAAGATGAATGCCAAGCGCTTTGACAACATCATGCTCAAGACCAAGACCGTGGGTGCCGAAGCGACGCCCGAAGGCATCAAGGTCAGCTTCGCCGCAGCAGAGGAGGGCGGCACCGCCCCCGAGCCGCAGGTGTACGACCTGGTGCTGCAAGCCGTAGGCCGCACGCCCAACGGCAAGAAAATCGCCGCCGACAAGGCCGGCGTGGCCGTGACCGACCGGGGCTTCATCAACGTTGACATCCAGATGCGCACCAACGTGCCGCACATCTTCGCCATCGGCGACATCGTCGGCCAGCCCATGCTGGCGCACAAGGCGGTGCACGAGGCGCATGTGGCAGCCGAAGTCATCGCCGGCGAACTGCAGGGCAACCAGGAGCTGGCAAGCAGCGCCTTCAACGCCCGCGTGATCCCCAGTGTGGCCTACACCGACCCCGAAGTAGCGTGGGTGGGTTTGACTGAAGACCAGGCCAAGGCGCAGGGCATCAAGGTCAAAAAGGGGCTGTTCCCGTGGAGCGCCTCCGGCCGCGCCATCGCCAACGGCCGTGACGAAGGCGTCACCAAACTGCTGTTCGACGATTCGCCCGAAGCCCACGGTCATGGAAAGATCCTGGGTGGCGGTATCGTCGGCACGCACGCTGGCGACATGATCGGCGAGATTGCCCTGGCCATCGAGATGGGCGCCGACGCGGTGGACATCGGCAAAACCATTCACCCGCACCCGACGCTGGGCGAGAGCATCGGCATGGCGGCAGAGGTTGCGCACGGGAGTTGTACCGACGTGCCGCCGGCTCGAAAGTAGGCACGCCAGGAATTGGCCTTAAGGCAGGCGGATGTCCAGCCGCTTTGCCTTCGAACGCTTGGCCTCGTACATGGCAAGGTCTGCGCAATGGATCAGGGCATCCGCCTCGCCACCATCGTCGGGATAGATGCATGCGCCGATGCTCAGAGACACGGAGATCGTCTGGTTGTCCAAGGCGATCGGGGATGCGGCGGCGGCTTCGATCTTGCGGGCCACCAAAGCAGCGTCGGACACTTGCAGCAGCTCGGTGACCAACACCACGAACTCGTCCCCGCCATAGCGAAAGACGAAATCGACGTCGCGCACCGATCGCGCAATGCATTGCGCAGTGTGGCGCAGCACCGCGTCACCCACAGCATGCCCCAAGCTGTCGTTGATGTCCTTGAAGCCGTCAATGTCGGCAAACAGCACGGCCAGCCGCGTTCCATGGCGCTGGGCACTCGCCATCGCGTAGGCAAACTGGTCGAGCAACTGTACGCGATTGGACAGTTGCGTCAGCGTGTCCAGCCCGAAGGATTTCGACAGCTCGCCCAAGGCATAGGCGCTGTCCTCGGCCTCGGTCTGGCTTTTGAGGGCAGAGACTATCAATTGCTCGTTGACTTCCACCAGAAACGCGCTGTCGGCAAAATCCATTTGCCTGCGCGCACCGGCAATTTGCCGCTGCAGCTCGGCCAGCTCTTCTCGGGCTTGCAGGATCTGTTGCAACAGGTCCTGCAAATGCTCGCTCGAAAACGATGCGATTGCAGCACTTGTGTCGGTCATGGGTTACTGAGCGTGGATGCAGAAACGGCTCTTGCTAGCGCTTTTTTTGGCTCAGCTCGCTGATTGCTTGCGCGTCGGCCTGCCACCCAGCAAACCTTCCCTGTCCGACAAGGTTTCGCCCACATGAATGCCCTCGTCGTCGATGCTGAACAAGCGCATTTCGTCCGAATGCATGCTGGCCCGAACTTTGACGACGGCGGTCATTCTGCGCAGCCGGCTTTCCACTTCGATGTAGCGCTGCACGATGATCGCGTCGGTGAGATAGGCGGTGCCGTAGGGGCTGAATCGCAAATCGGTGTAGCGGTCTTCCAGCTCGGAGGTCATCAGCACTGTTACCCCGGTGCTCACCAGGGCACTCACCATGCGCGACAGCGACTCACGAAAGTCTTCTCTGAAGGTGGGGGCCAGTGCCAGCTCAAAGCCCGAGAGCGAATCGATGACGACGCGGGTCGCCTTGAGGCGCTCGATTTCCTTCAAGATCAACAGCACGATTTCGTCGATGGACAAATCCGGTGCCCGGCTGTCGACCAGGCCCACTGTGCCCGAATCAATCAGCTGCGCGACCACCCGGTTGCGCAACCCACTCGGCGGTTGTTCAAACGCCGCAATCACGCCCGTTTCGCCTTGGCGGGCGCCCTCGGCCAGGAACGCGGCGGCCAGAATGCTCTTGCCCGAGCCTGAAGGGCCGGCAACCAGCAGCGAATAACCGCGTGGAACCCCGCCGCCCAGCATGTCGTCAAGACCCGGCACGCCAATGGACAAGCGACCGCGCTGTGGTTCGCCGAGCCCCGACCGAGGCGCCGGCAGGACGCGTCCAGCCGGGGGGAAAACCTGAAGCCCGCTCTGGTTGATACGGAACGTGTGCAGCCCAGGCAAGGTGGGTTGCCCGCGCATCTTCAGGATCTGCATCTTGCGCACCATGGAGTTGCGCTCAACGCTTTGGCGCAGCCAGATGAGGCCATCGGCCACGGTGAAGACCGGATTCGCATCGATTTCGCTGAAATATTCACCGATCAAAAACGTGGTGGCCTGCCAGGTGGTCATCAGCATGCCGAGCTGCTGCACAAACATTTGCAAGTCGTTGTTCGGTTGACCATGGCCCTGGGTGGCCATGACCACCGAGCGAAACGAGTCGACAAAGACCAGCGCCGGGTTGTGCTCCTGCACCAGCTCAGTGATTCTTGCCAGCACCACCCCCAAGTCGCCGGCCACGGTTTCGTCCGACAAATTGATGAAGCGGATGGACTCGTTCACCTTGTTGCTGTCGAAGAAGGAAAACTGCTGCTGATAGCGCAGCATCTTGAGCGGCGGCTCGCCCAGCACCGTGAAATACAAAGCCGGCCGCTCGGGCGTGGCCAGTGCGAACATCATCTGGTGCGCAAGCGTCGTTTTGCCACAGCCCGGCGGACCCGCAATGAGGTTGAAGGAGAATTCAGGCAGCCCCCCCGCAAGGATGACATCCAGACCTGGCACGCCCGTCGCGAGCCGGTTGATTTCTACTTTGTCGGTCATTTCGATCTGTCCTGAACGGGCGAGCCGCTATAAATTGGAGACCACAAGCCGCCGAGCAACCTTTGGGTCAGTGGAATGCCAATCAAGTTGTTGAGGAGTTCGTGAAAGGTCTGGATCGACGCATCCGTGGCTGCCGCGGCCTGGTCGGCGGGCTGCTTGCGCAGTGCTTTTCTGAGCTGATCGAAACGAATGGGCTCGGTGTCTTCGTGCGCCAAGAGCAAGCAAGGGTGCGCCCGCCCGGCAACGTTCAAGGTGCGCCGGTACAGCGCAGCGACGCCGCGTTGCCCGAGTACAGGCGTCAGCGCATCAACCATCGATTCCCAGCGCGCCACGGCGGCGTCGGCAACCATTTGTGCCCGGTCATCGGTGGCTTCGGTCGAATGGGGTGGAATCATGGAGCAGGCCTTTCACGTAAGGACGTAGCCTGTGTAAATGTGTCGGTCAGTTGTTGAAGATCCATTCGACCTTCTCTGACCTCTGGGTGCTCCCGCTTACGGGCCATTGGGCGCGCCCGCGCGAAAAAGTCTTTGCGATAGCGCACCAAATCGGTACCCAGCCACGGCGCCAAAAGCGCGCTGATCCTCAGTCCAGCATATACCTATTGCCGTGCGCACTCAAAAAATAGCCCGAGCATACGCCTGCACTACCGCAGCGCCCAGCGCCGCGACAGCAGCAGCGGGAGCACGGTGACGCGCGCACCGGTCTGCGGCATCGATGAAAACCCCCATGCCCTCTAGGCGCCAGCCTCTAGAGCCGCGCAGGTAGCGCGTGCGATATTTGTCCGATGCAAAGACGATCCCTTTTAAAGCTGAGCCTGGTCTCGGGTGTGGTGCTGGCGCTGGCCGGTGGCGCAGCTGTGCTGCTCCAACCGGGGTTGGAGCAGGGGCGCCTTAGCGCGTCGGCACGCGAACTCTTTACCAGCCTGGGCCGCGCCATCCTCCAGGGCACGCTGCCGGCCGATGCGCAGGCACGCAGCCGGGCACTGGCCGGCATGGTCGATCGCATGGATGCCTTGGTCGCCAACCTGCCGCCGACGGTGCAGGCCGAGCTGTCGCAGCTCGTGGGTTTGCTGTGCACCGTGCCGGGGCGTTTGGGCCTTGCAGGTCTGGTGCCGGCTTGGGCGGATGCCAGCGAGGCACAGGTGCAGGCCGCCCTGGAAGGCATGCGCTTTTCCAGCCTCACCCTGCGCCAGCAGGCCTACCTGGCGCTGCACGAAATGGTCGGCGGCGCCTATTTTTCCGACGAAAGCACCTGGGCGTCTGTGGGCTACCCCGGCCCTTTGGTTCTTTGAGAGGCGGACCAATTCATGAGCAATTTTCCCGATCCGATCCGCGCCGGGCTGGAGCGCGGCTGGAAGGTGCTGGGCGGCGCGCACGGCCCGCTGCCTGAAAAAATAATCTGCGACGTGGCCATTGTGGGTTCGGGCGCCGGGGCGGGGATCACCGCCGAACTGCTGACGCGCGCGGGCCTGGATGTTGTCATCGTCGAAGAAGGGCCGCTCAAAAGCAGCAGCGACTTCCGACAGCGCGAATCCGAAGCCTACCCCACGCTCTACCAGGAAAGCGCCAGCCGCAAGACCGCCGACAAAGGCATTTCCATTCTGCAAGGCCGCTGCGTGGGCGGCTCCACCACGGTGAACTGGACCAGTTCTTTTCGCACGCCCGAGCCCACGCTGCGCTACTGGGAGCAGCATTTTGCTCTCGACGACTTTGGCCGCGAGGCCCTGGCGCCGTACTTCGAGCAGGCCGAGCGGCGCCTGAACGTTTCGCCCTGGCTGATGGCGCCCAACGAGAACAATGAGCTGCTGCGGCGCGGGGCCGACAAGCTGGGCATTCCTTCGGCCGCCATCTCCCGCAACGTCAAAGGCTGCTGGAACCTGGGTTCCTGTGGCATGGGCTGCCCGACCAACGCCAAGCAGTCGATGCTGGTGACCACCATTCCGGCGGCGCTGGACCTGGGCGCCACGCTTTTGGTGGAAACACGCGCCGAGCAACTGGTGCTCGCGGGTGGCAAGGTGCAGTCGCTGCGCTGCATTGCGGTGCAGCCGAACGGCGCGCCTGTGGATGCGGGCCAGCCTGCAACGACCATCGTGGCCAAGCATTTCGTGCTGGCAGGCGGCGCCATCAACTCGCCCGCCGTGCTGATGCGCTCCAAGGCACCGGACCCGCATGGCCGCCTGGGGACGCGCACTTTCCTGCACCCGGTGGTCATGTCGGCCGCTGTGCTGGCGCAAAAGGTGGAGGGCTGGGCGGGCGCGCCGCAGTCGCTCTACAGCGACCATTTCATGGACAACCAGCCCATCGACGGCCCCATGGGTTTCAAACTGGAGTCGCCCCCGCTGCATCCGGTCATCCTGGCGACCACCCTGCCGGGCTATGGCCAGGCGCAGGCCGATCTGCTGACCAAATTCCCGCATACCCATGTGCTGCTCGCCCTGCTGCGCGATGGTTTTCATCCCGAGGCGCCCGGAGGCCGCGTTCAGCTGCGCGGCGACGGCTCGGCGGTGCTCGACTACCCGCTGACCGACTTCGTGATGGAAGGCGCGCGCCGCGCGCTGCTGGCCATGGCCGAGATCCAGTTTGCTGCGGGCGCGCAAGAGGTGCTGCCAGTGCATGAAATGGCGCGGCCCTACCGGTCCTGGGCCGAAGCGAAAAGCGCCATTGAAGCCCTGGCCATGAAACCGCTGCTTACCAAGGTGGTCAGCGCCCACGTCATGGGCGGCTGCGGCCTGGCGGGCAGCGAGGCGCTGGGGGTGGTGCGCCCGAACGGGGTGCACTGGCAGATCGAGAACCTGTCGGTGCACGACGGCTCGGTGTTTCCTACCAGCGTGGGCGCCAACCCGCAGCTTTCGATTTACGGCATCACCAACCGGCTGGGGCAGGGCTTGGCCAAACGTCTGACGGGTGCGTTCGAGGCCTTGGCATAGCAGGGCTACAAGGGCCAGACCATCAGCAGCACCGGCATGCTGATGGCCACCACCAGCACCTCCAGCGGCAGGCCCAGGCGCCAGTAGTCGCCAAACCGAAAGCCCCCGGGGCCCAGGATCAAGGTGTTGTTCTGGTGTCCGATGGGTGTGAGAAAGGCGCAGGAAGCACCAATCGCCACCGCCATCAGGAAAGGGTCGGCGCTGGCGCCGAGCGCACTGGCGGTGCCCAGGGCAATGGGGCACATCACCGCTGCCGTGGCGGCGTTGTTCATCAGGTCCGACAGGAACATGGTGACCACCAGGATCAGGCCCAGACCGAGCACGGCATGGCCCTGGGCCAAATGGTCGAGCATGAAGCGGGCGATCAAATCGGCTGTGCCCGTGGTTTCCATGGCGCCCGCCACCGGCATCAGGGCCGCCAGCAGAACGACCACAGGCCAGTCCACGGCTTCGTAGACGGCACGCGGCGACACCGTGCGCAAAGCCATCGACGCCAGCACGGCCATGGCGAACGCGATGGCTGCTGGCAGCCAGCCCAGCGCCGCCGCCGCCACGGCCGCCACCATGATGCTGCCCGCCTGCCAGGCCTTGCGCTGGCTGGGAATGTGCAGCTTGCGTTCGGCCAGAGGGACACAGCCGTTGTCGGAGGCAAATTCGGCAATGGTTTCGAATGGCCCCTGCATCAGCAGCAGGTCGCCCGCATGCAAGGGCATGGCGCGCAACCGCGTGCGTGCGCGCTGGCCCTGGCGCGAGACCGCAAGCAGGTTCAGGCCGTAGCGGGTACGCAAAAGCAAGTCGCTGGCAGAGCGCCCTTCCAGGCCTGAGCCCGGACGGATCACCAGCTCCACCAGCCGGATATCCGACTTGTCGCGCGAGCTTTCTGCCGTGGGCGCCGCCTCTTCGTCCTGGTCTGCGGCCTCATCGGGCGGCGCCGCCGTGCCGACCGGCTCAGCCGCTTGGGGAGCGCTGGCCCCTTCTGGCTGCGCGGCGTTGCCAGCGGACGCATCGCGTGCCTCGGCTTCGGGCTCGGCCTTCTCCTCTTCCTCCGGCCGCCGGGATTCTTCCAGCCGCAATTCCAGCACGGCAAGCAATTGAGGCAAGGCCTCAGCGTCGGCTTCGATCACCAAAATATCGTCTGCAACCACGTGGCGCCAGGGGCTGGGCGCGAGCACACGCACCTCGTTTCGCACCAGCCCGACCACCTGGGCGCCGGCCTTGTCCAGCGCGGTCTCCAGTGCGTTCAGGGTCTGGCCGACCGAGGAGCTTCCCTTGGGCACGCGCACTTCGGTGAGGTAGGCGCCGGTGTCAAAACCCTCCATGCCCGCCTGCTTGCGCACGGGCACCAGTCGCCAGCCGATGAAGGCAATCAACAGCACGCCGGCAAGGGCCACGCTCAGGCCGACCGGCGTGAAGTCGAACATGCCAAAACTCCCCATGCCCTGCTCCTGGCGAAAACCGGCGACGATGAGGTTGGGCGGCGTGCCGATGAGCGTGGTCATGCCCCCCAAAATGGTGCCGAAGGCCAGTGGCATCAGCACTTGCCCCGGAGCGAGCTGCAGCCGCTCGGCCAGGCGCACCGCCACCGGCATGAGCAGTGCCATGGCCCCAACGTTGTTCATGAAGCCCGAAAGCAGGGCGCCCAGGCCGATCAGCGCCACCAGACTGCTGCCCACGCCCGCCTTGGCTGGCAGCACGCGGCGCGCCAGCAAGTCCACCAGCCCCGAGGTCTGCAAGCCCCGACTGAGCACCAGCACACAGGCCACCGTGATCACGGCGGGATGGCCGAACCCGGTAAAGGCGCTGCTCGCGGGCAGCAAGCCGGCCAGCACACAGGCCAGCAGGGCGGCCATGGCCACCATGTCGTGACGCCAGCGCCCCCAGACGAACATGGCGACCGTGGCCGCGAGAATGGCCAGAATGGTCCATTGCGCCGCACTCATGCTGCGCGGCCCACCGTGTGGGCGGGGGCAGGGGGCGTGGGCCTGAGAAAGAAATGGCGCATGGTGGACTGTTGAGAGCAGACGGGAGCCGTACGAGCGCGGGCCTGCGCAGAGTATCCGACACCCGGCGGCCCTCGTGGGGGAGGCCACGCCCCGATCATTGCCTTCGCACGGTCATTCCCGACCCGCTCGCGCTCGCCTACCATCGCCGCATGGAATCGAGCTTGCCCACGCTGCTGCTGCAACTGCTGCATGGCTTTGCGCTGTGGCTGATTTCCTCCGTGCACATAGCACTCGCCATGGCCGTCACGCTGCACGCGCTGATGAAAAAGGACGAAGTGCACACTGCGGTGGGCTGGATCGGCCTGGCCTGGCTGGCGCCGTTCGGTGGTGCGCTGGCGTACTGGCTGCTGGGCATCAACCGCATTGGGCGCACCGGGGTGGCGCTGGGGCTGCGCGAGGCCTGGCAAAGCGAAGGCGACCTGGCCGAAGCCTTTGCGGTCCCCGACGAAGCCGTGGATGCCCCGCTGGGCGGTGTGGCGCGCGTGGCCCGGCAGGTGACGGGCAAGCCCCTGCTGGCGGGCAACAGCGTGCTGCCCCTGTCCGATGGCGACACGGCCTACCCGGCAATGCTTTCGGCCATCAACGCCGCCAGGCAGTCCGTGACTTTGCTGACCTACATCTTCCACAACGACGCGGTGGGCGAAGCCTTTGTGCAGGCGCTTGCGAGCGCCCAGGCGCGAGGCGTGCAGGTGCGCGTGCTGATCGACGCCGTGGGATCGCGCTACCGGCCTACCGGGGTACTTCGGCGTTTGCGCGCGCTGGACATTCCGTGCGCGTCGTTCCTGCCGCCTTCGTTCACACGCGTGCTCTCGCAGGTGAACCTGCGCAACCACCGAAAGATTCTGGTGGTGGACGGCGCGGTGGGGTTCACCGGCGGCATGAACATCAGCGCCAACCACTGGATCGGCATGCAGCCGGCCACTCCAGTGCACTGCCTGCATTTCGAGGTGCGCGGGCCGGTGGTGACCGACATGCAGCGTGCTTTCGCTACCGACTGGGCGTTCACCACGCGCGAGCGCCTGCATGGCGCGCCCTGGTTTGCCGTTCCACAGTCCAGCGGTTCGGTGCTGGCGCGCGGCGTGACCGATGGCCCCGATGCCGACATGGACCACATGCGCCAGGTGATGTTGGGCGCGCTGGCGGCGGCGCGGCAGCGGGTGCGCATTGTCACGCCGTATTTTTTGCCCGACGAGGTGATTCTCAGCACCCTGCAAACCACCGCGCTGCGCGGCGTGGCGGTGGACATCGTGCTGCCGGTGCGCAGCAACCTGCCGCTGCTCGACTGGGCCATGCGCCCGCAGTTCGACGACCTGCTGGCCGCGGGCTGCCGCATCTACCTCACGCCCGCGCCCTTCGACCACGCCAAGCTGTTGGTCGTCGATGCGGGCTGGGCCTTGATCGGTTCGACCAACTGGGACGCGCGCAGTTTGCGGTTGAATTTTGAATACAACCTGGAATGCCACGACGATGGGCTGGTGCGCTCGCTCGTGCCGCTGATCGACACGCGCATTGCGCACGCGACGTCGCTGAGCGCCGAGACGCTGGCGCGCCAGCGCCTGCCTGCGCGGCTGCGCAACCGGGCGGTGTGGCTGCTTTCGCCCTACCTTTGACCGCTACGATAAAAAGAGCTGTCAGCCCTTGATAGATAAGCGCTAGAAGCCAATTTGGCATAAAAAATCGCGTGGTTGGAGCACGCCCGGAAAAGGGCAGGGGACGTTGCTTTTAACCGACACCACGCCCCAAACCCTGGTGATAACTTTGCGCCACTCATTCATTTCGGCCAAAGACCACCATGCCCAAAACCCTCATTGAACCCTTCCGCATCAAGAGCATCGAGCCCATCCGCATGACGACGCGCGAGCAGCGCGAGCAGCTGCTTGCGGCCGCGCACCTGAACGTCTTCAAGCTGCGCGCCGAAGACGTGCTGCTCGACTGGCTCACCGATTCGGGAACCGGCGCCATGTCGAGCAAGCAATGGGGCGCCATCATGGAGGGCGACGAGAGCTATGCCGGCGCGCGCAGCTTCTATAGGCTGGAAAAAGTCATCCAGGACATCACCGGCATGCAGCACTTCGTGCCCACGCACCAGGGCCGCGCGGCCGAGAAGGTGCTGTTCACGGCGGTGTGCAAAAAAGGCGATCTGGTGCCCAACAACTGCCACTTCGACACCACGCGCGCCAACCTCGAATACCTTGGCATCGAAGCCGTGGACCTGGTCATTCCGGAGGGCCTGCAGCCTGCGCTCATCTATCCCTTCAAGGGCAACATCGACCTGGCCCGCGCTGAAAGCCTGCTGCAGAAGGAGGGCGCACGCATCCCCTTCGGCATGCTCACCATCACCAACAATACCGGCGGCGGCCAGCCGGTGTCCATGGAGAACATCCGCGCTTACTCCAAGCTGCTCAAGAAGTACGGCAAGCCTTTCATCATGGATGTGTGCCGCTTCTCGGAGAACGCCATGTTCATCAAGATGCGCGAGCCGGGCTACGAAAACACCCCCATCCGCGACATTGTCAAAGAGATGTTCTCGTACTGCGACGGCGCCACCATGAGCGCCAAGAAGGACGCCATGGTCAACATCGGCGGCTTCATCGTGCTGCGCAGTGACGAGTGGATGGACGGCGTGCGCAACGGCCTGATCATGATGGAGGGCTTCCCTACCTACGGCGGCCTGGCCGGGCGCGACCTCGAAGCCATGGCCGTGGGCCTGGAAGAGGGCATGGACGAGGATTACTTGCGCTACCGCCTGCGCACGGCCGAATACCTGGGCGAGCGGCTTGACGCCGCTGGCGTGGGCTTCGTCAAGCCCACCGGCGGCCACGCCGTCTATATCGACGCCAAAACCGTGCTGCCCGACATGCCCGTGGCGCATTACCCGGCCTGGGCGCTGTGCAACGCGCTGTACCTGGAAGGCGGCATTCGCGGCGTGGAGATCGGCTCGGTGATGTTCGGCAAGCGTCTGCAGGACGGCACCGAGACTTTTCACAACATGGAGCTGGTGCGCCTGGCGTTCCCGCGCCGCATGTACACCCAGTCGCACTTCGACTACGCGGCCGAGGTGATTGCCGAGGTCAAAGAGAAAGCGGCCAGCATTCGCGGCGTCAAGATCGTCAAGCAGCCGGAGTTTTTGCGCCACTTCACTTGCGAGTGTGCGTGGGCTTGAACCGGGCTGCCATGGGCTAAGAGTCTGGGCCAAACGCCGAGTCTGTAGCTGTTTCAGAGTGGGCGACAGACAAGGATGAGAGCGCGGGTCGGACCTCCTTGCCGACCCCTCATCCCAACGCATTCGGGGCTATCACAAAGGGCGGCGGCAGGGTACGCGCCCGGCTCCCGCCCCGCAGGAAGCCCACGCTCTGCGTAACCGAAAAGTTATGTAAAAAATGGCGCTAGCGCTTTATCCATAAGCGTTAGAAGCTACAAAATAAATAGCGATCAGAGGGCAGGTGGCGGCAGCCTGAGTTGCGCTGCCTCGGCCACCGCAATGCAATCGCGGATGTGTTGCTCGCCCAGAAAACGCAGGGTGGCATAGCCCAGGGCGGCCGACACCGCCTGGCCGGCCAGTGGCACGTATTTGCTCAACTGCTTGGTGGTCATGCGCATGCCCGCGGTGCGCACCGCCTTGAGCGCCAGATCGCGGGTGATGAACTTGCCAATCAACACCGAGCCCACCATGGCGACGGCCTTTTGCACCTGCTCGCGCTTGTGCGGGTCGAGCGCATCGAGTTGCTCAGGCGTCAGCCCAAACTCGGCGCTGATCTGCGGCAGCAAGCGGGACAGCAGGGCAGCGTCCACCGCCCAATCCAGGCCGGGCACCGGAACCGTGCTGGCCACCGCCGCCACGATGGCGCGGCGGTTGAGCAGCTTGCGGGCGCGGCGGGCGGCAGCGTCCACGGCGGCGTTCGGTGCGGATTCGGGTGGAGGCGCTGGGGTGGGGCGAAGGGAAGGGAAGATGCGTGGCATGGCGCGATCATCTCAGGCCAGAGCTGCCCAGCGGTTTCTTCACCAAGCGGGCTTCAAATTCGAAAGCGCCCTGCGCTCCCGCGCCAATGGTGGGAGAAATTTCGTGAAAGCGGTATTGCGCCGAGGGCAGGGCGGCGACGGCGGCAGGTGTCAGAAGGATTTGCCCTGGGCCGGCAATGTCTTCGCCCAGCTTGCAGGCCAGGTTCATTTCCGCGCCGAACAAATCGCTTTCGGCAATCACCAACGTGGGGCCAAAACCAATGCCCATGCTGACCTGCAATGCACTGTCTGGCGGCTGCACCGCGTTCATGGCGTCGAGCGCGCGGCCAATGTCAAGCGCGGCCTCCAGGGCGTGCACCGGGTCCGTAAACACGGCAAAGAGGTTGTCGGCCTCTTGTTTGATCACGACGCCGCCATTGCCCAGAATCGCCGGCCTGGCCGCTTGCTCCATCTGGTGGACCATGGCCAGGAAGTGGATGACCCCCAGCCGGCTCGTGGTGCTGCTGAAGCCGCACATGTCCAGCACCAGCATGGACACCGTTCGCACAAAGGCGGCTTCGATGGCCGCGTCGATTTCTGCCTGCAGACTGCTGTCCTGGTTGCGCCGCGCCAGCAGGCTGTGCAGGTAGGCCTTGTCGTGCGGCTTGGCAGGTGCCTTGGCGGTTGGGAGGGTGTCCATGTCAGCAAGAAGCCTTGTGTGGGCGCGGTCCGACATGGTAGCGCG
>JAMLIT010000047.1 GCA_023954035.1 Burkholderiaceae bacterium | reverse complement strand
GGTGGTCAGCGACAAGCGTGAAAAGACCGTGACCGTGCTGATCGAGCGCCGTGTCAAGCACGAGCTGTACGGCAAGATCGTCGGCAAGTCGAGCAAATACCACGCGCACGACGAGAACAACGAGTACAAGACAGGCGACGTGATCGAGATCACCGAAAGCCGTCCGCTCTCGAAGACCAAGAACTGGGTGGCCACCAAGCTGGTGACCAAGGCCGCATTGGTCTGATACTGCAGACGTCCTGCGCTTTTCGGCGCAGCAGAAAACGGCCCGCCTTGTCGGGCCGTTTCTTTTAGGGGGCTACGGAATGTCGGCCTTGAGGTAGTGCGCGCCCGCAATCGGGTTGTGGTAGTACGGTGGAATCTCCACGAAACCCAGCTCGTTGTAGAGGGCCCGCGCCGATTCCATCTCGTCGAGGGTATCGAGCAGCACACTGGTGTAGCCTGCCTGGCGTGCAGCATCCAGGATGCCTTCGCTCAACTGGCGCCCCAGGCCAAAACCGCGAAAGGCCTTGCGTACGAACAAGCGCTTCATCTCCGCGGCGTTGGGATAGTCCGAGTTGTCGATGGGCCGCAGCGCGCAGCAGCCCGCCGGCACCCCATCGACGACGGCCAGTAGCAGGGCGCCTCGTGGGGGCGCGTAGTCGCCAGGCAAATCTTCAAGCTCCTCACGAAAATTCTGAAAACACAGGTCGACGCTGAGGCTGTCGGCGTATTCCTCAAACAGCGCTCGGACCACGGCCAGGGCCTCGGAGTCGGTGGGGTTGGAGACGATGACGGTCGGGCTTGGCACGGGCGCAGGGGCGTCGAAACAACGGGTCTTGAGTGTAGGACACGCGGGAACGGGCATCAGCCCAGCCACTTCACCCCTGCAACCACCACGCCCCCGCAGGCCGCCCAAAGTGCCAGGGCCAGCAACCGGCTGCGAGCGTCGTCGCGGGATGCAGGCACAGAAGCGTCCAGCAGCTTGTCACCCAGAACCATCGGACGCAGCAGCGTTTTGCGCCGCACCAGCGTGTAGTAGCCGATCGCCACCAGATGCAGCAGCACCAGCGCGATCACGATCCATGGGCCCACTTCGGTGTGGTACCAGGTCGCTTGAGAGACGCGTTGCGACGAAATCAAGGCAGTGAAAGGACCGGAAAACGCAATTTCATCGTCGCTGAACAAGCCCGCGCCCGCCTGCAGTGCCAGCGCGATCAGCAGTGCCAAGACCGAAAGCGCACCCATCGGGCTGTGCCCGGCCGGCTCGGCGACGCGTCCGCGCGCGTATTGCCATACCGTAGCCGGAGAAGCCACGAACGAGGAGAACCGGGACCAATGTCCCCCGACCAGACCCCAAACCGCGCGAAAGAGCAGCAGCGAGAGGATGACCATTCCGATGCGCATGTGCCATGCCATCGCATTGCCGCCGATGTTGGCGGTCACCACGCTGCCGACCACCAGCGCGGCCAGCAACCAGTGAAAAATTCGGGTGGGCAGATCCCAGATACGAACGCTTTGTCCCATGGTGGCAGGGCAACGCGCCCCAGTCCCTTGCCACGGGTCGGGGTGCGAATGCAGGAGTGAAAAACTCTGGCATTGTGGCGTGCTTCCGCCGCCTTGTCGCCAAGCGCGATACTCGGCGCTGCAGTTCACTCAACAAGGATGCCCATGAAACCCTTTGCCGCCCTCACCGTGTCTGTCGCCGCGCTGAGCTTTGTCGCCCCCGCCGCGGCCCAGTTTGAAAAACCCGAAGACGCGATCAAGTACCGCCAAAGTGTCTTGTTCGTGATGGGGCAGCATTTCGGCCGCATCGGCGCGATGGCCAATGGCAAGATGCCGTTCGACGCCAAAGCGGCCCAGGAAAACGCCGACATGGTCGTGATCCTGGCCAAGCTGCCCTGGGCCGGCTTTGGCCCCGGCACCGACAAAGGCCGCGAGACCAAGGCCAAGCCCGAAATCTGGACCGAGCAGGCGAAATTTCGCGAGCACGCCGACAAGATGGCGGCCGAGACGGTCAAGCTGGCTGCCGCCGCCAAGACGGGCGACCTGGACAAGCTCAAGACCGCATTCGGCGACACGGCCAAGAGCTGCAAGGCCTGCCACGACAACTACCGAAACAAATGAATGCTATGAAATGAATAGCTTCCGGCCCTTGTCCATCAAGCGCTGGAAGCCAATCTAAGCAGAAAATTTGGTCGAATCAGCTTTCGGCCAACAGCGATTCGATCAAGCGGTGCAGTTCGTCAAACCTGGGCGCGCCGACGTAGGTCTTGACGATCTCGCCCCGCTTGTTGACCAAGTAACTCGTGGGCGTGAGCTGCACGTCGCCCCAGGCCTTGGCAATGGCTCCGGTGTTGTCCAGCGCCACCTGAAACGGCAGCTTGCGCGTCTCCACAAAGTTCACGACGTAGCTGGGCGGGTCGTAATGCATGGCGACGGCCAGCGTGTCATACCCCTGGGCGTGGTACTTCTGATGCGTGGCAGCCAGCTCGGGCATCTCGGCGACGCAGGTCGTGCAGCTCGTGGCCCAGAAGTTCACCAGGGTGACCTTGCCACGCAAGTCCTCTGTCGTCCGCGTGCTTGCATCGAGCAAAACGAAGGTCGATTGCGGCGCGGGCGCGGGGCCAGCGTCCACGAACAGCCATGCCCCCAGCGCAGCAAACGCTGCAATGGCGGCCACGGCCCACACCTTTTTCGTACCCATAACGGTTCCCGCAACAACAACAGGGAGCGATTGTGCGACATGCATCGCTCTGAAGCGATCAGAGCCGCGCTTGGCCCCAAGGGTTCCCGGGTTGCCTTTGGCACAAGCCGGGGGTGTTTCTGTCCAGCCTGCTCATAATCCTGTTGTGCGTATTGTCATTTCCCTTGCCCAGAGCCTGGTGGTGGCGCTTTTGATCGGCTGCAGCCCGGCGCTGGAATGGCGCACGCTGCCTCTGTCCGATCTGGCGCTGGAAGTCGGCCTGCCGTGCAAGCCCGAGCGTGCACAGCGCGACGTGCCCTTGGTCGGCCAGACCGTCAAGATGACCATGCAAAGCTGCGAAGCCGCGGGAGTCACCTTCGCCGTCGCGTGCGCGGCCCTCGCGCAACCGTCGGGCGCGGGAGCTGCGCTGGCGCACTGGCGTGCCGCAGTCCTGGCGGCTGCGCAGGCCCAGGATGCGAAGGACGAGCCGTTTCAACCGCATGGCGCGCTTGGCCTGCCACAGTCGGTTCGCACGCGAGCCACCGGCGTCCTGCCCCAAGGCGGCGCCATGCAGCTCCAAGCTGCATGGTTCGCGCGCGTACGACAAAGTTCCGTCGATGTCTGCCATGCCATGGTCTACGGCAGTGAGTTGCCGCGCGCTTTAGCCGATGTGTTTTTCGAGGCACTGGTGCTGCGGTGAATTTTTTGGCGCGCCGCGTGGCGGTATGGGTTTTCCTGCCATTCGCCGCGGCCTACTTTCTTGCCGCTCTGCTGCGTGCCGTCACCGCAACACTGGCACCCACGCTGGCCGAGGCGTTTGGACTCGGCGCTGCCGACCTGGGCTTGCTGTCTGGCGGCTATTTTCTCGGTTTTGCACTCACGCAGCTGCCATTGGGCCATTGGCTCGACCGCCATGGTCCGCGGCATGTCCTTTTGGCTTTTCTGGGGGTTGCCGTACTCGGCTGCGGGGTGTTTGCGCTGGCTACCGGGTTCGGAGCGCTGCTGGCGGGACGGCTGCTGTTTGGCGCAGGGGTCAGCGCCTGCCTCATGGCGCCGCTCACGGGATACCGCCGCTGGTTCGGCCCCGCGGCGCAGCTGCGGGCCAATGCCTGGATGTTGATGACAGGCTCGCTGGGCATGGTCGCGTCCACGCTGCCGGTGCAGTGGCTGCTGCCCGTATGGGGCTGGCGCGCGCTGTTCTGGGCCATTGCGGCTCTGCTGCTGCTTGCCGGGGCGTGGATTGCGCTGGCCGTTCCACGCTGGAGCACGGGAGCGCAAGCGTCCGGCACCTTGCCAGCGTCAGCCCCTGCGGAGGGCTATCGAGAGGTATGGCGCCATGCCTACTTTCGCCGCCTTGCGCCCATGGGCTTTTTTACTTATGGCGGCATGATCGCCATGCAGACCTTGTGGGCAGGGCCCTGGATGCAGCGGGTTGCGGGGTACAACGAGCTGCAAGCGGCCACCGGACTGTTCTGGATCAATGTCTCCATGCTCTGCACCTTCTGGGGCTGGGGGCTGCTCGGGCCCTGGATGGCGCGCCACGCCGTGGACGTCAACCGGGTGATGGCCTGGGGCCTGCCGTTGTCGCTGTGCATCCTGCTCGCCATCTTGCGGCTGGGCGCACAGGCTGGCGCTGCCGCGTGGGCGCTGTACTGCATCTCCTGCACGGTGATGTCGCTGTCGCTGCCAGCGGTGGCGGCGGCCTTTGACGCCAGGCTCGCGGGACGGGCTTTGTCCGCCTTCAACCTCGTGGTGTTCGCAGGCGTGTTTGTCCTGCAGTGGGGCATCGGCCTGGCAGTCGACGGCTTTGTCGCTGCGGGGCTGGATCTGCTGGGAGCGTTTCGGGCCGCGCTGGGCGGGTATCTGGCCTGCAACCTGTTTGCGTGGCTGTGGTTTTTGCGCAAGCCCGGGCAGCCATAATGCTTGCGCTGCACGCCCAGCCACATCCTGCATGAATACGCTCATTTTTCTCATCGCCCACGAACCGCTCGCCAGCGCCCTGCGCGAATGTGCCCTGCACGTGTTCGCCGATTGCGCGAGCGACTTGTGCGCGCTGGACGTGCAGGCCGATGCCCCGCCAGACCAGACGCTTGAGCACGCACGCGACCTGCTGCAGGACTGCGGCAAGCGCCCCGTCCTGGTGCTGACGGATCTGTTCGGAGCCACGCCCTGCAATGTCGCGCGGCGTTTGGCTGAAGCTTTGGCGCATGCGCGGCTGGTGACCGGGGTCAACCTGCCCATGCTGCTGCGCGCCGTGAGCTACCGCGCCGAGACGCTCGACCTGCTGGTCCAGCGCGCCGTCGTCGGCGGCACCCAGGGCGTGATGCAAGTGGCAGTGGGCGCCCCCGAACCCGGGATGCCACTTCCATGATCAAGATCCGCAAGACCATTAGCAACCAGCTCGGCCTGCATGCCCGTGCCTCCGCCAAGCTCAGCAAGGCCGCAGCAGGCTTCCCCTGCGACGTCTGGATGAGCCGGGGCGAGCGGCGCATCAACGCCAAGAGCATCATGGGAGTGATGATGCTGGCCGCCGGCATGGGCGCCGAAATCGAGATCGAAACCGACGGTGAGCAGGAGCAGGAAGCAATGGAGGCCCTGGTCGCGTTGATTGACGACAAATTCGGGGAAGGGCAGTGATGGCGCCCACGCCTTGCCTGCCGTCTCAGACCGATGCCCGGAGGTGCCGGGGATGACGTTCTCGGTCCCGGGCCTGGCCGTTGCCCGAGGCATTGCGATCGGCCGCGCGGTGCTGGTGGGTTCGAGCCGCGTGGACGTGGCCCATTACTTCGTCGAGCCGGAGCAGGTCCAGGACGAAATCGACCGCGTGCGCAGCGGACGCAACGCAGTCATGCAAGAGCTTTTGCGCTTGCAAGCCGAGATGCCAGCCGACGCACCTCCCGAGCTGGCCGCCTTGCTGGACGTGCACCTCATGCTGCTGCAGGACGAAATGCTGGTCTCGGGCGTCAAGCACTGGATTACCGACCGCCTCTACAACGCCGAATGGGCGCTGACCACCCAACTTGAGCTGATCGCGCGCCAGTTCGATGAAATGGAGGACGAGTACCTGCGCGAGCGCAAGGCCGATCTCGAACAGGTCGTCGAGCGCATCTTGCGCCACATGAAGGGCGCTCCCAACCCTGTGGCGCCGCCTGCTGCCAGCCCCAGACGCAAGACGCAGCAGGACCTGTTGCTCGACGACAGCCTGGACGTTCCGCTGGTGCTGGTGGCGCACGACCTCTCACCCGCCGACATGCTGCAGTTCAAGAAAAGCGTGTTTGCCGGTTTCGTCACCGACGTCGGCGGAAAGACCTCGCACACCGCCATCGTCGCGCGCAGCATGGACATTCCCGCGGTGGTGGGTGCCCGCGCGGCCAGCCAGCTGGTGCGCCAGGACGACTGGGTCATCATCGATGGCGACGCAGGCGTGATGATCGTCGACCCCTCGCCCATCATCCTGGCCGAATACGGCTTTCGCCAGCGCCAGATCGAACTTGAGCGCGAACGCCTGGGCCGCTTGCGCCATACGCCCTGCGTCACGCTCGATGGTCAGAAGGTGGAACTGCTCGCCAACATCGAACTGCCGGCAGACGGCGGCGCGGCAATCGCCGCCGGTGCGGTCGGAGTGGGTTTGTTTCGCACCGAATTCCTGTTCATGGGACGCGGCGGCAAGCTCCCCGACGAAGAGGAGCAGTACCTGGCCTATCGCGAGGCCGTGGACGCTATGCAGGGGCTGCCTGTCACCATCCGCACGCTGGACATCGGCGCCGACAAGCCGCTGGACCGCATGCGCAAGGACGACTCGCTCAACCCGGCCCTGGGGCTGCGGGCCATACGCTGGAGCCTGGCCGATCCGGCCATGTTCCGTGTGCAGATTCGCGCGGTGCTGCGCGCTGCCGCGCACGGGCGCGTGAACTTGATGTTTCCGATGATCGTGAACGCGGAAGAAATCCGGCAGACGCTGGACCATGTGCGCTTGGCCCAGGCCGAACTCGACGACCGCGGTGCGGTCTATGGTGCCGTGCGCCTGGGCGCCATGATCGAGGTGCCCGCAGCAGCGCTCACGGTGCGGATGTTTCTGCGCCATTTCGATTTCCTGTCGATTGGCACCAACGACCTGATTCAGTACACCCTGGCCATTGACCGCGCCGACGAGGCGGTCGCCGATCTCTATGACCCCCTGCATCCGGCCGTGCTGGCGCTGGTGGCAGGCGTCATCGCCGAATGCCGCGCGCGCGGCAAGAGCGTGTCGGTCTGCGGAGAAATGGCGGGCGACCTGACGCTGACCAAGCTGCTGCTGGGGCTGGGACTGCGCAGCTTTTCCATGCACCCGGCACAAATTCTGGCCATCAAGCAGGAAATCTTGCGTTCTGACACGCGAAAGCTTGCGTTGTGGGCTCAGCAGGTGCTTGAAAGCGGCGATTCGGCGCGCCTGTGCGGCGCATGAAAGCTACAAAAAAGATAGCTCCAAAAGCTTATACAGTAAGCGCTAGAGGCATAAAACGATAAGAAATTTCCCGTATTCCAGCACCGGCGCCCTGCACAGGAGGCGCTTGCGTCAAACGCCTGCAGCGTGCGCCTGCTGGTCCGCGTGGTAGCTCGAACGCACCATGGCGCCGACGGCGGCGTGCGAGAAACCCATGGCGTAGGCGGCTTCCTCGATCCGCTTGAACTGGTCGGGGTGCACGTAGCGGCGCACCGGCAGGTGGCTGCTGCTGGGCGCCAGGTATTGGCCCACGGTGAGCATGCTCACGCCATGCGCGCGCAGGTCGCGCATCACGGCCAGAATTTCTTCATCGGTCTCGCCCAAGCCCACCATGATGCCGCTCTTGGTCGGAACGTCTGGGTAACGGTCCTTGAATTTCTTCAGGAGGTTGAGGGAGAACGGGTAGTCGCTTCCCGGGCGCGCCTCCTTGTACAAGCGGGGGGCGGTCTCCAGGTTGTGGTTCATCACGTCCGGCAAGCCGGTCTTGAAGATCTCCAGCGCGCGCTCGTCGCGCCCGCGGAAATCCGGCGTGAGGATTTCGATCCGCGTGGCCGGTGAGAGGGCGCGAATATTTTGTATGCACTCGACGAAATGCCCGGCACCGCCATCGCGCAGGTCGTCGCGGTCCACGCTGGTGATCACCGCGTACTTCAGGCGCAGCGCGGCAATCGTGCGCGCCAGGTTCACGGGCTCGTCCTTGTCGAGCGCGTCGGGCCGGCCGTGGCCCACGTCGCAAAACGGGCAGCGGCGCGTGCACTTGTCGCCCATGATCATGAAGGTGGCGGTGCCGTTGCCAAAGCATTCTCCAATATTGGGGCAGCTCGCCTCCTCGCACACCGTGTGCAGCTTGTGCTCGCGCAGGATGGATTTGATTTCGTAGAACCGGGTGCTGGGCGATCCCGCCTTGACGCGGATCCACTCGGGCTTCTTGAGCACAGGGCCCTGCTCGACCTTGACGGGAATGCGCGAGAGCTTGGCGGCTGCCTTCTGTTTGGCAAGCGGGTTGTAATCGGCGCTCGATTGCGCTTCGCGGACGACGTCGGTGGTGCTCATGGCGTGGCTTCAGATTCAGGGTGCAAGGCGCGAGACCAAGTGCTTGCCAAGCACGTCTGCAGCCTCAGCCCAAGTGGTATGGACCCCGATTGTAGAAAGGTCCACCGTGCGCAAACCCCTGTAGCCGCATGGGTTGATGCGGCCAAACGGCTCCAGGTCCATCGCCACATTGAGCGCCACGCCGTGCAGAGTGCAATGCCGAGTGACCTTGATGCCCAGCGCTGCGATCTTGCCCAGACCGGTGAAGTCTGGTTCCGGTATCAGCGCGCCCGCCGGCATGTGGCGCGGCCGCTGCGCGAGCGCCCGGTGGCTGGCCGGATCGTCCAGACGCACATAGATGCCCGGGGCGCCAGCCACGCGGTGCCCGGTCACGCCGAAATGGGCCAGCGTGCGGATGACCGCTTCTTCTACCCGATAGACATATTCCTTGACGTAGTAGCCGGCACGGCGCAAGTCGATCAAAGGGTAGGCGACGACCTGTCCGGGGCCGTGGAAACTGACCTTTCCGCCGCGGTTGCTGGAGGCGACCGGAATGTTGCCTGTCTGCAGCAGATGCTCGGGCCGGGCCGATATGCCTTGGGTGAAGATCGGCGGATGCTCGCACAGCCACAGCTGATCGGGGGTCGCTGCGTCCCGTTCGTCGGTGAAGCTTTGCATCGAGGCATAGGTCGGGGCGTACGCCACCTGGCCCAGGCGGCGCACCTCGATGCCGGTGGGATCCGGCTCGCTCAAAGAACCACCTTCACCAGCGGGTGCGAGGTGAGAGCCAGGTACAGCGCATCGAGCTGCTCACGGCTGCGCGCGGTCACGATCAGTGTGACGCCCAGGTACTTGCCGGTGCGACTGGGCCGCAGTTCGATGCCGGCCGCGTCGAACTGCGGATCAAAGCGTTTGGCAACTTCGGTCAGGGCGGGCACCAGACCCTGCTCATTGGCTCCCATGACCTTGATTGGAAACCGAGACGGGTAGGTGATCAAGGAATTCTTGCGGGTGTCGGAAGCGATGGCGGCGTCGGCGGGTTGGGGCGGAACGGGAGGCATGACCATGCGGGAAACTTGCTCAGGTTGGATCGGCCGTGCAGGAGTTGTGCTGCAGGTGCAAAACGGACATTTGCGCCACGTTGCGTGCCGACAAAAACCCACAGTGTGCAAAAATTGGCACTGGCCACGGGTTTTTACTTATAATAAGAGGCTTTCGAAAAAATTTCGACACGCCGCTCTGGGGGAGGCCCATGTGAATCCAGTTGCCCCCAGGCACGAAGCTGAGGACGAAGAACCCGAGTTCAAGCCGCTGACGCCCGATCAGGCGCGCGAATGGCGCAAACGCCATCCCGCGCAGTCTGTCTGGCGTCTGGTGTTGGGGCAGTTGGTGGTGGGCGCATTGGTCACATTGCTGGCCTGGCTCATTACCCAGGATCGCGCAGTCGCGGGGTCTGCTGCCTGGGGCGCCTTGTGTGTGGTAGTGCCTTCCGCGCTTTTTGCGCGCGGCATGGCGCGTGCAAGGCAATCCGTTGGCGGTGTGCTGATGGGTTTGTTCGTGTGGGAAATGGCAAAGATTGCGCTGACCGTGGCCATGCTCTGGATGGCTGTGCGCTGGCTTCAGTCGCCCCACTGGCTGGCGTTGTTGGTCGCGATGGTGGTGACGATGAAAACGTACTGGTTCGTGCTTTTGGTGCGCACCAGTGTCCGAAAAACGACTGATTGAGAGAAGAGTTGTCCGATGGCCGCAGAAGCGCACGCTCCGACTGCAAGTGAATACATCGTTCACCACCTGCAGCATCTCCAGAACATCAAGCAAAAGTCCGTCATCGACCTCTCGGTCGTGAATTACGACTCCGTCATCGTCAGCGTCGTCGTTGGTGCGCTGGGGCTGTTTTTCTTCTGGCTCGCTGCGCGCAAGGCGACCTCCGGCGTGCCGGGGCGCTGGCAGGCGGCGGTGGAAATGATGGTGGAAATGGTGGACACGCAGGCCAAGGCCACCATCCACAATGCGCAAAGCCGCAAAGTGATTGCTCCACTCGCCTTGACGGTGTTTGTCTGGATTTTCCTGATGAATGCCATGGACCTGCTGCCCGTGGATCTGCTGCCCGCCATCTGGGCGCAAATTTACGGCGCTGCGGGCCACGACCCCAGCCACGCCTACCTGCGCGTCGTGCCAACAGCCGACCTCTCGACCACACTCGGACTTTCCACGTCGGTGCTGATCCTGTGCCTGATCTATAGCGTGAAGATCAAGGGCCTGGGCGGCTGGCTGCACGAGCTGGTGACGGCGCCCTTCGGTACCAGCAAGAACCCGATTTTTGCGCTGATTCTGGGTGTGATCAATCTCTTCATGCAGATCATTGAATACGTCGCCAAGACGGTCTCGCACGGCATGCGACTGTTTGGCAACATGTACGCTGGTGAGTTGGTGTTCATGCTGATCGCCCTGATGGGTGGCGCGGCTGCCATGTCGCTCTCTGGTGTGTTGCTCCCGCTGGGGCACATCATTGCAGGCTCGATCTGGGCGATCTTCCACATTTTGATCATCACCCTGCAGGCCTTCATTTTCATGATGCTGACGCTGATTTACCTCGGCCAGGCGCATGAAGCCCACTGACCATTTCGCTTTCTTTTTCAACTTAGCTTTTTTCAATCAGGAGTCATCATGGAAAACATTCTCGGTCTCGTCGCTCTGGGTTGCGGTCTCATCGTGGGCCTCGGCGCCATTGGCGCATCCATTGGCATCGGCCTGATGGGCGGCAAGTTCCTGGAGGCTTCTGCACGCCAGCCCGAGCTGATCAATGAACTGCAAACCAAGATGTTCATTCTTGCCGGTCTGATCGATGCCGCCTTCCTGATCGGCGTGGCCATTGCTCTGCTGTTCGCTTTCGCCAACCCCTTCGTCCTGGCCTAAGCTCCCTTCAACGCCCACTGAGAAAGGTGTTGCCGTGAGTATCAATGCGACCCTGTTCGTTCAGGCCATCGTCTTCCTGATCCTGGTGCTGTTCACGATGAAATTCGTGTGGCCCCCGGTGGCGAAGGCGCTGGATGAACGAGCCCAGAAAATCGCCGATGGCCTCGCTGCCGCCGACCGTGCCAAGTCCGAGCTGAGCGCCGCGAACCAGCGCGTCGAGCAGGAGTTGTCGCAGGCGCGCAACGAGACGGCGACGCGCCTTGCCGACGCGGACCGCCGCGCCCAAGCCATCATTGAAGAAGCCAAGGTTCGTGCCAGCGAAGAGGCCGCCAAGATCGTGGCGGCTGCCCGTTCCGAAGCCGAGCAGCAGGCCGTACAGGCGCGCGAAACCCTGCGCGAGCAGGTGGCTGTGCTGGCCGTCAAGGGCGCTGAGCAGATCCTGCGCAAGGAGGTCGATTCCGGCGTCCATGCCGAACTGCTCACCCGCCTGAAGACCGAACTGTAAGGGGCGCACACATGGCCGAAATCGCGACCATTGCCCGCCCTTACGCGGAAGCCTTGTTCAAGGCCTGTGCGGACCAGGGCGAAGGTGCCTCGCGCACCGCGCTCGAATGGGCAGATCGACTGGGCGCTGTCGCCGCCAGCCCGGCACTGCAGCAGCTCGTCGGCAACCCCAAGGTCACTTCGGAGCAGCTGTATGGCGTGATGAGCGCCGTTGCCGGTGAAACGTTGCCGGCCATGGCGCAAAACTTCCTGCGCACCGTCATTGACAACGGCCGCGTCGAAGCTCTGCCCGAAATCGCCGCCCAATTCCGTGCCCTGGTCAATCGCCAGCGCGGCTCATCCGACGCGGTGGTCTACAGCGCTTTTGATATGACCGACGCGGCCTTGGCAGAGCTGGGCTCCACGCTCGAGAAGCGTTTCTCCCGCAAGCTCAACCTGAGCGTGCAGCGCGATGAGTCCCTCATCGGTGGCGTGCGCGTGGTGGTGGGCGACGAGGTGCTCGACACCTCGGTCAAAGCCCGTCTTGAACAAATGAAAGCCGCCCTCACCGCCTGAGTGCGCGCTGGGCCCCTAGGCAAACCAAAGAAAGAAGGAAAGAGTCATGCAACTCAATCCCGCAGAAATTTCTGAACTGATCAAGAGCCGCATCGAAGGTCTCGCAGTCGGTTCCGACATCCGCAATCAGGGCACCGTGGTGTCAGTGTCCGACGGCATCGTGCGCATCCATGGCCTGTCGGACGTGATGCAGGGCGAAATGCTCGAATTCCCAGCCACCGCCGACGGCACGCCTTCCTACGGCCTGGCGCTGAACCTCGAGCGTGACTCGGTCGGCTCGGTGATTCTGGGCGAGTACGAGCACATCTCCGAAGGCGACACCGTCAAATGCACAGGCCGCATTCTGGAAGTGCCCGTCGGCCCCGAGCTGATTGGCCGCGTCGTCAACGCCCTGGGTCAGCCTATCGACGGCAAGGGCCCGATCAATGCCAAGATGACGGACGTCATCGAAAAGGTGGCACCTGGTGTGATCGCCCGCAAATCGGTGGATCAGCCGCTGCAGACCGGTTTGAAGTCCATCGACTCGATGGTACCAATTGGCCGTGGCCAGCGCGAGCTGATCATTGGCGACCGGCAGACCGGCAAGACGGCGGTCGCCATTGACGCCATCATCAACCAGAAGGGCCAAGGCGTTACCTGCGTGTACGTCGCCATCGGCCAGAAGGCCTCTTCCATTAAAAACGTGGTGCGCGCGCTGGAGCAGGCCGGCGCGATGGAATACACGATCGTTGTCGCTGCGTCGGCATCGGAATCGGCAGCCATGCAGTATGTGTCGGCCTATTCCGGCTGCACGATGGGCGAGTACTTCCGCGACCGCGGCCAGGACGCGCTCATCGTGTACGACGACCTGTCCAAGCAGGCGGTTGCTTATCGTCAGGTGTCCTTGCTGCTGCGCCGTCCACCAGGCCGCGAAGCCTATCCTGGCGACGTGTTCTATCTGCACAGCCGTCTGCTCGAGCGTGCCGCTCGCGTGAGCGAAAAATACGTCGAAGACTTCACCAAAGGCGAAGTCACGGGCAAGACCGGTTCGCTGACCGCGCTGCCCATCATTGAAACGCAGGCCGGCGACGTGTCCGCGTTCGTGCCCACCAACGTGATTTCCATCACCGACGGACAGATCTTCCTGGAAACCAGTCTGTTCAATGCCGGTATCCGCCCCGCCATCAATGCCGGCATCTCGGTCTCGCGCGTCGGTGGAGCGGCTCAGACCAAGCTGATCAAGGCGCTGTCTGGCGGTATCCGTACCGACTTGGCCCAGTACCGCGAGCTGGCTGCGTTCGCGCAGTTCGCCTCGGACCTCGACGACGCCACCCGCAAGCAGCTTGACCGCGGTGCCCGTGTGACGGAATTGCTCAAGCAGGCGCAGTACAGCCCGCTGCCCATTTCGCTGATGGCAGCGACTTTGTTCGCCGTCAACAAGGGTTTCCTCGACGACATCGACGTCAAGAAGGTGCTGGCTTTTGAGCACGGATTGCACCAATTCCTCAAAACCAGCCACGCCGCGCTGCTGGAAAAACTCGAAGCCGCCAAGGCGATGGACAAAGACGCAGAAGCGGCTTTGACCGACGCCGTTGCCGCATTCAAGAAATCGTTCGCTTAAAGCCGACGCCACGACAAGGAGTCACGCATGGCAGCAGGCAAGGAAATACGCGGCAAGATCAAATCGGTGGAGAACACCAAGAAGATCACCAAGGCCATGGAGATGGTGGCTGCGTCCAAGATGCGCAAGGCGCAAGACCGCATGCGCGCGGCTCGCCCGTACAGCGAGAAGGTGCGCAACATTGCCGTGCACCTTGGCCAGGCCAACCCCGAGTACACCCATCCCTTCATGAAGATCAATGACGCCAAGAAAGCGGGCGTGATCGTCGTGACGACTGACAAGGGGTTGTGCGGTGGCATGAATACCAACGTACTGCGAGCGGTGACTGGCAAGTTGCGTGAGTTGCAGAGCGCCGGGGTCGGCATCGAGGCGGTTGCCATTGGCAACAAGGGGCTGGGCTTTCTCAATCGTGTGGGCGCCAAGGTGGTGTCCCACGTTACTGGTCTGGGCGACACGCCGCATCTGGACAAGCTCATCGGCCCGGTCAAGGTCTTGCTCGACGCGTACGCCAAGGGCGAGATCAACGCGGTCTACCTGAGCTACACGCGTTTTATCAACACGATGCGTCAGGAGTCGGTGGTCGAGCAGTTGTTGCCTCTTTCTTCCCAAGACATGCAGTCCTCGGAGGGTTCGACGACCGGCTGGGACTACATCTACGAACCCGACGCGCAAAGCGTTATCGACGAGCTGCTGGTGCGCTACGTCGAATCGCTCATCTACCAGGCCGTGGCCGAGAACATGGCGTCCGAGCAATCCGCGCGGATGGTGGCCATGAAGGCCGCCACCGACAACGCTGGCACGGTGATCGGTGAACTCAAGCTGGTCTACAACAAGACGCGCCAAGCGGCCATTACCAAAGAGCTGTCGGAGATCGTCGCCGGCGCCGCCGCCGTCTGAGTTTCGGCGGCCAACAGAATCATTTTTTGGAGCAAGCAACCATGGCTCAAGCAAATTCCCCGGTCAGCGAGCTGACCCAAGGCAAGATCGTTCAGTGCATCGGCGCCGTGGTCGACGTGGAGTTTCCGCGCGATCGCATGCCGCAAATCTACGATGCGCTCAAGCTCGAGGGCTCGGCGCTCACGCTCGAGGTGCAGCAGCAGCTTGGCGACGGCATCGTGCGCACCATCGCACTGGGTTCATCGGACGGTCTGCGCCGCGGCCTGATAGTGTCCAACACCGGCAACCCTATCACGGTGCCGGTGGGCAAGGCGACGCTGGGTCGCATCATGGACGTGCTCGGCACGCCCATTGACGAGCGTGGCCCGGTCAGCGACGAGTTGACCGCCTCCATCCACCGCAAGGCGCCCGCGTACGACGAGCTTTCGCCCTCGCAAGAGCTGCTGGAAACCGGCATCAAGGTGATCGACCTGGTGTGCCCGTTCGCCAAGGGCGGCAAGGTTGGCCTGTTCGGCGGCGCCGGCGTGGGCAAGACCGTGAACATGATGGAGCTCATCAACAACATCGCCAAGGCCCACTCGGGTCTGTCGGTGTTTGCCGGCGTGGGCGAACGCACCCGCGAAGGCAACGACTTCTACCACGAGATGGCCGATTCGGGCGTCGTGAATCTGGAGAACCTCGGCGAGTCCAAGGTGTCGATGGTGTACGGACAGATGAACGAGCCGCCCGGCAACCGCCTTCGCGTGGCGCTGACGGGTCTGACAATTGCCGAATCCTTCCGTGACGAGGGCCGCGACGTGCTGTTCTTTGTCGACAACATTTACCGCTACACGCTGGCTGGTACCGAAGTGTCCGCACTGCTCGGCCGTATGCCTTCGGCCGTGGGCTACCAGCCGACGCTGGCGGAGGAAATGGGCCGTCTGCAAGAGCGCATCACCTCGACCAAGGTGGGTTCGATCACCTCGATCCAGGCCGTGTACGTCCCAGCGGATGACTTGACCGATCCCTCGCCTGCGACCACTTTTGCGCACCTGGACTCCACCGTTGTGCTCTCGCGCGACATCGCTGCGCTGGGTATTTACCCTGCAGTCGATCCGCTGGATTCGACCAGCCGCCAGCTCGATCCGCAGGTGGTCGGCGAGGAGCATTACAACGTCGCGCGCGGTGTCCAAAACACGCTGCAGCGCTACAAGGAACTGCGCGACATCATCGCCATTCTGGGCATGGACGAACTGGCTCCCGAAGACAAGCTGACCGTTGCCCGTGCGCGCAAGATCCAGCGTTTCCTGTCGCAGCCTTTCCACGTTGCCGAAGTGTTCACTGGCGCTCCCGGCAAGTACGTCACCCTGGCAGAGACCATCCGTGGCTTCAAGATGATCGTGGCCGGCGAGTGCGACCATCTTCCCGAGCAGGCCTTCTACATGGTCGGCACCATCGACGAAGCCTTCGAAAAAGCCAAGAAGATGGCTTGAATCTCGCGCCGGCAACGCTTTTGTGCGCTGCCGGCAACGGTTCAAAGACTTTGCCCCAAAGGAATCCTGAATGGCCAACACCATCCACGTGGACGTCGTAAGTGCCGAAGAACTGATCTTCTCTGGCGAAGCGAACTTCGTTGCCCTGCCTGGCGAGGCGGGCGAACTGGGCGTGTACCCGCGCCATACTCCGCTGATCACCCGCATCCGACCGGGCTCGGTACGCATTGAGATGGCCGATGGCAGCGAGGAATTCGTCTTCGTCGCCGGGGGCATCCTCGAGATCCAGCCCGATTGCGTGACCGTCTTGTCCGATACCGCGGTGCGCGGCAAGGACCTTGACGACGAGAAGGCCGCTTCGGCCAAGGCGGCAGCGGAAGAGGCGCTCAAGAACGCCAAGGGCGAACTGGACCTGGCACGTGCCCAGTCCGAGTTGGCCGTGATGGCGGCGCAGATCGCCGCATTGCGCAAGTACCGGCAAAAGCGTTGACAGCGCGGCCGTGCACACCACCGCCTTCGGGCGGTTTTTTTTGCCCAGGAGGTCACAAAGTTTGACAAAAAAGAGTCTCTAGCGCATATGCAGTAAGCCTAGGCAGCTATCGATTTAGGACTAATTCGCCATCAAGGCCGAATCACTGGCGCGTCGGGTAACTCATTGCTCAGCTCCTCGCCCGACTGGACGGGCGCTGGAAAATGCTGCTGCAGCAGCGCCGAGACTTCGTCGATGGCGTGGTTCAGGGCCTGCTCGAAATCACCCTTCCGGAGACGCTCAGACATGCCGGCCACGACGTCCTCCCACTGCTGCGGCGCAACGCGGCGCGCGACCCCGCGATCGGCGACGATTTCCACGGCACGGTCTGCCAGCAACAGGTAAATGAGTACACCATTGTTGTGCTCGGTGTCCCAAACGCGCAGCTTGCCAAACAGCGTGATCGCCCGCTCCCGTGCCCCCGCGCCTCGCCACAGATAGCTCGGCGGCAAGCCTGCCTCCAGGCACAGCCGCACCTGGCCGCCATGCCGCTGCTCGGATTGCCTCACTTTCCGCGTCAGGCGTTCGATCGCAGCGCCACGCAGTGGGATGGGCAGGGCGCCACCGCGCCATCCGTGGCGCAGAATGCGGACGAGCCGTTTCAGTAGTGCAGCCATTTCTACCAGTCGCCTGAAGCGCCGCCGCCGCCAAAATCGCCGCCCCCGCCGGAGGAAAAACCGCCGCCGTCGGCCCCTGAGGAGCCCCAGCCTCCCGCCGAAGATCCCCAGCCGCCAGCGCCACCGCCGGCGCTCCAGCCCGAACCGCCGCCGGCGTGCGATAGCAATACAAAGACGATCGCGCAGAGCGCAGCCAAGCCGGCCAGGACCCAACTGGAAGTAAACACCAGCGCCAGCGCACCGGCTGCGGCCCCAACCAAGCCTGCACCCAGGCGCCTGCCGAAAATCGCGCGCGCGATGGGGGCCAGGATCGCCATACCGAACAACAGGAACGGCGCAATCGCAAGCCCATCGCTGCTCTCGTCCGCGTCGTGCGAGGATCGGGGCGCCTCGGGCAGCGGTTCGCCCGCAACGCGCGCTGCCAACGCATCGATGGCCGCGTTCAAGCCTCCGGAAAAGTCACCAGAACGAAAGCGCGGCTTCATCGCCTGGTCAATGATGCGCGCCGCTGCCAGGTCAGGAATCGCCCCTTCCAATGCCTTGGCCACCTCGATACGCATCTTGCGGTCGTCTTTTGCGACCACGATCAAAACTCCGTCGCCCACGCCTCGGCGCCCGATCTTCCATGCATTGGCGACGCGATTGGCAAACGAGGCGATGTCTTCGGGTGAGGTACTGGGCACCATCAGCACCGCTATCTGCGAACCTTCCTGTTGCTCGACGGTGGCCAAACGCTCTTCAAGGGCCTGCCGCTCGGCCGCGCTCAGCGTCGCGGTTTGGTCGATGACTCGCGCCGACAACGCGGGGACGGCGCGCAGCGACTGCGCCTGCACGCTCGCAGCCGAGATCGCAATCAAAAAGATAGCAGAAATCCATCGCTGAACGAGCGCTAGAAGCACATTTCATCCAAAATTGGCTGTGCCCGACTACGGTTTGGAGGGCGAAAAATCCACCGCTGGCGGCGTAGAAATCCGGGCTTCGTTCTGCACCGTGAAGCTCGGCTTGGCCTCGTAGCCAAAGACCTTGGCCGTGAGATTGGTGGGAAAACTGCGCGCAAGCACGTTGTATTCCTGCACCGTCTGGATGTAGCGGTTGCGCGCCACGGTGATCCGGTTTTCCGTGCCCTCCAGCGTCACCCGCAGATCGCGAAATGCCTGGTTGGCCTGCAGCGTAGGGTAGCGCTCCGACACCGCCATCAAGCGCGACAGCGCGCTGGTCAGTTCCCCCTGCGCCTGCTGGAACCTGGCAAACACCTCTGGATTGTTCAGCGTCTCGGGTGTGACCTGGATCGAGGTCGCTCTCGCGCGCGCTTCAATCACCTTGGTGAGGGTGTCCTGCTCGAAACTGGCCTCGCCCTTGACCGTCGCCACAATGTTGGGAATGAGATCGGCGCGGCGCTGGTATTGGTTCAGCACTTCGCTCCACGCGGCCTTGGACTGCTCGTCCAGGCGCTGAAAATCGTTGTAGCCGCAGCCAGTCAGGGCCAATACGGTCAACACCAGAACAAGAAAACGCTTCATGGAATATGCGCCGGCCTCCATACGGCGGAACTGCCAGGCCCATGGCGCCGGCAAATTGTGCCGCAAGTGGCTGCGAAGTAAAGCGCGGCTGGGCAGACTCCCGCCTCCGCCGCAACCCCACAGGCGGGTCGGCTAGGCACAATAGCCCCATGGACGACATCGTTCTTCAAGCCATGGCCAAATGGCCCGGCGTACCCGCCTGCCTGGGCTGGCTGGGACTCGATGCCCGCGGCCGCTGGTACCTGCGCGACGAGACTGTGCAGGCGGCTGGGGATTTCCCCCGCAGCAAGGGGGAGTGGCTGCAGCACGAAAAGCTTTTGGCATTCATCGCCCGCAACTACGGAGCAGACGCGCACGGCCAATGGTTTTTCCAGAACGGACCGCAGCGCGTCTATGTGGAGCTGGAAGGCACACCGTGGATCTGGCGCATCGACACCGACCTGCGGGTCCGATCGCACACCGGACGCGATGCCTTGGTCACCGCGTGCCTGGTGGACGAGGCAGGGCGTGTGTACCTTGTGACGTCGCTGGGCCTGGGGCTGGTGCACAGCCTGGACGTCGCCATGGCCGCCGACGCGATCGAACGAGGTCTTTGGGAGGTGCGCCCCGTGAACGCCGATGAACTGCCCAGGGCATTTGGCTTCGTGCGCAGTCCCGCGCTGCGCGCGGAGGGCTCGCCGCCCGGCTTGGGCGACTGATCGCCCTCGCTGCACCCAAGACAACCGGGCTGGCGAAGCCGGTTGCCAGAGTCGAAGTCTGGGCGTTACTTGGCCGCAGCGGCCATGAATTCCACCGCAGCGTGCAGGTCCGCCTCCGAGGCGCTGCTGCCGCCCTTGGGCGGCATGGCGCCCTTGCCTTTCAGGGCGCTTTGGTACAAGGCATCGATGCCCGTCTTCAAGCGCGGCGCCCAGGCCTCTTTGTCCCCGAACTTCGGTGCGCCAGCAACGCCGGCAGCATGGCACACCTGGCAGGCCTGCTTGTACAGTGCTTCGCCAACCCCTCCGGCAGCGGCTGCCATCGCAGGCGCGTCGCTGGCGGGTGCCGGGGCTTGAGGAGGGGGTTGAGCAGGGGCAGGTGCGGAGGCTTGAGCAGGGGCGGGCGCAGCCGCCGCGGTCGCTGCGGCTGGCGGGGCAGATGCTTCTGAGGCCGCAGCAGGCGCTGCGGGCTCCGCAAACTTCGCGCCTGCAGCATTGGCCATATAGACCACGGCCCGGCCAATCTCCAGGTCGCTGAAATCCCCGCCGCCCTGGGGCGCCATGGCGCCTTTGCCCGCCAGCGCCGAGTGCAGCAAGGCTTCGTAGCCGGTCTTGATCCGGGGTGCCCACGCGGACGAATCAGCCAACTTCGGTGCGCCCGCTGCGCCGGTGGCATGACAGGCGGAGCACTGCGCCTTGAATACGTCCTCCCCAGATTTCAAAGGGCGGTTGGCGTCGCGAATCTCCACCGTGCCCACTTTTTGAATGCGCTGCGCGATCGCGCGTTCCGGGTTGGCTGAGCCCAGCGACTCCATGTCAGCCGAACTGACATACATCGCCAGCGCGATGATGGTGAATATGGGGACGATGAAGCCCAGCAACACCGCATTCAACAACTGCTTGGGATTCTTGATGGGCCCCGTGTGGGCTTGCGTGGTGTGTGGCTCGCTCATGTCTTCCTCAAAATGGCAAACGGGGTCTTGATCTAGGTCGAGAATTATAGAGTCCGCAAGCGCAAAGCCCCTGCGACAGGGCGCTGGCGTGTGCGGGGTGTGTGATAATTCAAGGCTTCCTCAGCAGTGGGGTCTCAGTGCGGCTGTAGCTCAGTGGATAGAGTATCGGCCTCCGAAGCCGAGGGTCGTGGGTTCGATCCCCGCCAGCCGCACCAAAAATCCTCAAGCTCTTGAATATCAAGAGCTTTCTGGTTTTTTAGGGCTCTTACGACACCGAACTGCTACAAGGGCGGCTCGGATGCAGGGTGTTTTTTTACGCGGTGGCGTCTTTCAGGCGCGCCTTGTCGTTCCCCCGCGCCTTCGTGCCCAGGTCGGGCGCCGGGAGTTTTTGCAGTCAACTCGCACCAGTGATCGGCGCACGGCGCGCGTGGTGGCGGCGGGGCTTTTGGCACGTTGGCACCGTCTGCTTTTTGAAATTGAAGGCGGTCAGGTGCTTGATTCGGAATTGCTGCGGCTGGTTGACGGTTCACCTGAGCTGGCGCTTGGTGGCTACGTGGCTGCGCATCGCGCGGCTGAGTTGACGGGTCTCCCAGTCGGTGCGCTGATGCAAGCGGCGGCGGCGGGGCGATTCAAGCTGCATTGCCGGGTTCCAAGTGCTAGCGCGGCCGGGTACGTCGTGCTTCGGGACGACTTGCAACTCCATGACCTTGAGCATGGCGCGCTGAGCGCTCGGGTGGTTCCGCTTCCGTCGCAAATGGCAGCTATTCCCAGCGCCAGCGCCGTAAACTTCGCTGGGCAGGTACTGGCGCTCGATGACAGCGCGGGCTTCGCCGCTGAGGTGGTCGCCGACAAGCTGGAGAGCGTTTCCCTCGTCGCGCTCTCTGCGCCAGGACGTCCCGCTTATGTCTTCGCGCCAGACACCCCCATTGAAGTTGCGGTAGCTGACTTGGTCATTGACACCGGGGCGTTTGAGCTGTGGCGGGCCACACTTGCTGCGAATGTGCCAGCGGCGCGCGTGGCAGCAGCCAGGGCGGCCCAACAGAAACTGGACAGGGTAGCCATGCCTAATGCGGGCAAGTGGGCTTCCAAGCCGTTTTCTGAGGCGGTGGCTGAATACTGCGCCAGCGCGAACGGACTGCCCAAGACATTGAACTCTGCGCAGGAGCGACGGAGCCGTAAGGTCGCGCTGCTGCACTTCGGTGCATTCATGGGGGATTTGCCACTTGGGCGAATCGAGGGCGACACCCTGCGCGCGTTCCGGGATCAGCACCTGCCCACCTTCCCGGCGCGGTCGAACCATATTCCAACGGAGCTGCGTCGCGAGCGCATGCCTGAAACCATCGCTGCGCTGAAAGCGGCCCACCCGGACTGGCCTTTGATGTCGCCGGGCATGCGTGCTGAGCGCATGCAATGGTTATATCGGCTTTTTGACTGGTGCAAAGAACGTGGGTATCTCGCGCTGAGCCCGGCTACTGGATTGATTGGTGAAACTGGCATAACCAAAGAGGCGGCGAAGAGAGCAAGGCGCGACAAGGCGGCGGCGCGTGCGGCCGAAGCCGGTGAAGAAGATGAAGCAGACCGGCGCCCTTTCAATAGCGACGAGTTGACCAGTATTTTCAGCCAGACGATATTCTCAGAAGGTGAGGGCAGGGCTGCGAAGGGAAATAGTAAAAATGATCCGTTTGAATACTGGCTTCCTCTACTTGGATTATTTTCTGGTCTGAGAATAAAAGAGGCGTCGCAGTTATACCTCAGTGATATAAAGAAAGTGGGCGACTCTTGGTTTCTCGATATCAACGAAAACACAGAAGATAAATCATTAAAGAATGAGCAGAGTAATCGACTCGTGCCAATTCACCCATTCATTTTGAAGCAGGGCCTTATTGAGTACTCTGAGCGACTTCAGCGGGAAGGTTACAAGCGACTATTTCCGGAGCTTAGCTGCGCGTCGTCGGATGCTCGGTATGCGAAGGGCTCAGGGCGCAAAATGTCATTGATGCTTGAGAGGCTTGGAATGCCCCGAGATGGCACTTTGGTCTATCATTGCTTGCGCCACAACTTAAACAACGAGCTGGCGCGGGTGCCCTCTTCTGCGCTGGGGTTTGCGGATGATACTTTGGCACGACTGGCGCGCTATCGGATTATGGGACACCAGCCGGACGAGGATGTCAATTTGAGGCATTACCTCAAAGGTAAGGAAAGCGAAATGGTGAAGCTCATGAATGAAGTTAATTATGAAGGGTTGCCTGAGATTGCTGCATTCGATATTGATTGGGGAATTGCTTCGATAGCCAAAGCACTGAACCGAAAAGGCGCTGCCCGGAAGGGTAAGGAGGATTTAGGAGAAGAGCGCGCTCGATTTAATGCTGCTCGCGCTGATTGAACATGTTTTGGATTCCGGGGTTTTGCGTTTATAGGTGATTCCGAAAATCGCCTGCATAGCCGTGACTTGTTGCTGCGTGGGCGATTTAGTGCTGCTTTTGTGAAGCTGTTGCTTTAAAGTCGGGATTGGGAGAAACCTGCTTTTTTGTTCGCCCTGGATTCCCGTAAAATCCTATTCTACTTATTGGGGTGGTCTCGTCGCGAAGGTTGATTAAAAGAGGGCCTCTTGGAAAATGGGAAAAAATTTCAGTAAGCCCTTCAATTGGAATGAGTATTCAAATATGGGGTACAAGGTCTCATGTGCCTGCTTGCTATCCATTCATTTGAATAGTTACCTCATTGTTTTATTGATTTTATTATCTCTATCTCCAGTTCTTTATTTGAATCGCATTAAATCTAATCTCCCCACTCTCCCCACTCTCCCCATGTAGGTGCTGCACCGTTCGGTATCGGCCAGGGGTGGCAGTGCGGCGGAGCCGCGCTGCACCGTGTGGCCCTTGCCGGTGGGTGGTGGTGTTGGTGCTGGTCCAGTGGCTGATGCAGGGTGGTGACTTGGGTAGCCATGCCGGGCTGGCGCCCTTGCATGGCCGGGGTGGTGATGGGTTGGGTTGGGTGTTCTCTGTATTAAGGTATTTAGGAGCAGGGCCGAATTCCAAAGCATTCCCCTCTGTGGAGGCGGCTGACGCTGATGCCAAAACGCACCGTTTCTCCGCAGTTGCGGCGCGCTTGGTGAGGTCGCGCAGGGCCTGCCGGATGCGTGCATTCACCACGGCGTCAGGTGCAGTGGCTGGCGCTGATTGCCGACGATGCGCGGTGCGCTTGGCGTGGCTGTCTGGCGTGCCCAGTGACGGCCCCCATTGGTCGCGCAGGGTGGCAATCAGGGGATGCGGTGCGTCGGTGGCGCGCACCATCGCAAAGTGACCCGCAAGGCTCTCAAACTTGAAGTCGCGCCATCCTTGCAGCGTGGTGAAAGGGCAGTCATTCCCGAGTAGGCGCCGTTCCAGCCGGGCGCAGTGCTGGCCGGGCGCCAGCGGTGCGTATCGCTTGCCGTCCCCGGTGTCGTAGGTCTTGCAGTACCCGCGCGCTGCGTCGATTGCGTCCTTGTCGCCGATGAAAAGGCTGTATCCGTCCGCCAGCGCTTTGACGATGTTTCGACGCCCTGCAGCGGCTGAAAACCGGCCAGCGTGCAGCATGCGCCGGGGGCCGGGCGGTGGCTTGGCGAGGTGCTCAGTGAGGTAGGCGACAACCTGCGCCAGCCGGGCGGGTGCGGTGTCGGTGGTGGGGAAAAAGTCGGTTGCCACTTCAATCCCGGTGATCTCGATTGCGGTTTCCGGAAAGCCGTGCCCGTTCTGCGCTAGCGCTTGCACCTGGGCGAAAAGCTCGTTTGCGCAGCGTGGGTTTTGCACCCGGAATTCAAAGGTTCTGGACGACGCGACGCCGTCTATGGCGTCCGCGTATGGAGGCGTGCCCCAACTTGCGGGCATGCGTGCGCGGACGTGGCGGGGCTGGCTTGGGCGGGGTAGCGTCACGCGCACCTGGACCCAATCCACGCAGGCGCGGATTTTGAAGTCGCTGAGCGGGCGCGCTGCCATGCCGGGCTTGCTTACGTCGGTTCGGCGATGGCCTCACGGACTGCGTCGTGGATCGAGTTGCCGATCTCCGCTTGCTGCACGACAAACCCGTGACCCGTTGCGCCTGACTGAAACGCCAAGAATCGGCCCTCAGTGTCGCCGCTGCAAACGTGGCAGCGCAGGTCGCCCAGATCGAGTGCGTAATGGATATTGACGCCGGGCGCGGTCAACGCTTCCGCGAGCTGGTCAGGTGAGAAACCGGTAACGCTTACGTCGAGATCAGTTTTCATAGGTGCTTTCTTTGGTTGGGGTTGGGATTCAGATAGGCGCCGGGCCGCTGGATGCGGGGTCGGCTTTGGGCGGGCGGGGCTTGCGCGGTGCGCCCACGATGGATGGCCGCACCCGTGGCTTGATGCAGCGGCGGGCGCGGCGCGTGCGCCAGGGGATGCCGGGGGTGTCATCAACGACGAACCATTCCGCGCTGGTGGGGCGCATGCCGGGGTCGGCAGCGCGCACGGCGGCGACGAACGCCTTCACGTCGGCAGGGAGGTAGAGCGGTTGTCCGCTGTCGGAGCGAAATGCGGGGAGGAGGTGGTATCCAAGAAGCTCTGGCGGACGACGATCAGAGTCGTTACGGCGCTGGTCGGCAAGCCATGCGGCCCATGCTACGGGTGTCCCCAGTTGGTGGGTCAGTGTGCTTACGACTCGCTGGCTATTGAGGAGGCGGAGGGTTTTTTTTGCCATGATTGTTGTTCTCGTTGTTGGCTGGGGTGGGGTTCAATCGCGGCGCTTATGCACCTTGCGCTGATAGGTCGGGTCGTGCTCTTCGGCGATGCTTTCCGCGTTCACGATGGCGTCATCAATCGACACCTTCAACTTGGCAGCGTCTTGGAGTGACAGACGGAAGGTTTGCAGCGGCTGATCAATGGCCAGCTTCACAAACGGTGTCTTGGTCTTTTCGTCGAACTGACCGTAAAAGCGCCCCTGACTGCCGTCCCACTGTTGATTGAGGCAGCCCGATTCGGACGCCTGCATAGCCATAGCCATTTGCCGAGTCATTCGCCCGGCTACGCGCATCTTTTCGGCTTCAAGGAACTTGGCAAGCTCGCGTGTGCTGTAGGTGTTGCGGCCTGCAACCTTTTCGACAGGGAGTCGGTATGCCACAGGGCGGCGGGGTACGGCGTTTCCCTTCAAGAACGTCAGCCACTGGGCGGCGGTGCGGCGCTGCGCGGCCGGGTCGTGCAGCGCCAGCCACTCAGCGGCTTGCGGGGTTGCGAGGAATTCTTCTTGCATTTGGGTAGTCCCTTGTTTGTTGTGGTGATGGGATTCTATAGAGTTAGCATAAAGACGTCAATAAATGATTCTTTCATGTAGAATGTCAACACCAAACGGTCGAATGCAGTTGACACAGAAGGGTCAGACATCATGAAAAACATCATTCTTTATCGCAGGGTCTCCACAAGCGAGCAGGGGCGCTCGGGTCTTGGCTTGGATGGTCAGCTTGCAGCGATGGAGCGCTTTTGCGAGACGGATGGCTTCGTGGTGGCCGGGCAGTTCCACGACATTGCAAGCGGCAAGTCGCCGGTATCGGAGCGACAGGGCCTGCGTGATGCGCTGGCGGCGGCGGCAAAACTGCGGTGCTCTGTCCTGGTCGCCAAGCTGGATCGGCTGAGCCGGGACGTGGCATTCATCTCCGGGCTGATGGCGCGCGGGGTGCCCTTCATCGTCGCTGAGCTGGGCGTTGACACGGACCCCTTTGTTCTGCACCTGTACGCGGCGCTGTCAGAAAAGGAGCGAAAGATGATCGGCCAGCGCACCCGAGAGGCGCTCGCTGAGAAGAAGCGCCAGGGCTTCAAGCTGGGCAACCCTACGAACCTGCCGGAAGCCGGGTTGCTCGGCGCCCAGCGCAACGCGTCGAACGCAGTTGAGTTCGCTCAGCGTCTGAGTCCAGTTGTGCGTGGGCTTGTGAGCGCCGGGGCTTCGCTAAACGGCATCGCTGCCCAACTTAGCAGCATGGGCGTGCCAACGGCCAGGGGTGGGCGATGGACCGCAAAAGCGGTATCGCGCCTGGTGGCGAGGATGCCGGTCGAAGTGGTGAACCCAATCGCCGGCAATTGGTCATGAAGTACCCGACGCGGACGACTCGTCGGGCGAATGCGGGCCGTTACAACTCCAGTTCGAGCCGGACCCATGCTTCGCGCAGCTCAGTCTTTGCGCGCTGCAGTCTGGCTTCATAACCTATGCGGCGTTCACCCATCTGCGGCGCGACGCTGTCGATGGCCGTGAGCAGCTTGACCTGATACTCCTTGAGCGCGCCCTTTGCTTCAGCGGTTGGCAGCGTTTCGAGGGCTTCTTTGTACCGCTTCACGCTTCCGTCTCGCATGAGACTGGCGCAGTCAGGTGTCTCAGCCGGTCTACCAATTTCTTTGTTGATCAAGTATGTGTCCACTTGCACTTGGCAAAAATAGAACGAACCGTTTGTGTAGTCGCGATAGGTATCTAGAGCGGGGAAGCCCGTGGACTTGCCGGCTGCCTGAGCGGACGTTGTCGCCACTGAAAGGCACGCAATCAACAAGGCCGCAGCCCAATTCTTGGGGAACATTTTTCGTTGCAGGAGTTGTGAAAAGATACATTTTATAGTTCCCCAACCCCTTGTTGCTCGGTCTGCATTGCTTCATCGCGTGACGCCGTAGCACTTCGCCACACCGGGTTGCTACACTCGCAGCTTCCTCAATCTCGGTGTCAGAGGCGATCTGATCTGCGGCCTGCTCCCCGCCAGCCGCACCAACCTTGAGGCCGCCGGGCTCCAGTTTCCGCTTCTCGCGGTAGCTGCGGCAACCGCGATCAAAAACAGCTATAATTCGAGATTGCGTGGAGGAGTGCCCGAGTGGCTAAAGGGGGCAGACTGTAAATCTGTTGGCTTACGCCTACGCTGGTTCGAATCCAGCCTCCTCCACCAGAGATGTGATTGTGAAGCGGGCGCCCGTTGCGGGCGCTGTCTTGCTGGGCGGCTCAGGCTGCCTTTGCGGGAGTAGTTCAATGGTAGAACCCTAGCCTTCCAAGCTAATGACGCGGGTTCGATTCCCGTCTCCCGCTCCACGGTCTGAGCTAGTTTTGTGTGATTTCAGTTGCCCATGTGGCTCAGTGGTAGAGCACTCCCTTGGTAAGGGAGAGGTCGCGGGTCCGATTCCCGCCATGGGCACCACCTGATTTTCGGATGCGGTCGCGTGTCTTAGCGCCGAAATCCTCTTGTTTTGTTGTAGATTTTTTTCGGAGTCGGAA
>JAMLIT010000046.1 GCA_023954035.1 Burkholderiaceae bacterium | reverse complement strand
CTGAAGCTGGCGCGGTGACCGCGCTTCAGATCGACGCCGCCGTGCAGCGCTTTGCCCGCGCGCAGAACCTGCTGCAGCAGGTGTTCCCTGCGCTGCGTGAAACCGGCGGCCGCATTGCCTCACCCCTGCTGCGGGCCAGCGCCTTGCAGCAGGCGCTGGGTCTGAACGAGGACGAAGGACAGCTCTGGACCCAATGCGACCACCTGCTGCCGGTGGCCGGATCGGTCAAGGCACGCGGTGCCATGCACGAAGTGCTGGAATTTGCCGAAGGCCTGGCCGTTGCGCACGGCCTCATCGACGCCCACAGCGATCTGGCACCCCTGGCCGATGCCCCGGCACGCGCCCTGTTTGCGCAGCATGAAATCGTCGTCGGCTCTACCGGCAATCTGGGCATGGGCGTTGGGCTGATTGCCACGGCACTGGGTTTTCGGGCCCGGGTGCATATGTCGCAAGACGCCAAGGCCTGGAAGAAAGCGCGCCTGCGGGCCCATGGCGTGCAGGTGGTGGAGCATGAGGGCGACTACGAACGCGCCGTGCACGCTGGGCGCGAAGCGGCGGCGCGCGACCCCGCCTGCCATTTTGTCGACGACGAGCAGTCGCGCTCGCTGCTGCTGGGCTACAGCGCGGCGGCGGCCGATTTGCAAACGCAGTTGCACCAGGCAGGGGTTCGGGTGGACGCCGCGCATCCGCTGTTCGTCTATCTGCCCTGCGGCGTGGGTGGCGCGCCGGGCGGCATTGCGCTGGGTCTGCGCGAGCGCTTGGGCGCGCATGTGCACTGCTTTTTTGTCGAGCCGGTGCAGTCGCCCTGCATGCTGGTGCAGCTGCGCGCCGGTATGGCGCAGCATCCGTCGGTCTACGATTTCGGCCTGAACAACCGCACCGAAGCCGATGGCCTGGCCGTACCGCGCGCATCACTTCTGGCGGCGGCCCTGATGCGCGAGCGCCTGGCCGGCGTGTACACCGTGACCGATGACGCGCTGTTCGCCCACCTGGCGCGCGCCCATGCCGCCGAGGGTCTGCGGCTGGAGCCTTCGGCCGCAGCCGGCCTTGCTGGCCCGCTGCGCCTGGTGCGCAGTGCGGCGGGCCGCGCCTGGCTGGCAGAGCAAGGCCTGCTCAGCCAACTGCCGCAGGCGACCCACCTGGCCTGGACGACGGGCGGTGCTTTGCTGCCCGATGCCGAATTTGCCCAATTTCTTGAACGCGGCGAGGCGGTCATTCACCGCCAAGCCCAGGGAGAGCCCCATGACAAGCATTGATTTCGCCATTGTCGGCGCCGGCATTGCAGGCGCCAGCCTGGGTTGGGAACTGGCGACGCGCGGCAGCGTGCTGCTGCTGGAGCGTGAAGGCCTGCCCGGCTACCACACCACCGGCCGCTCGGCGGCCTTGTTTCTTGAAACCTACGGCACGCCGGCCATTCGCGCCATGACGCGCGCCAGCCGGTCGTTTCTGCAGACACCGCCCGCCGGCTTCTGCGAGAGCGCCATCCTCTCGCCGCGCGGCGTGGTCTACATCGCCGGACCGGACCAGATGGAACTGCTCGACGCCACCGAAGCCGAACTGCGCCCCCACGCGCCGGGCCTGGAGCGTTTGTCCGCTGACGCACTTGCGGCGCGGCTGCCTTTCCTGCGCCGGGACGCCCTGGGCGGCGGTCTGCAGGAAGCCGGGGCCGCCGATATCGACGTGCACAGCTTGCACCAGGGCTATCTGCGTGGGCTGCGCCAGCGCGGCGGCGTGCTGCGCACCGACGCCGAGGTCATGGCGGCAAAGCGCAGCGATGGCCTGTGGAATATCACGCTGGCCGACGGCAGCCACGTGCAGGCGCGCACCCTGATCAACGCGACGGGCGCCTGGGCCGACGTGCTGGGCGAAATGGCGGGCGCCGCCCCGATAGGTCTCACGCCGTGCCGGCGCACGGCCTTCACCTTCCCGGCGCCAGACGGCCTGGATCTGGCGCGCATGCCGGCCATCATTGCCGTGGATGAGAGCTTCTACATCAAGCCCGACGCGCGCCAGTTGCTGGGATCGCCCGCCAACGCCGACCCGATGCATCCGCACGACGTCGCGCCCGAAGAGATCGATGTGGCCACGGGCATCTTTCACATCGAGCAGATGACGCACTTCAGCATTCGTCGGCCCTCGCACACCTGGGCGGGGCTGCGCTCGTTTGTGCCAGACGGCGAGATGGTGATTGGCTGGGATGGCGCCGTGGACGGCCTGTTCTGGCTGGCCGCCCAGGGCGGCTACGGCATCCAGAGCGCCCCGGCCTACGCATTGCTGGCGCGCAACCTTCTGCTGGGTGAGGCGCTGGACGAGCGCCTGACAGCGCAAGGCGTGGAGCCTTTGGCGATGTCGCCCTCGCGGTTGCGTTAAATTTTAGGCAAAAATAGGCTCTAGCGCTATATCTGTGGGCGCTTTCAGCTACTATTTTTATAGTAATTTTCAGGTTCGACATCGCGGGCTCCGCGGTCAATGCGAGCGAAACGGCGCGATATCGCCCGTCCGGCGACAGAAATTGCGGCCGCATGGGTTCGCCTGTTCGGCCTGCGCGGCGCGACCGCGCTGGGCAGTGCTGACAAGCTCCGCCGCTGCTGACGATGGCAATGGCTTCGTCGCGCTCAAAGCCGGCGGCGCGCTGCGTCCACACTCCAGGGCCCGGCCCCGGCAAAGCACAGATAGAGAAAGATGAAGCAGTACAGCACGGCAGTCTCGCCCTGGTTCAACATCGGCAGGAGCGGATTGCCTTGGCTTGCATGCGCCATGAAGTACGCCGTTGCCATGAAGCCGGACAGAACGAACGCCACCGGTCGCGTGAACAGACCGATGAGCAGCAAAGCTCCGACCGCCACCTCCAGGATGCCGGCCAAACCCGGGAGCGACATCCACTGCAGGCCATCGAACAGCGCTTGATGCGGCATTCCGAAAAGCTTGGCCGTCCCATGCGGAATGAACAGGAAGGCGGTCACGATGCGCAATACGGACAGCACACGCGGCTGCCAGCTTGGCAGGACCTGGGTGTTGGAGGTCATGGGGGTTCCTTGCTTTGCCGGGAGGGGAAGATGTTCGGGGGCAATGATGGTTCGCTGTCTAAACAGGTCGAAAGCGCAACTGCGCCCCGGGGGGGCTTGACAATGGATGGCTTGGATCACGGCATTTGCGGCAATTCGTGCGCGCGCAAATCGAACACCAGCACTTCGGCAGCTTCGCCCTTGGTCAGGGTCAGCGATGGAGCATTGCGCAGCCGAACGCCATCTCCCGCGTCAAGGCGGATGCCGTTGAGCTCCACGCTGCCCCGCGCGACGTGCACGTAGGCATGGCGCTCGCCGTCCAGCGCCAGCGTGGCGGACTCTGCACCATCGAACAGGCCCGCGTACACCGAAGCGTCTTGCTGAATGCGCAGCGAGCCTTCCCGCCCATCGGGCGAAATGACCAGGCGCAGCTGTCCGCGTTTGTCCGCCTCGCTGAAACGCCGCTGCTGGTAAACCGGCTTTCCACCCACGCGGTCGGGCACGATCCAGATTTGCAGGAAATGCACCGGCAACTCTAGAGAGCCGTTGAACTCACTGTGGGTGACGCCGCTGCCTGCACTCATCAGTTGCACGTCGCCGGGTTGGATCTGCGCGCCATTGCCCATGCTGTCGCTGTGGGCCAGGGTGCCATTCAAGACGTAGGAAAAAATCTCCATGTCGCGATGGCCGTGCGTGCCGAAACCCTTGCCCGGCGCCACGCGGTCGTCGTTGATGACCAGCAGGTCCGAGAAACCGTTCTGCTGCGCATTGCGGTAGTTGGCAAACGAAAAAGTGTGGCGCGAGCTCAGCCACCCGTGCTCGGCCTTGCCGCGTTCGGCGGCTTTGCGTATTTCCATCATGTGCGGTTCTCCTGTTGGGGTTGGGGTGGTGCAAGGGGCCCGTGCGCCCGTGGATGCGGCAAGGACCCAAACTGCACCCGGTCAGCCAAGAAGGTTAAAGTCGCCAGAGAAATTGATAAAGTATTCACAAAACTTAACACCGTCAACTTGAGGGAGACAATGAACCAGTTGGAAGACATGCGAATCTTTGTCGAAACCGTGCAAGCGCAAAGTTTCACGGCGGCGGCCGACCGGCTGGGGCTGTCCAAGCAGTTCGTCAGCAAGCGCATCGCGGCGCTGGAGCAACGCCTTGGCGCGCGCCTGCTGGTGCGCTCGACGCGCAACCAGCGCGTGACCGACTTGGGCACCGCCTACTTTGAGCGCGCCCAGCGCATCCTGCAGGAAGTGGACGCGGCCGAGCAGATGGTGCTGGGCCGGACTGCGACCCCGCGCGGCACGCTGCGATTGAGCGCGCCGATGAGCTTTGGCACCTTGCACCTGGCGCCCCTCGTTCCGGTTTTCATGCAGCGCGAGCCGCAGGTGTCGCTTGAACTCGACCTGAACGACCGCACCGTGGACTTGATCGGCGAGGGCTACGACATGGCGGTGCGCATTGGTGCGCTGGCCGACTCCAGCCTGATCGCGCGGCGGATCAGCTCCATGCAATTGATCACCTGCGCGAGCCCCGGTTACCTGCGCCAGCATGGCGAGCCCACAGCGCCGGCGCAGTTGGCGGCGCACGCTTGCCTCAGCTACAGCCACAGCCGCCGCAACGACTGGACCTACCGGGTCGGCGAGCGCGTGCACAAGGTGTCCGTGAGCGGACCGCTGTGCTCCAACAATGGCGAAATGCTGCGCGACGCGGCGATCGCCGGGCTGGGCTTGACTGTTCTGCCCGATTTCATCGTGGCTGCCGCCGTGGCGGACGGTCGTTTGCTGGAAGTTCTGGGTGACTTCCGTCCGGACATTCTGAACATCCACGTGGTGCATCCGCAGCACCGCGAGACATCGCTGGTGGTGCGTGCCTTCAGTGATTTTCTGGCAGAGCAATTCCGCGAACACGATGGATAAGGTCCGCGCGGTGTTGCCTCCTGCGCAAAAACAGGAGCGTTGCGGGTTTGGTGCAACGCACCCCCGCTCTTCGCAGTCGAGCGTGCCACTGCCCCGCGGGTGAAGGTTCTGGAAGGGGGTCGGCGGGGTAGCCGGGTCTACCCGGTCAATGCGGCCTGCAGCATGGCCCGCGTGCGCTCGGCTTCGCTGCGCGCAGCCTGGGCAAAATCCTTGCCGCTGCCGGCGTACAGAATCGCGCGGGACGAGTTGACAACAATCGGGCCGCCGGCCCGCCAGCCGGCGCGCACCGTGGCTGCGGCGTCGCCCCCTTGCGCGCCGACGCCGGGAATGAGCAGCGGCACGGTGGGCGCCAGCGCGCGCACGCGCTCGATCTCGGCCGGGTAGGTCGCCCCCACCACCAGCCCGAGCTGGCCGTTGCGGTTCCACGGCCCCTGCGCCAGGCGGGCGATGTGCTCGTACAGACGCGGCTGGCCTTCCACATCGGCCAGGCGCTGGTTTTGCAGGTCGTCACCACCAGGGTTGGACGTGCGGCACAACAGGAACGCGCCCTTGCCGGGGTACTGCAGGTACGGCGCAACGGAATCAAAACCCATGAATGGCGAGAGCGTCACCGCGTCGGCACCGTAGCGCTCGAACGCCTCCTTGGCGTACTGCTCGGCGGTCGAACCGATGTCGCCGCGCTTGGCGTCCAGAATGATCGGCACCTGTGGCGCATGGGCCCGCATGTGCTGCATCAGCCGCTCAAGCTGGTCCTCGGCGCCGTGCGCGGCGAAGTAGGCAATCTGCGGCTTGAAAGCGCAGACCAGGTCGCAGGTGGCGTCGACGATGGCGGCGCAGAAGTCGTACAGCCGGTTGGGGCCCTCGTGCACACAAGCCGGCAGGCGCGTGGGCTCTGGGTCCAGGCCGACGCAGAGCATGGACTGGTTGCGTGTGGCGGCATCGCGCAGCATGTCGAGGAAATTCATGCGCGGATTTTAGAAGTAGCCGGTGCGCGCGCCGAACGGCGCCAAACCTTCATCCCCGCTCGAAATGAAACACGGCGGTCCCCGCCCGGGCGTTCGGCAGCCAGCGCACCACTTCGCCCTCCTGCAGACCAAAGGCATCCAGGATGCGCAGCTGGTTCTTGTGCGCGAGGACCTCAAAGTCCTTGAATGTGCCAACGCGAATATTGGGTGTGTCGTACCACTCGTAGGGAAGGCGCCGCGTCACCGGCATGCGCCCGCGCAGCACCGAGAGGCGGTTGGGCCAATGGGCAAAGTTGGGGAAGGCGACGATGCCGGCGCGTCCCACGCGCGCCGTTTCCCGCAGCATAACTTCGGCGTTGCGCAGATGGGGCAGTGTGTCGATTTGCAGCACCACGTCAAACGAGTTGTCCTCAAAGATGGCCAGGCCTTCTTCGAGGTTGAGCTGCACCACGTTGACCCCGCGGCGCACGCAGGCCAGCACGTTGGCGTCGTCAATCTCGACGCCGTAGCCGCTGCAGCCGCGCGTGCGCTGCAGGTAGTCGAGCATGGCGCCGTCGCCGCAGCCCAGATCGAGCACGCGCGAACCCTGGGGGACGAGCGCGGCCAGCGCCTGCATGGTGGCTTTTTCGGTCATGCCAGCTCCTTGGCAATGCGCTCGAAATACGCGCAGACGACGCCGAGGTAGCGCGCATCGTCCAGCAAGAAGGCGTCGTGTCCGTGCGGCGCGTCGATTTCGGCATAGCTCACGTCGCGGCGGTTCTCCAGCAGCGCCTTGACGATTTCGCGTGAGCGCGCGGGCGCAAAGCGCCAGTCGGTGGTGAAGCTCACCAGCAGGAATTTGGCGGTAGCGCGCGCCAGCGCACGCGTCAGGTTGCCGCCAAAGGCGCGCGCCGGGTCGAAGTAGTCGAGTGCGCGGGTAATGAGCAAATAGGTGTTGGCGTCGAAATATTCGCTGAACTTGTCGCCCTGGTAACGCAGGTAGCTCTCTATCTGGAATTCGATGTCCTGGGTGCTGTAGTGGTAGTCGCGCAGCAAGGTCGCCGGGTCGTCCGAAGGCGGCGCCTGGCCGGCCAGCAGGTCTGGCGGCCTGAGGCTGCGGCCGAACTTCTCGTTCATCACATCGTCGCTCAGGTAGGTGATGTGGCCGATCATGCGGGCGATGCGCAGTCCGCGTTTTGGAATGACGCCGTGGCGATAGAAGTTGCCGCCGTGGAAATCGGGATCGGTCACGATGGCGCGGCGCGCGACCTCGTTGAAGGCGATGTTCTCGGCCGTGAGGTTGGGCGCACTGGCCACCACGACGGCGTTGCGCACGCGCTCGGGGTACTGCAGCGCCCACGACAGCGCCTGCATGCCCCCCAGGCTGCCGCCGAGCACGGCGGCCAGTTGCGCGATGCCCAGCACATCGAGCAGCCGCGCCTGGGCGTGGACCCAGTCTTCCACCGTGACTACGGGAAAGTCGGCGCCATAGACCTGGCCCGTGGCAGGGTTCTCATGCATCGGGCCGGTCGAGCCAAAGCACGAGCCCAGGTTGTTGATGCCGATGACGAAGAAGCGGTTCGTATCCACTGGCTTGCCGGGACCGATCATGTTGTCCCACCAGCCTTCGCTTTTGTCCTGGCCCGCGTACACGCCCGCTACATGGTGAGATGCGTTAAGGGCGTGGCACACCAGCACGGCGTTGGAGCGCGCGGCGTTGAGCTGGCCATAGGTCTCGAACGCCAGCGTGTAGTCGGCAAGGGACGCGCCGCTCTGCAAGGCGAGCGGCTGGGAAAAGTGCTGAAACTGGGGCGTGGCGAGCAGCGGCATGAAAAAACCCGGCAACGCTAAAAACGGTACCGGGTGGCTCGGAAACGGTCTTTAGCTGGATTTGTAAAGCGCCCGCAAGCTGTGGCAAATCGGCGCGTGGAGGTCACTATAGCAAAAGTGCAGCGGCGCCCGAAGGGGTTGGCGCGGCGGCGCGAAGCACGTCCTGGACGGGAGACAAGCAAATAAAAAAAGCGTACGCAACGATTTGCCTGATAATGGAGTCGTTTTTTCGCATGTCGAAAAAACAGTGTATGAGCGGTGTCTGGTCAGTTTCGCGTCTTTGAAGTCGTCACAGGTTTGTTGATTGCGTCGGACTCCATCGCGTTTTTGTGTTTCTTCAGGAGTCCTTCATGGGCAACAAACTTTACGTGGGCAACCTGCCCTATTCCTTCCGCGACAGCGACCTCGAACAAACCTTTGGCCAGTACGGCGCCGTCTCCAGCGCCAAGGTCATGATGGAGCGTGACACTGGCCGCTCCAAGGGTTTCGGCTTTGTCGAGATGGGCAGCGATGCCGAGGCACAGGCCGCCATTTCCGGCGTGCATGGCCAAAACTTTGGTGGCCGTGACCTCGTGGTCAACGAGGCGCGTCCCATGGAGCCGCGCGCTCCCCGCAGCGGCGGCTTTGGCGGCGGCGCGGGCGGCGGCTATGGTGGCGGTGGCGGTGGCGGCGGCGGCTATGGCGGTGGCGGCCGCAGCGGCGGCGGTGGTGGCTACGGCGGTGGCCGCGGCGGCTACTGATCGCCAGGCGCATGCCAAAACCTGTTTCGACAGGCAGCAAAGGAACCTTCGGGTTCCTTTTTTCTTGCCTGCGCCAACAAAAATCGACGAAAGCCCTTGCATTTGGCTGAAAAAGCGGATTCATAATGCGCGGGCGGACGTTTCAGCAGGAACGTGCACGCAAGGTTTGCGGTGATGCGTCGGTTTCACGCAGTTGGTGTCGTTGCGATGATCTGCTTGCGTTTCGGGACTCCATCGCTTTTTCTATGTGTTCTTGAGGAGTCCCAAGCATGGGCAACAAACTGTATGTGGGCAACCTGCCCTACGGCGTACGCGACAACGATCTGGAGCAGGCATTTGCCGAATTTGGCGCCGTGACCAGCGCCAAGGTCATGATGGAGCGCGACACCGGCCGCTCCAAGGGCTTTGGCTTTGTGGAGATGGGCAGCGACGCGGAGGCCCAGGCAGCAATCCAGGGAATGAACGGCCAATCGCTGGGTGGACGCGCCATCGTGGTGAACGAAGCCCGTCCCATGGAACCCCGCCCGCCGCGCTCGGGCGGTTTTGGTGGCGGTGGATACGGCGGTGGCGGTGGCGGCTATGGCGGCGGTGGACGCAGCGGCGGGGGTGGCGGCGGATACGGCGGTGGCCGTGAAGGCGGCGGCTATGGCGGCGGCGGGCGCGAAGGCGGCGGTTACGGCGGCGGCGGCGGTGGCGGCCGCGGCGAAGGCGGTTTCCGCAGTCCCTACGGATCGGGGCCGCGTGGTGGTGGCGGGGGCGGCCGCGGTGGCGACTACGGCGGCAGCGGATACTGAGTGCGCGCTGCACTGTACAAGGCCTCTTCGGAGGCCTTTTTTGCGCCTGTTTGCTACTTATTTTACAGCTTAAAACACTTTATCCACGAGCGCTAGCGCGGATTTTTACCTGAATTTTTGGGCATGAGCGTGCCCCGCACCTTGCCCTGCATCTGCAGAATCTGGGCGCGGTGATCGTATTCCAGGTTCTCGGCCGAAAAGTGGTCTTTGCCGCGTGTCAACCTGACCGGGCGGTTGGAGCGCACACGTTCAAGCTGGGGCCATACGTGCAGGTATTCGCCCTCGAAGGACAGCTGCGGCTGGGTCGCAGAACCTGGGCCGGCAGCCGCGTCTCGCACGACACGGGCATCGCCAAAAAGTTGCACCTCGGAACCATCGGCATTGCTCAGTGCCCGCTCGGACGAGGCATGCGTCAGGCGCCCTTCGGCATCCACGGAACGCAGCCGCATGCGGTCGATTTCCAGGGTGTCGGTATCGGGGTAGTGGCGCCCCATGTCGCCCCGCACCTCGCTCAGCAAGCTGCCGTCGGCAGCGAAGCTCTTGACGGAAAAATGGTGCATGAAGTAATCGGGTTCGTGCGTCACGGCGACCTGCGCAGCGCCCGAAGGCACGGACGGCGCATTGCGCACCAGCCACCAACTGCCCAGCGCCAGAAGACCCATGAGCAGGACGGGCAGGTACGCTGCGACGCGGTCCCAGGCACGCTGGGTTCGGCTCCTCATGGGCAGTGCTCGGCCAGCAGACGGGCGTAGGCGCCATGGGCCATCAGCAAAAGGTCGCAGAACTCACGGGCCGCCCCCAGGCCAGCATGGGCAGCGGTCACGTGGTGGGCACGGGAGCGCACTTCGGCGTGGGCGTTCGGCGGGGCGCAGGCAAAGCGCGCGCGCTGCAGGACGGGAAGGTCGGGCCAGTCGTCGCCCATGGCGGCGGCCTGGCTCCAGTCCAGGCCCAATTGGTCCAGCACATGCTGCGCGGCGGGTGCCTTGTCCTCCGTGCCAAAGACCGCATGCTGCACGCCCAGCGCTGCCAGTCGCAAGCGCAGCGGCGCCGAGTCGCGGCCGGTGATGATGGCCGGCACGATACCGGCCTTCTGCAGCAGCTTGAGCCCGTGGCCATCGAGCGTGTGAAAGCGCTTGAGCGTCTCGCCGGCCTCGCTGTAATAGATGCCACCGTCGGTGAGCACGCCATCGACGTCGAAAAAGGCTACGCGAACGTCTTGCGCGGCCAACAGCAGCTCAGGCGCAAAGCGCAGTGCAGGCAGCGATGGTGCGCCAGCCACCTCAGATCACCTTGGCGCGCAGCAGGTCGCGAATGTGGACCACGCCCAGCAAGATGCCATCTTCACGGGCGACCAGCACGCTGGTGATGCCGTGCGTTTCCATCAAGGCTGCAGCGTCCGCAGCCAGGGCATCGGGGCGAATGCTGCGCGGCCGGGAGTGCATCAATTCGGAGGCCGTCGCAGGGCGCAGGTCGGCCCCACTCTCGATGCGCCGGCGCAAATCCCCGTCCGTGAAGATGCCGAGAATGCGGTCTTCTTCGTCGACCACGGCGGCTGCGCCCAGGCCCTTGGCACTCATTTCCCGCATCAGCTCGACGAAACCCGCCTCGGGGCGCACGCGCGGCAGCTCATCGCCACTGCGCATGACGTCGCTCACGTGCGTGAGCAGTTTGCGCCCCAGCGCGCCGCCCGGGTGCGAGCGGGCAAAATCCTCGGCGCGAAAACCGCGCGCATCGAGGAGGGCGACGGCCAGGGCATCGCCCATGGCCAGTTGCGCCGTGGTGCTGGTGGTGGGGGCCAGGTTGAGCGGGCAGGCCTCTCGCTCGACGCTGCTGTCGAGGACGGTGTCGGCGTGCTGTCCCAGGGTGGAATCCGGCCGTCCGGTGATGGCCACCAGGGGCGTGCCCAGCCTGCGCAGCACCGGCAGGATAGCCGTCAGCTCGGCGCTCTCGCCGCTGTTGGAGATGGCGAGCACCAAATCTCCCGAAGTCACCATGCCCAGGTCGCCATGGCTGGCCTCGGCGGGGTGGACAAAAAGAGCGGGGGTGCCCGTGGACGCAAGCGTGGCGGCAATTTTTCTCCCCACGTGGCCGCTTTTGCCCATGCCCATGACCACGACGCGCCCCGGCGCCAGCAGGATGGTACGCACGGCGTCGCAAAAAGGCGCGCCCAAAGCGCCCGCCAATTGGTTCAAAGCTGCCGCTTCGATTTCAAAGGTTTCGCGACCCAGGCGCAGCGCCCGCCCAGGGTCAAACGGGCGCGTGGTGGCAGTGGCAGCAAGCATGGGGCGATTCTATCGGCGGCCCGCGCATCGAACGGGCGGATGACAGGCAAGGCCAGCGGCCGGCAGACGGGCCCAAGTTTCTCGATCCGCAGGGCCGCAGCGGCTAGCATTGCGCGATGTCCAGCCTCGCTCTCACGCTGTTGTACCTGCTCGCCGCGGTTCTGGGCGTGGTCGCGTGCCGCAGTCTGCGCCTGCCGCCCATGCTGGGCTACTTGATAGCGGGGGTGCTGATCGGTCCCAACGCACTCGCCCTGGCGCGCAATTCGGACAGCGTGCGCCACCTGGGCGAGTTCGGCGTGGTGTTTTTGATGTTTGCCATCGGCCTGGAATTCAGCCTTCCCAAGCTGCGTGCGATGCGCGCCCAGGTGTTCGGCCTGGGGCTGATGCAGGTGGCCCTGACCATGGCCGCAGGTTTCGGTGGCACGCTGCTGCTCGCGCAATGGCTGGGGGGCGTGTGGGACGTGGGCTGGCAGACGGCCTTGGCGCTTGCCGGCGTGCTGGCCATGAGCAGCACGGCGATCGTAGTCAAGCTGATGTCCGAGCGCGCCGAGATCGAGAGCGAGCATGGGCGCAACGTGATGGGCATTCTGCTGTTCCAGGACCTCGCTGTCGTCCCGCTGCTGGTGCTGGTGCCCGCCCTGGGCTCATCGCCCGAGCAGTTGCTGGGCGCGCTGGGCATGGCGCTTCTCAAAGCCAGCGTGCTGGTGACGGTGCTTCTCACCGGCGGCCAGGGCGTGATGCGCTGGTGGCTCACCCAGGTGGCGCGGCGCAAGAGCGATGAGTTGTTCATGCTCAACCTGCTGCTGATCACGCTGGGGCTGGCCTGGCTCACCGACCTTGCTGGTCTGAGCCTGGCACTGGGCGCCTTCATCGCCGGCGTGCTGGTGTCCGAAACCGAGTACCGGCATCAGGTGGGCACCGACATCCGCCCGTTCCACGACGTGCTGCTCGGCCTGTTTTTCATCACCATCGGGATGATGCTGGACTGGCACATTCTGCTGGAGCAGTGGTGGCTGGTGCTCGGATTGCTGGTGGTCCCGTTGTTGCTCAAGCTGCTGATCATCCTGCTGCTGGCGCGCCTGACCGGGGCAAGCACCGGCGTGGCACTTCGCACCGGGCTGTATCTGGCACAGGCCGGCGAGTTCGGCTTCGTGCTCTTGTCGCTGACACTGCAAAATGGCCTGCTGCGCCCGGCCTTGATGAATCCGATCCTCGCGGCCATGGTGCTTTCCATGGTGGCCACGCCCTTCCTGATCCTCTACAGCAACCGCATCGTCATGCGCCTGGTGGCGAGCGACTGGATGCTGCAGTCGCTGCAAATGACGCGGATCGCCCGACAGTCGATCGACGCCAGCGGCCACGTCATCATTTGCGGCTATGGCCGCTGCGGACAAAACCTGGCGCGCATGCTCGAGCGCGAATCCATTCCTTATCTGGCGCTCGACCTGGACCCGGACCGCGTGCGCCAGGCCGCGGCCGCGGGCGACAAGGTCGTGTACGGCGACGCCACCCGCCTGCAGGCGCTGATGGCCGCCGGCTTGGTGCGCGCCAGTGCTCTGGCCATCACCTACCTGGAACTGCCGGCGGCGCTCAAGGTGTTGGCGAACGCACGCTCGCACGCTCCGCAGGTGCCCGTTGTGGTGCGCACCCAGGACGACCTGCACCTTGAGCGCCTGCGCGAAGCCGGTGCGACGGAAGTCGTTCCAGAGGCAATTGAGGGTTCGCTGATGCTGGCCAGCCATGCACTGGCCCTGGTGGGGGTACCGATGCGGCGTGTGCTGCGGCTGGTGCAGGACCAGCGCGAAGCGCGCTACCAGTTGCTGCGCGGCTATTTTCACGGCGCCGATGACGATACCGCCGCCGAGCGTGAGCAGGCGCGCCTGGTCACGCTGACGCTGCCGGCGGGCGCAGCCACTCTCGGCCAGGCGCTCGGCCAGCTCGGCCTGCCCGACATCGGAGTGAGCGTCGTCAACCTGCGCAATCGCATGGGCCATGCGATCGCGGCCGACACATCCTCGGTGCTGAAAGAAGGCGATACGCTGGTGTTGTCGGGCGCTCCGCCGGCGTTGGCCTTGGCAGAAGAGCGCCTTCTTCGGGGCTGAGCGCTGCCCCTGCGGCTGGGAACTCAGTCGGTAAACAACGCGTCTGCAGGCCCCGGCCGCCCGAACAGGTAGCCCTGGAAGCGGCGGCACCCGTTGCTCAGCAAGAACTGCCGCTGGCCGTCGGTTTCAACCCCTTCGGCCACCACGTCCAGGCCCAGACTCTGGGCCAGGGCAATGATGGTGCAGGCAATGGCAGCGTCGTTGGGGTCGGTCAGAACGTCGCGCACGAAGCTCTGGTCGATCTTGAGCTGGTCCAGCGGCAGGCGCTTGAGGTAAGCGAGGCTGGAATACCCGGTGCCAAAATCATCCAGCGAAAAGCCCAGGCCCCGGCTGCGAAGAACCTGCATTTTGGCAATGCAGTCTTCCACATCGTGCAGCAGCAGGCTTTCAGTGAGTTCGAGCTTGAGCAGCGCTGGATTGACGCCCGTCTCCTCGACGATGGCAAGCGTCTGGTCAACGAACTGCGGATGGCGAAACTCCTGCGCACTGACGTTCACCGAGATTGTCAAGCCTTCGCTGGCGCCCTGCAGCGACCAGGCGGCCAGTTGCTCGCAGGCGCTGCGCAGAACGATTTGGCCCAGCGGCAGAATGAGTCCGGTTTGTTCGACAACGCCGATGAATGCCCCGGGCATGACCAGCCCGCGCTGCGGATGCTGCCAGCGTACCAGCGCCTCTGCGCCAAGCAGTCGGCCGTTCGGGTCGACGACGCGCTGGTAGTGCACAAAGAACTCGGACCGAGCCAGCGCCTGCCGGATGTCGGCCTCGAGCAAGGAACGCGCAGAGGCAGCGGCCTGCATCTGCGGATCGAAGAAACACACCGTGTTGCGCCCCTGCGCCTTGGCCTCGTACATGGCGATATCGGCACGCTTGAGAAGCTCCGGAGAACCACAGGCGGCGCCATCGAAGAGCGTGATGCCGATGCTGGGCGTGCTGTGCATGGACCGCCCCTCGATTTCGAAGGCCTGATTGAGCCGCGCCAGGATCTTCAGCGCCACCGTCTCGACTTCCTGAGCGGCTTGCATCGGGCTCCCCGCCAGGCCATGGAGAACAACGATGAATTCGTCGCCGCCCAGGCGCGCCACCGTGTCGGTGGCGCGAAGCCCCTCGCTCAGGCGCTGGCCAACTTCGCACAGCAGGCGGTCGCCCCATTCGTGGCCCAGGGTGTCGTTGATGTCCTTGAAGTTGTCCAAATCAAGAAATAGCAAGGCGCCGTGGGTGTGAAACCTGGCGCACTGTGCCATTGCCTGGTGCAGCCGATCCACCAGCAGCCGCCGGTTCGGCAGGCCGGTCAGGTCATCGTAGAAAGCCAGCCGTTCGATTTCTGCCTCTGCCCGCTTGCGCTCGGTGATGTCGCGCGCGACGCCGCGGTAGCCGGTGTAAACCCCCTCCTCGTCAAACATGGGTTCGCCACTGAGCGTCAGCCAGCGCGGCTCGCCGGTAGGCGCCGTGCGAAGCACTTCGAAATCATGGAAGACCTCGCGCCCGGCAATGCGCGCGCGGTGCTCTGCCATCTTGGCACCGTCGACCGGTCCATCCGCAAGCTCCCACAGCGACTGGCCGCGCAGCTGCTGTTCGGAGAAACCACCGTCGGCGCGCAGATTGCCCTCCAGTCGCACCAGACGGTCTTGGGCATCCTGCTCCCAGTACCAGTCGGACGACAGCTGCGTGAGGCTGCGCCAGCGCGCCTCGCTTCGCGCCAGCGCGAGCTGCGCAGCAAGATAGTCGGTGACGTCGGCGAAGGTGCGCACCCGGCCACCTCCGGGCAACAAGCGGGTGCGGACCTCCAGGTAGCGGCCCTGCGCAGTCTTGCGCAGGTAGTACGCAGGCATGTCCCCCAGGCGGGCCTGCGCCACCGATTCGGACGCGACGTAGCGCCGGGCCGCCGCGTCGATGTTGGAAAAATCCGGGCCGAAGTCGCCGCGTTCCGTCTGGAACCGGACGACCTCGCTCATGTGCGGCTGGCGCTCGAGCAGCGCGGCAGGCAAGTCCAGCAACTCGAGGTAGCGCTGGTTGTAGGCGCGGATGTAACCGTCGGCGTCCACGTTGGAGATGCCCTGCGAGACGCTGGCCAGCGTAACTTCGAGCACGCGCGTTTTCTCCGACAGCGCTTCGCTGGTGCGTGCCAGTTCCTGTTCCATGCTGCGTCGCTGCGCGTCACTGCGACGCGCCAGTTCCAACTGACCGACGGTATGGAGCAGGGGCTGCAGGAAGCTCACTTCGCCCGTCGTGTAGCCACCGGCACGGTTGGCGATGCCGACCATGGCGACAATCTGACCCGCAGCTGCGATGGGGACCGCCATGAAGGAGTGCAGCGGCGGATGGCCCGGCGGCAGCCCGCCGGCGCGAGGGTCTTCCGCCGGATGGTTGCTGATGAGCGGCGCGCTGCCCTGGAGGGCCTGGCCGATCAGCGTCGCCGGGTTGTCGAACACCAGACCGCCCGCGTCCAGTTGGGCCCACTGTGCCCGCGATGCGGCATCCCAGGCAATGTCGCTGATGGCATGGATGCGCAGCAGCCGCGTACCTGAAGCGGTCGACTCCACCTGGCCGAGAAAACCCCAGGCGCTTTCGGTCAATGCCAGAAGTTCGTGCAACAGCGGCTCAAACGTCTGCCGCGCTGGCGCGCTGTCGATGAAGGAGGCCTGGGCGCGGAAAATGGCCTGCAGGAGACGGTGCTGGCGGGCCAGCAGTTGTTCGGCCGTTTTGCGCGACTGGGCGGCCTGTGCGCGCTCCAGGACGGCCTCAACCTGCGCGGGCAGTGACAGCAAATACTGACCGGCCGCGTCCTGTACGACGAAATCGGAAAAGCCATGGCGCAAGGCGTGCGCTGCTTGCGCCTCGAGCCCCGCCGGAACCAGGATCAGCGCCGGCATGGAGCGAAGCTCCTTCAAGGCATCGTAGGCGGCGCCATCGGCCAGCCGGCAACAGACCAGGGCGACGTCGAACGGGCGCTGGGCCAGCGCGTCCCTCGCGTGAGCCAAGGAAGCGACCCGGTGCACATCCCAAGCCAACCAGGAGTTCGCCAAGGCATCCCGCACGCCTTCGGCGAGTTCGTCGCTGCTTTCCATCAGGAGAACGGAAACCGCCATGGTCGGTGCTGGCTCTGGGAGCGCAAAAATCGGGAATTCATTATGGGCGCTTTGTCGCTCGGCTGGGGCGGACTGCTGTGGGCCACATGATGTGGGCCGCTCTGCCCGGATTCACTACACTGCCCGGCAGACTTTGCGCTACCTGCGCTGCCCCGCCATGACCACGCCCAGCTTTTCCGACTATCTCCGCCAACACATTCGCACGGTACCGGACTGGCCCGCACCAGGCGTGCAGTTTCGCGACATCACGCCGCTGCTCCAGGACCCCAAGGTTTTTCGCGTCCTGATCGACGCCTTCGTGCACCGCTACATGGACCGCGAGCGCCGCCCCGACGTCGTGGCGGGCCTGGATGCGCGCGGCTTCATCCTTGGCGCGGTGGTGGCGTATGAGCTGGGCGTGGGCTTCGTGCCGATTCGAAAGAAGGGAAAACTTCCCTTCACCACCGTAGAGGAAACCTACGAACTGGAATACGGCAGCGCCACGGTGGAGCTGCATACCGATTCGGTCCGCTCGGGTGACCGGGTGCTGCTCATGGACGACCTGATTGCCACCGGCGGCACCATGATGGCCGGCAAGAAGCTGCTGGAAAAACTCGGTGCGCAGGTCATGGAGGGCGCAAGCATCGTCGACCTGCCCGAACTGGGCGGCTCAGCGCGGCTGCGGGCGTCGGGGCTGGCGCTCTATACCCTGGTGGATTTCCCCGGGCACTGAGCGTCCAGGCGACGCCTACAGGTCGCCGTACTGGGTGCCGCTCAGGTCGGGGCCGCGCGAGCCAGACTGCGGCATTTCCGTATCGGCAAAGTCGTCGGGGCGCGGGCGACGCAAGGGGCCTGTTCGCACGGGAGCCCCTTGGGGTCGGGCAGCGTCGCTGCTGGCGGCCGAACTCAGCGCCTTCTTGAAGGCTGCGACTTCATCGGCCTCGATCGGGTCGAACGGCGCCGGAGCGGGGCGCAGGCCGGGACGCCGCGCAGCGCCGGGCGCGCCGGGCTGGGAAGCCACCGGCGCAGGCCGGGCGTTGGCTGCGGCTGCCGACGGGCGCGGCGCCGCGGCGGCCTTCTGCGGGTTGCCGACCGCGACATGCTCGTTGGTGCGCCAATACACGGCGGTGACCGCGATGTCATAGCGCGATTTTGCCGTTTGGGCAATCAAGGCCTCGATCTCGCTCAGGCGTGCGGTGTCTCCACCAAACTCGCGCGCCAGATCCATCATGACCAGAAACTGGCTGCCGCGCTGGTCCAGCGACAGCACCTTGAACTTGTAGCTGGCCGAGAGCACACCTGCCCGCACCATGGCGTCGCGCACCACGGTGTAAAGCAGTTCGCGCCGCTCCATGCGTTCATTCTTGCGGTTGGCTGCATGCTCGGGCGGCGGCGGTTCGGGCATCTGGCGGCCGTCGCGGCCAGGCACCAGCGGCACGGTCGCTTCGGGATTGAGCAAGCCCGTAGGCTCCATGTTGCGTGCGGGAGACGGGGCGCTCTTGCGGGTAAACCAGCTCAGAATGGACATCTTGTTCTTTCTTTCCACCTAGGACGACTGTTGCCTGCAATCGTCTGACCGCCTCGCGCACACAAGGCACGGGCCCACGGAATCGAGGCAGGAAAGCAGGAGCACCGCCGTGGCGGATTTCATGCATGCGCTGCCCTGCGGGCGAGTTTAGGGCAAGCCGCGTCTACTTCGATAGAGCCAAGCAGGGGAAAATGCTCTGCAGCGGTCGAAAATCGCCGCTTCGCGACAGCGCTGCGGCGTTGCGCGCCGTTCGCGGCGCGGGCGCTGCGTTCAGGTGGTGGCGACGCGGCGCCGGCGATTGCCCATGCGCTTGGCGAGCACGGCGCCGGCGGCCATCGCGACATTCAGGGCGACGGCCGGTTGGCGGTTGCTCAGTTCGGTAAAGCGCATGGCCGTCAGGCCCCAGAGTTTGCTGGGTGCGGTGGCCTGAACTGTTGCGCTGCGCAAGCGATGCGAGAAGAACGCGCCTTCTCCCACCACCGAGCCTGCGGTGACGATGGCCAGGCGCACGCGCCCCTTTTCATCTTCGTAGTGCACGCTGAGGCTGCCACTTTCGACAAAGTACAGCGTGCGCTCGGACGCGCCTTGCGAAAAAAGCGTCTGCCCGGCCGCCAGGGTCATGGGCTGAAGATAGGCCGACAACGTGTCCCACTGCGCAGCTGTGAGCGGGTTGCTCATGCTGTCTTCGGCGCTGGCCTGAACGATGGCGTTGATCAAGCCCTGCAGGTCAAGCTTGATGGTCGTGGGCAGCGGTGCATTCATGATCGCCCGACGCTATCGCGAATGTGCAGGCCGCACAAGCGGGCTTTACGGACGCTTACAAAGCGGCTGCCTATTTCGGCCAGCTATTTGCCAATGCAGAAACGCGAGAAAATCACCCCCAGCAGATCATCGGCGCCAAATGCTCCCGTGATCTGGTTCAGCGCATTCTGTGCCAGGCGCAGTTCCTCTGCCAGCAGATCGAGCGCGGGCGACTCGCCCAAGAGTTGGTCGGCAGCCACCGCAAGATGCTCGCCCACCGCCTGCAAGGCCTGCACGTGCCGGGCGCGCGCAAGAAAGAGTCCGCCGCCGGGGGCCGCAGTCCAGCCTGCCAGGACAAGCAGGCGGCGCCGCAGCTCAGGCAGGCCCTCCCCCGTGCGGGAAGACAAGCGCACCCCTTCCGCAAGCGCGCTGCCCTGAGGCAATGGCGCGACGCAGTCGCTTTTGGTCCAGACATCGAGCACGGGTACGGATTTTGGCTTGAACTGGGCCATAGCGCTTGCTATGACTGCGTCGTCAGCTATGTATTCAGGAGCATCGCTGCGCGTCAGATCGTGCAAGAACAGCACCACGTCCGCGTCCCCAATGGCCTCCCAGGCTCGGGCGATGCCGATGCGTTCCACTTCGTCGCCGCTCTCGCGCAGGCCCGCCGTGTCGATGATGTGCAGCGGCACTCCCTCGATCTGGATCGTCTGCTGCACCTTGTCGCGCGTGGTTCCGGCAATAGGCGTCACGATGGCCAGTTCGGCACCCGCCAGCGCGTTGAGCAGCGAACTCTTGCCGGCGTTGGGCTGGCCGGCAATCACCACCTTGATGCCTTCGCGCAGCAACGCGCCTTGCTCGGCCTGTCCCAGCACCTGAGAGAGTCTTTGCTGCAATTTCTGTATCTGGCCAGCGGCGTCGGAACTGCGCAGGAAGTCGATTTCTTCTTCTGGAAAATCCAGGGTCGCTTCGACCAGCATGCGCAGGTGCACCAAGGCGTCGCGCAGACCGTGGATATGCTCGGAAAAAGCCCCTCCCAGGGAGCGCGCAGCGCTGCGCGCCGCTGCGCTGGTGGAGGCGTCGATCAGGTCGGCGACGGCCTCGGCCTGCGCCAGGTCGAGTTTGCCGTTGAGAAACGCACGTTCGGTGAACTCGCCCGGCTGCGCCAAGCGCAGCCCTGCCAGGCGGGCGACGCCCGTGGCGGGGTCGCACTCGGCCGCCGCCTGCAGGCAGCGCGCCAGCAGCATTTGCAGCACCACCGGGCCTCCGTGCGCCTGCAGTTCCAGCACGTCTTCTCCAGTATAGGAATGCGGCGCCGGAAAGTAGAGCGCCAGCCCCTGGTCGATGGCGCTGCCGTCGGCGTCCCGAAACGGCAAGTAGGTGGCTTCACGCGGGCGCAGTGCCCTGCCGCACAGCGCCAGCACCAGCTCCCCCAGATGGGGGCCCGAAACGCGCACGATGCCCACGGCCCCGCGCCCTGGGGCGGTGGCTATGGCGGCAATGGGTTCGTGGTGGCGGGGCAGCATGCCAGGCGATTCTTAGCGGCAGAACGTGGGAAGCTGGCGCGGACCAAAGCGCGAGACGCCGCGCAAGTGCCGCCCCGCCGCGCCGGTGTCGTCCCCCTTCCCGCACGCAGTGCGAGAGACGGGGCTGAGAGCCGCGGCTCCAAGCCTGCCTGCGCAGGCTTGGACCGCTCCGAAAGGCCGCCGCCTCTGGCGGATGCTCGGAGCGGCGAAGCCGCTCAGGGGGTTCACTTAAACTTCGGAAGATTGAACTGCGGCGGCACGCCCATGCGCGTGTTGATGACCCATTGCTGGGCGATCGAGAGCAGGTTGTTCGTCAACCAGTACAACACCAGCCCGGCCGGGAAGAAGAAAAACATCACGCTGAACGCCAGCGGCATGATCCACATCATCTTGGCCTGCATTGGGTCCGGCGGCGCCGGGTTGAGCGCGGTCTGCAGGAGGGTGCTAAGCGTCATCAGCACCGGCAGGATGAAGAAGGGGTCCGGTGCCGAAAGGTCGTGCACCCAGCCGATCCAGGGGGCATTGCGCATTTCGACGCTGGAGAGCAGCACCCAGTAGAGCGCAATGAAGACCGGTATCTGCACCATGATGGGAAAGCACCCGCCCATGGGATTGACCTTCTCCTCGCGGTAGATGCGCATCATCTCCTGCTGCATCTGCTGCGGCTTGTCCTTGAGGCGCTCGCGCATCTCGGTGATCTTGGGGTTGATTGCCTTCATCTTGGCCATGCTGGCGTAGGCCTTGGCATTGAGCCAGTAGAACGCGATTTTGAGCAGCAGCACCAGGCCAACGATGGACCAGCCCCAGTTGCCCAGGATCTTGTGCAACTGGTCCAGCAGCCAGTACAGGGGTTTGGCCAGGATGGTCAGCCAGCCGTAGTCCTTGACGAGTTCCAGGCCCGGCGCCAAGGCCTCCAGCGAGGTTTCCACCTGCGGGCCGGCGAAGAGGCGTGCGTCCAGCGTCTTGGTGGCGCCCGGCGCCACGCTGCCCACGGAGGTGATCATGCCGACGGAGTACAGGTTGTTGTCCACCTTGCGCACGAAGTTCTCGCGCGGCGTGCCCTCGCCCAGCAGCCAGGCCGTCGCAAAATAGTGCTGCACCATGGCAACATACCCCGAGTCGCTCGACTTCTGGAATTCCGCATCCTTGTCGTCGATCTTTTTGAACTCGACCTTCTGGTATTTCTTCTCGGGCGTATACACCGCAGGACCGGTGAAGGTCGAATAGAACTTGGACTCGCCGGGCGGTTTGTTTCCGTCGCGCACCAGTTGCAGGTAGAGCTGAGGGTCAACGGCACTGGTGCCCGTGTTGACGATGTCGTGCCGCACGGCAATGTCGTACGCGCCGCGCTTGACGGTCCAGGTCTTGACCAGCTTGACGCCCCCCAGGTCGGGCGACTCGAAGCGCACGCTCAGTTCCTGTTCGCCATCGCGCAACTCGCGTGCGCCAGGGGCCACCTGCATCGCAGTCTTGTGCGTGGGGAAGTTGCCGCCGATCAGGCCCGTTTGCGCAACGTAGACCCTCTCGGGGCTCTGGTCGAGCAGCACGAAACCGTGCGTCTGCTCATCCTTGTCCGCCAGCTTGCGCAATTCGGCGTGCACCAGGGAGCCGCCTTCGGTGTCGAAACCGAGCTTGAGCACGTCCGTGGTGACGTCCACGCGCTCGCGCGCCGCCGGCGCGGCCGCTTCGGACGTGGTTGTGGCGATCTGGGCTGCGCCAGCGCCCGCCGCGGCGCTGGCGCCGGGTACCGACGAAGCAGCAGGGGCCCGCGCCGAAGGGGCTGCTGCGCCTGCCGTGCCGCTGGGCGACACCGCAGCCACCGGCGCAGGGAAAAAAGTGCCGCGGTGGCCGTTGTGCACCTGCCATTTGTCCCACAGCAGGACCATGGAAAAGCCGAATATGACCCACAGAATGGTGCGGCGGATGTCGTTCATGGAGTCTTCTCAGAAGCAGAGGAAGGGGATTCGTGCGGATTCAGCAGGCGCGAAAACAAGCGCGTGGCGCGGGGCGGCTCTTGTGGCACCGGATCGTGGCCACCCTGGCACCAGGGCTGGCAGCGCGCCAGGCGCGAGAGCGTGAACCAACTGCCCGCAGCCGCTCCGTGGCGTTCGAGAGCCTCGATGGCGTATGCGGAGCACGTCGGCTCAAAACGGCAGGCCGAGCCCAGCCAGGGGCTCAGCAGCAAGCGGTAGCCACGGACCAGGGCAATCAAGAGCCAGCGCATCAGACAGGGCTCCGAAGCGAGCGCTCAAACAGCTGGTGCAGCTCCTGGCGCACTGCGGCCTTCAGGGGTTGCGAGCAGGCGCTGACGAACTGTTTGCGGTCGAAGCTCGCGCGCAGGCGCACCACGTGCGCTGCGGTCGGCAGATCGGACGCAAACGATTGTCCGACTCCGTAGATCTGGCGCTTGATGGCGTTGCGCGTCACGGCGCGCCGCGCCCAGCGCTTGGGCACCATGGCCCCCAACCAGACAGCACCCGGCGCGATGAGGTCCACAGGCGTGCGCGCGCCGGCGGGCGCCGGATCGGAGGCATCTTTCGGTACCAACGGGAGGCGATGCAAAGCAAAATGGGGCGTGCGCGCCACGGTAGCGCCGGACAATGTGGCCTGGAACTGCGCGCGGGTCTTCAGGCGCTGCATAGACGGCACGCGCGCTGGGAGCTTGCACAAGCCGGGTGCGCGGCCGAGCGGCCCACGCAGGCTCAGACGGCCAGGCGCTTGCGGCCCTTGGCGCGCCGGGCGTTGATCACGGCGCGGCCACCACGGGTCTTCATGCGCACGAGGAAACCGTGGGTGCGGGCGCGGCGGGTCTTGGAGGGCTGGTACGTGCGTTTCATGGTCGTTCCTTTGAAATGTTCGGGCCAGCCGCCCGGGCAGACTGCTGGGCGGAACTGGCATCGGCGGTGCATTTGCCCTGAACAGTTTCAGGGAAACCGGCAATTATCGCAGGCTTGGGAAGCCAGGGCAATGCGCAGGCGGCGCGGGGCGAGTCGACTGGCTGCGCTTAGGGTGTGGATAAGGTCTGGACAAGATACAATCGCGGCCCTTCGATCGTTCCCTCTATCCACAAAAATTCTTCCTACATGACAGAGGAACTTGCGCATCCCGCCCCCGATCCCAGCACCTCCCACGCAGGTCAGGCATTGTGGCAAGCCTGCCTGGAACAACTGGCCCAGGATCTGCCCGCCCAGCAGTTTGCAACCTGGATCAAACCCTTGAGCGCACAGGTCTCAGAGGACCTCTCGTGCGCGACCTTGTACGTGCCCAACCGCTTCACGCTGGACTGGATTCGCGCGCAGTACGCGGGGCGCATCGCCTCGGTGCTGGAACAGGTTTACGGGCAACCGGTGACGCTGGAGTTAGCGCTTGCTCAGCGCGCAAGCGCCACTCGCACTCATGCGCCTGCAAGCAACCTCCGCGCGCAGGGCAGCGAAACCGTGCCTTCTCCAGCGCGTCCCGAGGAGATTTTGGCCAACGCAGCGCCGCGCAACCGGCTCAATCCTGCGCTGACCTTTGACACCCTGGTCGAAGGCACGGCGAACCGCATGGCCCGCGCCGCCGCAATGCACGTGGCGGGCATGCCGGGGCATTTGTACAACCCCTTATTCATCTATGGCGGCGTGGGCCTGGGCAAGACGCACCTGGTCCACGCCGTCGGCAACAAGCTGCTGGCGGACCGGCCGAATGCCAAAGTTCTCTACATCCACGCCGAGCAGTTCGTCTCGGATGTGGTCAAGTCCTATCAGCGCAAGACGTTCGACGAGTTCAAGCAGCGCTACCACTCGCTCGATTTGCTGCTGATCGACGACGTGCAGTTCTTTGCCAACAAGGACCGCACCCAGGAAGAGTTCTTCAACGCTTTCGAGGCGCTGCTGGCCAAGAAGAGCCACATCGTGATGACCAGCGACACCTATCCCAAGGGCCTGGCCGACATCCACGAACGGCTGGTCTCGCGCTTTGATTCCGGCCTGACGGTGGCCATCGAGCCGCCCGAGCTGGAAATGCGCGTCGCCATCCTGATCAACAAGGCACGCGCCGAGAACGTGGAAATGCCCGAGGAAGTGGCGTTTTTCGTCGCCAAGAACGTGCGCTCGAACGTGCGCGAGCTCGAAGGTGCGCTGCGCAAAATTCTGGCGTATTCGCGCTTCAACCAGAAGGACATCTCGATTCAGCTGGCGCGCGAGGCCCTGCGCGACCTGCTTTCCATCCAGAACCGGCAGATCAGCGTCGAGAACATCCAGAAGACCGTGGCCGACTACTACAAGATCAAGGTTGCCGACATGTACAGCAAGAAGCGTCCGGCCAGCATTGCCCGGCCACGCCAGATTGCCATGTACCTGGCCAAGGAGCTAACGCAAAAGAGCTTGCCGGAGATCGGAGAGTTGTTCGGCGGCCGGGACCACACGACGGTACTGCACGCAGTGCGCAAGATTGGTGGCGAGCGCCAGCAGCTGACCGAGCTCAACCAGCAGCTCCACGTGCTGGAGCAGACGTTGAAAGGCTAGGGCACGGCCCCCGGCGCAGGCAAAATGGCGGGTTCAGCGGCGCTGGGAGACGTGCGCCGGTCCCACCATAAAACCACAAGAGGATGAAATGATCGTTCTGAAGGCCCCCCAAGACAAGGTTCTCGCAGTCCTGCAATCGGTCGCCGGCATTGTCGAGCGGCGCCACACCCTGCCCATCCTGGCGAATGTGCTGATCAAGAAGACCGGCAACGCCTTGCAGCTGACCACGAGCGACCTGGAAATCCAGATCCGCACCACAGCCGAGCTCGGAGGCGACACCGGCGACTTCACCACCACGGTGGCCGCGCGCAAGCTCATTGACGTGCTGCGCACCATGCCCGGCGATCAAACCGTGAGCCTGGAGACAGCGCAGGAAAAGCTGGTGCTCAAGGGAGGCAAGAGTCGCTTCACGCTGCAGACGCTGCCGGCACAAGACTTTCCGCTGGTACAGGAGGCGGCCAGCTTTGGCCCGGCCTTCAGCATCCCGCAACAGACGCTCAAGAGTCTGCTGGGACAGGTGGCGTTTGCCATGGCGGTGCAGGACATCCGCTACTACCTCAATGGCATTCTGTTTGTCGCCGAGGGCAAGACGCTCAGCCTGGTGGCCACCGACGGCCACCGCCTGGCGTTTGCGAGCAGCCAGCTGGACGTTGACGTGCCCAAGCAGGAAGTGATCCTGCCACGCAAGACCGTGCTGGAGCTGCAGCGCTTGCTCAGCGACGGCGATGCCACCATTGAAATGCAGTTCGCCAGCAACCAGGCCAAGTTCAGCTTCGGCGCGATGGAGTTCGTCACGAAATTGGTCGAGGGCAAATTCCCCGACTACAACCGCGTGATTCCGCGCAGCCACGGCAACACCATCACCCTGGGCCGTGCGCCACTGCTGGCCAGCCTGCAGCGCACGGCCATCATGACCAGCGACAAGTTCAAGGGCGTGCGCCTGAACCTGGAGCCCGGCAGCCTGCGCGTGACCAGCAACAACGCCGAGCAGGAAGAGGCCGTCGACGAGCTGGACGTGGACTACGGGGGGCAACCCATCGAGATCGGCTTCAACGTCACCTACCTCATCGACGCGCTTGCCAGCATGGGGCAGGAGATGGTGCAAATCGCCCTGGCCGACGGCAGCAGTTCAGCGCTGATCACGATTCCTGAGAACGACAGCTTCAAATACGTCGTGATGCCCATGAGAATTTAGGGCGATCCCCCTGTGTCGCTTCGCTTCTCCGCACCGCTGCCAGAGGCAGGGGCTCTTCAGGACCGTCCAAGCCTGCACAGGCAGGCTTGGAGCCGCGGCCTTCAGCCCCTTGTCTCGCAATGCTGCGCGTTGCGGGATGGGGGACGCCACCAGTGGCGTGGCATAGCCAGTTCGACGGTGACCGCTGTTCACCGCCCGCCTGATCAGACGCTCGCATTTACTACGTTTTTTATAGCTGCTTTCGCTTTATACATAAGCGCTAGAGGCCAATTTGGCTAAAATTTTATGACCTCCGACCAGAACCTGCCCGAATCCGACGAACCGCTCACGCCCGTCCAGCGGATCGACGCCCACCAGGCGGGCGCCAGCGAAGGCTATGGCGAAGGCGCCATCACCATCCTCGAAGGCCTGGAGGCGGTGAGGAAGCGCCCGGGCATGTACATCGGCGACACGTCCGACGGCACCGGTCTGCACCACCTGGTGTTCGAGGTGGTGGACAACTCCATCGACGAAGCGCTGGCCGGGCATTGCGACGACATCGTCGTCACCATCCACTCGGACAACTCGGTCTCCGTCACCGACAACGGCCGCGGCATTCCCACGGGAGTGAAGATGGACGACAAGCACGAGCCCAAGCGCAGTGCCTCCGAGATCGCCCTGACCGAGCTGCACGCCGGCGGCAAGTTCAACCAGAACAGCTACAAGGTCTCGGGCGGCCTGCACGGCGTGGGCGTCTCCTGCGTGAACGCGCTCTCCAAGATGCTGCGCCTCACGGTGCGCCGCGAGGGCAAGGTGCACGTGCTGGAATTTTCCCGCGGCTTCGTGCAGAACCGCATCGTGGAGGTGGTGGATGGCGTCGAGGTCTCGCCCATGCAGGTGCTGGGCGACACCGACAAGCGCGGCACCGAAGTGCACTTCCTGCCCGACACCGAGATCTTCAAGGAAAACAGCGATTTCCATTATGAAATCCTGGCCAAGCGCCTGCGCGAGCTCTCGTTCCTGAACAATGGCGTGCGCATTCGTTTGAAGGATGAGCGCAGCGGCAAGGAGGACGATTTTTCCGGCGCCGGCGGCGTGCGCGGCTTTGTCGAGTTCATCAACAAGGGCAAGACCGTCCTGCACCCCCATTCCTTCTATGCGGCCGGCGAGCGCCCGGCCGAAACCTACGGCGGCATCGCCGGCACGCACATCGGCGTGGAAGTGGCGATGCAGTGGAACAGCGGCTACAGCGAGCAGGTCCTCTGCTTTACCAACAACATCCCGCAGCGCGACGGCGGCACCCACCTCACCGGCCTGCGCGCCGCGATGACCCGCGTCATCAACAAATACATCGAAGAGAACGAGTTCGCCAAGAAGGCCAAGGTCGAGGTGACCGGCGACGACATGCGCGAAGGCCTGTGCTGCGTGCTGAGCGTGAAGGTGCCCGAGCCCAAGTTCAGCAGCCAGACCAAGGACAAGCTGGTCTCCAGCGAAGTGCGCGCGCCGGTCGAAGACATCGTGGCCAAGGCGCTCACCGACTACCTGGAAGAACGCCCGGGCGACGCCAAGATCATCTGCGGCAAGATCGTCGAAGCCGCCCGCGCCCGCGAGGCCGCCCGCAAGGCCCGCGAGATGACGCGCCGCAAGGGCGCGCTCGACGGCTTTGGCCTGCCCGGCAAGCTGGCCGACTGCCAGGAAAAAGACCCCGCGCTGAGCGAGATCTATATCGTCGAGGGCGAT
>JAMLIT010000045.1 GCA_023954035.1 Burkholderiaceae bacterium | reverse complement strand
CATTGCGCAGTGGATTCGCGGCAGCGGCATGCTGGACGGCCCCAACCCCAGCCCATTCCACGATTCGCCGTTCTACGACGTGTACCGCTGCGCCGACGGCGGCTGCATCACACTGGGCGCGCTGGAGCCGCAGTTCTATGCGCTATTGATGGAAAAACTCGGCCTCGCCGACATTCCGTTGGGGAAACAGTTCGACCCGCGTGCCTGGCCCGCCCTCAAGGACCGCCTGACGGCCCTCTTTGCCAGCCAGCCGCGCGCGCATTGGGACGCCTTGCTGGAAGGCACGGACGTGTGCTTTGCGCCGGTGCTCAGTGTGGCCGAGGCGGCAGCGCACCCGCACAACGTGGCGCGGGGCACCTATGTGTCGTCGGCCGGTGCAGGCCTGGACGTGGCGCCCGCGCCGCGCTTTCTGCCGCTCGATGGCAGCGCCGGATAGACGACGATGAAAACAGGCCTGCGCATCGCTCTGGCCCTGCTGGCGCTTCTGGTGCTGTCGACTGCCGCGGTGCTGGTGTGGTCCTGGGCCCCCGATCTGCCCACGACCGAGTTGGAACAGCGCTGGGCCCAACCACCGTCCACCTTCATCGAGGTGCAAGGCCTGCGCGTGCACCTGCGCGACGAAGGCCCGCGCGATGACCCCACGCCCCTCGTGCTGGTCCACGGCACGTCAGCCAGCCTGCACACCTGGGACGGCTGGACCGAGGAACTGCGCACCACCCGCCGTGTCATCCGCTTCGACCTGCCGGGCTTTGGCCTCACCGGCCCGAATGCCGCTGACGACTATTCGATGGCGGTCTATGTGCGCCTGGTGCTGGCGCTGCTCGACCAGTTGGGGGTGCAGCGGTTCGTCATTGGCGGCAATTCGCTCGGTGGCGAGGTGGCCTGGGCCACGGCGCACGCCGCGCCGCAGCGGGTGGAAAAGCTCATTCTGGTGGACGCTGCGGGCTACGCCTTTGAACCCGAATCGATGCCACTGGCCTTTCGGGTGGCGCGCACACCGGGCCTGAGTGCGCTGATGGGCCATCTGCTGCCGCCCGGCATGGTCGAAAAATCGGTGCGCAACGTCTATGGCGACCCCAGCCGGGTCACGCCCGAGCTGGTGCAGCGCTACAGCGACCTGGCCCGCCGCGCGGGCAACCGCCATGCGCTGGCGGTGCGCATGGCGCAACACAACACGGGACGCGAGCAGGACATCCGCGACCTGAAGTTGCCCACGCTCATTGTGTGGGGCGCGCACGACCGCTTGATTCCGCCCGTGAACGGCAAGCGTTTTGCGGCCGACATTGCAGGCTCGCAGCTCGTCGTGTTTGAAGGCCTGGGCCATGTGCCGCAGGAAGAGGACCCGGCGGCGACGGTGGCGGTGGTGCAGCGGTTCTTGCGCCAGCCGTAGTTCGAATCACCCTGCTCGGGCGTGCACGGTGGTGGCACGGCCGCCATGGTCCTAAACTGTCCACAGGATGGCTTCTACCCGCTTGCTGCAACGCACTGAAAGGTTTCTGGCATGAAGATCGCCGTGATGGGCGCTGGCGCTGTGGGCTGCTACTACGGCGGCATGCTGGCCCGCGCCGGACACGAGGTGGTGTTGGTGGGGCGCCCAGCCCATGTGCAGGCGGTGCACGAGCATGGTCTGTGGCTGGATACCTTGCATTTTCAGGAGCGCGTGCGGCTGCAGGCAGACACCGAAGCGCATGCGGTGCACGGCGCACAGTGTGTGCTGTTCTGTGTCAAGTCCACCGACACCGAAAGTGCGGGCCGGGCCATGCTGCCCTATCTGGCCGATGGCGCCACGGTGCTGAGTTTGCAAAACGGCGTGGACAACGCCGAGCGCCTGCAGGCGCTGCTCCAGCGCCCGGTGCTGCCGGCCATCGTCTATGTGGCAGCGGCCATGGCGGGGCCGGGCCATGTGCGCCACTTTGGGCGCGGCGAACTGGTGCTGCCCGCCGCGCCGACCAACGCGGCGCTTGCGAACATCTTTGCTGCTGCGGGCATTCCGGTAGAACTGTCGGACAACGTGGCCGGCGCCCTCTGGGCCAAGCTGGTGCTGAACTGTGTCTACAACCCGCTGTCGGCCATCACCGGTCAGCCGTACGGCCAGATTGTCAACCGTCCCGGCCTGGATGTGCCCCGGATGATGGACGACATCGTGCAGGAATGCCTGGCTGTGGCGCGTGCCAGCGGCATCGTTCTGCCCGAGGGAACGGCCGAGGCGGTGCTGCCGCTGGCGGCGTCCATGCCAGGCCAGATATCGTCCACTGCGCAGGACTTGGCGCGCGGGCGCCCTACCGAGATCGACCACATCAATGGATTCATCGTGCGCCGGGGCGAAGCCCTGGGCATTGCCACGCCGGCCAATCGCCTGCTGCACACACTTGTGCGGCTGCTGGAGCAGGCAACTCGGGTTGCCGGTGGGCCGCCGGGAGAACAGGGCGCCGCTTGATGCGGGTCAGTCCTGCACCTGGGCGCTCTCCACAAACACCAGTTCGCAGGAGTTCGCGCCCGAGTCCGTGCGGCTGAGCGAACTGGTCCAGCGCCAGCCGCTTGCGTCGCTGGCTTGCACCAGGTGCCCCGACAGGCGGACGGTCGCGCCTTCCCGCGCCCGATTCAGCGTTTTTTCCACCGCAGCGTTGGCCGGAATCAGGTGCATGTTGGCCGAGGATTCGACGATCTCCTGCACCGGAATCGGCGGCGCGTCGCGCCAGCGGTAAAAATACCAGCGCCGCCCCTGGGTGATGTCCAATTGGCGGTAGACGGCGGGCTCCGCCATGCGCTTCCAGCCCAGCGCCAGGTCCATCGGCGCAAGCTCGGCTTCCCGGCCCAGGTAGTAGTCTTCACGCGAGAGCACCTTGGCGTCGATGGAAAAGCGCGCCAGCGGTTGAATCTGAAAGCCCTTGAAGGCAAATGCGGGCTTGTCGGTGGGGCCTTGCACTGGAACTTGCAGGGCCGCGCGCGTTGCCAGCGCCGCAGGGCTGGCGTGCTGGGGCGAAAAGCTGGTGCGGATGGACTCGATGGCGAAAAACGCCACCAGCATCACCACGCCCGCTTTGAAGACCGTCTTGAGCTGCATGGCTGCGCTCAGCGTTCAGTGCAATGTCGGGTGCGTGTCCAGGCTCAGAACACGCTCAATGGTGGTGGCCGTGGTCGCCGTGCACGTGGCGATGCTGGATTTCCTCGGCGCTCGCAGCGCGCACGCCGGTCACCTTGCAAGCAAAGCGCAGTGCCTGCCCGGCCAGCGGGTGGTTGCCGTCCAGGTGCACCTCGGGGCCCTTGATCTTGACCACGTTGAACATCTGCGGCTGACCATCCGGCCCGGGGCCCTGCAACTGGCCGCCGACCTTCACGCCGGGCGGAAATTCGCTCTTGGCAATGGTGCGCACCAGCGATTCGTCGCGCGGCCCAAAGGCGTCTTCCACGGCCAGATCGAGCGTCGTTGTGAAGCCCACGGCCTGAGCTTCAAGCGCGGCTTCCACCTTGGGGAAGATGTTTTCATAGCCGCCGTGCAGGTACGACAAGTGGCCCTTGTCGAGCGGCTTGCCTGCAGGCGTGGTGAGCTGGTAGCTGAGGGTGACAGCGGTGTCCTTGGCGATGTGCATGGCGTCTCTTGTGCAGGAGATGAAGAAGCGCGCCGTTCGTTGCGCGCGCGGATGCCCTCGATTGTCCCTGAACCCCAAAGCGCGCCGCGCGAGCGACCTCAGGGCAGCGCAGCAGCGGGCAGCTCGTCCTTTCCTGAACCGGGGTAGCGCGCAAAGCGCCGGGCCTCGTCGCCGTGCACCGGGTCGCTGCTGTCCCAGGGCCAGCCGCCAAACTGGGTGCGGCGGTAGTCCTGCATGGCCTGCATGATTTCCTGCTGCGTATTCATCACAAATGGGCCGTACTGCGCTACTGGCTCGCCAATCGGACGGCCTTGCAACAACAGGCATTCGACCGTATCCGGACCGGTGTTTTCCAGCAGCCAGTCCCGGTCGGCCACCAGGCGCAGCGCGGCGTGGCTGCGCTGTTCTGCATCGCCAATGCGCAGCTGCGCGCCTGCGAAGAAGTACAGCATGCGCTGCGTGCCGGCGCCGCGCGCGGCCGGCAGCGTCCAGCGCGCGCCGGGTTCGAGCTTGAGCGTCCAGATGGCGACGTCGCTGTTCGCTTGCGCCGCCCAGGACTCGGGGGGCGGCGGCAGGGGCGCGTCGGCGCCCGGCAGGCCACCGGCCACCACCGTCACTGTGGTCGTGCGGCCAGCGTCGTCCTGCTGCACCAGGCGCGGAATGCGCTCGTTCCACAGCATGGTGAAGTGCGGCGCCACCATCTTGTTTTTTGCGGGCAGGTTCAGCCAGATCTGAAAGAGTTCGAGCGGGTTGGGCTGCTCGGTGTTGAGCAGCGGGAACATCTCGGAGTGCTGAATGCCGCGCCCGGCCGTCACCCACTGCACGTCGCCGCCGCCAAAGCGCGCGGCCGCGCCCAGCGAATCGGCGTGGTCGATCAGGCCCTTCCTCACCAGGGTCACGGTCTCAAAGCCCCGGTGCGGGTGGCCGGGAAAGCCCGGCACCACGTCGCCGTGGTACATGCTCCAGCCGTCCTTGCGGCTGAAGTCGCTGCCGATCTGCCGGCCTTCCAGCGCCACCGCCGGCCCGCGCTCGGCGTTGCCGGCCGGGTAGGCGTCGTCGTGGTGGGCGCAAAACAGAAAGGGGTCGAGCGTGGGCCACTGTGGGCCGAGTGGCTGGCTTTTCAAAATGGGTGAGGCGGCAACGGCGCGCAGCATGCAGGTTCCTTTCGTTGAAGGCCGCCCGTGCAAAGGCGACCATGCGCTTTATATGGGGACTTGCCGGCCAGCAAAAGGCCTGTGCATGGAACGCTGCGGCGCGCAGCGCAGAACAACAGGTGAAGCGTCCATCGCCAAGGCACCCGTCTTGGCCGAAAAAATTTGGTGAAAAACGGCTCTAGCGCTTATCCAGGAAGCACAAGAAGCTATATAAATAATAGTATTCTGCCGTGCAGTACCCGCCGCCGAAACGCCAATGCGCCACGGCTGCCGGTGGCACATTGCCCAGCGCCCTGGGGCGCAGCACCAGCCCGCCGAGCGCCGCCGCCACCAACGACCGGCCACGGGTGCCAAAGCGAACAGCGCCAGTCCGGCGGCGGCCAGCAGCAGGCCGCCGCCCAGCGTGCGGCGAATGCCGCAGCGCATCACCAGCCAGGCCGAGGCGCCGAGCGAGCAGCCGGCCATGAGAAGGTTGGACGGCAGAAACGCCAGATCGGCCTGCAGTGCGCTGTAGTCCAGCACGCGCTGCAGGTACAGCGCCGGCAGAAAGAACCAGGCAAACATCGAAGCCGCCCACAGCACGCCGACAGCGTTGGAAATGGCCAGGTTGTGCAGCCGCAGCAGCGCCAGGGGCAACAGCGGCGCCGGCACGCGCGCCTGCGACCACAGGAACAGCGCCAGCAGCGTGGCGCTGGGGCCCAGCAAGCCGAGCGTCTGCGCCGATCCCCAGCCTGCGTGGTTGCCGTCCACCAAGGCACATACCGCCAGCATCAGCGCGGTGGTCACTCGCTTGCTGTTGGAGGGGACCTAGCCGCCGCGCCGCGCCGCTTCAATGGCGGCGATATCGATTTTTCCCATCGCCATCATCGCGTTGAACGCCCGTTGTGCGGCCGCCGGGTCGGGGTCGGTGATGGCCTCGGTGAGGGCGCGTGGCGTGATCTGCCACGACAGGCCCCATTTGTCCTTGCACCAGCCGCATGCGCTTTCCTGGCCACCGTTGCCGACGATGGCGTTCCACAAGCGGTCGGTCTCTTCCTGGTCGTCGGTGGCCACCTGGAACGAGAAGGCTTCGCTGTGCTGGAAGGCTGGGCCGCCGTTCAGGCCCAGGCAGGGCAGGCCCAGCACCGTGAATTGCACGGTCAGCACGTCGCCCTGCCTGCCCGAAGGGAAGTCGCCCGGGGCGCGCAGCACGGTGCCCACTGCGCTGTCCGCAAACGTTCTGGCATAAAAAGTGGCGGCTTCCAGGGCGGTGCCGTCGTACCAGAGGCAAATCGTATTCTTGCTGATCATGACGTAAGGACTCCTTTTGTTGGTGATTGGCCGCGTGCGCCTGCCCGCCAGAAGAACGCAGCTTCCTGCCGTCTTGCTGCCTTTGTCGTCGTCCGCGTGGGATCCGGCTCACGCACCCCCTGTGGCTTGCCGCTTGGCGCTCATGTGCAGAACCCCCCAGCCGTGGCCGTCCAGGTCCACAAAGCTGTGGGAATACATGAAGCCGAGATCCTGCGGCTCGTCGTAGGTCGAACCGCCTGCAGCAAGCGCTTTGCGAACCAGCTCGTCCACCTCGCTGCGGCTCTCGCAGCTGAGGCTGAACAACACCTCGACCGCGTCGCGTGTGTCGCAGACGGCTTTGGGGGTGAAGTCCTTGAACCTCGCATGCGTGAGCAGCATGATCGAAATCGCGTCGCTCACCACGATGCAGGCGCCAGCGTCGCTTGAAAACTGTGGATTTTTCGAAAAACCAAGCGCTTCAAAGAACGCTACGGACCTAACTAGATCGGATACGGGAAGGTTGATAAAGATTTGTCTGCTCACAGATCTCTCCTGTGTGTGAATGCTTGGGGTAAACCGGCGCGGGGCTGCGCGCATTGGCTGGTTTCTTCAACGTGCGGCGCCTGGTGCAAGATGGCCGCAGTCGGAGCGCAGACCCGCGATGGCAAAGGCCGCTGGCCCAGGCTCGTCCGTGGAAATGGGGCTTGCGGTCATGCGCAGGCCAACTCCAACTTGGGATAGCCCACGCCCGCACTCGTGCATGTTTGAGCGGCGTCCGTTTGAATGACTTGTTCGCGACACGACCCATCTCCGCATCAAGGCGCGCGCCGGTAGTGCAAGGCGACCGCACCGCTGCGCAGGTGGTTGGCCGAGACCAGCTCAAGACGACGCGTGCTGGGCAGGCCGCCCTCGTACAGAGTCGGTCCGTGGCCGGCGATCCTGGGATGGACGAGCAGCTTGTACTCGTCGACCAGATCGAGCCGGTCCAGCTCGTTGGCGAGCTTGCCACTACCGAGAAGGACGCCTTCAGGGGTTGCGTCCTTGAGTGCCTGTACGCCCGTACGCAGGTCACCGGCGATGTGGTGGCTGTTGGTCCAAGGGAAGTCATTGCGCGTCGAAGACACCACGTACTTCGGTTTGGCCTCCAACTTGACGGCCCACTCACGCAGCGCTGGCAGTGCCTCTGCGTCGCCGCGGGCGATCGCCGGCCAGGAGCGTTCCATCATTTCGTAGGTGACGCGGCCCCAGAGCATCGCCCCGCTCTCGTCCATCAGGTGGGTGAAGAATGCGTGCGTCTCGTCGTCGGCGATTCCTTCCTGGTGATCGACGCAGCCGTCCAAGGTAAGGTTGAAACCAAAAGTCAGGAGCCCCATGGTGAACCTTTGTTAGATATTGACGACTGGCATCCTTGGCTTAGCGCAGGCTCATGGCGACACCATCACCATCCAGAGCACACCAAAGCGGTCTTCCACCATGCCAAACGCCGGTGAATAAAAGGTCTTGCCCAAGGGCATCTGGATTTTTCCGCCGTCGGCCAGCGCCTGGAACAGGCGTTCGGCCTCGTGGGCTGTCGCAGCGCCAAGCGTCAAACCGAAGCCCTTGAAGTTCGTCGTCCCCGAGGCCATACCGTCCGACGCCATGATTTGGGTGCCACCGACGGTGAAGTTGCAATGCATGACCTTGTCGCCGGATGGGGCGGGGCAATCGGCCCTGGGCGGTTCGGGGTTGTCGCTGTAGCGCATCAACTGGCCGCGCTCGGCGCCAATGGCCTTTTCGTAGAACGCCAGCGCCTCCTCGCAGCGGCCTTCGAAAAACAGATACGGTTGCACGGGACCTGGCATGGAAAACTCCTTGAATGGTCTGGAAAAGAAATGAGCCGCACAGCATTTGTGTACGGCGTACACAAATAATCGCAGAGAAAATGGACGCTGTCTACAATGGCGGTTCCCATGAGTGAAACAGTTCGTCAACCGGCACAGCGCAGCACCTACCGCCATGGCGACCTGCGCAGGGCCTTGATCGAAGCGGGTGTTGCCCTGGCGCGGGGCGGCGGCCCGGCGGCCGTAGTGCTGCGCGAGGCGACGCGCCGCGCCGGCGTCGCTCCGAACGCGGCCTACCGGCATTTCGCCAGCCGCGAGGACCTGCTGGCGGCGGTGCGCGAGCAAGCCCTGGCAGCGGTCGCGCGTGCGATGGAGGCCGAATACCGGGCGGCGCCCGCAGAAGGAAGCGACGCGGACCGGGCGCGCGCCCTGGTGCGCGCCGTGGGTCGGGGCTATCTGCGCTTTGCCTGGACCGAAACCGGCCTGTTTCGCACCGCGTTTGGCGGGTCGTTCACCGTGGCGGCCAATTCGGCCGCGTCCGGCGCCGATGGACGCAATCCGTTTGGGCACCTGAACGCGGCGCTGGACGCGCTGGTCGCCGCGGGCGCGCTGGCGCCCGAGCGCCGTCCCGGAGCCGAATACCTGGCCTGGTCCACGGTACACGGACTGGCCTTGCTGGCGCTCGATGGCCCTTTGCAGGACGCGCCGCAGCCCCTGCTGGAGGCGCTGGGCGAGCGCCTGCTCGACATGGTCGAGCGCGGACTCTGACCCCGCTGCTACCGGGCACCCCGCAGCGCAGCCTTGCGCCCGATCGCAAGAGGCGCACCCTGCGCCGTGACCGGGATGCTGCCCGGCTGAAGGCCCAGGCCAGCCGGCAGCGCCAGCCACTGAAACAAGCACACCGCGTCGCCCGTGCGCCCCATCCAGGCCACTGCCGGCTGCTCGGTCGCCAGTGCCAGCACGGCGCCGCCCCGCACGCCGGCGGCGCGCGCCAGCCGGCGGCGCCGATCGATGCGGCCCCGTGAACACGTGGGAAGCGGCATCGCCGCTAGCGCCCGACCACCGCCCAGCCGGCCTTCTGGTCGTGCTTGTCGTTGGTGTACTCCCAGGCCGTACCGCAGCGCTCGCAGACGTGGCGCGTCACGGTCACCACGTGGTCGGCATGCTCCTCGCGGCGGTGGCCGCCTTGCACCAGCTCGGCATGGCCCGGCGCGCGGCGCCAGTTGCGCTGGATGCCGGCGCAGGCGTCGCACAGCGCCATCTTCTTGAGTTCGCTCTCGCGGGCGGGGTCTTTGCCTGGCGTCATGGGGTCTTGGGTGTCGGGGCGGCGCGCAGCACGGGCGCGCCGGTCAAGCACTGTACGCCAGCGGCGGTGCCGGCTTGAAAATTCCAATGAAAAAGCCTCTCGCGCTTGTCCATCCGCCGTTCGCAGCTATAAAAACAATATTGCCTGGCTACCAGGGCAGTGCCTGGCCGGTGTACGAAAAGAATCCGCCGCTGTCCTGCGGCCGCAGGCCGTCCAGCACGGCCAGCATGTCGGCAGCCGCCACGGCAGGCGCGCGGCCAATCTCGGCACCGCGAAACGGGGCGGACAGGGCCGAGGCCACCGTGCCGGGGTGCAGCGCCACCAGCACGGCGTCCGGCTGCTGGCGCGCCACCTCGATGGCGGCGGTTTTGACCAGCATGTTCAGCGCCGCCTTGGACGCCCGGTAGCTGTACCAACCGCCCAGCCGGTTGTCGCCCACGCTGCCCACCTTGGCCGACAGCAGCGCAAACACCGCACGCTCGCGCGCCAGCAGCGGCGCAAAGTGGGCGAGCAGCAGGGCCGGGCCAAAGGTGTTGGCGCGGAACGTCTGGGTGAGCTGGGCGTAGTTCAGTTGTGCCAGGCGCTTTTCCGGCAGGCCGAGTTCGCTGTGCAGCAGGCCTGCGGCATTCACGATCAAATGGAACGGGCCCTGGGCGTGCAGCGCCCGTGCCGCCTGGGCCACGCTGGCTTCGTCGTCGAAGTCGATGCGCGGCTGGCTGCTGCGCGAAAGCCCCAGCACCGCCGCGCAGCGCGGGTCGGCCTGCAGGTGCTGCACCATGGCCGCGCCGATGGCGCCGCTGCTGCCCACAACGAGGGCGCGGTAGGGCGTGGGCAGCGAGCGCATCGACACGGAAGCAACCATAGGCATGGCGCCAGTGTGCCTGCAAGCGCGGGCCCCTGCAGATGGCAAAAATACCCATGAAAATCGGCTCTCTCGCTCTCTTGACGAGCGTTAGCAGCTATTAAATGATGAGCAACCAAGCGCCTGTCGCCGCGCCTTCTTCGCCTCTGCAGCCCGCCTGCATCGATTTCACCGCCGATTCAGCCGAGGTGGCGCGGCGCCTGATTGGCGTGACCTTGCTGGTCAACGGCGTCGGTGGCCGCATTGTGGAGACGGAAGCCTACGATCAGAAAGACCCGGCCTCGCACACCTTCACCGGCCCCTCGGCGCGCAACGCCGCCATGTTCGGCCCGCCCGCGCATGTCTATGTCTACCGCTCCTACGGCCTGCACTGGTGCATGAACCTGGTCTGCCGCGAAGCCGGCCACGGCGCGGGCGTGCTGCTGCGTGCCTTGGAGCCCACGCACGGGTTGGAGGCAATGTGCGAACGCCGTGGCCTGCAAGACCCGCGCCTGCTCTGCGCCGGCCCCGGCCGCCTGGCGCAGGCACTGGGCGTGGACCACAGCTGGAACCATCGGCCCGTGCAGGTGCCCAGCTTCGCCTTGTTGTGGGATGGGCAGCCAGTGGACGTGCTGGCCGGTTCCCGCATCGGCATCAGCAAGGCGGTGGCGACACCCTGGCGCTTTGGCGAGCGCGGCTCGCGCTATTTGAGCCGGGGGTTTGGGCGCGGTGCGTAGGATGCGTACTCCGGCGCTTATCTCGGCTGAACACCATCGGCCGCGCACAGCGCCTGCTTGCACAGCGCCTGCTAGCACAGCGCCTGCTAGCACAGCGCCTGCTAGCGCAAGCGCGGCTCGCATCCGGCATCGGCTGGCAACTGGTGCTTGGCCTGCAGGTAGTGGTGCGTAAACACGTCTAGCCAAGCCTCCAGCACTGCGCTGGCTTTGTCGTCGCCCGCCAAGGTCAGGCACAGCGCGGCGACTTCGGCGGTGCAGAAATGGTCAGCCCGCGTGGAGCGGCGCAAGCGGTAGCGCGAGAGCTGCTCGGGCTGCAGGCTGAGCACCGGCAAGGGGTCGAGATACGGGCTTTTGCGAAACATCTTGCGCGCCTCGGGCCAGGTGGCGTCCAGCAGGATGAACAGTGGGCGACGCGGCAGCGCTTTGGCTCGGCCAGCAGGAACTTCAACCGCGTGCACCACCCGCTCGGGCGCCACAAACTCACCTGGGAACACCACGAAAGGCTGCCACTGCGGGTCGGCCAGCAGCGCCAACAAGGCCGGGTCCACTGCGGTGCGCGCCCAGCCGAATGCAAAGGTGTCAGCCACCACGTCGGCCACCAGCCAGCCGGTGTTGCTGGGTTTGAGGGGTTCGATGTCGGCCATCAACAGGCAGACGCCGGCGCGCGCTGGTGTTTGTGGATGCAGCGCGCACAGGCAGTGGCTGGGCACCAGGCGGCAGCCGGGGCAGCGCTCGCCCTTGGGGCCGCCGCGCGCCAGAAACGGTTTGGTGCTGCGCGCCAGGCGGGCGGCCTTCAGTTTCGAAACGGCGTGGGGCGGGGCAGGCACGCCCGCGCCCTCAGGCATTGCTCAGGCTCTCCAGCGCAAACAAGGGAACCTCGGCCTGGCGGCTCAGCCACAGCCCGCCGCCCAATGCGGTGTAGTTGGGTTCGAGCCCGCGCCGGTAGAGCGCGGCGCGGTGGCGGAACATGCGCGGGTCGGTCAGGTTCTCGTCCAGGATGTCTTGCTCCCAGTCCTCGCGCGACACCGCTTCGAGGTACAGCGCGCCCTGCGAGAGCTGGCCCAGGTTGCGCAGAGCGCGCTTCAAGTCGGCCGCGTCCAGATACGGCAACACGCCCTGGCAGATCACCAGGTCGTAGGGTGCACTGGCGCGGTAGTCCACCACCGAGCCTTGCTCCCAGCCAAAGCGTTCGCACAGGTAGGGGCTCAATTCCACGCCGTGGTACGAGGCGTGCGGGAAGTGCCGTGCGACCACATCCCGCCACAGCCCGATGCCGCAGCCCATGTCCAGCACCCGGTGCACCGGCACGCGCAGGTACTGCAGGTAGCTGCAGACGAAAGCGCCCAGCCGCTCGACGTGGCCGGGGTCGACGACGCTGGTTTTCTTGTCGAAATAAAAGCGCTGGTAATACGCTTCGTCAAACACCTCGGCCTGGGCAGATTTCACGCGCGCGCAGCGCCCGCTTGGGGCTTGGGCGGGCGGTGCACCACGCAAATCTTGTTGCCATCGGGGTCGCGCAGGTAAGCCAGGTACAGCCGTCCCATCTCGCCCTCGCGAAAACCGGGCGGGTCTTCGCAGGTGCTGCCGCCGTTGGCCAGGCCGGCGGCATGGAACGCCGCGCCTTGCTCTGGCGAATCGACGGTGAAGCCGATGGTGCTGCCGTTGCCGTGGCAGGCCGCTTCGCCGTTGATCGGCGTGGTGATGCCGAAGCTGCCGGAGCGGCTGCGGTAGAAGTAGCGTGCACCGCTGGCCACGCCGGGCCCGTAGCGCAGCGTGCCGAGCACCGCGTCGTAAAACCTTCTGGACGCCTCAAGGTCGTTCGCGCCCACCATCACATGACTGAACATTCCTGACTCCGTTTCGCCCCGACGACGGGGAGGGATGAAAAATGGCCGCGCCGCCAAAAATGAGTGCGCGTGCCGTGGATGGTACGCATCAGGGCTCCTGCAGGTAGCGGCGCGCCAATTCGCCGCGCGCCGCTGAATCGAGGCCCAGCACATCGCTGAGATAGGCCTCGGGTCCGCCGTAGTCCGCGTCCACCTTTTGCAGCGCAGCGTCCAGAAATTCGCGCTGCACCCGCCAGAGCACGCCCAGGACCTCTTCGGGCGCGTGGCCGCTGGCAAACGCGGGCCGGCGGTACAGGTCGTTGGTAAGCAGGTAGTCGCGCATCACCACGTCGCGCGGCACGCCCAGGGCCAGCAGGATGAGCGCGGCGGCAAAGCCGGTGCGGTCCTTGCCGGCGGTGCAGTGGAACACCAGCGGCGCGTCCTTGGCGAGCAGGATGCGAAAGAACTCGGCAAAACGCGGGGCGTTCTCATGCACGAAGCCGCGGTAGGTCTCCTGCATCAGCGCTACCGCATCTTGCGCTGTCAGTGCCCGGCCGTCTTTGTGCAGTTCGATGGCACGCTGCACCACGGTGGGCTCGATGGCGAGCTGGTGGTGTTCCACGGCGGGCAGCAGGTAGGCAAGCTGGGCGCGCTCGCGCTCGCCCCGAAAGTCGACGGTGCGCGCAATGCCCAGGGCGGCCAGGTGGGCCTGGTCTTGCGGCGTGAGGCCCGCCAGGTGGTCCGAGCGAAAAATGCGCCGCCATGCCAGCTGCCTGCCCCCCTGGCCGACGTAGCCGCCCAGGTCGCGGAAGTTGCTGGCGCCGGCCAAAGGGAGCGCGCGAGGGAAATCTTGCATGGGCGAAGGTGAGGACGAAAGGCCCTTAGGGTAGCCCAATTGCAAAGAGGCGTTCGCCATGGCGATGCGGGCAGCGGGCAGCAGGTTTTGTAAGAGAATGTGTGTCTCTGGCGCAATGCGCCGCCTCGGAGTTCCGATGGCCCGTCTGTCCTCATGGCTTCACCAGCTCCGGCTTGCTGCGGCGGACGACGTGCTGATGCGCGAGCAGATGGCGCTGGACAACTTGCGCCAGATTCGCTTTGGCGCCGCGCTGATCTCGGGTTTGTACCTCGTGGCCAGCGCGCTGCTGCTGCCGCAGGCCTGGACGCCGGGGAGCGGCGTCAGAATGGGCTGGCAGCTTGCCGTGGGCCTGACGCACCTGGGCAGCGCGTTGCTGACGCTGGTGATGGGCGCCCTGGCGCACCGGGCGCTGACGCGCCAGCCGCATGGCCGCCTGGCCCGTGTGCTGCCGGTGGCGGTGGCCGTGTTGACCCTGCTCAGCGGCTTGGTGCTCACGCTCTTCTACCAATGGGTGGAGCCCAAGACATCGCCGATGGCATTGGCCGCCTTGGGCGTGGCCCTGCTGATCTATCTGCGTCCCGTTGTCGCCGCAGCGCTGTTTCTGAGTCTCGCGGCGGTGGGCTTTGCGCTGCTGCCGTGGACCCAGCACGATCCTGCCCTGCTGGCCAGCGCGCGGGTGAGCGCCCTGGCCATTCCGCTCACGGGTCTGGCGTTTTCGGTGCTGTCCTGGCGCAGAAACCGGCTCAGGATTTTGCTGGCGCGTTCCCTTGCGCAAGCTAACGAGGCGCTGGCGCTCAAGCAGGCCGAACTCGAGCGCATGGCCTGGCATGACGGCCTGACGGGGCTGTGCAATCGCAGCGAATTCATGCGGCGCGCCGGCCTGGAACTGCTGCGCGCGCAGCGCCACCGGCACGCCACGTCCTTGCTGCTCCTCGATCTGGACGATTTCAAGCAGGTCAACGATGGCTGGGGCCACCCGGTGGGCGACGCGGTGCTGTGCCGGATTGCCGCGCTGCTGCAGGAGCAGGTGCGCAGCTCCGACCTTGTGGCCCGCCTGGGCGGCGAGGAATTCATCGTGCTGCTTCCTGAAACCGATCTGGGCGCGGCGCTGCAGTGCGCCGAAAAGGTGCGCCGCGCCGTGCAGGACGCGCCCTTGGCGACCGGACAGGGCCTGGTGAACATCACCGTCAGTCTGGGCGCGCTGGCCGTCCCCTTCGACTCCGGGGCCGACATGTCGCGCGCCTACGCGGCTGTCGACCGTGCGCTCTACCGGGCAAAACAGGCCGGACGCAACCGCGTCGAAGCCGGTTCGCTGGGGGCCGCAGCGCCGGACCCGGGCGTCACTGCGGCAGCACGCTGAGCGCCGGGTCCATGGGCTGCTCCTTGCTGCCTGGCGGGCAGGGTTGGTCCGTGTACACCGTGCGCTCGCCCTGCACGCATTTGCGCGGCAAAGGCGCGGGCGCCGACGCTGCGGCCTTGGGCGATGCGGCCTCTGCTGCAGCCCGGGGATGGCCCGGCGGCGGGCTGGGCCGGGTGATGGCAAGCCAGGTCTGTCTCGCCCAGGGGCCCGCGTGGGGCGCCCAGCGCTCGGCCGTCCACCACGCGGCGGCGGCGGCCAGCACCAACACCACCGCCAGTGCGGTCCAGAGCGTGCGCTCGGTGCGGCTGCGCATGCGGGGCCCTGGTAGCCGCTCAGCCGAGGTGTGGGCCGAGCAGGCCGGCCAGCTCGAACATGCCGGCACGGTCCTTGCCGAAAATCGCGCGCAGCTTGTCGTCGGCGACGATGGTGCGCTTGTCCTGGGGGTCCTGCAGGTTCTGCGCCTTGATGTATTCCCACAGCTTCTTCACGGCCGCGGGGCGGGCGACCGGCTCGGTGCCGATCACGGCGGCCAGTTGCGGGCTTGGCGCTTTGCCGGCGGCGGGTTTGCGTGGTGCTGCGGTTTTTCCTGCCGCCTTCTTTGCCGGGGCTTTCTTGGCAGTTGCCGGCTTTTTTATGCCTTTTAAGGCTCCAGCGCTTGTCCTGCTTGAGCCAGAAGCTATGGTTTTAGTAGCGCCGCCAGCAGCCGGCTTGCGCGGCGGGAACTTGCTGGGTGCAAATTCAAAGTTCACTTTTCCGGCCTGGGCGTCCCACGCCAGGTGCGCCTTGAAAGCGCGGCGGGTGCGCATGCTGACGAACTTCTCCAGCAGGTCGGTCTTGCCCGTGGCCAGCAGCTTTTCCATCTGCGCGCGCTCCACCGGCTGCTGCAGGATGATCTTGCCGCTCTTGAAGCTGCAGCTGGGCACGGGCTGGGCGGCAGTGGGCACGGCTTTGCTGCACACGTAGTTGCTGCCGTGCTCGTGCACTTCGGCGCCGCAAATGGGGCAGGCGCCCAGCGGCGGGTCGGTGAATTCGACCAGTTCGCCGGTTTCCTCGGCCTTGTCGTCGCCGAAGTCGAATTCGAGCTTGTAGTTGTGTGCCTCGTCGTCGTACTTGAGCACGATTTCGGACGTGAATGGCCAGCCGGCCTTGGAGCGAAAGCCGTCGAGCGGGCCGATCTTGCGCTCGGCCAGCAGGAGTTCGGCTTCGTGCGTCTCGAAGGTGCGCCCGGCGGGCGATTTGCCAAAGCTGAAGCCGCATCCCTCGGCCCCCGACTTGCCCACGCAGGCGTAGCGGCGGTAGTTCTCCTTCACCACGCCGCCGCAGTTGGGGCAGGGCGCCGAGAGCGTGGCGTAGTCGCCTGGGATGGTGTCGCGGTCGTATTCCTTGGCCTTCTTCACCATGCGCTCGGTCATGGCGGCGATTTCCTGCATGAAGGTGGCGCGCGGCAGCAGGCCCTTTTCCATCTGCGCGAGCTTGTATTCCCACTCGCCGGTCAGGTCGGCGCGGGCCAGCTCCTTCACGTCCAGGCCGCGCAAGAGCGTCATGAGCTGGAAGGCCTTGGCGGTGGGGATCAGCTCGCGGCCGTCGCGCAGCATGTATTTTTCGGCCAGCAGGCCTTCGATGGTGGCCGCGCGCGTGGCAGGCGTGCCCAGGCCTTTTTCCTGCATGGCCTCGCGCATGTCCTCGTCTTCCACCTGTTTGCCGGCGCTTTCCATGGCGCCCAGCAGCGTGGCTTCCGAATAGCGCGCCGGCGGCTTGGTCTTGAGGCCCTTGGCATCGACCTGTTCGGCCAGGGGCTTTTCGCCCGGCTGCACCGGCACCAGGTTCTGGCCCTTGTCGCCGTCCTTGGCGTCGGGCACTTCGCCGGCGGCTTCCTTGCCGTAGATGGCCAGCCAGCCGGGTTTCACCAGCACCTTGCCTTCGGTCTTGAAGTGGTGCTGGGCGCCCTGCGCATCGACGCGGCTGATGCGCGTGGTGACCAGGTATTCCGCGCTGGGGAAAAACACCGCCAAAAAGCGCCGCACGACCAGGTCGTAGAGCTTTTGTTCGGCTTCCGACAAGCCGCTGGGCGCCTGCAGCGTGGGAATGATGGCGAAGTGGTCGCTCACCTTGGCGTTGTCGAAAATGCGCTTGTTCGGCCGCACGTAGTGGCCTTCGATGGCCGTGCGGGCGTGCGGCGCCAGGTGCGCCATGCCGCTGTTGGCGAGCATTTCCAGCGTTTGCCTGGCCACGGGCACATAGTCTTCGGGCAGCGCGCGCGAATCGGTACGCGGGTAGGTCAGGGCCTTGTGGCGCTCGTACAGGCTTTGCGCCAGCGCCAGCGTGGTCTTGGCCGAGAAGCCGAACTTGCCGTTGGCCTCACGCTGCAGGCTGGTCAGGTCAAAGAGCTGGCCGGGCGCCTGGGTGGTGGGGCGGCTCTCTTCGGTGACGCTGGCCGGTCGGCCGCGCGCGGCATCCGCAATGGCGCGCGCCTGGGCTTCGGACCACACGCGGTCGGCGCGCTGCTCGGCGTCCTCGGGGGTCTTCTTCCACGCGGGGTCGAACCACTTGCCGTTGTACTGGCCGGCCTGGGCGGCAAACGACGCATGGATTTCCCAGTAGTCGCGGCTGATGAATTTGCGGATTTTTTCTTCGCGCTCGACGACCAGCGAGAGCGTCGGCGTCTGCACCCGGCCCACGGTGGTCAGAAAGAAGCCGCCGCCCTGCGAGTTGAAGGCCGTCATGGCGCGCGTGCCGTTGATGCCCACCAGCCAGTCGGCTTCGGAGCGGCTGCGGGCGGCATCCGCCAGGCCCTGCATCTGCGCTTCGCTGCGCAGCTGCTCAAAGCCTTCGCGAATCGCCTGTGGTGTCATGGACTGCAGCCACAGGCGCTTGACGGGCTTGCCCAGAGGCTTTGCGCCGCCGGCGTACTGCTCGATGAGCCGGAAAATCAGCTCGCCTTCGCGGCCCGCGTCGCAGGCGTTGATGATTTGCGTCACATCCTTGCGCCGGGCCTGTTTGACGACGGCGTTCAGGCGCGTTTTGGTCTTGTCAACAGGCTTCAAGTTAAAGCGCGGCGGAATCACCGGCAGATGGGCGAAGCTCCATTTGCCGCGCTTGACGTCGAATTCCTCCGGTGCCTGGATCTCGACCAGGTGGCCGACGGCGCTCGTGACCACGTAGCGCTCGTTCTCGAAGTGTTCGTCGTGCTTGTCGAATTTGCCCGCCACGGGGGTGAGGGCGCGCACGATGTCTTGCGCGACGGAGGGTTTTTCTGCAATGACGAGGGTTTTGCTCATGGTGTTCGCTACGCAGGCGCTGTGGCCGGAAGGGGCCGCGCGCGCTTCTACAATCGGGTTTCCTCGCGCGTACACGCGCACGCGCAGGTGTGCACATTCAAAGTAACAGAAGTTTTGCCATGCCTTCAAGCACCCTGCCTGCCACTGCCGGCGGCCGCCGCCTTCAGACCCGCCGCTCGGGCGTGCACGGCAAGGGCGTGTTCGCCGTGCAGGACATTGCCGAGGGCGAGGTGCTGATTGAATACACCGGCGAAGTCATTACCTGGCAGGCGGCCCAGGACCGCCACCCGCACGACCCGCTGCAGCCCAACCACACCTTCTACTTCCATGTGGACGAAGACCGCGTCATCGACGCGAAGTTCGGGGGCAATTCGTCGCGCTGGATCAACCACAGCTGCGACCCGAACTGCTTTGCAGACGAACAGGACGGGCGCATCTTCATCACCGCGCTGCGCAACATCGCGGCCGGCGAAGAGCTGAACTACGACTACGGCCTGATCATTGAGGAGCGCTACACAAAGAAGCTCAAGGCCGAATACCCCTGCTGGTGCGGCGCGGCGAACTGCCGGGGCACCTTGCTCGCGCCCAAGCGCGGCCCGCGGGCGCCCGCGCCGCCAGGCAGCCGCCAGCCGTCCGAAACCCGCCAGGCACGGCGCGCTCGGCAAGCAGGCCCGCAGCGCCAGGGCGCGGCCTGATGAGCGGGCCCTTGCACTGGCCGCTGGAAGCGATTTGGCAGGCGCTGGCCCCGCGCATGCACGGCTTCACGGCCGAACTGCTGGCCAGCGTGGATTCGACCAATTCCGAATGCATGCGCCGCCTGCGTGCCGGCCAGCAAGAGCCGCTGCTGCTGGTGACGCTGGCGCAGACGGCCGGTCGGGGTCGCATGGGGCGCACCTGGCACAGCGAACTTGCCGGCGCGGGCGATTCGCTCACCTTCTCGCTCGCGCTGCCGATGGCGCCGCGCAGCTGGTCGGGCCTGTCGCTGGCCGTCGGCCTGAGCGTGGCGGACAGCCTGCAGGCCGAGCTGCCCGCCGCTGGCGGTCGCACGCCACGCATTGCGCTCAAATGGCCCAATGACCTGTGGCTGCAATCGGCCGACGGCGAACGCAAGCTGGGCGGCATTCTGGTGGAAACCGCCAACTGGCTCGGGCCCGGCGCGGCCGGTAACCCGTCGCGCTGGGTGGTCGTGGGCGTGGGCCTGAACGTGGCGCCTTGCGAGGGCGACGCTTTTTCCACGCCGCCCGGTTGCCTGCAGGAACTCGATGCGCGCTGGAGCGCGCCCACGGCGCTGGCGCGAATTGTCGAACCCCTGGTCGGCGCGCTGCAGGCGTTCGAGCGTGACGGTTTTGCGCCGCTGGTGGCGCGTTACGCTGCGCGCGACGCCCTGGTCGGTCGCCCGGTGCGCCTCTCGGACGGGCGCGAAGGGCTGGCCGCTGGCGTGGGTCCGGACGGTGCGCTGCGCGTGCGCGGACCGGCCGGGTCGTTCGACGTGAGCAGCGCCGAGGTCTCCGTTCGGCCCCTTGCGGCTTCCAGCGCGCCCGACGTGGCATAAACGCGGCATGTTGCGCACGCTGGTACTCTTGCTTCTGCTCGCCAATGGCGGCTATTACGCCTGGTCGCAGGGACTGCTGGAGAGCTGGGGCTTTGCCCCGCACCAGCAGGCCGAGCCGCAGCGCCTGCAGCAGCAAATCCGCCCCGAACTGCTGCGCATCCTCCCACCCGAGGGGGGCAGGGCGGCGCAGCCAAGCGCGCCCGTCCCGGTCAGCCCGCGGCCGCCCGAGCCCGCCGCGCAGGCCGTGCCCCAGGCGGCTGCCGAATCCCCCGAAGCGCAGGGCGAATGCCTGCAGGCAGGCATTTTCGATGCGGCCCAGGCCGAGGTGCTGCGTCGCGCCGCCGCCGCGCTGCCCGCCGGCAGTTGGCGGCTCGAGAGCGCCACCCTGCCCGGCCGCTGGATGGTCTACATGGGCCGCTTTGCCGACGCCGACCAACTGGCCAAAAAGCGCAGTGAGCTGCGCGAGCTGGGCGTGTCTTTCGATCGACCCCATGCTGCGCTCGAGCCGGGGCTCTCGCTGGGGCGCTTCTCCACCGAGGAGGCGGCGCAGCGCGGACTGACGCAGCTGGGCGCCAAGGGCGTGCGCTCGGCCCGCGTGGTGCAGGAACGCCTGGACATGCCCGGTTTCGTGCTGCGCCTGCCCCAGGCGGATGCCGCCTTGCGCGCCCAGGTGCTGGCGCTGCGCGGCGCGCTGGCGGGCAAGGACTTGCGGCCTTGCTCCTGAGCTGCCCTGAGCCTACCCATCGAGCGCAGCAAAGCGCACGCTAAAGCACGCTCCCGGCGGCTTGTGGCCGGGCCGCGCGTCTTCCACCTCCACGCGCGTGCCGTGCTGGCGCGCAATCTCCTGCACGATAGGCAGGCCCAGTCCCGAGCCATCGGCCTCGCTGCCCAGCACGCGGTAGAAGGGCTGAAAGATGAGCTCGCGCTCGGACTCGGGCACCCCGGGGCCCGAGTCCTCCACCTGCAGCAGCAGCACGTGGCCAAATGTGTCGGCGAGCACGCGCGCGGTGACCACGCCAGGGCGCTCGGGGCTGGAGGGCGTGTAATTGATGGCGTTGTCCACCAGGTTGCGCACCAGTTCGTGCAACAGCGTCGGGTTGCCCGGAAGATGGACGCCTGGAGCACCGGGAAGCGCGCCGTCGTAGCCCAGGTCAATGCCTTTGTCCAGGGCGCGCGAGATCGCGTCATGCACCACGTCCACCGTGATTTGGGCCAGGTCGCAGGGGACCAGGGCGATCTGCGCGCTGTTGCTCTCGGCGCGCGCCAGGGCCAGCAACTGGTTGACGCTGTGCGTGGCGCGAATGCTCGAGCGCCCGATCTGCTCCAGCGAGCGCTTGATTTCCTCGGCGCTGGTGCCCGCGCGCTGCGCCAGGTCGGCCTGCATGCGCAGCCCCGCCAGCGGCGTCTTGAGCTGGTGCGCAGCGTCGGCCAGAAAGCGCTTTTGCGTGGCGAGCGAGTCGCCCAGGCGCGTGAGCAGGTCGTTCACCGACGCCACCAGCGGCGCCACCTCCAGCGGGACCGTGCGGTCGTCCAGCGGCGAGAGGTCGTCGGGCTTGCGCGCGCGGATGCGCTCTTCGAGCTGGTGCAGCGGCTCGATGCCACGCGAGAGCGCCAGCCACACCAGAAGCACCGCCAGCGGAAGAATGACGAACTGGGGCAGCATCACGCCCTTGATGATCTCGGTCGCCAGCACGCTGCGCTTCTCGCGTGTTTCGGCCACCTGCACCAGGGCCAGGGGCGCGTCGGGCAGGGACAGGCGCACCCAGATGTAGGCCACGCGGATGTCCAGCCCCCGCAGCTCGGCGTCGCGCAAATGGACTTCGCCCGTGGCGTCGGCTTCGCCCTCGGGGGGGGCGGGCAGCTCGCGCTCGCCCGAGAGCAACTCGCCGCGCGGGCCGCTCACCTGGTAGTAAACGGTGTCGGAGTCGTCGGCGCGCAGGATTTCGCTGGCCGGCTGCGGCAGGTTGAACTGGACCTTGCCGTGGCTGACCGTGACGAGCTGGGCCAGTGCCTGGGCGTTGTACTCCAGCGCCCGATCAAACGGCTTGTTGGCAATGCCTTGCGCCACCAGCCAGGTCAGCGCCAGGCTGATGGGCCACAGCAGCAGCAGCGGCGTGAGCATCCAGTCGAGGATTTCGCCAAACAGGGAGCGCTGCTCGCGCTGGAAGATTTTCAAGCCGACGGCCCTGAATAAGGGTAAAAACTGCCTCCAGCGCAATTTAGACAAGCGCTTGAAGCTATATTAATAATAGCAAAAGTTGTTGATGTGCCCTGGGGGGAGGCACCGAGCAGAAGCCGTGCAACTGGCACGCGCGAGGACAGCGGCCGGCGCACAAGGGCCATGGCCGGCCGCGCCGCCTCGCAGCGCTGGCGGCGTCCCCCCTCCCGGGCTGTGCAGCGATCCGACAGAGCGGGCTGAAGAGCCGCCGCCTCTGGCGGCTGTACGCAGGAGCGCAGCGACACAGGGGGCGTTCCTATTCCGGGATTTTTTCCAGGCAATACCCCAGGCCACGCACGGTGGCGATGCGGATCGGGCCCTTTTCGATCTTCTTGCGCAGGCGGTGGATGTAGACCTCGATGGCGTTGTTGCTCACCTCCTCGCCCCATTCGCACAGGCGTTCGACGAGCTGGTCCTTGCTCACCAGACGCCCGGCGCGCTGCAGCAGCACCTCGAGCAGGCCCAGCTCGCGCGCCGAGAGTTCCACCATCTTGCCGTCGATGGTCGCGACCCGGCCGGCCTGGTCGTAGAGCAACGGCCCGTGCTTGATGGCGCTGCTGGCGCCCCCCATGCCACGGCGTGCCAGGGCACGCACGCGGGCTTCGAGCTCCTGCAGCGAAAAGGGCTTGGCCATGTAGTCGTCGGCGCCCAGGTCCAGCCCCTTGACGCGCTCGTCCACGCTGTCGGCGGCGGTCAGGATCAGCACCGGCAAGGCCGAACCGCGCGAGCGCAGGCGCTTCAAGACCTCCAGGCCGTGCATGCGCGGCAGGCCCAGGTCGAGGATGAGCAGGTCGAACTCGTTGTTCGTCATCAACGCGGCGTCGGCTTCGCTGCCGCTGGCCACATGGTCGACCACGGCGCCCGAGCCGCGCAGCGTGCGCAGGAGGCCATCGGCCAGCACCTGGTCGTCTTCGGCAATGAGAATGCGCATGCGGGTCTCCGAGGGTGGACGTGGATCTGGCAGTGGGGCTTGTGCAGCCATTCTAGGAGGGCGCGGCCACAGCTGCGCTTACGCCGCGCCGCCGCTGCCGTAGGTTTCCAGGCCAATCGATACCACGGCGGCCACGGGGTCGCCGACTTCGGCACGGAACTCGGCCTCGGCCTGCGCCACGGCGTCGCGAAAGGCCTGCAGCCAGGCGAGCCCGGTGGGCGTGAAGCGCACGCGCCGCGCGCGCGCGTCCAGCGGGTCGGCGCTGCGCTCGACCAGGCCCCAGGCATGGCATTGGTCCACCAGGCTGGCCATGGCCTGCTTGCTCATGCCGGCGCGCGCAGCCAGATCGGTCAGGCGATCGCCGGCCAGCGACAGATGGCGCGTGATGTGGATGTGCGCCGCGCCCACCTGGTCGCGTGCAGCCAGGTTGGACAGTGCCAGGGGCGCCTCGACGCTTCGCGCCATCAGCTGGAGGACGCGCGCGTCAAAGCGGCGCAGGGCGTCGCCCAGCAGGCGGCCCAGGTGGGATTGGCGCCAGGCGCCGTGCAGGTCTGGGGAGGGCATGGCGCCATTGTCGCAAATAGTCAGGCAAACTGACTAAAAAACGGCTTTACGAGAAAGTATTGCCCCCCTACATTACTGTTCAAGCATCCAGTCATTGGCTTACCAAAGACCGACAAAACCCCTCCATTCATTGATTTTCAAGGAGATTTTCATGAGCACACCCACCAGCCGCAGCATGCCCGCCGACGGCGAAAAAGCCCGCGCCCTGCAAGCTGCTCTCGCACAGATCGAGAAGCAGTTTGGCAAGGGCACCATCATGCGGCTGGGCGAAGGCGAGGTCATCGAGGACATCCAGGTGGTCTCCACCGGCTCGCTGGGCCTGGACGTGGCGCTGGGCGTGGGCGGCCTGCCGCGCGGCCGGGTGGTGGAGATCTACGGGCCCGAAAGCTCGGGCAAGACCACGCTCACGCTGCAGGTCATTGCCGAGATGCAAAAGCAGGGCGGCCAGTGTGCCTTCGTCGACGCCGAGCACGCGCTCGACATCCAGTACGCGCAAAAGCTGGGCGTGAACCTGCAGGACCTGCTGATCAGCCAGCCCGACACCGGCGAGCAGGCGCTGGAGATCGTCGACAGCCTGGTGCGCTCGGGCGCGGTCGACCTCATCGTCATCGACTCGGTCGCCGCGCTCACGCCCAAAGCCGAGATCGAGGGCGACATGGGCGATTCGCTCCCCGGCCTGCAGGCGCGGCTGATGAGCCAGGCTCTGCGCAAGCTCACCTCGACCATCAAAAAGACCAATTGCATGGTCATCTTCATCAACCAGATTCGCATGAAGATTGGCGTGATGTTCGGCAGTCCCGAGACCACCACCGGCGGCAACGCACTCAAGTTCTACGCCTCGGTGCGCCTGGACATCCGGCGCATCGGCTCCATCAAGAAGGGCGACGAAGTGATCGGCAACGAAACCCGCGTCAAGGTGGTGAAGAACAAGGTTTCCCCGCCCTTCAAGACGGCCGAGTTCGACATTCTGTTTGGCGAGGGCATTTCGCGCCACGGGGAGATCATCGACATGGGCGTGGCGCAGCGCATCGTCGAAAAGTCGGGCGCCTGGTACGCCTACAACGGCGAGAAGATCGGCCAGGGCAGGGACAACGCCCGCGAATTCCTGCGCGAGAACGCCGAGCTGGCGTACGAGATCGAAAACAAGGTGCGCGAGAGCCTGGGCGTGGCGCAACTGGCTCCGCAAGCGCAGATGCCGGCGGCGTCTGCCGACGAAGCCGCAGACGGCGTGGTGCCAGCACCCGCCGCCAAAGGCAAGAAATCGGATCAAAAAGTGGACGGAGCGCTTGCTGCGTAAGCGCTGATAGCTTCAAAACTTATAGCGGTTGTGGTCCGGGCCACGCTTTCCTTGAAAGCCCGCGCGCTGCGCCTGCTGTCGCAGCGCGAGCACTCGCGCGCCGAACTCGAGCGCAAGCTGGCCCGCCACCTGCAGGACGGCGACGACCTGGCCTGGGTGCTCGACGACCTGCAGGCCAAAGGCTTCATCAGCGAGGAGCGCGTGCTCGCCTCGGTCCTGCACCTGCGCGCGCCGCGCCTCGGCGGCGCGCGCTTGCGCCAGGAACTCTCGGCCAAGGGGCTGGACGCTGCAAGGGTGCGCGAGGCGCTCGCGGATCTGGCGCCGACCGAGCCCGCACGCGCCCAGGCGTTGTGGCAGCGGCGCTTTGGCGCAGCGCCCACCGACGCGCGCGAGTGGGCGCGCCAGGCGCGCTTCCTGGCCGCCCGCGGGTTTGCCGCGGACGTCGTGCGCCGGGTCGTGCCGCCCCCGCGTGGCAAGCCCGCCGACGGCGACCTCAGTGCGACTGGCTGCCCAGCAAGCGGCCGTTGACCTGGGTGCCGTAGAGCGACTGCTTCGTGTCGTGGAACCTGGCCCGCGTCTGCGCCACGTCGCCGGTAAAGCGCGGGTCCTGCGGGCGTTCGTGGCCATTGATGAAGCGGGCCACATCCCAGGCCTCCTGCACGCTCAAGCGACCGCCCTGGCCCAGCGGCATGTTCGCCTGGATGAAGGCAGCCGCGGTATCGATCTTGTGCATCCCTGCGCCCCAGTTGTACGACTGCGGTCCCCACAGGGGCGGAAAGACCTGGACATCGCCCACACGCTGGCCCTGGCCATCGGCCCCGTGGCACAGGGCGCACTGCGCCTGGAACACGGCCTGGCCGCGAACCGCGTCGGCCGGCTTCTCGGGGGGCGGCAGCTTCGCGTAGCCTGCGCCGGGCAGTTTCTCGCCCGCCGGTGCGCCCTGGGACATCCAGTAGGCGTAAGCCTCCAGCGCCACCAGCACTTCGTCGCCAAACGGTGGCGGCGTGCCGTTCATGCTGTAGGTAAAGCAGCCGCGCAAACGCTCGGCGAAGGTGTCCACGTGCCGGGTCTTGTTGCGGTAGGCCGGATACATCGGCCAGGCGCCCCACATCGGCGCGGCGTCGGCCTTGCGGCCCGCGTCCAGATGGCAGTTCACGCAGTTGAGCGCGTTGCCGACAAAGGCGGGCGCGTTGGCCCGCGTGTTCAGAAAGATCTGCTCGCCGCGCCGCACCACCTCGCCCATGGGACCCTCGGGAAGAGCGTCCTGCGCGGGCGGCACAAAGCCCGCGGCGGCCCCCGGCGGACGCGGGAGGCTCTGGCCCGTGCTGTCCGTGGACATGCCACCCTGCGCCAGCGCGGGTCCGGGCCCTTGCGCGGCAGGGGCCTGGGTTTCTTCGGCAGCGCTGGCCGGCTCAGGCGCAGTGTCGGGCACCGGCGCATGCGAGCGCACCTTGACCAGCCGTTTGCTGCTCTCTGCCACGGGGTAGGTGGCACTGAAAAGCGTGCTGCTGCGCCAGTTGAAACCGACGACCGTGGCGACCGCCAGTCCCACGGCAACGGCGACGATGGTCACCAGGACGCGCGTCTGTCGCCTTTCCTCGGCGCGCGATGGTGCGGCAAGCGGCGGATTCATGGCCGGGCCTCGTCGGCTCTAGGCGCCGCATGCAGCTTGGCGTAGTAGCCTGCGACGGCGGACACATCGTCGGCACTCAGCTGCTTGGCGACCGATTCCATCAGGCCGAGCGGTCCCGGCGGACGGATCCCGGCCTTCCAGGCCTCCACCTGCTCCTGCATGTACGCAGCTGAAAGCCCGCCAATCGGCGGAAAGTGCGGCGGGACGCCCGCCCCGCCGGGCCCGTGGCATTGCGCGCAGGCAGGAATGCCGTCCTTCCAGCGACCACGGGTGGCAAGCCAGGCGCCGCGGTCGGACGCCTCGGCCCGCGCCGGCGTGACCGGCGCCAGCGCAGGCGCCAGCGAGGCGAACCACGCGGCGACGCTGGCACGCTGGGCAGGCTCCAGGGCTTTTGCAATCGGCCCCATCACCGCTTGCTTGCGGCTGCCGTCCGCAAAGGCTTGCAACTGCGCGGTCAGGTACGCCGGGCCCGCGCCTGCCAGCGGCGGGAACGCAGCCGACCCTTCGCCACGCGCGCCGTGGCAACTGACGCATGCGGCAACCTGGGGCGGCAGACCTTCCCGGGCGATGCGCTCACCCAGCGCAAGGTCCGCGCCCTGCGCCAGCGCGCCGGCCGATGCCAAGGCAGCGACGAGGGCGCGCACAGCCAGCAGCAAGGGAGACGGTCTGGTGGAAAAAAACGGGGAAGGCATGTCCGGACACCGAGCCTGGGTGCCCCCACCTTAGGCCTGCCGCGCGCAAGCGGGCGTCGGACAAGACCGCGTGCTGCGCCGCGGGCGTCAAAGCCCCAGCATCAAGCCCATGTTTTGCACCGCAGCCCCGCTCGCGCCCTTGCCCAGGTTGTCCAGGCGCGCGACCAGAACCGCGTGGCGGTGCGCTTCGCTGGCGAACACGCGCAGTTCCAGCGCATTGCTGCCCTCCAGCGCAGGCGCGTCCAGCTTGCCGTCCGGGGTTGCCGGGAGGACCCGGACCCACTGCTCGGACGTGTTGCTGCGCGCGTAGTGCTGGGCCAGTGCGTCGTGCAGATCCGCCGCCTTGGGCTGGCCAGGCAGCAGGTCCAGGTGCAGAGGCAGCTCCACCAGCATGCCCTGGCGGAAATTGCCCACGGCAGGAACAAAGATCGGTCGGCGCGTGAGGCCGGTGTAGCGCATGATCTCGGGCAGGTGCTTGTGCTCCAGTCCCAGCGCATACAGCTCAAAAGCCGGTGCGGCCCCCGCTTCGTAGGCCTCGATCATGCTGCGCCCGCCACCGGAATAGCCGCTCACCGAAGGCAGGCACAACGGGTGGTCGACAGGCACCAGGCCCGCATCGATCAGGGGCCGCAGCAGCGCGATCGCCCCCGTCGCGTAGCAACCGGGGTTGGCAACGCGCCCGGCCTCCCGCACCGCCTGGGCTTGCCCTTCGCACAGTTCAGGAAAGCCAAAGACCCAGCCGGGCGCCGTGCGGTGCGCCGTGCTGGCATCGATGATCTTGATGCCGCGGCCACCGCCCTGCGCAATGGAGTCGACCAAGGCCACGGTCTCGCGCGCGGCGTCGTCGTGCAGGCACAGGATGACCAGGTCCACCTGCTCGATCAGGGCGCGCTTGGCTTGCGGGTTCTTGCGATCGGCGGCGGCGATGCTGACCAGTTCGATCTGCCCCATGCCTTGCAGACGCTCGCGAATCTGCAAGCCGGTGGTGCCGGCTTCGCCGTCAATGAATACCTTGGGCATCAGCTCTCTCCTGGCGCAAGCGCGCGGTGTCAGTTTCGACAAAGAATGGTGCGTCGCAGCATGATACATTTGTCGGCTGCCATGTCCACCGCCCGCCGCCAGACATGCTTCATGGCAGACGGGTGAAATTCCTTTCCTGAGAAAGCCCTCATGAAGATTCACGAATACCAAGCCAAGGAAATCTTGCGCCAATTTGGTGTGCCCGTCCCGCGCGGCATTCCTGCCTTTACCGTCCAGGAAGCCGTCGAAGCGGCGCAAAAGCTCGGTGGCCCGGTCTGGGTCGTGAAAGCGCAGATCCACGCCGGTGGCCGGGGCAAGGGTGGCGGAGTGAAGGTGGCCAAGAGCATCGACGACGTCAAGCGCATTGCCGGCGAAATCCTGGGCATGCAGCTCAAGACGCACCAGACCGGACCGGAAGGTCAGAAAGTCCGCCGTCTGTACATCGAAGACGGTGCCGACATCCAGAAGGAATACTACGTCTCGCTGGTCACCGATCGCGCCACCCAGAGCGTGGCCTTCATCGCCTCCAGTGAAGGCGGCATGGACATCGAAGAAGTGGCGCATTCCACGCCCGAAAAAATCATTACCGAATACATCGACCCGCTCGAGGGTCTGGGCGACGCGCAGGCGCGCAAGATCGCCAGCGGCATCGGCCTGCCCGAGGCCTCGATGGACCAGGCGGTCGAGCTGTTCCAGAAGCTCTACAAGTGTTACATGGACACCGACGCTTCGCTGGTGGAGATCAATCCCCTCAACCGCGACAGCCAGAACCGGCTGATGGCGCTGGACGCCAAGTTCAACTTTGACGCCAACGCGCTGTTCCGCCACCCCGAGATCGTGGCGCTGCGCGACCTGGACGAAGAAGACCCGGCCGAGGTCGAAGCCTCCCGCTTCGACCTGGCCTACATCAGCCTGGACGGCAACATCGGCTGCCTGGTCAACGGCGCCGGCCTGGCCATGGCCACCATGGATACCATCAAGCTGTTCGGCGGCGAGCCGGCCAACTTCCTGGATGTGGGCGGCGGCGCCACCGCCGAGAAGGTGACGGAAGCCTTCAAGATCATGCTGGCCAACAAGAACGTCAAGGGCATTCTGGTCAACATCTTCGGCGGCATCATGAAGTGCGACACCATCGCCACCGGGGTCATCTCCGCCTGCAAGGCTGTGAACCTGTCCGTGCCGCTGGTCGTGCGCATGAAAGGCACGAACGAGGAGCTGGGCAAGAAGCTGCTGGCCGAATCCGGTCTGCCCATCATTGCGGCCGACACCATGGCCGAAGCGGCGACGAAGATCGTTGCTGCCGTCAACTAATGCCCAGGTAGGAAAACACATGTCGATCTACATCAACAAAGACACCAAGGTCATCACCCAGGGCATCACGGGCAAGACGGGCCAGTTCCACACGGAAAAGTGCCAGGAATACGCGAACGGCAAGAACTGCTTCGTCGCTGGCGTGAACCCCAAGAAGGCGGGCGAGTCAATCTTCAACATCCCGATCTACGCCTCCGTCAAGGAAGCCGCATCGCAGACCGGCGCCACCGTCTCGGTGATCTATGTGCCCCCGGCAGGCGCTGCTGCTGCCATCTGGGAAGCCGTGGACGCCGACCTGGACATGGCCATCTGCATCACCGAAGGCATTCCGGTGCGTGACATGCTCGAAGTGCGCAACAAGATGAAGGCCAAGGAGGCCGCTGGCGGCAAGAAGACGCTGCTGCTGGGCCCCAACTGCCCCGGCATCATCACGCCCGACGAAATCAAGATCGGCATCATGCCCGGCCACATCCACCGCAAGGGCCGCATCGGCGTGGTGAGCCG
>JAMLIT010000044.1 GCA_023954035.1 Burkholderiaceae bacterium | reverse complement strand
TGGGGTCAGACCCCTTTTTTTGAATGACTACAATCTAGCCCAACTAATTGGGGTCAGACCCCAATTCGTCCATACCAACACATTGGAGCGTCAGCATGGCCAGACTCCCCCGGCTTTCGGTGCCGCATTTCCCGCACCATGTGATTCAGCGGGGCAATAACCGGCAGGTGATCTTTCAGGATGCGCGGGACTTCGAGCGCATGCGAGACACAGTGAAGGAGTACGCGCAGAAGTTTGCGGTGGCCGTGCACGGCTACGTTCTTATGCCCAACCACTTCCATTTGCTGGTCACGCCAACGACCGGAGATGGTCTTGCTCTGATGATGCAAGCCGTCGGACGCAGCTACGTGCGCTGGTTCAATCAGCGCCATGAGCGGACCGGGACGCTGTGGGAAGGGCGCTACCGATCCACCTTGATTGAAACGGAGCGCTACCTGCTCGCCTGCATGGTGTACATCGACCTCAACCCTGAGCGTGCGCATCTCGTCCAGAATCTGGCGGATTGGCCTTGGTCCAGTTGCGCTTTTCATCTGGGGCAGCGCAGTGATGCCTTGCTAACGCCCCATGCCCTGTATTGGGCGCTGGGAAACACTCCGTTCGCACGCGAAGCCGCCTACCGGCAAATGCTCCAGACAGGCCTTGACAGCCAGCAAACAAGCGCTCTGACCGATGCCACCCTGCGCGGCTGGGCACTTGGAAGCGCAGAATTTGTTGCCGATTTGCACAGCAAGTCCGCGCGTCGCGCAGTCAAGGTGCGTGCGGGACGCCCCAGAATTCACAAGGAAAACTAAGCGATTTGACGGATTTGCGCTTGTCCAGAAAGGATTTTTTGCTCTTATTATTGATGCGTCCCCAATTAAAAAGGCATGAGCGAAATTTAAGAATAATTGGAATCTGACCCCAATTATTTCTCTTGCGTAGGGATGTTGCAATGCACTAATCTCGGCTCCCCTGCGAAAAAATGAGGAGTGCGCCATGACCACGGCCGCCGAGATCGAGCATCTGACACAACATGGGCTGTATTCGCCCGCCAACGAACACGACGCCTGCGGGCTGGGTTTTGTGGCCCATATCCACGGGCACAAGCGCCACGACATCGTGACGCAGGCGCTCAAAATCCTCGAGAACATCGACCACCGCGGCGCGGTGGGGGCCGACAAGCTGATGGGCGATGGCGCGGGCATCCTGATCCAGATTCCGGACTCGCTCTATCGCCAGGAGATGGCGCGCGCCGGTCTTGCACCCGATGGTTCAGTGGGCGTGACGCTCCCTGCGGCTGGTGAATACGGCGTCGGAATGATCTTCCTGCCCAAAGAGCACGCCAGCCGCCTGGCTTGCCAGCAGGAAATGGAGCGTGCGATCAAGGCCGAGGGCCAGGTGCTGCTGGGCTGGCGCGACGTGCCCGTTCATCGCGATATTCCCATGTCACCCGCGGTGCGTGCCAAGGAGCCCATCTTGCGCCAGGTGTTCATCGGCCGAGGCAGCGACGTCATCGTCCAGGACGCGCTCGAACGCAAGCTCTACGTCATTCGCAAAACCGCAAGCGCGGCTATCCAGGCGCTCGGCCTCAAGCACAGCAAAGAGTATTACGTGCCCAGCATGTCGAGCCGAACGGTGGTCTACAAGGGGTTGCTGCTAGCCGACCAGGTGGGTGTTTACTTCAAGGACTTGGAAGACGCGCGTTGCGTCTCGGCGATTGGCCTCGTGCACCAGCGGTTTTCCACCAACACCTTCCCCGAGTGGCCGCTGGCCCACCCCTACCGCTACGTCGCGCACAACGGCGAGATCAATACCGTCAAGGGCAACTACAACTGGATGAAGGCACGCGAGGGCGTAATGGCGTCTCCCGTGCTCGGCCCGGATCTGAAAAAGCTCTATCCGATCAGCTTCGCCGACCAGTCGGATACGGCCACGTTCGACAACTGTCTGGAATTGCTCACCATGGCGGGCTACCCGATCAGCCAGGCGGTGATGATGATGATTCCCGAGCCCTGGGAGCAGCACACCACGATGGACCCACGCCGGCGCGCGTTCTACGAATACCACGCCGCCATGCTCGAGCCCTGGGACGGCCCGGCTTCCATCGTGTTCACCGACGGGCGCCAGATCGGCGCGACGCTGGACCGCAATGGTCTGCGGCCTTCTCGCTACTGCGTGACGGACGACGATCTGGTGATCCTGGCATCCGAGTCTGGCGTGTTGCCGGTGCCGGAGAACCGCATCGTGCGCAAGTGGCGTTTGCAGCCGGGCAAGATGCTGCTCATCGACCTCGAACAGGGCCGCATGATTGACGACGACGAGCTCAAAGCCAACGTCGTCAATACCAAGCCGTACAAGCAGTGGATTGAGAACCTGCGGATCAAGCTCGACAGCATCGTCGAGACGGAGCCAGTTTCGGGCTACGAACCCGCCGGCGAGCAAAAGGATGGTCCGAGGCTGCTCGATCGCCAGCAGGCTTTTGGCTACACCAAGGAAGACATCAAGTTCCTTCTGGCCCCCATGGCCAGGAACGGCGAAGAAGGCATTGGCTCCATGGGCAACGACAGTCCGCTGGCCGTGCTCTCAGGCAGGAGCAAGCCGCTGTACAACTACTTCAAGCAGTTGTTTGCCCAGGTCACGAACCCGCCGATCGACCCGATCCGCGAGGCCATCGTGATGTCGCTCAACAGCTTCATCGGCCCCAAACCGAATTTGCTGGACATCAACCAGGTCAACCCGCCGATGCGACTGGAAGTCAGCCAGCCGATCCTCGACGCGGCCGATATGGCCAAATTGCGCGACATTGCGCGGCACACCCAGGGCAAGTTCCGCAGCAGCGTGATCGACATCACCTACCCGCTGCTGTGGGGACGCGAGGGGGTCGAAGCCAAGCTGGCTTCGCTGTGCGCGCAGGCGGTCGACGCCATCAAAGGCGGCGCCAACATCCTTATCTTGAGCGACCGCGCGCTCAGCGCGACGCGGGTGGCCATCCCTTCGCTGCTGGCGCTCTCGGCCATCCACCAGCACCTGGTACATGAGGGTCTGCGCACCACCACGGGTCTGGTGGTCGAGACCGGCACGGCCCGCGAAGTACACCACTTCGCGGTGCTCGCTGGATACGGCGCCGAGGCGGTGCACCCATGGCTGGCCATGGAAACCCTGGCCGACATGCACAAGGAACTCTCTGGCGACTTGTCGGCCGAAAAGGCCATCTCCAACTACGTGAAGGCGATTGGCAAGGGCCTGTCCAAAATCATGTCGAAAATGGGCGTGTCCACCTACATGAGCTATTGCGGCGCCCAGCTCTTTGAAGCCATTGGCATCTCCAGCGCCACGGTGCAGAAATATTTCACCGGTACCGCGAGCCGGGTGGAGGGGATTGGCGTTTTCGAGATCGCCGAAGAGGCGATCCGCATGCACCAAGCGGCTTTCGGTGACAACCCGGTGCTGGAAAACATGCTGGACGCCGGCGGCGAATACGCCTGGCGCACGCGCGGCGAAGAGCATATGTGGACGCCCGACGCCATCGCCAAGCTGCAGCACAGCACGCGCTCGAACAACTGGAGCACCTACAAGGAATACGCCCAGATCATCAACGACCAGAGCCAGCGCCACATGACCTTGCGCGGCTTGTTCGAGTTCAAGTTCGACCCGGCAAAGGCCATCTCAGTGGAAGAGGTCGAGCCGGCCAAGGAGATCGTCAAGCGCTTTGCCACCGGCGCCATGTCGCTGGGTTCGATCAGCACCGAAGCGCACGCCACTTTGGCCGTGGCCATGAACCGCATCGGCGGCAAAAGCAATACCGGCGAGGGGGGGGAGGATGCCGCGCGCTATCGCCAGGAGCTCAAGGGCATCCCCATCCAACAGGGTGATAGCCTGAAAAGCGTGATCGGCGCCGAGAATGTGGAGGTCGATCTGCCGCTGCTGGACGGCGATTCCCTCAGAAGCCGCATCAAGCAGGTGGCCTCCGGCCGTTTTGGCGTAACGGCGGAGTATCTCTCCAGCGCTGATCAGATCCAGATCAAGATGGCACAGGGCGCCAAGCCGGGTGAGGGCGGCCAGCTGCCCGGCGGCAAGGTCAGCGACTACATCGGCAAGCTGCGCCACAGCGTGCCCGGAGTGGGCCTGATTTCGCCCCCGCCGCACCACGACATCTATTCGATCGAAGACCTGGCGCAGCTCATCCACGACCTGAAGAACGTGGCGCCGCACGCCAGCATCAGCGTGAAACTGGTGTCCGAAATCGGTGTCGGCACGGTGGCCGCAGGCGTCGCCAAATGCAAAAGCGACCATGTGGTGATTGCCGGCCACGATGGCGGCACCGGCGCCTCGCCCTGGTCATCTATCAAGCATGCGGGCAGCCCCTGGGAAATCGGCTTGGCCGAAACACAGCAAACCCTGGTCTTGAACCGTTTGCGCGGCCGTATTCGCGTGCAGGCCGATGGCCAGATGAAGACCGGCCGCGACGTCGCCATTGGTGCGCTGCTGGGCGCTGATGAGTTCGGCTTTGCCACGGCTCCGCTGGTGGTGGAAGGCTGCGTCATGATGCGCAAGTGCCACCTCAACACCTGCCCCGTCGGCGTGGCCACGCAAGACCCGGTGCTGCGCAAGAAATTTTCCGGGCGGCCCGAGCATGTGGTGAACTACTTTTTCTTCGTGGCCGAAGAGCTGCGTCAGATCATGGCGCAGCTGGGTATCCGCAAGTTCGACGATATGGTGGGCCGCAGCGACTTGCTCGATATGCGCAAGGGCCTGGAGCACTGGAAGGCGAGCGGGCTTGATTTTTCGCGATTGTTCGCACAGCCCAAGGTGCCGGCCGACGTACCGCGTTTCCATGTGGAAGCCCAAGACCACAACATCGAACACACGCTGGACCGCAAGCTCATTGAGCGCAGCCAGCCGGCCATCGAAAAAGGCGAGCGCGTGCGTTTCATCGAGGTGGCGCGCAACGTCAACCGTTCGGTGGGCGCCATGCTCTCGGGCGCTGTCACGCGCGTTCACCCTGACGGCTTGCCCGACGACAGCATCCACATCCAGCTCGAAGGCACCGGTGGCCAGTCGTTTGGCGCCTTCCTGTGCCGCGGCATCACGCTGTACCTGATTGGCGACGCCAACGACTACACCGGCAAGGGCCTCTCCGGCGGCCGCCTGGTGGTGCGCCCCAGCCTGGAGTTCCGTGGTGACGCAGCACGCAACACCATCGTCGGCAACACCGTGATGTACGGTGCCACCAGCGGCTCGGCCTTCTTCTCCGGTGTCGCTGGCGAGCGCTTCGCCGTGCGCCTTTCTGGCGCCACGGCGGTGGTGGAAGGCACAGGCGACCATGGCTGCGAGTACATGACTGGCGGCACGGTCGTTGTTCTGGGCAAGACCGGGCGCAACTTTGCTGCCGGCATGAGCGGCGGCGTCGCTTATGTCTACGACGAAGACGGCGAATTTGACACGCGCTGCAACATGGCCATGGTGACGCTCGAGCGCATCCTGCCGCACGACGAGCAGCAGGACAGCCCCGCGCGCGCTACCTGGCACCAGGGGCAGAGCGACGAAGAGCAACTCAAGCGCCTGCTTGAAGCACACAACCGCTACACCGGCAGCAAACGTGCCCGCGAGTTGCTGGACCACTGGGCCGCATCGCGCAGCAAATTCGTGAAGGTATTCCCGACGGAATACAAGCGTGCGCTGTCCGAGATGTACGAGCGCCAGGTGCTGGAAGACCCGGCCACGCCGCCCGTTGCCGGTGTCGAGCTGACGGCTGTTGCGGCGAAGTAAGCGCTGACCCTTCACGAGGAAGAGAACATGGGAAAGATCACGGGTTTCATGGAGTACGACCGCATCGAAGAGGGCTATCCGCCTGCGGCCGAACGTGTCAAGCACTACAAGGAGTTTGTCATCGGCATTTCCGACGCGCAGGCCAAGGTGCAAGGGGCGCGCTGCATGGACTGCGGCACGCCGTTTTGCGTCAGCGGCTGCCCGGTCAACAACATCATTCCGGACTTCAACGATCTGGTCTATCAGAGCGACTGGAAGAGTGCTTTCACGGTGCTGGATTCGACCAACAACTTCCCCGAATTCACCGGCCGCATCTGCCCAGCGCCCTGTGAAGCCGCCTGCGTACTCAACATCAACGACGACGCTGTCGGTATCAAGAGCATCGAGCACGCCATCATTGACCGCGCCTGGGAGCACGGCTGGGTCACACCCAAAGTACCAGCGCACAAGACCGGCAAGCGCATTGCCGTGGTGGGCGCTGGCCCCGCCGGCATGGCGGCGGCGCAGCAACTGGCGCGCGTCGGCCACGACGTGACGCTGTTCGAAAAGAACGACCGCATCGGCGGCCTGCTGCGCTACGGCATCCCGGATTTCAAGCTCGACAAAGTGCACATCGACAAGCGCGTGGCGCAGATGCAGGCCGAGGGCGTGGTGTTTCGCACCGGCGTTTTTGTTGGCAGTGCGCAGGACGGCCTGGGCAAGGATTCCAAGGTGACCAACTGGGCCAAGGAAACCATCACGCCCGAGCAACTGCGCAAGGACTTTGACGCCGTGCTGCTGACGGGTGGCTCCGAGCAGTCGCGCGATCTGCCGGTGCCGGGGCGCGACCTTGCCGGCATCCACTTCGCCATGGAATTCCTGCCCCAGCAAAACAAGATCAACGCCGGTGACAAGCTCAAGGCCCAGATCCGTGCCGATGGCAAGCACGTCATCGTCATCGGCGGCGGCGACACCGGCAGCGACTGCGTGGGCACCAGCAACCGCCACGGCGCTGCCAGCGTCACGCAGTTTGAAGTCATGCCCATGCCGCCTGAGGTCGAGAACCGGCCGCTGACCTGGCCCTACTGGCCGATCAAGCTGCGCACCAGCTCCAGCCACGACGAGGGCTGCACGCGTGAGTTCGCCATCTCCACCAAGGAGTTCACGGGCGAGAAGGGCAAGGTCAAGGGCCTGACCACCGTGCAGGTGGAATTCAAGGACGGCAAGCTGACCGAAGTGGAAGGGACGCAAAAGCATTACCCCGCTGATCTGGTTCTGCTCGCCATGGGCTTTGTCAACCCGGTCGCTGCGGTCCTTGACGCCTTTGGTCTTGAAAAAGATGGCCGCGGCAATGTCCGCGCCAGCACCGAGGAGGGTGGCTACGCCACCAATGTGCCCGGCGTGTTTGCGGCCGGGGACATTCGCCGCGGCCAATCTCTGGTGGTGTGGGCGATTCGGGAAGGGCGACAAGCCGCGCGGTCCGTGGATCAGTTCCTCATGGGATCGAGCGAACTGCCTCGCTAAAGAGAAATTTGCATTAAAAATGGCTTCTACCGCTTATTCAGTAAGCGTTTGAAGCTATCATTTTGCTAGCGTACTCGGCCCCTTTTCCAGAGGGACCAATGGACAGGCTAGCTGCAGCGCGCCGCGTCTGGGACAATATCGGGTTTTCCCTAGGATATTTCCCCTGCCATGAACAAACGTTCCGCCCTGATCGCCCTGTCTCTCACCGCATTGCTCATCGCCTGTGGCAAGCAAGAGGCAGCACCAAGCGCCATGTCTGCTGCGCCGGCGGCGATCAGCAAGATCGTTGTCGGTCTGGACGACAATTTCCCGCCCATGGGTTTCCGCGACGAGAAGAACGAGCTGGTGGGCTTTGACATCGACATGGCGCGCGAAGCAGCGAAGCGCATCGGCGTGGAAGTGGATTTCAAGCCCATCGACTGGAGCGCCAAGGAGGCCGAGCTGGCCGGCAAACGCGTCGACGTGCTCTGGAACGGCCTGACCATTACCGAAGAGCGCAAGAAAAACATCGACTTCACCGCGCCCTACATGGAGAACCACCAGATCGTGGTGGTCGGCGGTGCCTCCGACGTCAAGACCAAGGCCGATCTGGCGGGGAAGGTAGTCGGAGCACAAGAAGGCAGCAGCGCGGTGGATGCCGTCAAGAAAGACGCGGCAGTCTTTCAGTCGTTCAAGGAACTCAAGACCTTTGGCGACAACGTGACCGCGCTGATGGACCTTGCCACTGGCCGGCTCGACGCTGTCGTGGTCGACGAAGTGGTCGGGCGCTACTACGTCGCCAAGAAACCGCAGGATTACGCGGTACTGGACGACCACTTTGGCACCGAAGACTATGGCGTCGGTGTGCGCCAGGGCGACACCGACTTGCTGACCCGGCTCGACAAGGCGCTGGCCGACATGAAGCAAGACGGCACCGCCGCGACCATTGCCACCCAGTGGTTTGGCAAGGACATTACGAAGTAAATTGGGTACAACCCCCTGAGGCGCTGCGCGCCTTCCCCCTTCTCTCGCAAAGCTGCGCTTTGCGGGAAGGGGGACGACGCCAGCGCTGCGGGGCGGCCCTTGCGCGGCGTCCGCTGGTTTTGGGCGCACGGGTAGCGCTGTACCAACCACCGAACCGCCACGCTCCATGGACTATCTGCTCTCGATGCTCCCGCCCTTGTGGCAAGGCGCGCAGGTCACGCTCAAGCTGTTTTTCATCACGCTGGCGCTGGCTCTGCCGCTGGGGCTGGCGCTGGCCTTGGCGCGCTTGTCTCGGTGGACGGCGCTGCGCGCGGCAGTCAGCGGGTATTTGTGGCTGATGCGCGGCACGCCGCTGATGCTGCAGATGCTGTTCATCTATTTCGCTCTGCCTTTTGTCCCGGTGGTGGGCGTGCGGCTGCCTGATTTTCCGGCGGCCGTGGTGGCTTTTGCGCTGAACTACGCCGCGTATTTCGCAGAGATTTTTCGCGGTGGCATTGAATCGGTGGATCGCGGCCAGTACGAGGCCGCGCGCGTGCTGGGCCTGAACTACCGCCAGACCATGCGCCGCGTGGTGCTGCCGCAGATGGCGCGGCGCATCTTGCCGCCCATGAGCAACGAGACCATCACCCTGGTCAAGGACACCTCGCTCATCTACGTGCTGGCGCTCAACGACCTGCTGCGCGCCGCGCGCGGCATCGTGCAGCGCGACTTCACGACCACGCCCTTTATCGTCGCCGCAGCGTTCTACTTGATGATGACGCTGCTGCTGACCTGGGGCTTTGCGCGCCTGGAGAATCGCTATGCACGGCAAGACGCCTGAATTCATGATCGAGGCTCGCGGCCTGCACAAGCGCTTTGGCAGCCTGCAGGTGCTGCGCGATGTGTCGCTGCAGATTGCGCGCGGCGAGGTGGTGGCCGTGATCGGGCCTTCGGGTTCCGGCAAGAGCACGCTGCTGCGCTGCCTCAACCACCTCGAAACCATCGACAGCGGGCACATCGCCATCGAGGGCGAGACGCTGGCCAGCACCGACGCTGCCGGGCGCTGCGCGTACGCCAGTGAGCGCGATCTGCGGCGCATTGGCGGGAAAACAGGGATGGTGTTTCAGCATTTCAACCTGTTTCCCCACCTCACGGTGCTGGAGAACATCACGCTCGCGCCGATGCTGGTGCTGGACCTCTCGCGGGAGTTGGCCGAGGCGCGCGCGCAAGCGCTCTTGGGCAAGGTCGGCCTCAAGGAGAAGGCAGCGAGCTACCCCTCACGCCTCTCGGGCGGGCAGAAGCAGCGTGTGGCGATTGCCCGTGCGCTTGCCATGGAGCCTGACATCATGCTGTTCGACGAGCCGACCTCGGCCCTCGATCCTGAGTTGACCGGCGAAGTGCTGCGCACCATGCGCCAGCTGGCCGACGAGCACATGACGATGCTGGTGGTCACGCATGAGATGGGCTTTGCGCGCGAGGTGGCCCACCGCGTGGTCTTCATGGACCAGGGCGAGCTGATTGAGGATCAGCGCGCAGCGGACTTTTTTGCCCATCCGCAACACGCCCGCACCCAGGCCTTCCTGCAGCACATGCTGTAGTCAGCCACTCTTAATTTTGTAGCTGCTAGCGTATACAGGATAAGCGCTAGAGCCCATTTTTACCTAGAAATGGATGCTCCTGGCGCTCAGGCCGCAAGCACCGCAATCTTGGGCAGCTCGTCTGGATCCATGGCTTCGGGCAGACTGCCGCCCCGGTGGATGGGCTGCGCTGGGCGCGCCAGCAGATCGCGCACAAAGTTGGGTTGCGCCAGCAGCGCCTGGTGCGTCGCGCCGTTGTAGAGTTGCAAGCCGTCCAGGCCGCGCTCGGCAATGCGAATGTCGACGGTCTCGCTGCTGAGCAGCGCCGGGTCGGTGCTGTCCGACGCCATGGCCATGCACCACAGCGTGCCGTACAGCGGCACGTACTGAAGGTACGGTCGCACGATGGGAAATGCTGCGCGCAGCGATGCGGCAATGCGCGCCATGGATTGCGGCAGGTGGATGGGCGAGCCCAGGTGCAGCGACAGCACGCCGCCAGGCGACAGTACCCGTCGGCAGGCCAGGTAGAACTCCACGGTGTAGAGATCGAGCGCCGGACCAAACGGGTCGGTCAAATCCAGCACGATCTGGTCGAATGTTTCGCTGCAGCCCGTGATCAGTGCGCGTGCATCGCCCAGGCGAATCTCCAGGCGCGGGTCGTCCAGCGCACCGTGGTGAATGCCGCCCAGCCAGGCCCGTGCCATGGCGATCACTTCGGCGTCGAGTTCGGCCAGGACGACGCGCTCCATGCTGGGGTGCTTGAGCAGTTCTTCTGCCGCACCGCCGTCGCCTCCGCCCACCACCAGCGCGTTGCGCGGCCCTGGATGCGCGATGGCCGGCAGGTGCACCATGGGCTCATGGTAGAAAAACTCGTCACGCTCGGAGGTCATGAAACAGCCGTCGATGCGCATCACGCGGCCAAACAGCGCGTTGTCGAAGACCTCAATGTGCTGCCACTGCGACTGCTTTTGAGCCAGCAGTTCGCCTGCACGCAGGTAAAAGCCGAAGTCGGGCGTCAGGCGCTCGGCAAGGTATCGCAGTTGAGTCATGGCAGTGCAAATTGGCAATGCCGTTGAAACGAGCGCGCCCAAGAAGCAGTGAACGCAGCGCAAGGGCGTGGGCCGGCCGCGTCGCTCCGCTGCGCTCGCGCGTCCCCCCTCCCGAATCGCAAATCGATTCGAGAGAAGGGAAACGGCACCGCAGGCGACTGGGAGCGAGGCCTCATGTTCAAGCCCGTTCCACCCGGTGCAGATGCGGGTCCGCCGGGCTGAATGCCGCCTGGATGTCGTCGAACAACTGCTGCGCCTTGGGGCGGTTGTTGGTCGAATAGTTGCAGACGTAGACGTCCAGCGTCACATAGCCCGCTTCAGGCCAGGTATGAATGGACAGATGCGATTCGGCCAGTACCACGACTCCAGTCACGCCGCCACCTTCGCCGAAGCTGTGAAACAGGCTTCCCACGGAGGTCAGGCCCGCAGCGGCTACGCGCTCCTTGCAAAAAGCTTCAAGGCAGGCCGCGTCCACCATCAGTCGGCTGTCGCACAGACAGCCATAGAGATCCCCGATCAAGTGCAAGCCAGTGGCTTGGCGTACCAAGGGGCGCACAACGGAGGCCAGCGTGGGCACAGGGGACATGGGTTGGAGTTCCTTATTCTTGCGGTTGGCAAAAACCGGCGCACGCCCCCGAAGGGCTGCACCGAACCTGGCGCGCTGACAGTTGCCAAGGAACATGGGGGCGCAGCGCTTGCGCCCTTGGGCTCAGCGGCGTGTTTGTGACGCCGGGGCAAGGCTGACAGCGCTCCGCCCGGCGAGGCAGGCGGGCCTGGTGCGAGCCACTGCATTGCAGGGTCCGCTTCAGGAGCACTGTCTGCGCCCCTGCCAGAACCTGAAATTATAGCCAGCGGAACCAGGGCTTCAGCGGCCCTAGGGGTAATTCCCCTATGATGGCTGGTTTGCCGTCTGTTGGCGGCCTTGCCCCTGTCCATGCCCACGACCTCTCCTTCTCCGTCCGACGCACTCGTCGAGCTGTGCGGGGTGCACTTTGGCTACGACGAACGCGAGGTGTTGAGCGGGGTTTCGCTGCGCGTGCCGCGCGGCAAGATCACGGCGATCATGGGCGCCTCCGGCGGAGGCAAAACCACCGTGCTGCGCCTTATCGGAGGCCAGCAGCGTGCCAGCCGCGGTGCGGTGCTGTTCGACGGTGAGGACATTGGGCAAATGGACCATGCGCAGCTCTACCGCGCGCGCCGTCGCATGGGCATGCTGTTTCAGTACGGTGCCTTGTTCACCGATCTGGACGTGTTTGAAAACGTTGCCTTCCCGCTGCGCGAGCACACCGACTTGTCCGAGCCGCTGGTGCGCGACATCGTGCTGATGAAGCTGCACGCAGTGGGCCTGCGCGGTGCACGCGATCTCATGCCGTCGCAGATCTCGGGCGGCATGGCGCGGCGCGTGGCACTGGCGCGCTCGATTGCGCTCGACCCGGAACTGGTGATGTACGACGAGCCGTTTGCCGGGCTGGACCCGATTTCACTGGGAACGGCAGCCGAGCTGATCCGCCGCCTCAACGATGCCATGGGCCTCACCACGATTCTGGTGTCGCACGATTTGGACGCCACGCTGGGGCTCGCTGACCAGGTGGTCATCCTCGGCCCCGGCCGCGTGGCGGCCCAGGGCACACCCGCGCAAGTGCGCGCCAGCACCGACCCTCTGGTGCACCAGTTCGTGCACGCACTTCCCAGGGGGCCGGTGCCGTTTCATTACCGCGGCCCCTCCATCGAGCAAGATTTTGGCCCCCGGGGAGGGTCGCCATGAGCTGGTTTCGTCCCGCAGATGTGGGTTTCGCTGCACGCGGCCTGCTCACGCGCGTCGGCATGGCCACCCGTTTGTTCGCGCGCCTGGTGGCGCTGCTGCCCGCTGCGCTGCGCCGGCCGGCGCTGGTGCGCGATCAGGTTCACTTTTTAGGCAACTATTCGCTGGGCATCATTGCCGTCTCCGGCCTGTTCGTCGGTTTCGTTCTGGCGCTGCAGGGGTACTACACGCTGGAGGGCTTTGGCTCCACCGAGGCCCTGGGCCAGTTGGTGGCACTCAGTCTGCTGCGTGAACTGGGCCCGGTGATCACGGCGCTGCTGTTTGCGGGTCGGGCCGGTACCTCGCTGACCGCCGAAATCGGGCTGATGCGCGCGGGGGAGCAGTTGAGCGCGATGGAGATGATGGCGGTGGACCCGGTGCGCCGCGTTCTGGCTCCGCGCTTCTGGGCTGGAATCATTGCCATGCCGGTGCTGGCCGCCGTGTTCAGTGCGGTAGGCGTCATGGGCGGCTGGGCGGTGGCGGTGCCGTTGATCGGTGTGGACTCGGGGTCTTTCTGGAGCCAGATGCAGGGCGGCGTCGATGTCTTTCGCGACGTGGGCAATGGGGTCGTCAAGAGCGTGGTGTTTGGCTTTGTCGTCACATTCGTGGCGCTCTTGCAAGGCTATACCGCCAAGCCGACGCCCGAGGGCGTGGCACGCGCAACCACGCGCACGGTCGTCGCCGCTTCGCTTTCCGTGCTGGCCATGGATTTCGTGCTGACGGCGCTCATGTTCAGTCTCTGATGCACCGCCGCTTGTAAGAAAAGGAACGATGCAATGCAAAAGTCGCGAACCGACGTTTGGGTGGGTCTTTTTGTCATGCTGGGTGCGGCCGCGCTCGTGTTTCTGGCGTTGCAGTCAGCCAACCTTCTGCAGCTCGATTTCCGATCGGGCTACCGTGTGACGGCACGCTTTGACAACATCGGCGGCCTCAAGCCGAAGGCGGCGGTGCGCAGCGCCGGGGTCGTCGTCGGGCGTGTGGAGTCGATCACGTTCGACGACAAGATTTATCAGGCCATTGTGACGATTGCTTTGCAGGATCGCTATGCTTTCCCCAAAGACAGCTCGCTCAAGATCCTGACCAGCGGCTTGCTGGGCGAGCAGTACGTGGGCATCGAGGCCGGCCCGGACGAGAAAATGCTGGCCGAAGGCGATCGCATCGTGGCGACGCAGTCGGCCGTGGTACTGGAAAATCTGATCAGCCAGTTTTTGTACAGCAAAGCGGCCGACGCCACGCCGGACGGCGACGTCGCTGCCCCCAAATGACGCAGCAATGGATAGTTCTATGAAAAAACTTTGGATGGTGCTCGCCCTGGCCAGCATGCTCGCAGGCTGCGCCAGCGGGCCCAACCGCAACCCTGCCGATCCGCTCGAACCCTACAACCGCAAAATGAGCGAGTTCAACGAGACGGTCGATCGGGCCGTGCTCAAGCCCGTGGCCACGGCTTACCAGGAAGCGACGCCGGTGCTGGTGCGCACGGGGGTTAGCAACTTCTTTGCCAACCTGGGCGACGCCTGGTCGTTTGTCAACAACAGCTTGCAGCTGAGGGTCGAGCCTGCGGTCACGAGCTTTTTTCGCTTTGCCATCAACAGCACCATGGGGCTTGCCGGAGTGCTGGACGTGGCAAGCGAAATGGGTATGGATCGCTACAAGCAGGACTTCGGCCTGACCCTGGGGCGCTGGGGCGTTCCCACCGGTCCGTATTTCGTTCTGCCCATCCTGGGGCCGTCCACCATTCGCGACACCGCGGCGCTGCCAGTGGACATGTGGGGCAACCCCGTCTCGCTGGTCGATCCTGTTTCGGCGCGCAACAGCCTGTATGCGCTGCGCGCCGTCGATGCCCGCGCCAACCTCCTGCGGGCAGGGCGGGTGCTCGACAGTGCAGCCCTCGACAAGTACAGCTTCACCCGCGAGGTCTATCTTCAGGTGCGGCGCGAAGAAAGCGGCCGTTTCAAGCGGCCCGCCAATGCGCTGCCCAGTGATGGCAGCCTGCCCCCGGAGTAATTTGCACTTGCTTGCACTTGCGTTGCCGGCCGGCGCATGGGCAAGGCATTGCTGCCGGACAATGACACGATGCGGCCGCGAACTCGGCGATTCTTGGAGAAATGGAAATGACGATTGGATGGTTGCGCCGCCTTGCGGCCCTGGTTGTTGCTTTGTTGGCGCTGCCTGCCTGGGCCGCGCAGGAGGCACCGGACGCGCTGGTGCGGCGTCTCTCCAACGAGGTACTCAATGAACTGCGCGCCGATCCGGCGCTCAAGGCGGGCAACATCGATCACATCATCGCGCTGGTCGACAAAAGCGTGATGCCCAATGTGAACTTTCGCCGCATGACCGCCGCTGCCGTGGGACCGGCCTGGCGCCGCGCAACGCCCGCGCAGCAGGCGCGGCTGCAGGAAGGCTTCAAGACCTTGTTGGTCCGCACGTATTCCGGCGCTCTGGCGCAGGTGGGCGACCAGACCGTGGTGGTCAAGCCGCTGCGGGCTGCCGCCGAGGACACCGACGTACTGGTGCGCACCGAAGTACGCGGCCGGGGCGACCCGGTGCAGCTGGACTACCGGCTGGAGAAAACACCGGGCGAGGGTGCTGGCTGGAAAATCTACAACCTCAACGTGCTGGGCGTCTGGCTGGTGGAAACCTACCGCAGTCAGTTTGCGCAGGAGATCAATGCCCACGGCATCGACGGCCTGATCGACACGCTCGAAGCGCGCAACAAGACCAACGCCGCCAAGGGCTGATGCCGTGACCGGTGCGTCCGCTTCGGCCTGGGTTTTGCCCGATGAACTGACCCTGCGCCAGGCGAGCGGCACGCTGGCATGCCTGCTCGCGGCGCTTCGGGCGTGGCCGCAGGGCCAGCGGGTGGACATCGACGCCAGTGGTTTGCGCGTGTTTGATTCGTCGGCACTGGCCGTTTTGCTGGAGTGCCGGCGCAGCGCGCTGGCCACGGGCCGAGCCTTCGCCGTGAACGGTTTGCCTGCGGCGCTCGGTGGCTTGGCAGCGCTCTATGGGGTTGAAGCGCTGCTGAACGCGCCGGCCTGACGGCTGCGGCTATCCCAGCGAGGCCCGGCGTTTTTCGGGCATCGCCTAAAATGCCCGGTTCCCATGGCCGCAGTCTCCTTCCAGTCCGTCACCAAGACCTATTCCACGCCCCAAGGCCCATTCCAAGCATTGGACGCGGTTTCCCTGGACATCGAGGAAGGCGAGTTTTTCGGTCTGCTGGGTCCCAACGGCGCTGGCAAAACCACACTCATCAGCATTCTTGCAGGCCTGGCGCGTGCCACCTCGGGGCGCGTGCTGGTGCAAGGGGCCGATGTGCAAAGCGACTACGCCAGCGCGCGGCGCAAGTTGGGGGTGGTGCCGCAAGAACTGGTTTTTGACCCCTTTTTCAGCGTGCGGGAAGCCTTGCGCTTTCAATCGGGCTACTTTGGCGTCCAAAACAACGGCGACTGGATCGACGAGCTGCTGCACAGCCTGGGCCTGGCCGACAAGGCGCAGGCCAACATGCGCCAGCTCTCGGGGGGCATGAAGCGGCGCGTGCTGGTGGCCCAGGCCCTGGTACACAAGCCGCCCATCATCGTGCTGGACGAGCCCACCGCCGGGGTGGACGTGGAGTTGCGCCAGACGCTGTGGCAGTTCATTGCCAAGCTCAACAAGCAGGGGCACACGGTGCTGCTGACCACACACTACCTTGAAGAGGCCGAGGCGCTGTGCAACCGCATTGCCATGCTCAAGCGTGGTCACGTGGTCGCGCTGGACCGCACGTCCGAGCTGCTCAAGGCCGCAGCCGGCAATGTGCTGGTGTTCAAGACCGACGCGCCGCTGCCGCCGACGCTGGTGCCGCTGGCCCGCGTCACGGGCCGGGTGGTGCAAATGGCAGCGCAGGACGCCCAGGAGGTGGAGCACCATCTGGCGCAACTGCGCCAGGCCGGCGTCGACGTGCAGGACATCGAAATCCGCCGCTCGGACCTGGAGGACGTGTTCCTGAACGTGATGGCGGCGCACGCCGCGCCCGGCTGGGAATCGCAGGTGCCCAGCCTGCCGGCTTCCGGGAGGGCCACGGCATGAGCGGCTGGCGCATGCTGTTCTACAAGGAAATTCTGCGGTTCTGGAAAGTGGGTTTCCAGACCGTGGCCGCGCCGGTGATCACTTCGATGCTGTACCTGCTGATCTTCGGCCATGTGCTCGAAGACCATGTGAAGGTGTACGAGCGCATCAGCTACACCGCGTTTCTGGTGCCTGGCCTGGTCATGATGAGTGTTCTGCAGAACGCATTTGCCAACAGCTCATCGAGCCTGGTGCAAAGCAAGATCATGGGCAGTCTGGTGTTTCAGCTGCTGACGCCGCTGTCGCACCGCGCCTGGTTTGTGGCCTATGTGGGCTCGTCGGTGGTGCGGGGGCTGGCGGTGGGCCTGGGCGTGCTGCTGGTGTCGTTTTACTTTGCCACGCCGCAGTTCGCGGCTCCGCTGTGGATCGGGGTGTTCGCGCTGCTGGGCGCCACGCTGCTGGGCTCGCTGGGCATCGTGGCGGGGCTTTGGGCCGACAAATTCGACCAGATGGCCGCATTCCAGAACTTTGTCATCGTGCCCATGACCTTTCTCTCGGGCGTTTTCTATTCGGTGGGCTCGCTGCCGCCATTCTGGAAGGCGGTGAGCCTGTTCAATCCGTTTTTCTACATGATCGACGGCTTTCGCCATGGTTTCTTTGGCCAGAGCGATGCTTCGCCCTGGCTGAGCCTGGCGATTGTGGGCGGCGCCTGCCTGTGCGTGAGTCTGCTGGCTTTGCACCTGCTGCGCATTGGCTACAAGATAAGGACATGAGGGCATCCCCCTGCGGCGCTGCGCGCCATCCCCCTTCTCTCGCTTGGCTGCGCCACGCGGGAAGGGGGACGCCACCGGTGCTGCGGGGCGGCCCTTGCACGGTGGCGGCTGGGCTGGACCGCGCCAGTTCATGCGGTGTGCATGCTTACCAACCCCTTGGAGAAATCAAATGACCGCCGATCAGATTAAGCAAATCATCAGCGCCGGCCTGCCGTGCGAATACATCACGTTGGAGGGGGACGGCCGGCACTGGTATGCCACCATCGTTTCGCCCGCGTTCGAAGGTTTGCGCGCCATCCAGCGGCACCAGCGCGTCTACGGCACGCTGGGCACGAAGATGAAGACGGACGAAGTGCACGCGCTTTCCATGAAGACCTTCACGCCGGCCGAATGGGCGCAGGTGCAGCAGTAATCTACATGCTATTTTATTAATAGCTGATAACGCTTTCTGGATAAGCGCTAGAAGCCAATTCGACTGAAATTTTGAACGCAAACCAGGCATGGACAAGCTCTTGATCCGCGGCGGTCGCCGCCTGCAGGGCGAGGTCGCCATCTCCGGCGCCAAGAACGCCGCGCTGCCCGAGCTGTGCGCGGCGCTGCTCACGGCCGATCCGGTGGTGCTGGCCAATGTGCCTCGCCTGCAGGACGTCGCCACCATGCAGCGCCTGATTGCCAACATGGGCGTGGCCATCGAGCGCCAGGGCGATGGCCGGATGCGCATCGATGCCAGTGAGCTCAATACACCCGAGGCGCCATACGAGCTGGTCAAAACCATGCGCGCATCCGTGCTCGCCCTGGGCCCGCTGCTGGCGCGCTTTGGCGAGGCCACGGTGTCGCTGCCCGGCGGCTGCGCCATTGGCTCGCGTCCGGTGGACCAGCACATCAAGGGGCTGCAGGCCATGGGCGCCGAGATTGTGGTGGAGCACGGCTACATCATTGCCAAGCTGCCGGCGGGGCGCACGCGCCTCAAGGGCGCGCGCATCACCACCGACATGGTGACGGTGACGGGAACCGAAAATTTCCTGATGGCCGCTGCGCTGGCCGAAGGCGAGACGGTGCTGGAAAACGCCGCCCAGGAGCCCGAAATCACCGATCTGGCCGAGATGCTGATCGCCATGGGCGCGCGCATTGAGGGCCACGGCAGCAGCCGCATTCGCATCGTGGGCGTCGAGCGTCTGCGCGGCTGTGAGCACGCAGTGGTGGCCGACCGCATCGAGACCGGAACCTTTTTGTGTGCCGTGGCCGCCGCCGGGGGCGACGTGCTGCTGCGCCACGCGCGCGCCGACCACCTGGATGCCGTGATCGACAAGCTCTGCGATGCCGGGGTGGACATCCGGTCGGAAGCCGAGGGGCTGCGGGTGCGCAGCCCGGGCGCCGAGCAACTGCAGGCGCAAGGCTTTCGCACCACCGAGTACCCGGGTTTCCCGACCGACATGCAGGCGCAGTTCATGGCGCTCAACTGCGTAGCGCAGGGCACGGCGACCATCACGGAGACCATTTTTGAAAACCGCTACATGCACGTCAATGAGCTGATGCGCCTGGGCGCCCGGATTCAGGTCGACGGCCGCGTCGCCGTGGTCGAAGGCCTGGCCGGTAGCGGCGCAAGACTCTCCGGCGCGACGGTGATGGCCACCGACCTGCGCGCATCGGCCAGCCTGGTGATCGCTGCGCTCGTGGCCGAGGGCGAAACCGTCGTTGACCGCATCTACCACCTGGACCGTGGCTACGACTGCATGGAAGCCAAGCTGCGCGGCTTGGGCGCCGACATAGAAAGAATCCCGACCCGATGATCACCCTTGCACTCTCCAAAGGCCGCATCTTCGAAGAAGTCATGCCGCTGCTCGCTGCCGCCAGCATCGAAGTGCTGGAAGACCCGGAAAAGTCGCGCAAGCTGATTTTGCCGACCAATCAGCCCGACGTGCGTGTGGTCATCGTGCGCGCTACCGACGTGCCCACCTACGTGCAGTTCGGCGGCGCCGACATCGGCGTCTGCGGCAAGGACACGCTCATTGAGCACAGTGCCGAATGGGGCGGCGCAGGCAGCGCCGGCCTGTACCAGCCGCTCGATTTGCGCATTGCGCGCTGCCGCGTCAGCGTCGCAGTGCGGGAGGGCTTTGACTACGCCCGCGCGGTGCAGCCCGGCGGGCGCCTGAAGGTGGCCACCAAGTACCCGGCGATTGCGCGCGATTTTTTCGCCAGCAAGGGCGTGCACGTCGATTTGATCAAGCTCTACGGCAGCATGGAACTGGCCCCGCTCACCGGACTGGCGGACGCCATCGTCGATCTGGTGTCCACTGGCAACACGCTCAAGGCCAACCATTTGCTGGAGGTTGAGCGCATCATGGACATCAGCTCGCACCTGGTGGTGAACCAGTCGGCCCTCAAGCTCAAGCAGGCGCCGCTGCGCCGCATCATTGACGCCTTCGCGAACGCCATCGGGTCCGCCTCCTGACGCATTTACTATGAAGTTTATAGCTGCTCCCCTCCGTCTATCAAGCGCTAGCCCCACTTTTGAATCAGATTTTGCGGCCCGGCTGCATTGGTCGGCCGACCAGGACGCGGCGATCGAGAAGCGCGTGGCCGACATCCTGGCCGACGTGCGCCAGCGGGGCGACGCCGCAGTGCTCGAATACACCGCCCGGTTTGACGCGCTGCAAGCCCCCACGCTGCAGGCGCTGGAGCTGACGCAGGCCGAACTCAAGGCCGCCTTCGACGCCATTCCCGCCGCCCAGCGCGAAGCCCTGCAGGCCGCTGCCGCCCGCGTGCGCAGTTACCACGAAGCCCAGAAGAAGGCCTGCGGCGAGAGCTGGAGCTACCGCGATGCCGACGGCAGCCTGCTGGGCCAGAAAGTCACGCCGCTGGACCGCGTGGGCATCTACGTGCCCGGCGGCAAGGCCGCCTATCCGAGCAGTGTGCTGATGAATGCCATTCCAGCGCATGTGGCCGGGGTCGGCGAGATCATCATGGTCGTGCCCACACCGGGCGGCGAGAAGAATCCGCTGGTGCTGGCCGCGGCCTACGTGGCAGGCGTCACGCGTGCCTTCACCATCGGCGGCGCGCAGGCCGTGGCCGCGCTGGCCTATGGCACGCAAACCGTGCCCAAGGTGGACAAGATCACCGGCCCCGGCAATGCCTACGTCGCCAGCGCCAAGAAGCATGTCTTCGGCACCGTGGGCATCGACATGATCGCGGGCCCCAGCGAGATTCTGGTGCTGGCCGATGGCAGCACGCCCGCTGAGTGGGTGGCGATGGATTTGTTCAGCCAGGCCGAACACGACGAACTGGCGCAGAGCATCCTGCTGTGCCCGGATGCGGCATACATCGACGCGGTGCAGCGCGAAATCGACCGCCTGCTGCCCACGCTGCCGCGCGCCGCGATCATTGCAAGGAGCCTGAGCGGGCGCGGCGCGCTGATTCACACGCGCAGCATGGAGGAGGCCTGCGAACTCTCCAACCGCATTGCCCCCGAGCACCTTGAAATCGCCAGCCATGAGCCACACCGGTGGGAGCCGCTCTTGCGCCACGCCGGCGCCATCTTTCTGGGCGCCTATACGTCCGAGAGCCTGGGCGACTACTGCGCCGGCCCCAACCACGTGCTGCCCACCAGCGGCACGGCGCGCTTTAGCTCGCCGCTGGGCGTGTACGACTTTCAAAAGCGCAGCAGCATCATTGAAGTGAGCGAGGCGGGCGCGCAAGTGCTCGGGCCGATGGCCGCTGCGCTGGCCTATGGCGAAGGCTTGCAGGCGCATGCGCGGGCGGCTGAGTTGCGGCTGAAGTAAAAGGTGCGCCCCACCGAGCGCCCCGACGCACACCCGCTATGGCCACCGGTGGGTGACGGCGCGCCGCAGCGTTACACAAATTTCGTGCAACACGAATTTTGTGTAGACTCTGTCGCATGAAAAACGTCACGATCACTGTGGACGAAACCGCCCTCGAATGGGCGCGTATCGAGGCGGCCAAGCAAGGCACCAGTGTGTCGCGGCTGGTCGGCGAGATGCTGGCCGACAAAATGCGCCATGACGACGCCTACCAGCGGGCCATGCACGAATGGATCGCCGATACATCGGCCTTCGATTCGCGCGGCCAGCCCTGTCCCACTCGCGAACAGACCCATGCCGAGCGACTTGATCGTTTTCGTTGACACCAACGTGCTCGTCTGCGCCGATGACATGCGTGACGCAGCAAAACAACTGCGCGCGCGGGAATGGTTGTTGGCACTTTGGCGGCAGCGTTGTGGTCGGCTCAGTACCCAGGTGCTCCACGAGTATTACGTCCAGGTCACGCGCAAGCCGGGCTTGGCGCAAGGCGATGCCCGTGCCAAAGTGCGGCGCTTTCAGCTATGGCAGCCTTGGCAGATTGACCACCAGACGGTAGAGACGGCGTGGGGTGTGGAGGCGCGCTTCGGTCTGAGCTACTGGGATGCCCTCATCGTGGCGGCGGCCGCGCAATCGGGCTGCACCCATTTGCTGAGCGAAGACCTGCGGCATGGCCAACAGATAGACGCTGTGACCATCATCAACCCTTTTCTTGTCGGCCCGGGGGAACTGGGCATTTCCACATGACGCTTTGCGCCGCTGCATCCGCCCCATTGAACGCCCTGAACCGCATCCGCCCCGACGTGCGCGCCATGCACGCCTATGCCGTGCAATCGGCAGCTGGCATGCTGAAGATGGACGCGATGGAGAACCCCTTCGCCCTCCCGCCTGAGTTGCAGGACGCCCTGGGAGAGCGTCTGGGTGCACTGGCCTTGAACCGCTACCCGGGCAGCCGCAATGAGGACCTGAAGGCCGCTTTGGCGCAGTACGCGGGCATGCCCCAAGGCCACGCGCTCATGCTGGGCAATGGCTCGGACGAACTGATCAGTCTGGCCACGCAGGCGGTCGCCCGGCCCTGGGATGCGCCAGCGCAGCGCCCCGTTGTGCTGGCGCCCGTGCCGGGTTTCGTCATGTATGCCCTGTCGGCGCAATTGTTCGGGCTCGACTTCGTCGGCGTGCCATTGGCCGAGGATTTCGAACTTGACCTGCCTGCCATGCTGGCAGCCATCGGCAAGCACCGCCCCGCGCTCACGCACATTGCCTACCCCAACAACCCGACGGCCACGTTGTGGAGCGAGGCAGCGGTGCAGGCGGTGCTGGATGCCGTGGTCGCCGTGGGCGGCATTGCGCTCATCGACGAGGCCTACCAGCCTTTCGCCAGCCGCAGCTGGATCGATCGCATGCGCGCTGAACCAGAGCGCAATGCCCATGTGCTCTTGATGCGCACGCTTTCCAAATTCGGCCTTGCCGGTGTGCGTCTGGGCTACCTGATGGGGCCCGCGGCGCTCGTCCATGAGATCGACAAGCTGCGCCCGCCCTACAACGTGAGTGTGCTCAACTGCGAAGCCGCGCTGTTTGCGCTGGAGCATGCCGACATTTTCGCTGCCCAAGCCGCGCAATTGCGCGAGCAGCGCACCGCATTGCTGGAGCGGTTGCGCGCAACCCCGGGCGTGGAGCGCGTGTGGGACAGCGAGGCCAACATGGTGCTGGTGCGCGTGGCAGATGCTGCGAGAACCTTCGCCGGCATGCGCGAACGCAAGGTCTTGATCAAGAACGTTTCTACAATGCACCCATTGCTGGCCCAGTGCCTGCGGCTCACGGTGGGCACCGCCGACGAGAACGCGCGCATGCTGGCGGCTCTTCACGCATCGCTATGACATCTTCTGCCCTCGTTCCCTCTGCCAGCACCGACCGCACCGCCGAAGTCAGCCGCAATACGGCAGAGACGCGGATTACCGTCCGCATCAACCTGGACGGCAGCGGCCAAGCGCAACTGTCTACCGGCATTGGTTTCTTTGACCATATGCTCGAGCAGATTGCGCGCCACGGCCTCATCGATCTCGAAGTGCAGGCCGATGGCGATTTGCACATCGACGGCCACCACACGGTCGAAGACGTCGGCATCACGCTCGGCCAGGCCGTAGCGCGCGCCATCGGCGACAAAAAAGGCCTGCGCCGCTATGGTCACGCCTACGTGCCGCTGGACGAGGCGCTCACCCGTGCGGTGATCGACCTGTCGGGCCGGCCCGGGCTGACGATGCACATCCCGTTCACCAGCGGCATGATTGGCGGGCTGGACACGCAGCTGGTGCACGAATTTTTCCAGGGCTTCGTCAACCACGCAGGTGCCACGCTGCACATCGACAACCTGCGCGGCGTCAACGCGCACCACCAGTGCGAGACGGCGTTCAAGGCCTTCGCGCGTGCGTTGCGCAGCGCCATCGAGCGCGATCCGCGCAACGCTGGCAGCATCCCTTCCACCAAGGGTGTTCTTTAAGCAAAAAAAGGGCTCTAGCGCTTACGGATAAAGCGCAAGCAGCTATGAATATGCAAGCAAAAACGGTGGTGGTGGTGGACTACGGCATGTGCAACCTGTGGTCTGTGTCGCAAGCCATGCGGGCAGCGGCCCAGGGCAGCGCCTGGCACGTCGTCGTCAGCGCGCGTGCGCAGGACGTTCGAGCGGCCGATCGCATCGTTTTGCCGGGCCAAGGCGCCATGCGCGACTGCATGCGCGAGCTGCGCGAATCGGGGTTGCAGGAGTCGGTGCTTGAAGCCGCAGCAGCCAAGCCGCTGTTTGGTGTCTGCGTTGGCATGCAGATGCTGCTGGACCACAGCGCCGAAGGCGACACCCCGGGCTTGGGGCTGATCCCGGGCACAGTCGAGCGTTTTGATCTGCAAGGCCGTCTTCAAGAGGACGGCAGCCGCTTCAAGGTGCCGCAAATGGGTTGGAACCAGGTGCGCCAGGTGCCGCACGGCGGCGCCGTGCACCCGCTGTGGGACGGCGTGCCAGACAGCAGCTATTTTTATTTCGTGCACAGCTATTTCGCCCGACCGGCCAGCGCCCTGCACTGCGCAGGCGAAGCCCATTACGGCGAGGTCTTTGCCGCAGCCATTGCGCGCGATAACATCTTTGCCACTCAGTTTCACCCCGAAAAAAGCGCCGAGCAGGGGCTGCGGCTGTATCGCAACTTTCTCGAGTGGAATCCCTGATGGTGTTTCTGCCGCATCGGTTTTGCCTCTTGGCTCTTTCGTTTTTCTGAGTTCCTCGGTTCCGTTCCTTGCTCTAGACCACCATGCTGCTCATTCCCGCCATCGACCTCAAAGACGGCCACTGCGTTCGCCTCAAGCAAGGCGACATGGACCAATCGACCACGTTTGGAGAAGACCCCGCAGCCATGGCAAGGCGCTGGGTGGATGCGGGTGCGCGCCGGCTGCATTTGGTCGACCTCAATGGTGCGTTTGCCGGAAAGCCCAAGAACTACGCGGCGATCAAATCCATTCTCAGGGAGGTAGGTGACGACATTCCGGTGCAGCTCGGCGGAGGCATTCGCGACCTCGATACGATTGAGAAATACATCGACGGGGGCATGCGCTACGTCATCATTGGCACCGCGGCGGTCAAGAACCCCGGTTTCCTCAAGGATGCCTGCTCGGCATTTGGCGGGCACATCATCGTCGGTCTGGACGCCAAGGACGGCAAGGTCGCCACCGATGGCTGGAGCAAGCTGACCGGCCACGAGGTGGTCGACCTGGCCAAGAAATTCGAGGACTGGGGCGTCGAATCCATCATCTACACCGACATAGGCCGTGACGGCATGCTCTCGGGCATCAACGTGGAGGCGACGGTAAAGCTGGCGCAGGCGCTCACCATTCCCGTGATCGCCTCGGGAGGGCTTAGCAATATGCAGGACATCGAGCAACTGTGCGCCGTGGAGGAGGAGGGTGTCGAGGGAGTGATCTGCGGCCGCGCCATTTATTCGGGCGACCTTGACTTCGCCGCCGCGCAGGCGCGCGCCGATGCGCTCAACGGCTGAGCAATGGCTGGTTTTCAGCAGCGCGGCAGCGACGCACCGGTGTTCACGGCGTCCACTGTTTGCACCAGGGCATCCCAGTAGGACGGCAAGCTTGCCCACGGATTTCCGACACCGGTGGTGTAGTTGAACTCCAGATCGGTGGCATACACCCACCCGGCATTGTTGCGCGCAGAGGCGGCTGCCTGCACCGCCGCCTGCATGTCGGCACAGCCAGCGGCGTTGTGGGCGAGCATGGCCTGCGTGCTGTTGGCAAGGCGGTACAGCCAGGCATTGTTCGGGCGCGGGTCGTACTTCCAGTAGTCAACTGCCGTGCCCTCGAAGGTAACCAGGGTGTCCACCACGCTGCTGAATTCGGCCGCAGGGACCGTTCCCGGGTTGCCGACCACGCGCAGGCTGGGGTCGATGTCTTTGATGTATTGGTAGATTTCCCGGTAAAAGCCGAGTTTCGTGGTTTCGCTGGCCATTTCATCAAGAAAAATTCCGCTGATGCGCTCGCGCCCGTAGAGCTCCAGATAGCGGTCGATAGCGGTCGTGATGTCTTCGATCGAGCGGCTGCCTTTGCCATAGCGTGTGAGGACATAGCCCAATACTTTTCCGCCGGCATCCGTGAACTGCGTGACCGCCCGGGTGAAATTGCCGTCGACTCTGCTGAAATTTCCATTGTTGGGATTCATGATCGCTGTGATGGCGACCGTCGGATGGGCTGCAGCGCTCGCTGTCAACCGATTCCAGTCAGAACCCGTAGAGGGGTAGAAATAGGCGGGCACCAGAATTTCCATTCGGGCTGGCTGGGGGCGCTGGTAGATCGTCAGCGTCGCTGATCCGCTTTGGCCGGCCTCGGTCACCAATGCGCTGATCTGCAGCGGCCCGGCCGCGCTGCTGGTCAGTGTGCTGGTCGCCGCCCCGGCGCGGCTGGGCTGCTCCGCGGGGGAAAACCTGCCTGAAGATGCCGAGAACTGCACCACGCTGCCGTCGGGCATTGCGGCGCCATTGACCGTGGCGCTGGCCCGTACGGCAACCGGTGATCCTGCCGTAAACACGTTGTCCTGGGGGGTGGGCGCCGTGATCTGAACGGCGATGACGGGCGCCTCAGGCGCCTCCGAACTGCCACCGCCACAGGAGATCAGCAGAGCGATCACCGCGAGGGCGTACAGGGGAGAAAAGGTGCGGGTGTATTGCATAGTGTTCTATCGGTTCCAGGGAGCATCTCAGATTCCGCCTTGCGTTGCCTATCGACTGGATTACTGCAACATGAAAGTCCGGAACTCAAGCTGGTTGAGGCTTCGGGTCAGCAGCGCAAGACCCGTGGCCAGCGTGATCAAGGTGGCCAGCGCAAAACCGTAGCCGTAAAGGGCCGCGCCAAATGCCAGGGAGAGGCCGGTCAGCACGACGTTGAGCAGCACGAATTGCACACACAAAAGCAGCACGGTGCGGCGCTGGTCCAGGTAGAAGAATACATTCAGGATGGCCATCAGACCCACCTGCAGTCCAGCGCCGATCACCTGGACATGGAGCAGCGGCAAATAGAGCCGCGAGATGCCCAGGCCATCGAGTATCGCGGGCCCGGCCACGAAGGTGATGAGCACCGCCAGCGTCTGGATCTTGGCGATCTCACCCAGACCTTGCTGAATGGAATAGACCATTTCGTCGCGCATGGACTCGATGTATTCGAGCGATCCGCCGCTGCGCACGGCGTCGTAGAACTTGTCGTAGAACTCGACGAAATCGGTCTCGATGCGCACCAGAAAAACAGCCATCCCCGGAATGATCGACAGGTAAGACAGGAACACCGGCATGTCGTAGATCAGCGAAGCCCGCAGCCCGCCGATGATGGCCTGCGACGTGGGGGGGAAATACCAGAACATGAACTTGTCGGCCCAGATGCCCAGGTTGTAGAGCAGGCCAATCACCATGAGCGAGGGGTAGAGCAGTTTGCTTCGCGCGAAATCAAAAGCAATCAGACGTCCCTTGGGATTGAATTCGCGCACCACCAGGAACCACATTCCCGCCAGCAACACGTAGTTGCCCAGCACAAAGCCGCCCAGCAGGCCTTCCAGTCCATAGGGGCGCAGCAGCAGTGCGCTGACCACGATCAGCAGATAGGACAGCCCGAACAACACAACGATGGCCTTGTACCGCTTCATGCCTGACAACAAAATCGTCAGCACCCAGACCGCGCACATCAGCATGAACCCGGCCAGCATGAGCATGCGGTACAGCAGACCCTGGCCGGGAAGCACCAAGAACAGTGCCAGGCTGCCCAGGATGCCTGCCACCAGAAGCACAACCAGCAGCAGACCGTGCAGGTTGGGCAATACCAAATTCCTTCGTTTCTCAAAAAGGCGATCTGAAATGAAGCGGGTGAAAGCCAGTTGCACCAACCCGGTCAGGATCAGGCTGCTGGCCACCAGGTAGGTGACTGAGGTCTGAAACTGCGTCACCAGGAACGCCGGCACCACGATGCTGGCGCTGAAGATACCGATCAGCAGAATGCCCACGATGGAGAACACCCAGGGCCCGGAGCCGATCACGCCGGCATAGGCATAGGCCTGCACCAGGCTCAGCAGCGTGTTCTTGCGCAGCATGTGGCGCAGCTCGAAGCCGATGCCCGCCATCAGTGCGCTCCCCGGGCCTGTTGAAAGGCCTTGTCGTAGACCGCGCGGTAGCGGTCGAACATCATGGTGTCGGTGTAGTAGCGCTCGACCCGCGCGATGGCAGCCTGGCTGGCGGCCTGCCATGCCGCAGGGTCGCGCAGCAGCGACAGGGCGGCGTCGGCCAGTTGCTGCGGGTCGGCAATGGGGACGATCTTGCCCGAGGCGCCCAGGGCCTGGTCTGCGGCGTCGAGGCCCTCCACCAGCTGGCGGCAGGAACCCACATCGGTGGACACCGCAGGAACCCCGGCCGCGTAGCCCTCCAGCAGCACCAGCGGCAGCGCCTCACTGATGGATGAGAGCACCACCAGTCCAATGCGCGGCATCAGGTCTTCGACCTTCTGGAATCCCAGAAAGCGGATGTTCTGCTCCAGCCCCAGGCTGCGCACCAGGCTTTGGCATTCTTCTGCGTAGGAAGGGTCTTCCTCGGCGGGCCCGGCAATCCAGCCTTCGGCGCCGGGCAGCTCGTTGACCACGCGGCGCATGGCACGCACGAAGGTCTTGATGTCCTTGATGGGCACCACGCGCCCGATCAGGCACAGCACTGGCGGCGGCGTGGCCGGGCGCTGCGTGCGCAGCGGCGCAAAACGCGCCAGCGCGATGCCGTTGGGAATATTGAAGGTGCGCTCCGGTGCGGCGCCATCGGCCACCTGGCGCAGGCGGTTGGCCTCGTACAGGGCAATGATGGGGTCGGCCGAGGCGTAGCAGTAGCGGCCCAGCCACTCAAAAAAGTGGATCCACATCTGGCGGAAGTACGACAGTTCCGTCGGGTCGCGCTGAAAGATGTTGCGGTTGTCGCGGATCCACTCGCTTTTGAACAGGTCGATCTTGCGCTCCTTGGTGTAGATGCCGTGCTCGGACAACACCAGCGGCGTGCCCCGCGTCTGCTCCAGCAGGCCGCCAAGAAAACCCGCGTAGCCCGTGGAGGCGCAGTGCACCACGCGCACGGGGATCAGCTCGCTGGCCACGCGGGCCAGCAGCCACAAGGGCTGGAACATGATGCGCACGGTCCAGAAGAAATCGACGAAAGACGGGTCGCTGCAGTGGTCGCGGTACACCTTGCAGATGATTTCCCAGGCGCGCTGGCTGTAGAGAAAGTCTTCGACCTGCAGCTTGCCGCCGGGGCGCATCTCCAGTGCCACCTGGCGGAACACCTGCATGGTCTGTGGGTTGTCGGGCCCCAGGTGCAGGGCGTCGATCAGTTGGTCGATCAGATCGAAGGCCTGGCGGTCGCCGTCGCGCTTGGCGGGCTGGTAGTGGGCGTTCAGATGGGCGTACAGGTAGTGCTCTTCGAAGTGCACCACGTTGTCCGGGAGCTGGTATTTGAATTCCTTGTAGTCCTCACGGCGGCTGCCCAGAAAGACAATGGCAAAGCGGATATCCGGGTACGCGCGGATGATCTGGTTGATCCAGCTGGAGACCCCCCCGCTGACGTAGGGGAACGTGCCCTCCAGCACCAGCGCCAGGCCATAGGTCAGCAGCAGGCCGTAGAGCGCGTCGCTCTTGTACAGCCGCCGCAGCATGGCGCGCTCGAACACGGCCGCGCCCAGCGCCACGGCCAGCGGCGCCAGGGCCAGGCTCCACCAGTAGCCGATGCCCAGGTAGTTGAGCCCCATCCACGCCGCGAACGCGCCGAGCATGTAAAGCGCGCCGTGCGCGAAGTTGATGACGTGCAGCAGCCCGAAGATGACCGCCAGCCCCAGGCTCAGCACGGCGTAGAAGCTGCCGTTGATCAGCCCCAGCAGTAGTTGCCCGAAGAGCACCTGCGAGGGCATGTCGAAGATATCCATGGGCCTACTTCTTGGTGATGAGCGGGCCGGTGGATGCCGACAGCGGCTGGAACGCCTTGGCCGCCGGGATCACCTGAGCCACCTCGAAGTAGTCCCACGGCGCCTTGGACTGCTCGGGCGCCTTGACCTTCATGAGGTACATGTCGTGCACCATCCGGCCGTCGGCGCGGATCTGGCCATTCGTGGCGAAGAAGTCGTTGACGGGCGTCTTCTTCATCTGCGCCATCACCTTGGCCGTGTCGTCGGTGCCCGCGGCCTTCACGGCCTTCAGGTAGTGCATCACCATCGAATACTGGCCCGCCTGGATCATGG
>JAMLIT010000043.1 GCA_023954035.1 Burkholderiaceae bacterium | reverse complement strand
ACCCCATGAACACCGCCTCAGTGCACGCCCGCACCGGCGAACATCGCTGAACTCATTGACCGAACCCGCCGATTCGCATACTATAAGTAGCATGCAATTGTCCAATCATCATGACCTCCGCCCCCAGGACAGCCTTCTGGTGGGAGATTGCCGCGACCTCCTGCAGGCGCTACCTGCAGCCTCAATCGCAGCCTGCATTACAGACCCGCCATACAACTACGAGTTCATTGGTCACAAGTGGGATCACGCCGAGATCGAGCGTAGGTTAGACAGAGCAAAGACGTCCAGCACCCTCGTGAAGAACATTCCCTACGGAAGTGGCCTAGCGGGCGGGGTGCGCAACGCACGCTGGTACGAGAAAAACCGCAAGAACATTCTCGACTACCAAGAGTGGTGCTTCAGCTGGGGAAAAGAAGTCTTCAGGGTATGCAAGCCTGGTGCAATGGTGGCGGCATTCAACAGCAGTCGAACAATGGCGCATGTTCAAGTCGCACTTGAACGAGCCGGCTTCTACGCTAGAGACTGCATCGTCTACCGTCGATCAAGCGGCATACCGAAGGGCCTGAACGTCTCTGCGAAGCTAGAGAAGCTTGGCGACCCAAACCCCGAAAAGTGGGAAGGGTGGCACAGCTGTTTGCGGAGCGAATGGGAAGCGATTGTCGTTGTTCAGAAGCCCCTCGAAAACAACTACATCGACACCCTACAAAAGTACGACGTCGGCCTGTTCCAGGCTGCCAATGAAGACGGTAGCTTCCAAAGCAACATTCTGGAGGGATTGCCGCGAGGTGAGGCGGAAGACTTCAACATCCATTGCACCGTGAAGCCACTTCCGTTGATGCTCAAGCTGGTGGGAATGATGGTCCCGGAGTCATCAAACAACATCGTACTTGATCCCTTCGCCGGTTCCGGTACTACGCTTGTAGCTGCAAAGCAGCTCGGCCTTGCCTACCTAGGGATGGAAATCAATCCTGCATACGCCGCGATTGCCAAACGGCGGCTTGGCATAAATGAAACCGAGACCAAGAGCACTACCGGACAACAGGAAATGTTCCAGCGCGCCGCAAGAGCAGCTCCTTGACATCTACTCCGGTCAGGTCTCGAAGGTAGTCAAACGTGCGCTGCCCTGTAGTGACGGTCCATCCACCCGCATTGCAGGCCGTGATCGCGGCGCTCAGATTGTCCTCACGGACAATCAACAGCACAGGGTCGTACCCCTTTGAACGTAGAAGCGGACCGTATGCTTTGAATTTCTTCAGAGTCCCCGAGTCGCCAGAGCCTATCCGGTACTTGGTGTCGATTGCCAAGCCGCCCACCGTCAGATCACATGGCTCGTCGGCATCGATTCGTAGAGCAGGCCCAAAGTCGCTCCGCGCTTGCCTACACACCTCCACAACTAGCCGTTGCCAGCACATGCCAAGCTCGCGACCCCAATACTGGCGATTCTCTCGCTTCAACAAGGGAGAAATCCCGAACACGTCCATTAGTACATCGTGATCGTCATTCTCGTCGCTGTAGACCTTCTCGGAAAACGTTCCCTTGTAGCTACCAAGAATCGCATCAAGTGCGCCGTCTAGCTTGTTGAGATCGATTGACATCTTGGACACTGACACAATCCGACAGAGGGACTCCAAGTGCATCAGCAATGCGCTGCGCATTCAGGAGGGTGATGTTTCGCTCGCTGCGCTCAACCGCGCCAACATAGGTGCGGTGAAGGCCTGAACGGTGCGCCAGTTCCTCCTGCGAGTAGCCATGGTGAGCACGCAACTCCCGGACACGACGAGCAAAAATTTCAGTAATGTTCACAGCAGCAAACAATATCAACGTGATGACTATCAGTCGACCTACTATGAGTAGCATGCGGTCTAACCCTTCCATCGAGGGGACGCCTTCTGGCAAGCTTCGCTTGCCTCCAGTCGCCCCTCATGTCAAACGTTAGAGCTAGAAGGAGAATTGCAAATGGCTACCTGGAGTGCATTCACCCTCCCGGGCTTCGATCTCAGCGCCTTTGTCCACGCTACGTTCGCTGAAGATCTCGGCGAGGGCCTCCCAGGCGGTGGCCGCGACGTCACCGCCGAGAGTGTCATCCCCGCCGATGCGCGCTTTGCCGGGGTGATGGACAGCCGCGAGGCGATCATCGTCGCCGGTCTGCCGCTCGCCGCCGCGTTCTTCCGCCATCTCGACCCGGTGTGTACGATCGAAATGCTCGTGCAAGACGGCCAGGGCGTCACGCCTGGCACCGCGTTGATGCGGATCGTCGGCAATGCCCGTGCTCTGCTTACCGCAGAGCGCAGCGCGCTCAACACCGTGCAGCACCTCTCGGGCATCGCGACAATGACGCGCGCCTATGTCGATGCCATGAACGGCCACGCCACCTTGCTCGACACCCGCAAGACCATCCCCGGCCTGCGCGTGCTTGAAAAATACGCGACGCGGATGGGCGGCGCGACCAATTACCGTATGGGGCTGTGGGATGCGGTGATGATCAAGGACAACCATGTCGCGGTGGCGGGCGGCGTCGGGCCGGCGGTGGCGCGCGCAAAGGCGGCAGGCGTAGAGCGGATCATCTGCGAAGTCGATCGGCTCGACCAGATCGAGCCGGCGATCGTGGCTGGCGCCACCCAGATCATGTTCGACAATATGACGCCGGCAATGCTGGTCGAGGCCGTGGCGCTGGTGGCCGGGCGCACGGCGACGGAAGCTTCGGGTGGAGTGCGGCTCGATACGATCACCGCGATTGCAGCGACCGGCGTGGATTACGTCTCGGTCGGTCGGCTGATGCAAAGCGCCCCGGCGGCAGATATCGGGCTGGATTTTGAGCTGGTGTAAGCGGTTTTCGTTTTTCAATTGATTGCACGCTTTAGCACCGCTCTAACAACTCATTCAAGCCGACGCCGCTTCGCGGCGCGGCTTAACTCAGGCGTTAGAAAAAAGCAAGGGTGGCTCCCGACCTGCACCTCATACAGATGCTATGGCTGCAAAACGAAAAACAGTTTTTGAGATCATTATGTATGAGTATGCAAAACTCATTGCAGACCGAGCTATTGAAAAGCGTTCAACGTTAGCACCTGCCGCTAGAACGAGCCGATCTTACTGGTCATTTGTGGCGCACACATATCATAAATTAGCCGCTGAAAATATGTCGCCGTCGAGTGTTTTACGTGAAAACCAAATTCTCGTTACTGGCGGAAATCAATGTGCGTATTGCGGCACAACAGGCGTTGCGTTGCACTGGGAGCATATTATTCCAGTAAGCCGGAACGGACCAAACACAATAGACAATATGGTCCTATCATGCGCCCCCTGCAATCTGGAAAAAGGCGCGCGCAACCCTTTAGAGTGGTTCGCTGCCAAGGGCTTGGGCAGCAACGAAATTCCACGCCTAGTCATGGGAAAACTGTTGAAGGTTGTTCTCGAAAAGCATCGTGCTTGTGGTACAGAAAATTTACTAGAGTATCCACCGGGCGCCGGGCTGGATCTTATCAACACATGCCTTGTCTTCGATTATTCCCACCTTCCGAATGAACCCCCATCAAGTGCATCCTAACTCTGCGCTCAAGCCGACCCGCCTACGGCGGGCGGCTTACCTTGGCCGTTAGAGGTCAAAGGAGACAGACTTGCAAAAACAAGAAATCCAAAATTTCATCGCCTGGTATGTTCCAGCAGTTCTGGTTACCTACTTTATCAGTGGGGCGCTTTTTTTCTCTGAAAATGGAAGTGTGAGCTTTGGCTATCGATTGGATTTTCTTGCCTCTCATCTTGGAGCGATAATCTGTTCAGGCTGGTTGTTTATAAACGGTTCTAAGCAAGGGTTAAATAAGTGGTTGTGGGGAATCTTTGGTCTAGGTGCCCATTTGTTTGCCATCGTCCTCTACTTTGGATACATGGCATTTAACAAACCTTCCAAGCCGACGCTGTGAAACGTCGAAGGCTATTTCGCAGCGTTGTTCGTAGCCGCAGCTAACCCGGTCAAGCGGACTGGCCTTCGGCCATCCGCTTACCTTGTTCGTTAATCGACCGCTTCTCCACGCACCCACCGGCCGCTCCCGGCCGAGTCCCGCCCCTCTCTTGCACCCGTCAACACACCCCGTGCAGCCCAGGAACACGGACGTTCATGAGTGCCGCGCACCTTCTCGCGGGAGCCCTCCCGCCCGGCCGCGCCTGACTAGGCCGGCCACTGCACCCCCACCCGCAGGCCCGGCGCGGCCTGCCCCGGATGGGATTCTTCCAGCCGCAGGCGCCCGCCGTGGCGCTGGGCGATGGCGTGGGCAATGGCCAGGCCCAGGCCGCTGCCGCGCGCTTCCTGCGGCGCGGCCGGGTCCGCCACGCGCAGGAAGCGCTCGCCCACGCGGGCGCGGTCGGCGGCGGGCATGCCAGGGCCGTTATCGGCCACGCACAGCAGGGCCTGGCCGTCCTGCACGCCGGCCTGCACCGTCACCTGGCCGCCGGGCGGCGTGTGGACCAGCGCGTTGTGCAGCAGGTTGGACAAGGCTTCGGCCAGCTGCGCTTCGTTGCCTTGGGCCGGGGTCTGGGCGCCGGGCAGGGCTTCGAAGCCCAAGTCGATTCCCCGGCTGCGCGCCAGTGGCCACAGATGCATGGTGACGCCTTCGGCCAGCGCCTGCAGATCGAGCGGCGCCATCGGGAGCGCTGCGGCATCGGCGCGGGCCAGCGCCAGCATCTGGTTGGTCTGGCGAATCGCGTCGTCCACCTGGCGCTTGATCGCCAGCAGCGCGTGCTGGCGCTTGTCTGCGTCGTGCTCGCGCAAGGCAAAACCCACTTGCGTGGCCAGTGTGGTGAGCGGCGTGCGCAGCTGGTGCGAGGCGTCGTCCACAAAGCGGCGCTGGGCCTGCACCGCATCGCGGTAGCGGCTGGCGTGCAGGTTCAGCGCCTCGACCAGCGGGCGCACGTCGGCGGGCACGGCGCCGGCGTCTACGGGCGTGAGGTCGTCGCTGCGGCGCGCGGCCACCTCTTCGCGCAGGCGCTGCAAGGGCTGCAGGGCGATTTCCACGGCCAGGGCTACCAGGCCCAGGGCCGCGATCAGCAGCAGCAGGTCGCGGGCTACGGATTCGAGCACCAGGCGGCGCGTGAAGTCTTGCCGGCTCTCCAGCGTTTCTGCCACTTGAATCAGCACCCGCCGCGCGTTGGAGCCCTGGGACAGCGGCCTGTCGAGCTCGCGCGCGTAGGAGCCCACGCGAATCGGCGTGCCGAAATAGCTGCCGTCGTGGAACTGCGGCTGGCCGTCCACCAAGGGCTGGGGCGGTGGTGGTAGGCCCGCGTTGCCGATTTCCACCAGGTTGTCTGCGCTGGCGACGCGGTAGAACACCTGGCCGTTGGCGGTCAGCTCAAAAAACTCCAGCAGCCGGTACGGCAGCTCCACCGACAGCCCGCCGCTGGCCGTGGAAATGTTGGCGTCCATGGCCTTGACAGCGCCCAGCAGCGAGCGGTCGAACGCGGCATTGGCGCCGGCCAGGGTGTTGCGCCAGTTGACCACGATGTCCAGTCCCAGCACCGCCAAGAGCCCGGGCACCAGCACCGCCAGCAAGGTGCGCCGCAGGCTCCAGTGCGACCAGCGCAGCATGGTCAGCGGCCAGCGGGTTCGCCGGGGGCGCTGTCGGGGCAGGCGTCCGGCTCCAGCACATAGCCCAGGCCGCGCAGCGTGGCAATGCGCACGCCGCTGCCGTCCAGGCGCTTGCGCAGGCGGTGCACGATGACTTCCACGGCCTCGGGCTGCACGTCGGCCTCGTCGGCGAACACGCGTTCGAGCAGGTCGCGCTTGGACATCGGCTCGCCGCTGTGCTGCACCAGCGCGCACAGCACGGCGTGCTCGCGCGGGGTGAGCTTGAGCGGCTGGTGGCGCAGCCGCAGTTGCTGGCTGACGGGCTCGTACACCAGCGGCCCGCAGGCAAAGCGCGCGTGCTCGCCGCCGCGCGCGCGGCGGATCAGCGCCAGCAGACGCACTTCCAGCTCGGCCAGCTCAAAGGGTTTGGCGAGGAAATCGTCGGCCCCGGCGCGCAGCGTGTGCACGCGTTCGATGAGCGAATCGCGCGCGGTGAGGATCAGCACCGGCAACTGGTGGCCGGCGTCTCGCAGGCCGTCGAGCACGTCGTGGCCGTCTCGCCCTGGCAGGCCCAGGTCCAGCACCAGGGCGTCGTAGCGGCTGGCCTTGAGGCTGCTGGCGACCAGGCGGCCGTCGTTCACCCAATCGACCTGGAAGCCCGATTGCGCCAGCGCCTGTACCAGCCAGTTGGCCAGCGGCGGTTCGTCCTCGGCCAGAAGGATGCGCATGGGATTGTTATAAAAAAGAGAGCTAGTGTTGTAGTGTAGACGGGCGCTGGAGGCCAAAAAGGCCGAAAAATCAAGGCATGCTGGCAATCACTTGCGCCACGGCCGCCGTCAGCCGCTTGGCGTAGGGCACATGCAGAAACTCGTTCGGGCCGTGGGCGTTGCTCTTGGGGCCGAGCACGCCGCAGACCATCATCTGCGCCTTGGGGAAGCCCTTGCTGAGCATGCCCATCAGCGGAATCGTGCCGCCCTGGCCGATGTGGCCGCAGGGCGCGCCGAAGTGCGATTGGCTGGCGGTGTTCAGGGCGTTTTCAAACCAGGGCGCGGTCTCGGGCGCGTTCCAGCCGGAGGCAGAGCTTGCGCCTTGCCAGGTGACGCGCGCCTGGTAGGGCGCGTTGTCTTCCAGCAGCGCTTTCATCTCCTGCGCGCATTGGGCCGCGTCCACCAGCGGGGGCAGGCGCAGGCTGAGCTTGAAGGCGGTGTAGGGGCGCAGCACGTTGCCCGCATCCTGCAGCGCGGGAAAGCCCTCGGCGCCGGTCACGCTGAGCGTGGGTTGCCAGGTGCGGCGCAGCAGGGCGTCGACAGGCTCGGTCGTGGTGGGCAGGGCAAAGGCGGTGGCGCCGCCGCAGTCGTGGTGCGCCCAGGGGAAGCGCTTGTAAATTTCGTCGCCCAGAATGGCGGCGGTGGCGCGCGCCTGCGCCAGGCGCTCGGCCGGCACTTCGCAGTGGAAGCTCGCCGGCAGCAGCCGCCCGGTGGCGCTGTCTTCGAGCCGGTCGAGCACCTGGCGCATGATGCGAAACGACGAGGGCACCAGGCCCGAAGCGTCGCCCGAGTGCACGCCTTCGGTGAGGATTTCGACCTTGAGCGTGCCGGCGACCATGCCGCGCAGGCTGGTGGTGAGCCAGAGCTGGTCGTAGTTTCCGGCGCCCGAATCCAGGCACACCACCAGGGCGATGTCGCCCAGCCGGGTTTTCAGGGCATCGATGGTGGGCAGCAGGTCGCGCGAGCCGCTTTCTTCGCTGGTCTCGATCAGGCCAACGATGCGCGGGTGCGCCACGCCCTGGCGTTTGAGTTCCTGCACCGCAGCGATGCTGGCATACACCGCGTAGCCGTCGTCGGCGCCGCCCCGCCCATAGAGCTTGCCGTCCTCGTATTTGGGCGTCCAGGGGCCGAGGTCGGCGCGCCAGCCTGAAAACTCGGGTTGTTTGTCCAGGTGGCCGTACATCAGCACGCTCTGGCCGGCCTGGGCGGCATCGCGTGTGGCGGGCACTTCAAAAAACAGCACCGGCGTGCGGCCCGGCAGGCGCACGATGTCCAGCGTCAGCCCTTGGACTTTTTGCGCCTGCACCCAGTCGGCGGCATTGCGCACCACGGTGTCGAGCAAACCTTGCTGCTCCCAGTCGGGCGCGAACATGGGCGACTTGGCGGGGATGCGAATGTAGTCGGTGAGCTGCGGCAGGATGCGTTCGTCCCAAGCCTGCTCGATGTGCTTGAGCGCTTGGTCGGGTTGCAGCTGGGCGGGTGAGAGGCGGGCGTTCATGGGGGACTCCTTGCTCAATGCCCTGCCATTGCACCATAGGCAGGGCCAAAGCGCTGGCGCGCCAGCGGCGGCCCTGCAGTCATGACAGGGATGCGGGGAAGGTTTCCGGGCCTGCGCCATGCGGGCCGGTGCGCGGCAGCACGGCCACCTGCTCGACCCGGTTGCGACCGGCGCGCTTGGCGGCGTAGAGCGCGCTGTCGGCAGCGTGAATCAGCAGGTCCCAGTGGTCGCCAGGCTCGAGCAGGCCGCCAAACACGCCGATGCTGACCGTCAGCGGGATCGGCTGGCCCGCATGGACGAATGCGTGTGCCTCGACCGCCTGGCACAGCTCGTTGGCCAGGCGCCGGGCGCCAGAGAGTGTCGTCTCGGGCAGCACGACGAGGAATTCCTCGCCGCCATAGCGGCCCACCAGGTCCTGCGAGCGCAGGCGATCGCCGAGAACCCGGACCAGACTGCGCAAGACGGCATCGCCGGCCAGATGGCCGTGGCTGTCGTTGATGCGCTTGAAATGGTCCAGGTCGATCATCATGACGGCCAGCGGCGTGCGGGCGCGGATCGCCCGGCCCGCGTCGCGGTCCAGCGCGGCAACGATGGAGCGCCGGTTGGCCACGCCGGTCAGGGCATCCAGGGCCGCGAGCACGCGGTTGGCCTCATCGGCGCGCTCCTTGGTCATGAAGACGAAGCCCATGGAGGCGACCAGGGCGACCGCCAATGTGGCGACGAAGGTCAGGGTCTGCATGGCGCCATCCTGGAGAAACCCCTGGCGGTTGACCAGCCCAGTCAATCCGTCCAAACCGCGCACGAGCATGACCAGGAGCAGCAAGCCCATCCCCGCCATCAGCAGAAGCGCGCCGCGGCCGACGGTGCTGCGGCGACCCCACTGCAGCGCGCGCATGATCAGCGCGGACTGCAGGCCCAACACGGCACTCGCTGCAAGGACGCGCTGGTGGAAATCATCCAGCAAGGCCAGCATGGCCCCGGCCAGCACCGCGGCCGGAAGCACCAGCAGCGCCCAATGCGGCGTGCGTCCCTGAAAGCGAAGGACGGCCGCAAGAAGACAGCTCAGTGCGAGAGACGTCATCGCGTTGCCCAGCACGATGGAGATCGGCTCGCCGACGCTTGGGCGCAACACGAACAGTCCGTACGCCAATGCATTGATTCCGAGCCCGGCGGCCCAGAGATGCAATCCTTCGTGCCGCGCGCCCCAGCCGACCGTGACCATGGACAGGGCCATCAGCACGCAGACCAGAATGGTCATCAGGAGCAGGGTGGGGACATGGGGCAGCATGGCTCTGCGATTGTCGCCCTACGCGCCGCTGGCAGGAGCGGGTGCGGGCGCCGCCCTCAGCCGGGTCCGGCGATGGCCGCGGTGCGGGCCATTTGCAGCGCCGCTGGCTTGGCGCCCGATTCCAGCTTGACCACCTGCACCGCGCCCGCCAGGCGTTCAGCCTGGTCGCGCAGGCTTTGCGCAGCCGCGGCCGACTGCTCGACCAGGGCGGCGTTTTGCTGGGTCATCTGGTCCAGCTGGTTGACCGCGGCGTTGATCTGGCCAATCCCGTCCGACTGCTCGGCCGCCGCCGCCGTGATCTCGCCAATGATGTCGCCCACGCGCTGCACCGAGCCGACGATCTCGTCCATCGTGGCGCCTGCGCTTTGCACCTGCTGCGCGCCGGCTTCGGCGCGTTCGACCGAAGCGCCGATCAAGGCCTTGATCTCCTTGGCAGCGTCGGCGCTGCGCCCCGCCAGGCTGCGGACCTCGCTGGCCACCACGGCAAAGCCACGCCCCTGCTCGCCGGCGCGCGCAGCCTCGACGGCTGCGTTGAGCGCCAGGATGTTGGTCTGGAAAGCAATGCCGTCGATGACGCCGATGATGTCGGAAATGCGGCGCGAACTCTGGTTGATTTCGCCCATGGTCGCCACCACCTGGCCGACCGCGCGGCCGCCGCGCGCGGCCACCTCGCCGGCCGAGCCGGCCAACTGGTTGGCCTGGCGCGCTGCGTCGGCCGACTGGCGCACGGCGGCGGTGAGCTGCTCCATGCTTTGTGCCGTGGTCTGCAGGCTGCTGGCCGCCTGCTCGGTGCGGGTGGACAGGTCGTGGTTGCCGGTGGCGATTTCCATGCTGGCGTTCGTGATGCTGTCGACCGCGGCGCGCACTTCCTGCAGCATGGCCTGGTAGCGCAGGCGCATGCTTTCCACCTCCTGCACCAGTGCGCCGATCTCGTCGCGCCGCTGGGTCTGGAAGGCCTGGGTCAGGTCGCCCTGCGACACGCGGGTAATGGCGTCGGTCAACTCGCGCAGCGGCCGGGCCACGCCGCGGCGCAGCATGACGAGCAGGCCAACCGCGAGAAGTACCACGGCCAGGGCGATCAAGCCCCACACGGCGATCAGCACGGGCCGCTGGCCTGCCATGGCCTCGGCGTCCGGAACTTCGGCCACCACCCACAGGCCGCCGTCCTCGGTCTTGCGCAGCAAGGCCCAGGGCTCGCGGCCGCCGTTGCCCAGCACGCTGGTGGCGTGGCGCACGAAACCATCGGGCGCAGCGGCCAGCGCCTCGAAGAACGGCCGGGCCTGCGCAAAGGCCTCCAGCACTTTCTTGCCCGTGGCGTCGGGGTGGGCCAGAAACACGGCCTGCTCGAGGCCGCCGCGCGGGTCGATCACATAGGCCGCGCCATGCTCGAAGAATCGCGTTTGCGCTACCTGCTTTTGCTGCATTTGCTCCAGCACGCCGATGTCGTTGCCAATGAAGAGCAGGGCGATCACTTTTTTCTCCGCGTTCGCCACGGGCAGGTAGTAGCCCATGTAGGGCTTGCCTGCGACCTGCATGCGGCCAATCCAGGGCTTGCCCGCCTGCGCCGCCGCCAGGGCCGGCCCGGCAGGCAGCATGGCGTTGGCTTCGCGCGCGCCTTGCGCGTCCTTGACGGAACTGGTGATGCTCTCGAAACCGTCGCCCTTGCGCGCATACACCCGCGCGACGCCCCCGGTCTCGTTGGCAAAGCGGTCCACCGAGCCATGGTCGCCATTGACCAGCGCCCCGTAGCTGCGCAGCTCGCCCGTGGCCTCGTCCAGCGTCATGTTGGCGTCGAAATAGCGCTGGTAGCCCTTCATGGTGCGCTGCACCAGTTCGCGGTTGGTCGCGTCGGCGGCGGCCAGCGCGTTGGCAACGCTCTGCGTGGTGACCCCTACGCTTTGCACGACCTGGGCCCGGGTGCTGCGCTCGGTGAGCAGCGAGATGGCGATGCCCACGAGCACCAGCACGACCGCCACCAGGGCGATGGCCAGGCCGGTGATGCGCCGCGCGACGGAACGGTTGTTGGAGGGGGAAGCAGACATGGGCGCCTCCTGCGCGAAAAGAGAACAGGCAGGAGCGACTGTAAGCCCGCAGCGCGTTACATTGGCTAACGAATTCCCTTACGCAGTCTTGCGTATTCCCCGCGCGCTCGGGCGCGCGGCCTCACTCCGCCAGCACTGGCACGCGCGGCGCCAGGGCGCACATCAACTCGTAGCCCACGGTGCCGGCCGCGTGCGCCACTTCGTCGATGGGCAGCACGGCGCCCGTGTCTGCGCGGCCCCAAAGGGTCACCTGCGTGCCAAAACCCGGCTCGACCCCGGCGGCGAGCACCGGCTCCAGGTCGACGGTGACCATGTCCATGCTCACGCGCCCCACCAGGCGGGTGCGCACGCCATGCACCAGCACCGGCGTGCCGGTGTCGGCGTGGCGGGGGTAGCCGTCGGCGTAGCCGCAGGCGGCAATGCCGATGCGCATCGGCGCCTCGGCACGAAAGCGCGAGCCATAGCCGACGCTGTCGCCGGCCTGCAGCTGCTGCACGCCGAGGAGGCGGGTGGACAGCGTCATGGTGGGCGCAAGTCCCCAGTCCGAGGCGCTGCGCTCGGGAAAATCGGGCGCGCTGCCATAGAGCGCGATGCCTGCGCGCACCCAGTCGCCACGCACCTGTGCGTCGCTGGCGTGGCGCAGCAGGGCGGCGCTGTTGCACACGCTGCGCTCTCCGGGCAAGTCCTGCGTGGCGGTGCAAAACGCCTGCCATTGGTGGGCGATGCCGCGGGGGCCGTCGGCGTCGGAAAAATGCGTCATGTGCGAGATCTCGTCCACTTGCGTCAGTGCGTTCAGGCGTGCCCAGGCGCTGCGGTAGCGTTCTGGTGTGAACCCCAGGCGGTTCATGCCGGAGTTGAGCTTGAGGAAGACCCGCTGGGGCTGCTGTGTCTTGTGCGCCGCCAGCATGTCGATCTGTTCGTCGCAGTGCACCGCGTGCCAGAGCGACAGGCGCGAGCACAGTTCCAGGTCGCGCGGCTCGAACACCCCTTCGAGCAGCAGGATCGGGCCGCGCCAGCCGAGCGCGCGCACGCGTTCGGCCTCCTGCAGGTCAAGTAGCGCAAAACCATCGGCGGCGCGCAGGGCGTCCCACACGCGCTCGATGCCGTGGCCATAGGCATTGGCCTTGACCACGGCCCACAGCCGGGCGTCGGCCGCGCTGCGCCGCGCGCGCTCCAGGTTGGCGGCGAGGGCGGCGGTGTGGATGTGGGCACGGATGGGACGGGGCATGGCGGTCGGGACGCACAGGGCTGGAACGGCCCGATTCTGGCACCGCGGTTCCCAAGAACCGCATCTTCATCACAAAACGCTGCGTGATATAACCGCCGCTTCTTTGCCCGGCGAACCGTTCACCCCAGGTCGTAGGACTGCCCGATGACCTTCTCTGCCATTCGATGAAGCGCGGTTTCTACACCATCATGTCGGCGCAGTTTTTCAGCTCGCTGGCCGACAACGCCCTCTTCGTCGCCGCCGTCGAACTGCTGCGCACCGGAGGCTCGCCCGAATGGCAGCGTGCCGCGCTGGTGCCGATGTTTGCCTTGTTCTACGTGGTTCTGGCGCCCTTCGTCGGGGCGTTTGCCGACGCGCTGCCCAAGGGGCGGGTGATGTTCATCAGCAATGCCATCAAGATCGTCGGTTGCATCATGATGCTGTTTGGCTCGCATCCCTTGATCGCCTACGCGGTGGTGGGCCTGGGCGCCGCGGCCTATTCACCGGCCAAGTACGGCATCCTGACCGAACTGCTGCCGGCATCGCAACTGGTCAAGGCCAATGGCTGGATCGAAGGCCTGACGATCGCCTCCATCATTCTGGGCGTGCTGCTGGGCGGGCAGCTCGTGGGGCGCAGGCTTTCGGGCTGGCTGCTGGGTTTTGATTTTCCCGTTCTGGACCTGGGCGTGGCCACGCCGGCCGAAGCGGCCATTGCCGCGCTGATTGCGGTCTATGCCATTGCCGCCTGGTTCAATCTGCGCATTCCGCACACTGGCGTCGAAATGCGGCCGCTGCGCCGCACGCCCGAGGCCGGGGTGCTGGGGAGCGCGCTGACGCTGCTGCCCGACTTCTGGGCCTGCAACGCCCGCCTGTGGCGCGACCGGCTGGGACAGATCTCGCTGGCGACCACCACCCTGTTCTGGGGCGCGGGGGGCAATCTCAAGTTCATCGTTCTTGCCTGGGCAGCGGTGGCCCTGGGCTACGACACCACGCAGGCCTCGGCGCTCACCGGCGTGGTCGCCATCGGTACGGCTGCCGGTGCCGTGCTGGCGTCGATGCGCATGCGCCTGGAATTGGCCACGCGCGTCATTCCCCTGGGCATCGGCATGGGGGTGCTGCTCGTGCTGATGGTTTTCATCAACAGCATCTGGGTGGCCGTTCCCTTCCTGATCCTGCTCGGTGGCCTGGGCGGTTTCCTGGTGGTGCCCATGAACGCCTTGCTGCAGCACCGGGGCCACAACCTCATGGGGTCGGGGCGTTCCATCGCGGTGCAAAACTTCAATGAGCAGGCAGCCATCCTGGGGCTGGGGGCGTTCTACAGCCTCTCGCTCAAGCTGGGCCTGTCGGTGTTTGGGGCGATCACCGTGTTTGGCGTGGTGGTGGCTGGCACCATGTGGGTCATTGCGCGCTGGCATCGCCACAACTGCCGCCACCACGCGGAAGAACTCGAACACCTTTTGCAAATTGCCCGCGAGGACGCGCACCACTAGGGATGGTGCACGGGCTGTCTAGCTATTTAATCAATAGCATTCAACCTTTTTCTGATAAGCGCTAGAGGCTATTTTGGCTGTTTTTTTGGCGCCCGCCATCGCCGATCTGCGGTGGGCCTGGCGCCGACGCTGCGTAAGGCGTTTCTTACCCGGATTGGCGGCCAAATGCTGCAGCGCGGCAGGGATCTTCCTCGGAAGATTCAGGCCATGAAACCAAGCCACCTTCTCGACGCCGGGCGCGCGATTCGCCCTCCCTCTTACGGACTGCTTGCGCTGGAGCCCTTGCGCGCAGCGCTCGAATACGCCGGCCATGGCGTGATGGACGAGCAAGACCTCCCGCGCGGGGACGGACACCCTGTCGTCGTCTTCCCGGGGCTTGCCACCAACGAATTCGTCACGCGCCCGCTGCTGTCGTTTTGCGAGCGGCTGGGCTACCGCAGCGTCGATTGGGGCCTGGGCTTCAACGTCGGCCCCAAGGGCGAGGTAGAAGCCTGGCTCGACACCCTGGCGGCCAACGTGCAGGAGCGCACCCTGGAGCACGGCGAACCCGTCAGCCTCGTCGGTTGGAGCCTGGGCGGTATTTATGCCCGGGAAGTCGCCAAACGGCTGGCGCAGCGGGTGCGCCAGGTCATCACCATCGGCACGCCCTTTGCCGGTTCGGCAGAACACACCAACGCGGGGCTGATCTACCGGCTGCTCAACGGCGACAAGGCGCCCCAGGAGGCCGAGCTTCTGCAGATGCTGCGCACGCCGCCGCCTGTGCCCACTTCTTCGATTTACAGCCGCACAGACGGCGTGGTCGCCTGGCAGGCCTGCCTGCACGGCAACGCAGGGCCCAAGGCGGAAGCCATTGAAGTCGAAGGCAGCCACTGCGGGATGCCGTGGAATCCCGCAGTGCTGCGCGTGGTGGCCAACCGCCTGGCGCAGCCCCAGGGGGCATGGCGCCCCTATGCGGAATACGCCACGCAGACGTCCGCCCCAGGACTGGCAAGAAAGCACTGACGACCCCACCGAAAATGCCCTTGCCTCGTCAGAGTGCAAGGGCGTTGGCTTGTACCCCGCGCAGTACGCGGGTGGGAATCACGGCGTGGTTTTCTTCTCGCCCCGCTTGTGCGAACCCGTGGGCGAACCCGACTTGCTGTCTGCCTTGCCCTTGTCGGCGGGTTTGGCGCCTGGCCAGGCCGCAGGCTTCGGGTGGTTTTGCCGCTGTTCTCACCTGCCATCGGCACGACGCTGTTTTACTCCTGAATTGATAGCTTGAAGCACTTATAAAATAAGCGCTAAAGCCAAAATTCTTGAAGTTTCATGCCCGCCACGCTGCCCGTTCTCGCCCTGTTGTTCAACGCGCTGGTGTGGGGCGTTTCGTGGTGGCCCCTGCGTAGCTTGCACGAGGCGGGCTTGCACCCTCTGTGGGCGACGGCGCTGGTGTACCTGGCTGCGCTGCTGTGCATGGTGCTGCTCATGCCGGCCAGCGCGCGCAGTTTTTTGCGCAGCCCCGTGCTGTGGCTGCTGGCGGCGGCGGCGGGGCTGACCAACATCTGCTTCAACTGGGCGGTAACGCTGGGCGACGTGGTGCGCGTGGTGCTGCTGTTTTATCTGATGCCCGCGTGGTCGGTGCTGCTCGCCTGGTGGATTTTGGGCGAACGCCCCAGCCTGCTGGCCGTGCTGCGCCTGGTGCTGGCGTTCGCTGGCGTGGTGCTGGTGGTGCTGCCGGACGGCGCGCCGCTGGCGCGCGTGGCCAGCGGGCTCTCAAGCACCGACTTCCTGGCCGTCGCTGGCGGCTTCTTCTTCGCGCTGACCAACGTCTTTTTGCGCCGTTTCAACCGCACGCCCGAGCGCGACCGCATGCTGGCCATGTTCAGCGGCGGCTTCGTCATGGCCGCTGCAGGCGCCCTGGCAGCCACCTGGACGGGGCTGGCCAGCGCACCCCCGGCGCCGGCTGCGGGCTGGCTGCTGGTGGCGGCGGGCCTGGCGCTTGCCTTTGTGCTGGGGAACCTGGGCCTGCAATACGGCGCGGCCCGCCTGGCTGCCGGGACCACGGCGCTGGTCATGCTCAGCGAAGTGCTGTTTGCCAGCCTCTCGTCGTGGCTGCTGGACGCCGCGCAGCTCTCGCCGCGCATGCTCGCCGGCGGCGCTCTGATCGTGCTGGCGGCGCTGCTTGCGCTGTGGCCCGGGCGCGCGGGCGGCAAGCCATAAAACCGCCACGCAGCTACCATGGGCTGTTGGCCCACCTCATCACCCAGAAAAACCCACCATGCCCAAGACGATCTACGACTTCGAAGCCCTGCAGATGGACGGCAGCAGCGTGCCGCTATCGAACTACCGGGGCAAGGTGCTGCTCATCGTCAACACGGCCAGCGCGTGTGGTTTCACGCCGCAATTGAAGGGTCTGGAAGCCCTGCACCGCGAATACGCGGACAAGGACCTGGTGGTGCTGGGCTTTCCGTGCAACCAGTTCGGCAGCCAGGACCCGGGCAGCAACGACGAGATTGCCTCGTTCTGCGAGCTGAACTACGGCGTGAGTTTCCCCATGATGGCCAAGATCGACGTCAACGGCGCAGGTGCCAGCCCGCTGTACCGCTGGCTCTCGGCCGAGGCGCCGGGCCTGCTGGGCAGCAAGGCCATCAAATGGAACTTCACCAAGTTCCTGGTTGGGCGCGATGGCCAGGTCATCCGCCGCTACGCGCCGCAGGAGGCGCCCGAGAACCTGGCCGGCGACATCGAATCCGCCCTGGCCAGCGCATAGCCCGATCCGCTGCCGGCCATGCTCATCAACTGCGTCGCTTACGAACACGGCCACAAGCTGGCCGACATCGGCACCCACGAGATCGCGCACTGGCTCCAGCGCCCGGACGCCTTCGTCTGGGTGGCGCTCCTGGACCCGAGCGCAGACGAGCTGGCGCTGATGCAGCGCGAATTCGGCCTGCACGAGCTGGCCGTGGAAGACGCGCTCAAAGGCCACCAGCGCCCCAAGATAGAAGAGTACGGCGACATGGTGTTCGTCGTCATGCACCTGGTCGAGCCCGCGGGCGAGGACCTCGCCGTCGGGGAAGTCGCGGTGTTCGTGGGCAAGAACTTCGTGCTCTCGGCACGCCGGCGCAGCCAGCACGGCTTTCTGGGCGTGCGCGAGCGCTGCGAGCGCGAGCCCCTGCTGCTCGAGCGCGGCGCGGGCTTTGTGCTTTACGCGCTGATGGACGCGGTGGTCGACCGCTATTTCCCTGTCATCGAGCTGTTCGAGGCGGAACTCGAAGCCATCGAGGAAAAGATCTTTCTGCCCGGCTCGGCGCGCGGCAACATCGAGCGCCTGTACGACCTCAAGCACAGCACTTCGGTGCTGCGCCACGCAGCGGCGCCGCTGCTGGAAATGCTGGGCAAATTGCACGGTGGGCGCGTTCCGGCCGCCTTCGTCAGCACTCAGGAATATTTCCGTGACGTGCACGACCACCTGGCCCGCATCAACGGTGCCATCGACACCATCCGCGACACCATTGGCACGGCCATTCAGGTGAACCTCTCCATGGTGGCCATCGAAGAATCGGAGACCACCAAGCGCCTGGCAGCCTGGGCGGCGATCTTCGCCGTCTCTACCGCCATGGCGGGCATCTGGGGCATGAATTTCGAGTTCATGCCCGAACTCAAGTGGCGCTACGGCTACCCCATGGCGCTGGGCGCCATCGTGCTGGCCATCGTGGTGCTGTACCGGCGCTTTCGCAGGGTGGGGTGGCTGTGAAAGCAAGAAGGAAATCTGGGAGAATTTGGCCTCTAGCGCTTATCCAGTAAGCGTTTATTGCTATTATTTTTCAAGCAACCGGGCCGCTTCCCGCGCAAAGTACGTCAGCACGCCATCGGCGCCCGCGCGTTTGAAGGCCAGCAGGCTCTCCAGCACCACCGCGTCGTGATCGAGCCAGCCGTTGTGCGCGGCGGCCTTGAGCATGGCGTATTCGCCACTCACCTGGTAGGCAAAGGTCGGCACGCGGAACTCGTCCTTCACGCGGCGCACGATGTCTAGGTAGGGCATGCCGGGTTTGACCATCACCATGTCGGCGCCTTCGGCGATGTCGATGGCCACCTCGCGCAGCGCTTCGTCGCTGTTGCCCGGGTCCATCTGGTAGACCTTCTTGTTGCTCTTGCCCAGGTTGGCGCTTGACCCCACGGCGTCGCGGAACGGGCCGTAGAAGGCGCTGGCGTATTTGGCGCTGTAGGCCATGATGCGGGTGTGGATGTGGCCCTGCACTTCCAGGGCATCGCGGATGGCGCCAATGCGCCCGTCCATCATGTCGCTGGGAGCAACGATGTCCACGCCGGCCTCGGCCTGGGTCAGCGCCTGGCCGGTGAGCACCTGTACGGTTTCGTCGTTCAGGATGTAGCCGGTTTCGTCCAGCAGGCCGTCCTGGCCGTGGCTGGTGAACGGGTCGAGCGCCACGTCGGTCATCACTCCCAGGTCGGGAAATTCTTTTTTCAGTGTCCGCACCACGCGCGGCACCAGACCGTCGGGGTTGAGCGCCTCCTTGCCGTCGGGTGTCTTGAGGCTGGCGTCGATCACCGGGAACAGGGCCATCACCGGGATGCCGAGCTTCACGCATTCCTCGGCCACGGGCAGCAGCAAATCCAGGCTGACGCGCTCGACGCCCGGCATGGAGGCCACGGCTTCTCGGCGTTTTGCGCCATCCAGAACGAAGACGGGGTAGATCAAATCGTGTGCGGTGACGCGGTGCTCGCGCACCAGGTTGCGGGTGAATTCGTCGCGGCGCAGGCGGCGCGGGCGGTTCTGGGGGAAGGGGGCAGGGCTGTGAAGGTGCATGCGGGCATTATCCCGCTGCGCGATTTGCCAGAAGGTGCGCGTCCCTGACGTGGGCTCATTGAGTGGCCTCACCGGGACTTTGCGCAATCGGCTGCTACAGCACTCGCACCTGCGCATACATGACCCCGCCTGCCAGATCCTCCCACCATGCAATGTCCAGATCTTCTTCCGCAAAGTCGAACAGCAGGTCGTGCTCTACACGAAGTTTGACATCGCTGGCCTCCACGGACGATATGGGGCCTGCGTCCAACGTCGAGATCCATAACTGATTAAAACCCAGGCCTGAGCCAGACCAATCCGTATCCATCATCTCTGCCAGGTCGACATCACCCAGCGTTTTGCACACTACCAGGCGCGCATAGCCTTCCCCAAAGACACCCAGCGTCAGGTGGTAGCAAGTGCTGGCGTTGGCAGCGTCGCTGTGGTAGGTCTGGCGGGCAAGGTAAGTGCCGCCGCTTTCACTGGTGGTATCCACAAGACATCCGCCCCGCTCGACGGCGTGGCAGGTTCCTCTGAGGAGAGTGCGCGGATTCGCCGCGATATCGAGCCGCCGCAAGTGCGCACGTAGGCTGCGCAACCGGTCAGCTTGCGCATGCGCAATATACCTTGACGCCCACTCTTGGAAAGCCCGCTCAGACACCGGGGTATCGTTCAAGGTACAAGCTTGTCGCCAGTGTCGTGTCGTCCGCGTTCAGATCGACATCCGGAAATTGAACCAGATCGTCCGCCACGCATGCGATGACGTCTCGCAGCTCCAGACCGCTGAGCCAGGATGCAGGGATGGCGCGCGTGCCCTGGCTGGCGCCCAGAATCTGGCCCACCATGGAACCTGTCGAATCACTATCGCCGTCGTGGCTGACGGCCAGTTCCACGCAGCTGCGGAAATCTTTGGCCCCGAGTGCGCAGTAGATGGCAATGGCCAGCGCCTCTTCTGCCACCCAGCCTTCACCCAGTTGCGCGAGGGCTCGCGGGTCATCCGGCGCTTGCGCCGCGAGGTGAATGGCGTGCTCCATGGCCCGCGAGGTTTCTTCGTGGCCAGGGCGTTCGCGCACGATCTGCAGCGCGTCTTGAATGGCTGCGCTCAATGGCGCTCCCATCGCAACTGCCATGATGACCGCCGCGAAAGCGCCGGACGCCAGCTGCGCTGTGACGTGTCCGTGCGTGATCGCGGCCGCATCGCACCCGAGATCGAAGGCCTCCTGCGTGCTGTAAGGGTCACCCACCGAGTAATTGGAGCGCATCTGCGTCAGACGGGCGTAGAAGAGGCCAATGGGTGCAACGCGCATCACGCCGCCACAACCCTTGCTCTGGTTGCTCGCTCGCGTGCCGGAATGCTCCATGGACCGAAGGGCCTCCACGCAGGTACGCCCCGGAGCTCGGCGCGCGTGCAGGCGGCGTTCCTTGACGAGCCATCCATCAACGCAGTGTTTATGCAGGGGGTGGACTACATCTTGCGTGCTAAGCCAGCGCTGGAAGGCGAGTGCGATCACGCTGGATGTATGGCAAATGCCTCTGAGGTTGCCGCGCACCCAGGCGCGCAATAGACCTTCTGCTGTGAACAGGGTCATCTGGGTGTCGTCCGTGATGGCCCCGAGTTGGCCATAGGCGCTGGCGTACTCTCGAATGCCAGCTGGTCCGTGCTGCTGCAAAATTTCATCGCGGCTCATGAACTCCACCGGCGCGCCTAGAGCGTCGCCCACGGCGCCGCCGAGCAGGCAGCCGGCAAACCGGTCCCGCAGAAGCTCGGTGGCGGGAGAAAAAACCTCGCCCATTCAGGCCACCTGGAAAAAATTGCGGGAATCAAGCTCGGGTTCTCCACTCCAGCGATACGCCACCAGCGGCCCGCCTTTTGCTGCGCTGTAGTCCACACAGGCCATCATGGGTGACTGCAGACGCGGCACACCTGTCATCCAGTAGTGCCCGAAAAAAACCGGTTTGGCGTTGTCGTAAGCGGGCCGGATGTCTGGGCTGATGGGAATGTCGGCAAGGTCGTGCGCACATCCTCGTCCGCGGCAGCAAGTGCCCGGAAGGTGCTGTCGTGCCGGTTCCACCAAGCGACGCGCTGCTGGTGCCTAACATGCCCGTCCTTGTCGGTGTAGCTGATCCCGGGGGGCAGCGATGCCTCGAGGCCCTTGGTGAGGCATTCCACCGTTTGGAATTCCAGGGAGCCCGGGCGGCTGGCTGCCACCAAGGTCGACTCGGTGAGCTGATGGCCCGGGGTGAGATGGGGCTTGAGCATTTGCATGTAGCCGTCATGCCAGCAAGCGTGTACCACCCTGATGCCGGGCAGGTCGAGCCAGAGGGGCAGCGTCTTGAACCAGCCAATCACATCGCCATGCAGATCGGGGTCATGCTCTGTAGCCGCCAGAAATGCTGCGTGCTGGGCACGATTTTTTTGCCCAGCTCACCATCGCGTGTACGCAGGTGGGCGCCGCGCTGGTGTGGGTCATCTGTGTGCCAGGCAATTGCATTGAACTCGTGATTGCCCATCACGGCCAGCGCCGACCCGGCCTCGACCATCTGCCGGGCTATCGACACCGAGCGAAGCTGATCGGGCCCCCGGTCAATGAGATCACCGACAAAGATGGCCTGGCGGCCCTGAAGGCGGTAGGCGCCATGCTGGTGGCGATAGCCCATCGCGGACAGCAGGTGCTCCAGTTTGTCAGCCTGGCCATGGATGTCGCCGATCACGTCATAGTTCATACGGTTCCTTAATTTCACTTTGCAACTATCATAACTTTGTTATTGGCAAAGTGCAACTATGATCGTATCCCATGAACAGATCCAACCATCGCCCAAGACTGTATCCGCTCGTCAGCGTAGACATCGCCCTGTTTGGCAGCGATGAGCAAGGCTTGAAAGTGCTGCTCGCGCGGCGGGCCCGCGAGCCTGCGGTGTCGCAATGGGCGCTCCCAGGCGGCGTGTTGCGACCGCTGGAAGACGCTCAGCTGGTCGATGCGGCGCGCAGGGTACTCAGGGACAAGCTGGCGGTCAGCGTTCCCCAGATAGAGCAGATACGTGTCTTCAGTGGGGCAGACCGCGATCCGCGAGGGTGGTCCATTGCGGTTTTATTTGCTGCCCTGGTGCCTCGAGAGCAGGTGAATGCGGTGGTGAAAACGCAGGTGCAAGCGGTGGAGTGGTTTTCGCTTCAGGAATTGCCGCCGATGGCGTTCGACCATGCAGAGCAGCTTTCGGCGGCCCTGACAAAGCTGCGCACGCGGGTCGAGAGCTATGTGTTGCCCCTTCACCTCATGCCGGAGCGATTCACGCTGACCGATCTGCAGCGGACCTGCGAAGCCATTCTCGGACGCACGTTAGACAAGAGTGTGTTCAGAAGGCGGCTCAAAGGCTCGACGGATATCATTGAGCTGGATGAGTACCAAGGCGGCGCGCAGCGACCGGCGCGTTTCTACCGCGCCAGGGAAGGCTTCGATTTCACTGGATGATGGGGCCGGCGCCGTCGCCGGCAGTGGCTGTATTCACAACGAGGACCTGCCATGCCGGATCGAGGGTTTTACGGGGAGTTTCTGCATGTCGAGACCAGCGGAGCCGATATCCTGTGGAAGCGCCTGTCTCTGGGTGACACCGCAGGCCGCAACGAGGCCTGGCTGCGGGACCTGCTGCAAGAAAAGCCGCAGCTCATCCCGATCGCAGAGATCGACCCAAGCTTTGGTCCATTGATCCCGGTGTGTACAGAACTGCACACGCCTGCGGGTTTCATCGACAACGTATTTATCGATCAGCACGGCAGGCTCACATTGGTCGAGTGCAAGCTCTGGAAAAACCACGAATCGCGTCGCAAGGCGGTCGCGCAAATCCTTGACTACGCCAAGGAACTGGGCAAATGGTCGTACTCTGACCTCCAGCGCGAAGTGAGCGCGAGGACCGGCATACCCGGCAATTTCCTTTTCGAGCGGGTCAAGAGGCACTGTCGAGAACTGCTGGAGCATCAATTTATCGATGCGGTAACGCGCGGCCTGCGCGGCGGCCGCTTTCTCCTGCTGCTGGCAGGGGACGGTATCCGTGAAGACGTACAGGTGCTTGGCAACCTGCTGAACCGCAATGCAGCCTCCGGATTTTCGTTCGGCATGTTTGAAGTGGCGCTTTACGCCACCGCTGATGGGCAACAAATCCTGGTACAGCCAAGGCCCTTGGTGCGCACACAGATTCTCGAACGGATCGTGGTGGTTCGCCAGGATGGGACGTTGGCGGATGGGGAGGATGCAGAGCAGGGCGCGGCTTCACCCCAAGCCATCGCTGCACATGGCATCCACAAGGATTCGGCCGCATGGTGGGATTCAGTATTGGCGTCGAAACTCGATGACCCGGAACAGTTGGCCTTTCAATACCGCTGGCCCCACCACATCCGTGGCGCACTGCCTTGGCCTGGAACCTGGATCATGGCTTTTCGAAGCGGTGGCCCCAAAGCGACGATGGGCGTTTATGTGCGAGGGCGTGAAATACCTCTTGCCGAGCTATTGCGAGCCCTGGCACCCCTGGTGGACGAAATACTGCGGGAGCTGCCCGAAGGTGCGGAATTCGATCTGGACGAAAAAACGTTCGGCGTGCAGAGGCGCTGGGACGAATTTACCAGCGATGACGAGCGCCGTAAGTGGCTCGGCGAAACCGTGAATTCCTTTGTGAACGCCCTGCGCTGGCGCGTGGGTCAGCTGCGTCAGGCTTCCGCTGATTAGGGACGCACACTGCAGCGTCTCACGGCCCTTAAACTGCCCCCATGCTCTGGGTCAAATCTCTTCACATCGTCTTTGTGACCAGCTGGTTCGCGGGGCTGTTTTATTTGCCTCGCATTTTTGTCAATCTGGCCATGGTCGCGCCGGGCTCGGTCGCCGAGCGCGAACGGCTGATGCTGATGGCGAACAAGCTGATGCGGTTCACCACTTTGCTGGCTGTGCCCGCCGTGGGCCTGGGGCTGTGGCTGTGGCTGGGCTACGGCATCGGCCAGGGGCCGGGCAATGGCTGGCTGCACGCCAAGCTGGCGCTGGTGCTGCTGGTGCTGGGCTACCACCATGTCTGTGGCGTGCTGCTGCGCAGATTCGCGGCCCAGCAGGGTGGGCGCAGCCACCGGTGGTACCGCTGGTTCAACGAAGTGCCGGTGCTGCTGCTGCTGGCCATCGTCGTGCTGGTGGTGATCAAGCCGTTCTAAGAGCGGGCGAGCATCTGCCGCTGCGCATGGACAAGACCACCGCCTGGCCCTTTGCGCTGATTTATGCGGCGCTGATCGTCTTCGCCAGCCTGTTTCCCTTTGAGGGTTGGCGCGCCCAGGGCATTGCTCCCTGGGAGTTCCTGGCCGGCCCGCTTCCGCCGCATTACTGGACCGGGTTTGACGTGGGCATCAACGTCCTGGGCTACCTCCCGCTGGGGTTCATGCTGGCGCTGGCGCTGCTGCGCAGTGGCTGGCCCCGGTCGGCCGTGCCGCTGGCGTTTTTGGCCGCAGCGGTGCTGTCGCTGCTGATGGAGTTTCTGCAGATCTATCTGCCCAAGCGGGTTCCTTCCAACCTTGATTTGTTGCTCAACGCCGCCGGCGCCTTGCTGGGTGCGCTGGGCGCCGCGCTGCTCGAGCGCTGGGGCGCCTTGGCGCGTTGGAGCCGCTTTCGCACGCGCTGGTTTGCGCGCGATGCACGCGGGGCGCTGGTGCTCCTGGCGCTGTGGCCCTGGGCGCTGCTGTTCCCTGCGGCCGAGCCGTTTGGCCTGGGGCAGGTACTGGAGCGCCTGGAGTCCATGTTGGCCGAACTGTTTGACGGCACGCCGTTTTTCGAGTGGCTTCCGGTGCGCGTGGCGCCGCTGGAGGCGCTGTCGCCTGCGGCGGAAATGGTTTGCGTCGGGTTGGGGCTGCTGGTGCCCTGCCTGCTGGCCTTCAGCATTACGCGCCAGCCCTGGCGCCGCGCAGCGCTGCTCTTGTCCGCGGCCGCGATCGGCGTGGCGGCGACGGCGCTTTCGGCGGCGCTCAGCTGGGGCCCCGCGCATGCCTGGGCCTGGCTGAGCCGGCCGGCCCAGGCGGGGTTGGTGCTGGGACTGCTGTTGGGGTCGCTGGTCATCGGGCTGCGCCAGCGCGCCTGCGCCGTGCTGCTCCTGGTGGTGCAAAGCCTGCACCTGGCGCTGCTCAACGACGCCCCGACGAGCGCCTATTTTGCGCAGACGCTGATCGATTGGGAGCAGGGGCGGTTCATCCGCTTTTATGGCTTGGGGCAATGGCTGGGCTGGCTCTGGCCCTATGCGACGCTCATCTATGTGCTGCAGCGCGCGTCGCGCCGGGCGCTGCCCGAGCGCGGCTGAGCGGCGCGGGCTGCGACTTTTAGAATGCTGCCATGAGCGAACCCATCGCCGCTGCGCCCGGCTATTTTGCGCGCCACATCTTTTTCTGCCTGAACGAGCGATCCAACGGCGAGGCCTGCTGCGCCCAGCATGGCGCGCAGGCGGCTTTTGACCACTGCAAGTCGCGCGTGAAGAAGGCCGGTCTGGCCGGGCCGGGCAAGGTGCGGGTGAACAAATCGGGGTGCCTGGACCGCTGCGCCGCCGGGCCGGTGGCGGTGGTCTACCCCGAAGGCGTGTGGTACAGCTACGTGGACCTGGCCGACATCGACGAGATCGTCGACTCGCACCTGCAGCGCGGCGTCGTCGTCGAGCGTTTGCTCACGCCGCCGGAACTTGGGCGCTGACCGGCGCTCCATCGCAGGCGGGCGTCGGTTGGACGCGGCGATATTTTGATAAAAATTTGGCTCTAGCGCTTGTATGACAAGCGCAGTAAGCTATTAAAAACATAGCAATGTGAACGCACATACCGAGTCTCTGCGTTTCGAAGGCCCCGCCGGCGCCATCGAGGCCCTGCGCGATGCAGTGGACACACCACGCGGCGTGGCCATCATCGCCCACCCGCATCCGCTCTTTGGCGGCACCATGCACAACAAGGTCGTGCAGACCCTGGCGCGCGCATTCGTGCAAAGCGGCTTCACCGCCTTGCGTTTCAACTTCCGCGGCGTTGGCCAGAGCGCCGGCGTGCACGACGAGGGCCGGGGCGAACTTGACGACCTGCTCGCGCTGGTGCGCCAGGCGGCGCCCCAGGGGGCGATCGCGCTGGCCGGGTTTTCTTTTGGCGCCTTTGTGGCGAGCCACGCGCTGGCGCAGCTGTGGAGCGAGCGCGAGGTAACGCATGCCGTGTTGGTCGGAACCGCCGCCAGCCGCTTTGCCGTCGCGCCGGTGCCTCCCGAGGCGCACGACCGCTGCCTGGTGCTGCATGGCGAGAGCGACGACACCGTGCCGCTGGCCAGCGTGCTGGACTGGGCCCGGCCACAGTCGCTTCCCATCACCGTCGTCCCCGGTGTCGGACATTTCTTTCACGGACAATTGACCTTGCTCAAGCGCCTGGTCGTCCGCCATCTGCAGGCCCCGGCCTGATCCGCCCTTTCTTGCGCCCCCTGGGCGTCTTGGGGTCCCCTTTCGTTTTCTTCTCTCCATCGATCCACCGCACTACATGAACCGATTTTTCCGCGCCCTCCGTTCGCTCGTCCTTCCCGCACTCTGCCTGCTTGCCACCGGCGGCGCTCTGGCGCAGACCCCCCAGCCGCCCGAGATCGCGGCGCGCAACTATCTGTTGATGGACTACACCTCGGGGCAGATTCTTGCGGCCAAGGACATCGATTCGCCGGTGGAGCAGGCTTCGCTGACCAAGCTGATGGCCGCCTACGTGGTGTTTGACGCGCTGAGGGCCAAGAAGATCACCCTCGAGCAGAAGCTGCCGGTGAGCGAACGCGCCTGGAAGATGCCCGGCTCGCGCATGTTCATCGACCCGAAGATGCAGGTGTCTGTGGACGACCTGCTCAGCGGCATGATCATCCAGTCGGGCAACGACGCCACCATGGCGCTGGCCGAAGGCGTCGGCGGCACCGCAGAGCAGTTCGTCAAGATGATGAACGACCAGGCCGCGGCCATGGGCCTCAAGGGCACGGCCTACAAGAACCCGGAGGGCCTGACCGAGCCGGGCCACACCACCACGGCGCGCGACCTGGCGGTGATCACCGCGCGGCTGCAGCACGACTTTCCCGAGTACATGCATTACTACGCGACCAAGCAGTACCGCTACCCCGGCACGCCCGCGTCCAACAGCAACAACCGCAATCTGCTGCTCTACCGCGATCCTTCGGTCGACGGCATGAAAACCGGCCACACTTCCGCCGCCGGGTACTGCCTGGTTTCCACTGCCAAGCGCGAGTTTCCCAATGTGGGCAGCCGGCGCCTGATCTCCATCGTGCTGGGCGCAGCCAGCGAAAACGCGCGCGCCAACGAAAGCCAGAAGCTGCTCAACTGGGGCTACACCGCTTTCGACGCGGTCAAGCTGTTCGACGCCGGGCAGGCGGTGGACACGCCCGCCGTCTGGAAGGGCGCGCAGAACAGCCTGAAGATGGGCAGCAGCGACGCCATCGTCATCACGGTGCCCGCCGGCAGCGCCGGCAAGGTGAGCACCCAGGTGGTGCGTCAGGATCCGCTGATCGCTCCTTTTATCCAGGGACAGGACGTAGGCAAGCTCAAGGTGATGGTCGGCGACCAGATGGTGCGCGAGGTGCCCTTGGTGGCGCTCGAGAGCGTCGCGCAGGCGGGCATCTTCGGCCGCGCGTGGGACGCCATCCGGCTGTGGATCAAATAACAGAGGCAACCCCCGGCGCGGCCGGCCAGGCCCTTGCGCGGCGGCCGGGGCGCAGGACCTGCCATTGTTGCGTTCGGTAGCCGGGGAGCCCGCACGGCCTGGAGGTCAGCTCCTTGCTTTGCGGGCACTTTGCTGCTACATTTGAAGGCTTTTCGGAATTTCCGAAGGGAAGCACGTTTTCGCTTAACTCGCTAGTTTCACGCTAGTTCTCGCTAGATTCACGTTTAGGGACGTCAGTATTCATGCCAACCATTAACCAGCTCGTGCGTCACGGGCGCGAGGTCGAAAAGACCAAATCCAAAAGCCCGGCGATGGAAAATTCGCCGCAGCGCCGCGGTGTCTGCACCCGTGTGTACACCACGACGCCCAAGAAGCCCAACTCCGCTCTGCGCAAGGTCGCCAAAGTGCGCCTGACCAACGGTTTTGAGGTCATCTCCTACATCGGCGGCGAAGGCCACAACCTGCAAGAGCACAGCGTCGTGCTGGTGCGCGGCGGCCGTGTCAAGGACTTGCCTGGTGTGCGTTACCACATCGTGCGCGGTTCGCTCGACCTGCAAGGCGTGAAAGACCGCAAGCAGTCGCGCTCCAAATACGGTGCCAAGAAGCCTAAGGCCAAATAAGCCCGTTTCTATGTTGTCGATCGGTGTTTGCCGTGCCTTGGCGGGCCGCGCAAACGGAGTGACCCCCAACGCAAATGTCTTGCGCGGGTCGAGTAAGTGAGAGTCCGAATGGCTCTCGCGGCGTTCTGAAAAGGCGCCAACTGAAGCAAATTTTGAGGTGAAAAATGCCACGTCGTCGCGAAGTCCCCAAACGTGAAATCCTGCCGGACCCCAAGTTCGGCAATGTAGAGCTGTCCAAATTCATGAACGTGATCATGGAAGGCGGCAAAAAAGCAGTGGCCGAGCGCATCATTTACGGCGCGCTCGACCTGATCGAGAAAAAGCACCCCGACAAAGACCCGCTGGAAGCCTTCGTTGTGGCCATCAACAACGTCAAGCCCATGGTTGAAGTCAAATCCCGCCGTGTCGGTGGCGCGAACTACCAGGTCCCCGTGGAAGTGCGCCCTGTGCGCCGCCTGGCGCTGTCGATGCGCTGGATCAAGGAAGCCGCCCGCAAGCGCGGCGAGAAGTCGATGGCCCAGCGCCTGGCCAACGAGTTGCTGGAAGCCACGGAAGGCCGTGGCGGCGCCATGAAGCGCCGCGATGAAGTGCACCGCATGGCCGAAGCGAACAAGGCCTTCAGCCACTTCCGCTTCTAAGTTTCGTCCCCCTATTGCGAGGTTGGAAGCCCGAACCGTTCCACGAGGAGCGGACGGGCTTTCAGCCGTTAACGAAAGAAAATCATGGCTCGCAAGACCCCCATTGAGCGCTACCGCAACATCGGTATCTCGGCCCACATCGACGCTGGCAAGACGACGACCACCGAGCGCATCCTGTTCTATACCGGCGTGACCCACAAGCTGGGTGAGGTGCACGACGGCGCTGCCACCACCGACTGGATGGAGCAGGAGCAGGAGCGCGGCATCACCATCACCTCGGCTGCCGTGACCTGTTTCTGGAAGGGCATGGACCTGTCCTACCCCGAGCACCGCTTCAACATCATCGACACCCCCGGCCACGTGGACTTCACCATCGAGGTGGAGCGCTCGATGCGCGTGCTCGACGGCGCCTGCATGGTGTACTGCGCCGTGGGCGGCGTGCAGCCTCAGTCGGAAACCGTCTGGCGCCAGGCCAACAAGTACAAGGTGCCGCGCCTGGCCTTTGTCAACAAGATGGACCGCACCGGTGCCAACTTCTTCAAGGTCTACGACCAGATGAAGCTGCGCCTGAAGGCCAACCCCGTGCCGGTCGTCATTCCCATCGGAGCGGAGGACAAGTTCGTCGGCGTCGTCGACCTGCTCAAGATGAAGGCCATTATCTGGGACGAAGCCTCGCAGGGCATGAAGTTCGACTACGCGGAGATTCCTGCAGACCTCGTCGAGACCGCCAAGGAATGGCGCGAGAAGATGGTGGAATCGGCCGCCGAAGCCAACGAAGAGCTGATGAACAAGTACCTCGAAGAAGGCGACTTGAGCGAAGCCGAGATCAAGCAGGGTTTGCGCGCGCGCACGATCGCGACCGAAATCCATCCCATGCTCTGCGGCACCGCGTTCAAGAACAAGGGCGTGCAGCGCATGCTCGACGCGGTCATTGACTACCTGCCCGCGCCCACCGACATCCCGGACGTCACCGGCACCGATGAAGACGAGGCACCCGTCACGCGCAAGGCCGACGACAACGAGAAATTCTCGGCTCTGGCCTTCAAGCTCATGACCGACCCCTTCGTCGGCCAGCTGACCTTTGTCCGCGTCTACTCCGGCGTGCTGACCAAGGGCGACACCGTGCTCAATTCGGTCAAGGGCAAGAAAGAGCGCATCGGCCGCATCGTGCAGATGATGGCCAACGATCGCGTGGAAGTGGACGAAATCCGCGCCGGTGACATCGCCGCCTGTGTGGGCCTCAAGGAAGTGACCACGGGGGAGACCTTGTCCGATATCGGCGCGCCCATCGTGCTCGAACGCATGGTGTTCCCCGAGCCCGTGATCTCGCAAGCCGTCGAGCCCAAGACCAAGGCCGACCAGGAAAAAATGGGCATCGCCCTGCAGCGCCTGGCGGCAGAAGATCCGTCGTTCCGCGTGCGCACCGACGAAGAGTCCGGCCAGACCATCATCTCCGGCATGGGCGAGCTGCACCTGGAAATCCTGGTCGACCGCATGAAGCGCGAATTCGGGGTGGAAGCCAACGTCGGCAAGCCCCAGGTGGCCTACCGCGAAACCATCCGCAAGACGGTCGACGAAGCCGAAGGCAAGTTTGTCCGTCAGTCGGGAGGCAAGGGCCAGTACGGTCACGTCGTGCTCAAGATCGAGCCCAATGAACCCGGCAAGGGCCTGGAATTCATCGACGCCATCAAGGGCGGCGTGGTGCCGCGCGAGTACATCCCCGCGGTGGAAAAAGGCATCAACGAAGCCGTCACGCAAGGCGTGCTGGCCGGCTACCCGGTGGTCGACGTCAAGGTCACGCTGCACTTTGGTTCGTACCACGACGTGGACTCGAACGAGTTGGCGTTCAAGATGGCTGCCATCTTCGGTTTCAAGGAAGGCTGCCGCAAGGCCAACCCCGTGATTCTCGAGCCCATGATGGCTGTCGAAGTCGAGACGCCGGAAGACTACGCCGGCAACGTGATGGGCGACCTGTCCAGCCGCCGTGGCATGGTGCAGGGCATGGACGACATCCCGGGCGGCGGCAAGGCCATCAAGGCGGAGGTGCCGCTGTCGGAAATGTTCGGCTACTCCACCACGCTGCGTTCGGCCACGCAGGGCCGCGCCACGTACACGATGGAGTTCAAGCACTACTCGGAAGCGCCGCGCAACGTGTCCGAAGCCATCATGGCGGCAAGAACCAAATAAGTCCTAGGGTCAGACCAGCTTTGCTGCTCTGACCCCTCTGACTGGAATTTCTGGTCAAAATGGCCTCTGGCGCTCACCAAGAAAGCGTCAATAGCTAGCATATTGATAGCAAAAATTGTTTTTGTGAGTCTGCGATCCGGTGCCGTCCCGTTGCTCTGTGCGGGGCGATCGAGCAATCGGGTGCAGACGTTAAACCTGAACACAGGCATTGCTCTTTGGAGATTTGG
>JAMLIT010000042.1 GCA_023954035.1 Burkholderiaceae bacterium | reverse complement strand
CGCCACCCGCGCTGCGGTGGAAGAAGGCATCGTGGCCGGCGGCGGCGTGGCCCTCTTGCGCGCCAAGCAGGCGGCTGGTGACATCAAGGGCGACAACCCCGACCAGGACGCCGGCATCAAGCTGGTGCTCAAGGCCATCGAATCGCCCCTGCGCGAAATCGTGGCCAACGCCGGTGGTGAGCCCTCGGTGGTGGTCAATGCCGTGCTCAGCGGCAAGGGCAACTACGGCTTCAATGCCGCCAACGACACCTATGGCGACATGATCGAGATGGGCATTCTGGATCCGACCAAGGTCACCCGCACGGCCTTGCAAAACGCTGCTTCGGTGTCGGCGCTGATGCTGACCACCGAATGCATGGTGGCCGAGGCGCCGAAAGACGAAGCCGGCGCTGGCGGCGGCATGCCCGACATGGGTGGCATGGGCGGCATGGGCGGCATGGGCATGTAAAGGCCCCGAGGCGCAGACTGCTGCGCCTCAACGTTTTGCAAAACCCGCGGATCTCACGGTCTGCGGGTTTTTTTCTTTGCGCTGGCCGCATCCGACGGGCGGTGCGCAGCCTTTTTCACTCTTTTTTGATAGCTACTATCACTTACCTGATAAGCGCTGGAGCCATTTTTATCCAGATTTTTCGCGCCCCAGAATTCAGTCCCCGCGCTCCGGTGCCGCCAGTGCGCGGTGGACCGCCTTGCGGTACACCAGCGGCGTCTGGCCTGTCCAGCGCCGGAAGGCATTGATAAAGCAGGTGGGCTCTGCATAGCCCAGGCGGTCTGCAATGCGCTCGACGGACAAGCTTGCGCCGGACAGAAGGTCCTCGGCCGTTGCACGCCGCACTTGCTCGCGCAAACGGAGAAACGTTGCGCCTTCCTCCAGGAGCCGGCGCCGCAGCGTCCGTGGCGTCATGCACAGCGCGTCGGCCACTTCCTCCATGCCGGGCATGCCTGCGCCCTCCCGGGTCAACAGGCTCTTTACTTTGGCGGCAAGACCGGCGCCCGACCGGTGGCGCTCCAGCAAGGCGGAGCACTGCGCCTGCGCGGCCTTGAAGGCCAGTGCATTGCCCTGCGACAAGGGCTCCATGAGCACCGAACTGGCCATGACGGCCACGTTCGACGAGGCCCCGAAAACCGGCGCGACGCCAAAAAAGGAGGCGTACGCCTGTGGGTCGTCCGGCGCACGGCGCGTGAAACGGATGCCTTGAAGAACAGGACGCGACGCAAACAGATCGCGCTGTATGGTCACCAGGGCGGCCGCATCGCGCTCGACGATGAAGGCCCGCACATCCTCCGGGAGGCTGGACGCGTCCAGCGTGATGTGCGTCTGGTCACCGTGGTCTTCGACATGCAAGCGCGTGAACGCGAAGGTGAGCTGGAAATACCGAAGCGTCACGTCCAGCGCACTGCGGGCATTCGGGCTGCTGACCATGGCAAACCCCAAAGCGCCAAATGCCGTGAAGTGGTAACGCTGTCCGGCCTGCAGGCCCAGCCCCGCAACGGTGCCAAGATGATTGAGCACATTGCGGATCAGGCGCATCTCCTGCGCGGCCGACACCAGCATGGCCGGATCTGCCAGATCCTGCTCCTTGACATCGGTTTCCGCCAGGCAGGCGTGCGCCGGGAGCCCGTGTTCGACACCCAACTCGGTCATCAAGCGCATGCTGGTCACACTGCGTGCGAAATCCCATTCCACCATTTGGCCCACCCCTGGGAAACGGCTGTCCCTGAAGATCGATTTTTTGTCTTCTGTGAATGTAGCACCGCGCCCTGCCCGTCCTTAGCATCCGGCGTCAGAGATCCCATGGGCAAAGACCCGGGACGAAGGCAAACACCCTGCGGCCCCTGTCGCCGCAGGTCAGGCTGAGGGGACACGCACCGATGCACCTGGATACCGAGGACTCGCAGCGCCTGCTGGAAGCGCTTGGCCGCTTTGCCCGGGAGCGCATCGCACCCATGGCGGCGCAGCCACACCAGCCTATCGACAGACGCCAGCTGGCCCTGCTCACACAGGAAGCGGGTGCCATGGGCATCCTGTCGCTGTCGACGACAGAGAGCGGATTTGGCCTCTGGGAACATTGCGATACGGCCCCGGCCATGGCGTTCAACACGGGAGCGCTCCGGCACATTGCCGCTGCCAGCCCGGGTGTGGCATTCGCCTGGCACCGCCAGGCGCTGGCCCGGTGGGTGGCGGTCCAGCTGGGCCAGACATTGGAAGCGGACGACCTGGCGGGTCTGCAGTTGGTACCCGCTGGCCACTATGGACTCGCCCGTGGCAGCCTGGCCCGCTGGCTCCGGGTCGGCGCGCTGGAGACGGAAGACCAGACCATGTTGGCGGACTGGCTCGATCGGCGCACCCACACCACCACGCTGTACGCCCCCGAGGACTGGAAGCTGCTGCTCTGGCCCGTGTGGGTGGGCAAGCAGGTCGCGTGGCAGTGGTTTCATCGGCCAGCACTGAGCGTCCGCGCCGAGAAGGCGCAGCATGGCTTGGATGAACTGGCGGGTTTTTCTGTCAGCCTGGCAGGGGAAGGCACGGCCATCGCGATGGCGCCAGAGACCTCGCGCATCCTGTTCGCGCACATGTTCACGCTGGACATGCTGGGCTTGCTGGCGATCGGCGCTGGCGCACTGGACCATGGCCAGGGGCTGGCCCGTGCTTACGCAGCGATCCGTCGCCAGGGCGGCAGCGCCATCGCAGCGCACCCGGCCGTGCAACACATGCTCAGCGACATCGACATCGCACGGCACCGCATCGACATGGCACTGGCTGCATTCGCGCAGCCGGTCGATGCGCTCGATGCCGGCGCTGTCGCGGCAGCACGGGCCCACATAGCCCCCGCGCTTTGCCATGCGGCCAACCAGGTGATGCAGGTGCATGGCGGTATCGGCTACATGCGGGACGCTGGGCCAGAGAAGCTGGTCCGCGACCAGAACATGCTCAAGCTCGCTTCAGGTGGAACACGCGACCTGCACGCCTTCCTGGCGGGCTGGACAGGGACCTGTGCATGAACACGCCAGACCACCTTCAAGGGCATCTGCCCGCAGACCACCGCCTCGCACCGCGCTGGCAGTTCCGCCATCTGCCACTGATCGGACGCATGCTGGCAGACTATCCCGCACAGGACCTGTGGCAAACCGACTTTGCCCGGCTACCGCGTGCGCTGGCCCGTCAGCGCCAGCGCGCCAGAGCGTTCACCGAGCAGCACCTCCTGCCTGCAGCAGACGAACTGGACCTGGCCCCGCACCTGCCAGCCGGGGAATGCCATCCCACCGCGCGCCGCATTCTGTCCGAGGCGGGCAAACAAGGCTGGCTGAGCTATTTCTTGCCGACCCCGCTGGGCACAATGCCCTGGGGCACCGTGGTGCATGCGCCAATCTGGCAAAGCTGCCTGATCGTGGAAGAGTTCAGCCGTGGCTGCGGCGGCCTGATGCTGCTGCTGTCGGCGCACCATCTCGGCGCCATGCCTTTGATCGTGTCTGGGCGCATGCGCCACATTCTGAAGCTCCTGGTCCCTGTCTACCGCAGTTGTGAGCGCGGCGATCCGCACCTGATCGCTTTCGCGATCACCGAGCCCGAGGCAGGGTCCGATGTGGAGGACGGGCACGGTGCGCAGACCTATCGCCCCGGCGTTGTCGCGACACCCACCCAAGGCGGCTACCTGCTCAATGGCCGCAAGTGCTTCATCAGTGGCGGGGACCTGGCAAAGACCGCCACCGTTTTTGCGGCGCTGCAGGGCGAAGGGATGGAATCGTGGACCTGCTTCTATGTGGACTGCTCCGACCCTGGATATCGGGTGGCCCGCACGGAGCTCAAGATGGGCATGCGCGCCTCAGGAGCTGCCGAGATTGAATTGTCCAATGTCTTTGTCCCCACCGACCGCATCATCGGCGGCTTGCGCAATGGCTGGGTGCTGAACCGCGCCACCCTCAACGCCTCACGGATTCCCGTGGCGTCCATGGCGGTGGGTTTTGCCAGGGCCGCCACCGAAACGGCTGTGGAGTTTGCCCGGCACTACCAGGTGGGCGGCAAGGCCTTGATCCACTACCAGGACGTTCAGCTGCACCTGGCCACCATGGTGGCCGAGACCCGCGCGCTGCGCGCACTGGTCTGGCAAGAAGCGCGGCAGGCCTGGAAGCCCCGGCAACTCCATGCAGCGCTGTGCAAATTCCACGCCACCGATCGTGCCCAGCGCGTCTGCGAAATGGCGATGGACCTGCTCGCCGACCATGGCGCACGGCATGAGAGCAGGATCGAGAAAATCTTCCGGGACGTCCGGCTGACCCGCATCTTCGAGGGCACGAACCAGATCAACCGCCTGTCCCTGATCGAAGATTGGCAGCCCCAGCTGCTCGATCCTGACCACAGCGCAGGAGTATGAACATGCAGCAACACACATGGCAGAGCGACCTGTTCTTCCAGTACCCGCGCAACACCGTTGCGACGTCGGAAGGCAAGGTGGAGATGCCCATCCTGTACTACGACAACTCGGTCATGATGGCCCTGTTTCGTGTGGACAGCGACAGAGCCCAGGCGCTGGTCGCAGAACAGGGCCTGCAGGTGGTCCACACCCTGGGCGGCAAGGCGCTGGCAGGCATTGCCTTCTACCAATACCGTGACACCTCCATCGGCGTGTACAACGAGGCCGGCGTCGCCATTGCCGTGGTGCCCAGCGGTACCAAGGCGCCCCGGTACCCGCTTCTGTCCCTGCTCAACACACTGGACAAGGCCACCGTCGGCTTCTGCATCCTGGACCTGCCGGTCACGACCCCTGCCGCCTGTGCGGCCGGGCGGGAGATCTGGGGCTATCCGAAGTTCGTGACACCGATTGCCTTTTCCCTCAAGGGCGCCCAGTTCGACGGAGTGGTCACCGACCCCGACACCCACCAGGATCTGCTTCGCCTCTCCGGCAAGGCGGGCGCTGGCATTCCTGGCCCCTTGCTGGACCTGGTCCTGTATTCACGCCACAACGCAAGCCTGCTGCGCACCTTGGTCAACACCCGGGGCGGAGCGCACATCTGCCTTCCCGGTTCGATGCGCGCCACCGTATCCGACAGCAGCACCCACCCCATGGCCCAGCGCTTGCGCGCCCTGGGGCTGCAGCACGCCAAACCCGCTTTCGTGTTTCACAGCCATGCACTGCAGCTGCGCCTCAACGCCGGTGCCGTGCTGCCCTGATTCCATTTCCAAATCATTGGTGACGCGAAGATGAGCCGCAGACATTGCTGTAGCAGGGCAAGGCGAAGACAACAGTGTCACGGATGAATTAGAAAGGGAACCAGGGGTGTGCAGCATGGCGCTGAGGCGGCAATGCACTATCTAAAAGATAGCTTGAAATCCTTACCAGATAAGCGCTAGAGCCTTATTTTTCCTAATTTTTCAGCGCGTGCGTCGCCTGCGCCAATTGGCTGATGCGCGCCCAGTCGCCCGCGCGCACTGCATCGGGCGGCGTCAGCCACGAGCCGCCGACGCAGCGCACATTGGGCAGCGCAAGGTACTCAGCCGCCGACTGCGCCGTGATGCCGCCGGTGGGGCAGAAGCCCACGGTGCCAAAGGGGCTGGCCCAGGCCTGGAGCAGGCCGAGCCCGCCCACCGCCTGCGCGGGGAAGAGCTTGAGAAAGTCGTAGCCGTCCTGCAGCGCCGCCATGATCTCTCCCGACGTTGCCACGCCCGGCAGCAGCGGCAACGCAAGAGCCCGGCACGCCTCGCCCACGGCTTGCGTGTAGCCAGGGCTCACGGCAAACAGCGCGCCGGCGTCCTTGGCACGCCGCGCATCCTCGGCGTTGAGCACCGTGCCGGCGCCGACGATGGCGTCCGGCAGTGCCTTGGCAATGGCTTCGATGGCAGGCAAGGCAGCCGGCGTGCGCAGGGTGATTTCCATCACCCGCACACCGCCGGCCAGCAGCGCACGCGCCAGCGGCAGCGCGTCGGCTTCGCGCTCGATCACGATCACGGGAATGACGGGGCCCAAGCCGGGCAAGTCGCGGGTGGTCAAAGCCATGTGCAGGCTCCCTGTTCTGCACCGGCAGCGTTTTGCCGGAAGTTGTGAAAAAGATCGCGCCCAAACGTATGTGCCGGCGGGGCGCTCGGTTGCGCGGGTGCGCGGGCATCCCATTCTTCTGCGCCCACGATCACGTCGAGCGTTCCGGCATCGGCATCCACGCGAAGGACGTCGCCATCGCGCACCCGCGCCAGCGGACCGCCACCCAGCGCTTCGGGCGTAACGTGGATCGCGGCGGGCACCTTGCCCGAGGCGCCGCTCATGCGTCCGTCCGTGACCAGCGCCACGCGCAAGCCCTGGTTTTGCAGCACGGCCAGCGGCGGCGTGAGCTTGTGCAGCTCGGGCATGCCGTTGGCGCGCGGGCCCTGGAAGCGCACCACGGCCACCATGTCTTGCGTCAGTTCACCCGCATTGAAGGCCGCGAGCAAGGCTTCCTGCGAGTCAAAAACGCGCGCCGGCGCCTCGATCACATGCCGGTCCTCCGGCACGGCAGACACCTTGATGACCGCGCGGCCCAGGCGCCCCTGCAGCAGGCGCAGCCCGCCCGTGGGCGAGAACGGCGCTGCCGCCGTGCGCACTACGCCTTCGTCGCCCGAACCAGCTGGGGCAGCCGCCGCGCCAGCGCGGATGCCACCGGCGTTCACGCTGAGCACACCCTCGTGCATCAGGCCCGCGTCCAGCAGCTCGCGCAAGATCCAGGGCGGGCCACCGGCCGCCTGGAACTGGTTTACGTCAGCGTCGCCGTTCGGATAGACCCGGGCCAGCAAGGGGACGACCGACGACAAATCGTCAAAGTCGGTCCAGTCAATGAAAATGCCCGCGCTGCGCGCCACCGCCACCCAGTGGATGAGGTGGTTGGTCGAGCCCCCCGTCGCCAGCAAAGCCACCATGGCATTGACGATGCAGCGCTCGTCCACCAGGTAGCCAATGGGCGTGAAGCGTGCGCCGCGATTGCCAATGTTCAGCACCGTGGCAAGGGCATCGCGTGTGAACTGCTCGCGCTCGGGGCTGGCCGGGTGGGCAAAGGCGGCGTTCGGTACGTGCAGGCCCATGGCTTCGAGCAGCATCTGGTTGCTGTTGGCCGTGCCATAGAAGGTGCAGGTGCCTGGGCTGTGGTACGCAGCCTGCTCAGACACCAGCAGCTCCGATCGGCCCACTTTGCCCTGGGCATAGTCCTCCCGCACCTTGGATTTGGTTTTGTTGGAAATGCCCGTGCCCATGGGGCCGGCGGGCACGAAAACACAAGGCAAGTGGCCGTAGTGCAGCGCGCCGATGAGCAGGCCCGGCACGATCTTGTCGCAGATGCCCAGCAGCAAGGCGCCATCAAACACGTCGTGCGACAAGGCAATGGCCGTGGACAGCGCGATGGCATCGCGCGAGAACAGGGAGATCTCCATGCCGGCCGTGCCCTGGGTAATGCCATCGCACATGGCCGGCACGCCGCCTGCCACCTGCACCGTGGCGCCCAGGCGCCTGGCCTCATCGCGAAGTACGTCCGGGAAGCCCTGATAGGGCTGGTGGGCCGAGAGCATGTCGTTGTAGGCGGTGACGATGCCGATGTTGGGTGCCTTCTCCACCGTGACCTTGAACTTGTCGGCACCGGGCAGCGCGGCGTAGGCGTGGGCGAGGTTGGCGCAGCCCATGCGGTCCTGCGGCGGTCGGCGGGCGATCATGGTCTCGACATGGGCGAGGTAGGCGGCGCGGCTTTCCCGGCTGCGCGCGATGATGCGGTCCGTAACGCGGACGACAATGGGGTGCATGCAGTCTCCTGTGCGTGAGCGAATGGGGCCAATGGTAACAAGGTTACCCTTTTTGAATCCGGCGAGTGCACCAAATAGACCTATCAACACGTAACTTAATTACAATCTCCCCGTCTTTACTAAAGGGTTCTCCATGAGTTTCGATCTGGTGCTGTTTGGCGGAACCGGTGATCTGGCCTGGCGCAAGCTGATGCCGGCGCTGTTCCAGGCGCATCGCCACGGCACGTTGCCGGCGGGCGGCCGCATCATCGGCGTGGCCCGCGACGATCTGAGCGACGCCCAATACCGCCAGTTGATGGCCGAACGGGCCGAACGCGTCGAAGTGGCCAAGCGGCCGAACGCCGAGGAATTTGCCCAGTTTGGCGCCATGCTGCACTACCTGCGCATGGATCTGTCGCAACCCGCCGACTACGAACGCCTGGCAGCGCTGCTGCGCGAGCGTGAGGCCGATTGCGTGGTCATGTACCTGGCGACGGCCCCTGGACTGTTCACCTCGGTGGCCGAGCAGATCGGCGCGGTGGGGCTGAACGGCCCCAAGACGCGCATGGTGCTGGAAAAGCCCCTGGGGCACGACCTGCAATCGAACCGTGCGATCAACGCCACGCTGGCCGGCGTACTGAGCGAAGACCAGATTTTTCGCATCGACCACTACCTGGGCAAGCCTTCGGTGCAGAACCTGTTTGCGCTGCGCTTTGGCAACACCTTGTTCGAGCCCTTGTGGCGGCGGGACACCATTTCCAACATCCAGATCACGATTGCCGAAGACCTGGGCGTCGAGACGCGCGGTGCCTTCTACGACCAGACCGGCGCGCTGCGCGACATGGTGCAGAACCACGCCTTGCAGCTGCTTTGCGCCATCGGCATGGAGCCGCCGATCAACTCCAGCGCGGGCGCCATCCGCGACGAAAAGCTCAAGGTGCTGCAATCGCTCAAGCCGTGGACACCCGAGTCGCTGGCGCAGCACGTGGTGCGCGGGCGCTACGCCAGCGGCACGGCGCTGGGCCAACCCGTGCCCGGCTACTTGCAGGAAAAAGGCGTGGCAGCCACCAGCACCACAGAGACCTTTGTGGCGCTGCGCACCGAGATCTCGAACTGGCGCTGGGCGGGCGTGCCTTTCTACATTCGCACCGGCAAACGGCTGGCGGGGCGCGACGCGCACATTGCCATCAACTTTCGCCCGGTGCCGCACCCCATTTTCAAGACACCGCTGGGCGCAGCCAACCGCCTGGTGATCAACCTGCAGCCACGGGATGGCCTGGAGCTGCACCTGCTGGCCCAAAGCGCCGCGCAAGACCAGGCCGAGCCCACGCTGGCGCCGGTGCATCTGAACCTCGACTTTGACCAGCGCTTCGGTGCCGAGCGCGTGGGCGCCTACGAGCGCCTGCTGCTCGACGTGATTGCCGGGCGCCTGAACCTGTTTGTGCGCAGTGACGAACAGGAAGAAGCCTGGCGCTGGGTCGAGCCCATCTTGCAGCACTGGCGAAACGACCCGGCGGGCCCGCGCTCGTACGCGGCCGGCGGCTGGGGGCCGAGCGCCGCCAGCGCCATGATTGCGCGCGACGGCCATTGCTGGAGCGAGGAGATGTAGTGGCAGACGCGGCAGGCGCCCGCAGACCTATGGGCTGTCGGCGTCCGCCATGTCCAAGGCCCGCGCGGTGCCGTACAGGGCCGGCGCGCCGTCGGGGTCAATGACCCAGCACGGAATGCTGGCCAGATAGTCCTTGAAGCGCCCCTTGGCTTCAAAGCGCTTGCGGAAGGACGATTGGTCAAACCACGGGCCCAGGCGCGGCACGATGCCCCCGCCCAGGTACACGCCGCCCTTGGCCCCCAGGGTGAGCGCCAGATTGCCCGCCACGCTACCCAAAAAGCCGCAGAACATGTCCAGTGCCTCTAGCGCCAAGGGCTCGTGCTGCTCCAGGGCGAGCGCTGTGACTTGTGCGGGCTCGGTCACTTCTTTGCCGGCCTGCTGCCCCAGTTTGCGCAAGGCGTGGTACAGATCCACCAGGCCCGCGCCCGAGAGGGCACGTTCGGCCGACACGTGGCCGTAGCGCTCTTTCAGCAGGGACACCACATCGAACTCCTGCGCCGTTTCGGCCGCGAGCGACACGTGGCCGCCCTCGCCCGCCAGCGGAACGCCCTGCCCGGCGCCATACGGAAACACCAGGCCCGACACCCCCAGGCCGGTGCCTGGCCCCAGCAGCGCAATGGCCGCGCCGGGCACCGCCTGGCTGCCGCCCACCTGGCGCAGCAGCTCTGGCTTGAGCTGAGGCAGCGCCAGCGCCAGCGCGGTGAAGTCGTTGATGACGATCAAGCGTTGCAAGCCCAGGGCCTCCTGCACGGCGCGCTGTGAAAAGCTCCAGGAGTGGTTGGTCATGCGCACTTCGTCGCCCACCACCGGGTTGGCAATGCCAAACGCCGCCTCGCGCGGCTCGGGCACCCGCACCTGCGCCAGGTAGGCGGTCACGGCCGCCGTCAGGCTTGGATAGTCGTCACAGGGCTGTACCCGGATGTCGTTGAGCGGACCGTGGGGCGTGGCCTGCCAGGCCAGGCGGATATTGGTACCGCCAATATCGGCAAGAAGTCGCGAAGGGTGCATAAGAAGCCAAGCGCGTGCCCCAGCACCGGCCAGGACCGTTAGCTATTAAATATGTAGCTTTTAGCGCTTGTGGAATAAGCGCTGGAGCCTGTTTTTACCTGAAATTTCAACGCACCGCCAGTGCGCGGGTCTGCGAAACCGTGTCAGGCGGCGCGGCTTTCAGTTCGCAGGTCAAACCAGTGCGCATGGGCCGGCGCCACGCTCAGTCCAACCCGGTCACCGGGCTGCACCCGCGTCTGTGCATCGGTGCGCAGCGTGACGCTGCCGGCCGAGGTATCCACCATCACGTAGGTGTCCGGCCCCGTGGGTTCCACCACGCTCACCTCTCCGCGCCACGCAGCGCCGTCCTGCAGCTCCAGGTGCTCAGGCCGCACGCCCAGCAGCCATTCGCCGCCGCCCTGCGGCGCGCTCAGGTCCAGCAGCGCCCCCGGAACGCCGAACTGCCCGTCCATCTGCGCACCGCGCAGCAGGTTCATGGTGGGCGAGCCGATGAACGTGGCGACATAGGTATTGGCGGGACGGTTGTAGATGTCGTCCGGCGTGCCCAGCTGCTGCACGACGCCACCTTTCATCACCGCGATGCGCGAGCCCAGCGTCATGGCTTCGACCTGATCGTGCGTGACGTACACGCTGGTGATGCCGCTCGCCTGGTGCAAGCGCTTGATTTCGGCGCGCATCTCGACCCGCAGCTTGGCGTCCAGGTTGGACAACGGTTCGTCAAACAAAAAGAGTTGCGGCTGGCGCGCCAGCGCCCGCCCCATGGCGACGCGCTGGCGCTGCCCGCCCGAGAGCTGGCTGGGGCGGCGGTCCAGCAGGTGGCCGATTTGCAGCATGGCAGCCACTTCATCGATGCGCTTCTTGCGCTCGGCCTTGGGCATCTTGCGCATCTCCAGCGCAAAGCCGATGTTGTCGGCCACCGACAGTGTGGGGTAGAGCGCGTAGCTCTGGAACACCATGGCGATGTCGCGGTCGCGCGGCGCCATGCCGACCACGTTCTTGCCCGCGATGCGGATTTCGCCCTCGGTCGGCTCGGCGAGCCCGGCAATGATGCCGAGCAGCGTCGATTTGCCGCAGCCCGAGGGGCCGACAAGGATCAGGAACTCGCCCGGTTCGACGTGGATATCGATTTTCTGCAGCACTTCCACGCTTTTGTCGCCCTTGCCAAAGCGCTTGTTGATGCCACAAATCTCTAATGAAGACGCCATGATGGGGAGCCTGTTATGCACGCTTGCGTGCCCACGAAAGCCGGGGAAAGGCCCGGCAACTAGGCGCAGGACGCGCCGCGGTATGGATACCGCAAGCGTTCTGCAACAACGTGGCCGGGCCTTTCCCCAGCTTTCCCGAAGGGTTGGACTCCAACGCGGGGACGTAAAAGTGCATGACAGGCTCCTATCCTTTCACTGCGCCGGCCGTCAGGCCGCGCACAAAAAACTGCCCTGCCAGCACATAGATCACCATGGTGGGCAGGCCGGCGATGATGGCGGCCGCCATGTCGACGTTGTAGGCCTTCACACTGCTGGACGTATTGGCCAGGTTGTTCAGCCCCACGGTGATCGGCTTGGATTCGGTCCCCGAAAACACCACGCCAAACAGGAAATCATTCCAGATGTTGGTGAACTGCCAGATCAACGCCACCATGATGATGGGCGTGGAAAGCGGCAGCACGATGCGCCAGAAGATCTGCCAGAAGCCCGCGCCATCCATGCGCGCTGCATTCACCAACTCGTTGGGGATCGCCGCGTAGTAGTTGCGAAAGAACAGCGTGGTCCCGGCCAGGCCCGCCAGACAGTGCACCAAGACCAGCCCGGCAATCGAACTCGACAGACCCAGCCAGCCCAGCACCTGGCTCATGGGCAGCAACACCACCTGGTAAGGCATGAACACGCCAAAGAGCAGCAGGCCAAACAGCGCGTCACTGCCGCGAAACTTCCACAGGCTGAGCACGTAGCCGTTGAGCGCGCCCCAGACGGTGGAAATCGCTACTGCGGGCAGCACCATCCACACCGAATTCCAGAAGAACGGACGCAGACCCTGACAATCCACCCCCGTGCAGGCGCTGGACCACGCCGTGCTCCAGGCCGCTGTGTTCAGCGCCTGCGGCAGCGCCAGCAGCGCGCTGGAGCGAATTTCCTGCGCGTCCTTGAACGACGTGACCAGCATGGCGTAGAGCGGCAGCAGGAAAAACACCGAGGCCAGCACCAGAACGGCATAGACCAGCAATTGGCCCACCGAAGGAAAAAAATGGGACTTAGCGGTCATGGGGCTTGCTCCGCAGTTCGCTGTAGAGGTAGGGGATGACCAAGGCCGCCACCGTGGCCAGCATCATGGTGGCGCTGGCCGCGCCCAGGCCGATCTGCCCGCGCGAGAACGACATGGTGTACATGAAGGTGGCCGGCACATCGGTGGCGTAGCCGGGGCCACCGGCGGTCAGCGCCATCACCAGGTCAAAGCTCTTGATCGCCAGGTGCGACAAGACCATGAGGGTGGAGAAAAACACCGGCCGCAAAGCCGGCAGCACGATGCGCCAGTAGATGCGCGGCAGCGATGCGCCATCGACCTGCGCCGCCTTGATGATGCTGTCGTCGATACCGCGCAGCCCCGCGAGAAAGAGCGCCATGGCAAAGCCGGCGCTCTGCCAGATGCCGGCAATCACCACGCAGTAGATCGCCTTGTCGGTATCCACCAGCCAGTCAAAACTGAAACCCGCAAAGCCCCAGTCACGCACCATCTTTTCGATGCCCAGACCTGGGTTGAGCAGCCATTTCCAGGCCGTCCCCGTGACGATGAATGACAGCGCCATGGGGTACAGATAGATGGTCCGCAAAGCGCCTTCAGCGCGGATCTTCTGGTCCAGCAGCACCGCAAGCACGACACCGATCACCAGTGACCCGCCGACGTATCCCGCACCAAAGATGCCGAGGTTCTTGAGCGCCACCCACCAGCGGTCCATCTCCCAGAGCCTCTGATACTGGGCGAGCCCCGCCCACTCGTAGTTGGGCAGCATGCGCGAGGTCGACAGGCTCAGCACACCATTCCAGAGCATGAGGCCGTAAATGAACGCGAACCCCAAGACAAACGCAGGCGTGACGACGAGCTTGGGCAGCCAGGTTTCAAACGAATTCTTCATGGCCGCAGAAATTTTTTTGCATACACCTGCAAGGAAAAAAAGGGGGGACACCCACTGCGTGTCCCCCAAAGAACAAAGCCAACTCGAACTCGCAAGCTTCTCTTACCACCAGACTTCGTACTGCACGCCCACCAACGTGCGCGAAGTCTTCCCATTGATTCCAAAGCTGCCCGCATTCGCCACAGCGGCTGCCTGGTTCCAGTTCGCCTTGGTCACATACAGGCGCAACTCGGGGCGGGACCAGAAGTCTTCCGACAGGGCCAGCGCGCCGGCGAGCGTGAGCTTGCTGAGCCGCTGGTCCGGGCCTGCGCCCTTGCGCGTGGTGGTGGACACCTCAGCCAACCCCTTGAAGTGCTTGGTAAAGGCATAGGAGCCGCGCGCACCCAGGGAGAAGTCCTTGGTGGTTGGCCCCCCCAGATCGGAGCGTTGGGTCTGGTAGGCGATCAGCGCCTGGCCACCAAAAGGCCCGCTTTGCCAGGTGATCGAATCGGCGATGCGCGTCGCACGCTTGCCGGCGGACAGCCCGTCAATCGACTCAAATTCACCGTCGATGCGGGCATGCCCGCGCGAAGCCTGCAGGAACAGCGCATTGTTCATGCCTTTGACCAGAAAATCGGCCTGGTTGTGCGAGACCGAAATGCCCGAACCCGAATCCCCGTGTACCTGGCCGCTGCCGCCCACCGCCGTCAACAGAACGCGCAGCTTGCCGCCCGGGTTGGTGTGGATGTCGGAAAGATCGGCATTGATGCGGTGCGCCTTGACGTTGTCCGGCAGGCTGTTATCGAACTTGTCGCCCGTGAACACTCCAAGGCCGAGCTTCATGCCGCCCACCGGGATATCGGTCACGCCAGCGCCCTGGTAGTCCCCGTAGTTCATCAGGAAGTTGTCGACAATGTGCACATCCTGAATGCGCAGGCGCCGCTGGCCGGCCCAGAACTTGGCCTCCGGCAGAAACGAGAAGCCGCTCATCTCCACGTAGGCCTGCTCGGTGCCGATCTTGCCGCTGTTCCATTTGGCCGGCATGTAGTCGACCTTCCACTTCACGCCGTTGGTTTCAAAGCTGCGCGCCAGGTTGATTTCAATACCGTTGTCGCCCTCGTTGCCCAGGCGGAACTTCTGCAGGTCACCCCCCAGGGCCAAACCCCCTTTGATGCCGTCGGAGTGGTTGAATACCGGCCCCCCGCGGGAGTAGCCGTTGAATTCAAAGCCTGCAACGTCCATTGCCATTGCGCCATTCGCGCATGCGGCGGCCAAAGCCACCGCCGTAAGGCGGCTTCTTTTCATCATGATGAATCCCTCAGTGCTGTTTTATTGGGTTTTCGCGGCGGTCGCGATCTGCTTCATGGCGTCGGCGACACTGACCTTGTCGTCGTTCCAGAACTGGCTGACGACATCCTTGATGGCGCCCTCCGTAGCGGGGGCAATGGCCATTCCGTGGGCTACGCTGGGGACCAGACCACCGTTTTTGGCGGTTTCCGTGAAGTCCTTGCTGGAGAGCTTGGCGCAGTCGTCAAACTTGTCCATGTTCTGCCCGGTGCGCACAGGAATAGATCCCTTGTTGAGGTTGAACACCTCTTGAAATCCGCTGCTCATGAGCGCGCTCGCCAGGTCGCTCTGTGCTTTCTGCGCCGCCGGGTCTTTCAACTTGAAGAAAATGAACGAGTCGACGTTGAAGGTGAATGCGTTGGCCGTGCCCGGCGCTGCAGCGCACAGAAAATCTTTGCCGGGCACCTTGCCTGCTGCCAGAAATTCGCCCTTGGCCCAGTCGCCCATGAGCTGAAAGCCCGCCTTGCCCTGGATCAGCATGGCGGTGGCCAGGTTCCAGTCGCGCCCCGGAGCCGCCGGATCGGTGTACGACTTGATGCGGCGAAAGGTTTCCAGCGATTGCTTCATGGTGTCGCTGCCCAGAGCCTTGGGGTCGAGTTTGACCAGGGCGTCCTGGTAAAACTTGGGCCCACCCACCCCGAGCACCACCGACTCAAAGGTGGTGAAGTCCTGCCAGTTCTGCCCGCCATGGGCCACCGGAATCAGGCCAGCCGCCTTGAGCTTGTCGGCCGCAGCAAAAAACGCGTCCCAGGTGGTGGGCATGGCGCTCACGCCCGCCTTCTTGAGCGCGTCCGCACTGCCCCACAGCCAGTTGACGCGGTGCACGTTGACGGGGGCCGCCACATAGTTGCCTTGGTATTTCATGACGTTGGCCACCACCTTGGGCAACGCGTCGTCCCACTTTTCGGCCTTGGCGAGGCCATTCATGTTGGCCAGCACGCCTTCGGCGGCCCACTCCTGAATGGCGGGCCCCTTGACCTGGGCGGCAGACGGCGGATTGCCCGAGATCACGCGGCTCTTGAGGACCGTCATGGCGCTGTCGCCACCGCCCCCAGCGACGGCAAAATCGCGCCAGGTATGGCCTTTGGCCTGCATGATCTTCTTCAGTTCGGCCGCCGACTTGGCCTCGCCGCCGGAAGTCCAATAATGCAAGACCTCTACTTCGCCGGCGCTGGCGGACAAGGCGGCCGCCAAGCCTATCGTCGCTGCCGCGATCTTTGTGATGTTCCCCATACCCGTTGTCTCCTGAATGTTGTGGTTTCCTGGTGAGCCGGCGCCCTCGCTGTCAGCGCAGCCCGTACTTTAATTACAATAATTAATTGTTGTCCTGGTACTTTCCCTGAGAGTACCGTCGGGCAAATTTCGGAGCTATGCTCAATTCCATGTTCACGATTCTCATCGTCGAAGACGACGCCCTGCTGCTTGACGCCTTGACCGGACAGCTCCAACAACAGGGCTACGGCGTCTGCACCGCATCCAGAGTGCCGGAGGCCTCGGCGCTGCTGCAGGCGCAGGCGGTGGACGGGATCATTCTCGACCTCGGTCTGCCGGGGGCCGACGGCATGGATCTGCTGGTCTGGGTGCGCAGCCACATTGCGGGCTTGCCGGTTCTCATCCTGACCGCACGCGACGGCGTGGACGAACGCGTACGCGGGCTCAATGCCGGTGCCGACGACTACATCACCAAGCCCTTCAACATGCAGGAGCTACAGGCTCGGTTGCAAGCGATGCTGCGGCGCGCGCGCCAACCGGCTTTCACCCATGCCGCCAGCGCACCGGGAGGCCAAAGCATCAGTCTGGGGCCGCTGCAGCTCGACCCGTCCAGCCAGACGGCCGCGCTGGGCGGCGTAGCCCTCGAATTGACGCAGCGCGAGTGGGAATTGCTGGAATTGCTGGTCCAGCGCTGCGGTGAAGTGGTCACGCGCGAGGACGTGCTGGCCGCATGGCGCGCCAGCCCACCCGAGCCTGGGCAGGCGGCCGCCACGCTCAACTCGAACGCGCTGGAGGTGTACGTGCACCGCCTGCGCAAGAAGCTCGACCCCTCCAGCCTGGCGATTCGCAATATTCGCGGTCTCGGATACATGCTGGCCAAACCTTGATGCCGACAATGACTTCGGCGCACCGCGTTTTGGTCGCTCTCGCAAAGACCCACAAGGCCCGGTCGGCCTAGACCCCATGCAACCCGTCTCGCGCGTCTCGCTCAAGCGCAAACTGCTGCTGTGGCTGCTGTTGCCGCAGCTGGTGTTGTGGCTGTCGGGCGGATTTTTCGCCTGGCGGCTGGCGCTGCAAAACGGCGAAAAAGGCATTGACCAGACGTTGACGCAGTCGGTGCGCGGGCTGGCACGGCAGATCAAGCCGATTGGCGACGGGTTGCTGGTCGATTTTCCCAAGGCGGCGCAAGACTTGCTGGAGCAGGATCCGGCCGACCGCATCACCTACATGGTGTCGTCCCCCCCCGGCAAATTCCTGCTGGGCAATGCCCAGTTGCCGCCCCCGCCGCCGGTCAGCGTGCGGGTGGGCGAGCCGCTGCTGTACCAGGCACGGCTGGAGGGCAAGACGGTGCGCGTCGCCCTGCTGGACGTGGACTATGGCACGCCCCAGGCGCGCCAGACCCTGCGCGTGCAGGTGGCCCAAAGCCTGGCCGTGCGCCAGCGCATCGCACAGGAGCTGCTGGCGAAAATGCTGCTCCCCATGGGTTTGATGGGCCTTGCGCTCAGCGCACTGGTGTACGCCGGGGTGCTGCGCGGCCTGCAGCCGCTCAAGCGGCTTGAAGCGCAGATCGAGCAAGCGGGTGCCCGGCCGCACGGCGGCGCCGACCCGCTGCTGCCGATCGAACTCACCTCAGCGCCGCAGGAGGTGCATTCGCTGGCCCGCACCATCAACGGCTTGCTCGAAGCCGTGGCAAGCGGCCAGCAAAAGGAAAAGCGCTTTCTGAATGACGCAGCACACCAGTTGCGCACGCCGCTCGCCGGCTTGATTGCGCAGACCGAGCTGGCGCTGCACGAAAGCCAGGAGCCGGCGGTGCGCGAGCGTCTGGAAAAGGTTCTCTCGGCCGCGCGGCGCAGCGCCCATCTGGTGCATCAGTTGCTGCAGCTCGCACGCTCGGAGGCCAGCGTGGAGATGCAGCCACTCGACCTCGCCGCGTTGGCCCGGGAAGTAGCCCGCGACTGGGCGGGCCGCGCGCTGGCACTAGGCACCGATCTGGGCTACGAGGGCGACGAGCAACGCATCGTGCAGGGCCAGCCGCTGCTGCTGCGGGAAGCCCTCAACAACCTGATAGACAACGCGCTGCACTACGCAGGTCCGGGCGCCACCGTCACGGTGCACGTATCGGCCGGTCCCAATGGCTGGGCCGAGCTGGTGGTGGAAGACGACGGACCGGGGGTGGCGCAGCAGCACTTCGCCGACCTGTTCTCGCGCTTTTGGCGCGGCTCCGATCAGGCCGGTGGCTGCGGCCTGGGCTTGTCCATCGTCGAAGAAATCGCCCTGCGCCATGGGGGCCGCGCCGTGGCAGAGCCCGTGCGTCCACACGGCTTGCGGGCAGGGCTGAAACTGCCCCTGACCTGAACCAGCATTCGCCCTGCGGGCGAAGCTCTCACGCCGCCAGGATCAGCTTTTCCAGTTGGATGGCATCCACAGCGAAAGCACGAATGCCTTCGGCCAGCTTCTCGGTGGCCATGGCGTCTTCGTTCAGGGCGTAGCGAAAGCCCGCCTCGTCGTACTGCACAGCTGCAATTTCCATCTTGCGGGCCGCATTTGCATCCAGCGCGCGCACTAGAGGCGCCTCGGTCTGCGCGAGCTGGGCCAGCAGGTCCGGTGCAATGGTGAGCAGATCGCAGCCCGCCAGCGCAGTGATCTGCCCGACGTTGCGAAAGCTCGCGCCCATGACTTCGGTGGCAATGCCGAAATGCTTGTAGTAGTTGTAGATCTGCGCAACCGACTGCACGCCTGGGTCGTTCGCCCCAGCGCGCGCCGCTTCGTCCCACGCCGCGCCGGCATGCTTCTTGTGCCAGTCGTAAATGCGGCCGACAAACGGCGAGATGAGCTGCACCTTGGCCTGGCCGCAGGCGATGGCCTGGGCCATGGAGAACAACAGCGTCAGGTTGGTATGGATGCCGCGCGCTTCGAGCCTGCGCGCGGCCTCAATGCCTTCCCAGGTGGCTGCAACCTTGATCAGCACGCGGTCGATGTGCAGGCCCTCGGCCTGGTAGAGCTCGATGATGCGCTCGGCGCGCGATACGGTGGCGCTGGTGTCGAACGACAGGCGTGCATCGACCTCGGTGGACACGCGGCCGGGAATGGTGGCCAGAATCTCGCAGCCAAAACGCACCAGCAGGCGGTCCATCACCTCGTCCAGGGCACGGCCTCGCCATGCAGCAACAGTGTCCTTCAGCAAAGGCGCGTATTCCGGTTTTTGCACCGCCTTGAGAATGAGCGAAGGATTGGTGGTGGCGTCCTGTGGCTGGAACTGGGCCAGTTGCTTGAAGTCGCCGGTGTCGGCGACAACGGTGGTGAATTGTTTGAGGGCGTCGAGCTGGTTCATGCGGAATCCTGGCAAGCAAAGCGGTGAAATGACTTTGCTGCCAAGTGTATGCGCTGCGTTCTGGGAGTGAAATCCGGTTACATTGCGCCAGCCAGGCCTTGCGCGCCGCTCTTTCGATTCCATCACCCACCCATGCTCGACCGCATCACCGCATCCCTGTCTTCTCTGGCTCCGGCCGAGCAGCGCGTGGGCAAGCTGGTACTCGCAGATCCCCGCGCCTTTGCCCGGCTGCCGGTGCGCGAACTGGCCGAACGCTCCCAGGTCAGCAAGCCCACCGTGGTGCGCTTTTGCCGCAGCATGGGCTACGACGGGCTGGCCGACTTCAAACTCAAGCTCGCCGGCAGCGTGAGCGAGGGCGTGCCCTTCATCCACCGCAGCGTCGACCTGGACGACAAGACGGGCGACGTGCTGGTGAAGGTGGTGGACAACGCCGTAGCCGCCTTTCTGCAGTACCGCAACGCGGCGAGCACCAGCGCGCTGGACCGCGCCGCTGCGGCACTGGCCGAAACCTGGCGCCAGCGCGGGCGCATCGAGTTTCACGGCGCCGGCAACTCGGGCATCGTGGCGCAGGACGCGCAGCACAAGTTCTTCCGCCTGGGCGTGACCTCACTGGCCACCAGCGACGGGCACATTCAGGTGATGAGCGCGACACTGCTGGGCAAGGGCGATTGCCTGGTGACCATCTCCAACTCGGGCCGCACGCGCGACCTGATGGACGCTGCCGACATCGCCCGGCGCAATGGCGCCACCACCATTGCCATCACCTCCAGCGGCTCGCCCCTTGCGGGGTCGTGCCAGATCCACCTGGCCGCCGACCACCCCGAGGGCTACGACCGCTACAGCCCCATGGTCTCGCGCCTGCTGCATCTGCTCATCATCGACGTGCTGGCCACCAGCGTGGCGCTGCGCATTGGCAGCTCGCTGCAACCGGTACTGCAGCAGATGAAGGACAACCTGCGGGCCAAGCGGTATACGTGAATTTTCGAGTTTTTTAGCGCTCTAGCGCACTATCCACGGGCGCTAACAGCTATAACTAGCATAGCATTCACGCCCGCGATACCCCGCCGTGGTCCGAATGCAAGGCTTCGGATTCAGGCCCCCAAAGGCCGAAGAACTATTGCGCCGCGCGCCCGTAGGTGGAGGTAAAACTCGCCTTGGCCAGGGTGTTGGCGTTCACCATGAAGCCTGCCAGCGCGGCCGAGGCATCGTCGGGAATGTCGAGCCTGTCGACGCCGAGCGCATGCACGGTGAAGACGTAGCGGTGCGGCTTGTCGCCGGGCGGCGGGCACAGACCGCCCCAGGCAAAGGCGCCGTAGTCGTTGCGGATCTGCCGCGCGCCCTGCGGCAGGCTCCCCCCGCCTTTGGCGCCCGCATTCGGGGCCAGGGCGGCAGTGTCCGCCGGAATGTCGACGACAAACCAGTGCCACCAGCCCGAGCCGCTGGGGGCGTCCGGGTCATAGACCGTGAGCGCAAAGCTTTTCGTGCCTTCGGGCGCGCCACTCCAGTGCAGGGACGGCGATTCGTTGCGGCCTGAGCAGCCGAAGCCGTCAAACTCAAAATGCGCGGGCACGCTGCCGCCGGCGGGGATGTCTGGGCTGCTGAGGGTGAAGTTGCTCATGTCTTGTCTCCTGCTTTGGTAAAAAGGGCAGAGCATGTTGTAGCAGACAGGGCAGAGGGTGTCGTGCGCAAGCTCGTCGTTCCAGCCCAGAATGCAAAGAAAAACGGCCCCCAGCGCTCATTGGTTAACCGCCGGATGCTATGAAAAAATAAGCGTCAGGCGAGGGCCCGCTGGATGATGATCTTTTGCACGTCGCTGGTGCCCTCGTAAATCTGGCAGACGCGCACGTCGCGGTAAATGCGTTCTACCGGAAAGTCGTTCAGTACGCCGTAGCCGCCCAGGGTCTGGATGGCGGCGCTGCAGACGCGCTCGGCCATTTCACTGGCAAAGAGCTTGGCCATGGCCGCTTCCTTCAGGCAGGGCCGGCCGGCGTCGCGCAGGCTGGCAGCGTGCCAGATGAGCTGGCGCGCGGCCTCGATCTGCGTCGCGCAGTCGGCCAGGCGAAAGCCCACGGCCTGGTGGTTGAAGATGGCGGTGCCGAAGCTCTCGCGCTCTTTGGAATACTTCAGCGCCACCTCCAACGCACTGCGCGCCATGCCCAGGCTTTGCGCGGCGATGCCGATGCGCCCGCCCTCCAGACCGCCGAGCGCGATCTTGTAGCCCTCGCCCTCCTGGCCAATGAGGTTCTCGGCCGGAATGCGGCAGTTCTCGAAACTGATTTGCGCGGTGTCGCTGCTGTGCTGGCCCAGCTTGTCTTCCAGCCGCGCCACCACGTAGCCGGGCGCGCTGGTGGGCACCAGGAATGCGCTCATGCCCTTCTTGCCTGCGCCCTTGTCGGTGACGGCGATGACGATGGCAACATCGCCGTTCTTGCCGCTGGTGATGAACTGCTTGACGCCGTTGATGACGTAGTCGCTCCCCTCTTTCACCGCCGTGGTGCGCAGGCCGGAGGCGTCGGAGCCCACGTGCGGCTCGGTGAGGCAAAAGGCGCCCAGCATTTCGCCGCGCGCCAGCGGCGTGAGCCAGTCGCGCTGCTGCTGGGCGTTGCCGTAGCGCAGCAGGATGGCGTTGACCGGGCAGTTGGTCACCGAGATGACGGTGCTGGTGCCGCCATCGCCTGCGGCGATTTCTTCCAGCACCAGCGCGAGCGACAGGTAGTCGAGCCCCGCGCCGCCCAGTTCTTCGGGCACGCAAATGCCGTAGGCGCCGAGCGCGGCCAGGCCTTGGTGGGCGTCTTTGGGGAAATGGTGCTCACGGTCCCAGCGCGCGGCATGGGGCCAGAGTTCGGTTTGGGCAAAGTCGCGCACCGCGTCGCGGATCATTTCCTGGTCTTGGGTCAGCAGCATGGGCGTGTCTCTATGTGTTGGGTGAGGAAGTTTTACCAATGCGCAGCGCGGCGGCCGTCGTGGTGCAACAACTGGCCTTGATCGGCATCCGTCACGCCGGCCAGCGTGGCGAGCATGCCGCGCACGCTGTCCTGCGGCATGAGCGGCGCAGTGGCCCCGCCCATATCTGTCTGCACCCAGCCGGGGTCGATGGTGACGAGGGTGGCGCGGGGGTAGTCGTGCTGCGCCGCCGCCACCGCCATGTTGAGCGCGGCCTTGCTGGTGCGGTAAAGCCAGGCGTTGCTGGCGGGAACGCTGCCGATTTGCGACATGCTCGACGACATGAAGGCGAACACGCCGCCCGCAGCCTCCACCAGCGGCGCCACCTGCGGGATGGCCTGCATGGCGCCCAGCACGTTGGCGTGCATGACGGCGTCGAAATCCTGCTGCGTGGGCGGCGTGGTGGCGCCTTGTCGGCGCATGACGCCGGCGACGTAAAACGCCAGATCAAAGCGCTCGCCGTCGAGCTGCCAGGCGAGGCCACTGCTGCTCGCAGGGTCGGCGACATCCACCGTCAGTACCTCGGCGCCCAGGACTTGCAGCGCGGCGCGGGCTTCGGCGGTGCGCACCGTAGCGATGACGCGACTGCCGGCCGCCAGCAGTTGCTGCACCAGCTCCAACCCCAGGCCACGCGAGGCACCAATGACCAGTGCCGTACCGAAATTTTTTCTGGTCACATTGGCCTCCAGCGCTTACTGCTGTTGCGTAAACAGCTACAAAATCAGGAGTTGTGCGTTTTAGACCAGCTCGATGGCCATGGCCGTCGCCTCGCCGCCGCCAATGCACAGCGTGGCCAGTCCCTTGGTCTTGCCCTGCGCCTGGAGCGCGTACAGCAGCGTGACCAGGATGCGGGCTCCGCTGGCGCCGATCGGATGGCCGAGCGCGCAGGCGCCGCCGTGGACGTTGACGATATCGTGCGACAGGCCGAGCTCTTTCATCAAGGCCATGGGAACGACGGCGAAGGCCTCGTTGATTTCCCACAGATCCACGTCGCCCGCCGTCCAGCCGGCCTTGGCCAGCGCCTTCTGCGTAGCGCCCAGCGGCGCGGTGGCAAACCACTCTGGCTCCTGCGCGTGCGTGGCGTGGCTGACGATGCGGGCCAGGGGCTTGCAACCGAGCGTGTCGGCGGTGGACTGGCGCATCAGCACCAGGGCGGCGGCGCCGTCGTTGATCGACGAGCTGGATGCGGCAGTGATGGTGCCGTCCTTCTTGAAAGCGGGCTTGAGCGTGGGGATCTTGTCGAGCTTGACCTTGCCGGGGCCCTCGTCCACCGACACCACCACTTCGCCTGCACGGGTCTTGACGGTCACCGGCGTGATCTCGGCGGCAAACGCGCCCGACGCCGTGGCGGCCTTGGCACGCTCGACGCTGGTGGTCGCAAAGGCATCCTGCTGCTGGCGCGTGAAGCTGTACTTGGCAGCGCAATCTTCGCCAAAGGTACCCATGGAGCGGCCGGGCTCGTAGGCGTCTTCCAGGCCGTCGAGCATCATGTGGTCGAAGATGCGGTCGTGGCCCAGGCGGTAGCCGCCGCGCCCCTTTTGCAACAGGTAGGGGGCGCCCGTCATGCTCTCCATGCCGCCCGCCACCATGACGTCGTGCGTGCCGGCCAGCAGCATGTCGTGCGCAAACATTGCCGCCTTCATCCCCGAGCCGCACATCTTGCTGAGCGTCACGGCACCAGCCTCTTTGGGCAAACCGCCCTTGAAGGCCGCCTGGCGCGCGGGCGCCTGGCCCTGCCCCGCCATCAGGCAGTTGCCAAACAGCACTTCGCCGACGGCAGACGGCGCGATGCCGGCGCGCTCAACCGCGGCCGCAATGGCGGCGCCACCCAGGTCGTGCGCCGCGAGGCTGGAAAAATCGCCCTGAAAAGCGCCCATGGGGGTGCGGGCGGCGCCGACGATAACGATGGGGTCTTGAATGGATGCGCTCATGGGAAACCTCCTTTGAATTGAAACGGGGTGGGCAGATTCAGTCGGCGTAGGCTTGGCCGAAGCGCCGCTTGGCCTCGTAAGGGAATACGTCGTAGACATGACCGGCCAAAATGCGCTCCTTGTGCGACTGCCAGAACTCGACGCCCAGCAGGTCGGCGTGGTGGCGCATGAAAACTTCGCGCACGGCGTCGTTGCCGAGAAGGAAGGGGCCAAAGGTTTCAGGAAACACGTCGTGCGGCCGCACCGTGTACCAGACCTCGCCGCTCATTTCCTCTTCTTCGTTGCGCGGCTCGGGAACGCGGCGGAAGTTGCAGTCGGTGATGTATTCGATTTCATCGTAGTCGTAGAACACGACCTTGCCGTTGCGCGTGACGCCAAAATTTTTCCACAGCATGTCGCCGGGGAAAATGTTGGCCGCCACCAGGTCTTTGATGGCGTTGCCATAGTCGATGACGCTGCGCTCCATCTGCTGCTGAGCGCGCTCGTCCTGCATGCCGGCGTCGAACGCCTCCTGCAGGTACATGTTGAGCGGAATCATGCGCCGCTCGATGTAGAGGTGCTTGATGATGACTTCCTGCTTGCCGTCGCCATCGCGGTCGCTGATCTCCAACTGGCTGGGGGCGAATTTTTCAATCTCCGCGATGAGTTCGTCTTCAAAGCGATCGCGTGGAAACGCCACCAGGCTGTATTCCAGCGTATCGGCCATGCGGCCCACGCGGTCGTGCTGCTTCACCAGCAGGTACTTGCCCTGGATCTGCTCGCGCGTCGTCTCCTTTTGCGGCGGGTAATAGTCCTTGATGAGCTTGAACACGAAGGGGAACGAGGGCAGGTCAAACACCAGCATCACCATGCCCTTGATGCCGGGCGCAATGCGCAGCTTGTCGGTAGAGTGCTTGAGGTGGTAGAGAAAGTCGCGGTAGAACAGCGTTTTCCCCTGCTTGGCCAGGCCGAGCGCGTTGTACAACTCGGCGCGGGGCTTTCTGGGCATCAGGCTGCGCAGAAACTGCACGTAGGCACTGGGGATTTCCATGTCCACCATGAAGTAAGCACGCGCAAACGAAAACAGCATCTGGAGGTCGTCCTCGCCAAACAAGGCAGCGTCAATGTAGAGCTTGCCCTGCTCGTTGTGCAGGATGGGCAGCGCGAACGGCACCTCGTTGTAGCCATTGATGATCTTGCCCACCAGGTAGGCGCCCTTGTTGCGGTAGAACAAAGAGGAGAGCACCTGGATTTGAAAGTTCGCGCGCAGCTTGACCTTGTGCAGGCGCGATTCCAGGGCACGCATCACATGGCTTACGTCGGCGGCAAGGTCGGCAAAAGGGCGTTGCAGGCCGAAGCCTTCCAGAATCGTGACCAGCGTCTGGCGCAGATTGTCTTTGGAGGGGTAGTAGGCGTAGTAGGTGGGCCGGCCCTCGAAGTCGTCGTTCTCCAGATATTCGGTGCTCATTGCCGGGCGCACGAAGATGAAGCTGTTGTGAAAATGCGTACGGTGCAAAATCTTGGTGGTGACCGAGTTGAAAAACGTCTCGGCCAGTTCGGGCTGGTGATGATCCACCAGCAGCCCGATGTAGTGCAGCTTGACTTCGTGCCACAGCTCCATGGGTTGTTTGCCCGCAGCAAACTCCTTCTCCAGGCGGCGCACACATTCCTTCACCCGCAGGTCGTAGAACTCGATGCGCTCGCGCTGGGCGCGCTGCTGGTCGTGCCAATCGGCCGTCTCGAATCGGTGCTTGGCGCGCGCCGATTCGGTGCGGAACAGGCGGTAGTGGCGGTCAAAGCCGTCGCGCATCGCTTTGGCGATGTCGTAGGCAATGGGAGATTCAAGGCGCTGTGGAAACATGGAAGCAGAAGCGAGCAACGGCATCGGACCCATTCTGCGCGAAGCGCTGGCCGGCTTCGGGTGCCTCAGGCCGCGGGCACCGCCGCCATGCGCTCCGGGATCTCGCGCCGGCCGGCAACCACGCCTGCCACCGCAGCACGGTACAGCTCGTCGAGGCCCGAATTGCCATTGACCGTGATGTGCAGGTCATGAATCAAACCATCTTTGAGTCCGTAGCACCAGCCGTTGAGGGTGAGTTTTTGTCCGCCAGCCCATGCGTCCTGGATCACGGTCGTCTGCGCCACGTTGAGCACCTGGGCAATCACGTTCAGTTCACAGAGGGCATCCAGCCGCCATTGCGGCGCCAGAGAGGCAAGCAGGTCCCGATGCCGGTCGCGTACGTCCTTCACGTGGCGGATCCAGTTGTCGGACAGCCCCACCCGCAGATCATCCAGAGCAGCCTGCACGCCACCGCAACCGTAGTGGCCCACCACCATCAGGTTCTGTACCTTGAGCTGGTCCACTGCGAACTGGATGGTCGAGAGGCAGTTGAGATCGGTCGGCACCACCACGTTGGCGATGTTGCGGTGCACGAACACTTCCCCCGGCTCGAGCCCGGTGATCTGGTTCGCCGGCACGCGGCTGTCGGAGCAGCCGATCCACATGAACTGGGGTTTTTGCTGCGCCATGAGACGGGTGAAAAACCCCGGGCGCTCCCGCTCCATTTGGGCCGCCCAGGCGCGGTTGTGTGCAAAAAGCTCCTGGATCGAATCGGTTGTCATGCGCAGCCCTTGAAAGCGATGGAAAGCAGGTTCAGCAGGTTTCCGCAAACAGCTCGCGGCCAATCAGCATGCGGCGGATTTCACTGGTGCCGGCGCCAATTTCGTACAGCTTGGCATCGCGCCACAGGCGGCCCAGCGGGTATTCATTGATGTAGCCATTGCCGCCAAAAATCTGGATGCCTTCGCCCGCCATCCAGGTGGCTTTTTCGGCGCACCACAAAATGACGCTGGCGCAGTCCTTGCGAACCTGGCGCACATGTTCGCTGCCGAGCATGTCGAGGTTTTTGGCGACGGTGTACGCAAACGAGCGGCCGGCTTGCAGCACGGTGTACATGTCGGCCACCTTGCCCTGAATCAGCTGGAACTCGCCGATGCTCTGGCCAAACTGCTTGCGGTCGTGGGTGTAGGGAATGACGTTGTCCATGACAGACTGCATGATGCCCAGCGGCCCACCGGTGAGCACCGCGCGTTCGTAGTCGAGCCCGCTCATCAACACTTTGGCGCCCATATTGACGCCGCCGAGCACATGGTCAGCCGGCACTTCGACGTTCTGGAACACCAGTTCGCCCGTGTGGCTTCCGCGCATGCCGAGCTTGTCAAGCTTTTGTGCGATCGAAAAGCCCTTCATGCCCTTCTCGATCAGGAAGGCCGTGACGCCGCGTGCGCCAAGCTCGGGCTCGGTCTTGGCATAGACCACCAGCGTATCGGCGTCGGGGCCGTTGGTGATCCACATCTTGCTGCCGTTGAGCAGGTAGTAGCCGCCCTGGTCCTCGGCCTTGAGCTTCATGCTGATCACGTCCGATCCTGCGCCAGGTTCGCTCATGGCCAAGGCACCAACATGCTCGCCACTGATCAGCTTGGGCAGGTACTTCGCCTTCTGCGCCGCGCTGCCATTGCGGTTGATCTGGTTCACGCACAGGTTGCTGTGTGCCCCATAACTCAGCCCGACGGAAGCGCTGGCGCGCGAGATTTCTTCCATCGCCACCATGTGGGCCAGGTAGCCCATGCCAGCGCCGCCATGCTCCTCAGGCACCGTGATGCCAAGCACGCCGAGATCGCCCATCTTGCGCCACAGGTCCATGGGGAACTGGTCGCTGTGGTCGACTTCGGCGGCGCGTGGCGCGATCTCGGCCTGCGCAAAGTCGCGGACCGCGTCGCGCAGAGAATCGACTTCGTCTCCTAGTTGGAAATTGAGGCCGGGAAGATTGGCGGGAAGACTCATGGGTGCTCTCCTACGGGGTAAATGTCTGCAATGAAGCTAGAGAAAATGGCAGTTTCAGCCCGAGACGCCTTCGCGCCCCTGCACGCACATCAAGGTACAGCCCATGGTGGCGACGAGCTTCTCGCCTGCCCCAGAGATTGCGAAAACACGGCCATCGCACACGGTGATGGTGCGTCCCGGTTTGAGCACGCGGCCTTCTGCGCGAAAGCGATCGCCCCGCGCTGGAGCCAGCAGGTTGATCTTGAATTCGATGGTGAGAACGCCCGCATCCTCTGGCATCAAGCTCAAAGCCGCGTAGCCGCAGGCGGAGTCAAGGGCCGCCGCCAGCATGCCGGCGTGCAGAAAACCGTGCTGCTGCGTCAGGGCGGCGGCCCAATCAAAAGCGATGTCGATCGCACCCGGGCTGACCTGCTCCAGTCGCGCAGCCAAGGTTTGCATGGCGCCCTGGAGCGCAAAGCTGCGCGTCACCCGCTCGGTAAAGAGCGGATCTTTCGGATGGAACGGGGAATTGTGCATGCCTTTGCTTTGACGTTACGTAACGTCAATTATCCACGGATTTGGCCTGCACTTTCTTCAGCAGGTTCCTCGCCTCCTTCTCGTGCGCACGGACTTCGTCGAGGTTGGCTTGAAGGTCGGTCATCTGTGCTTCCAGTTGTTGGCGGTGCTGGGCCAGTACGGCGAGAAATTTCTCCAACTGGAGCCCGGTATCGCGCGGACTGTCGTATAGGTCGATGATTTCGCGCGCCTCTGTGAGAGACAGGCCAAGGCGCTTGGCGCGCAAGGTCAGCTTCAGACGGGTTCGATCGCGGGCGCTGTAGATGCGATTGCGCCCCGCAGGCCCCGTGCGTTCAGGCTGCAGAAGTCCCATGTCTTCATAGAAGCGCATGGCGCGCGTCGTCAAGTCAAATTCGCGTGCCAGATCGCTGATGGTATAGGTGGTTGCCATGGTGCGAAGCATTGTTCCGGGTCCCGCGTTTGTCAGTGAGCCGGCCCGTCGATCCGTAGAATCGTTTTTTTGACGTTTACGTTACGTCAACGTCCATGCTACCGCAAGAGACTCCATGAACCATGCCGAATCGCAGTTGCACTATCCTCTTGGCGAGTCGCTGCCAGCCTCAGGCACAGCGATCGAACTGGCGCCAGGGATCCGGTGGATTCGCATGGCTTTGCCGTTTGCGCTGGACCACATCAACCTGTGGTTGCTGCGCGATCGCGTCGCTGGAAAGCAAGGCGTCGTCGATGGCTGGACCGTGGTGGACTGCTGCATCGATAGTCCCGCTGCGCGCGCCCAGTGGGAAGCCGTTTTTAGTTCAGCACTCGAGGGCTTGCCGATCGTTCGGGTCATCGCGACGCACATGCACCCCGATCATCTGGGGTTGGCGCATTGGCTCTGCGAGCGCTGGAGTGCGCCGCTCTGGATCAGTGCTACCGACTACTACACGGCGCTGGCAGCGAGCACGGGCTCTTTGTTCCCGAGCACCGAAGCCCTGAGCGACTTCTACCGTTCACACGGACTGTCCGATGCAGAGTTCCATGCACGCCTGAAGGATCGCGGCAGCTATTACGCCGGGCTGGTCCCGAAACTGCCCATGCGTTTTCATCGAATGATGGACGGCGATCGCATTCGCATCGGCGGCCATGATTTCGAATGCATTGCAGGCTACGGCCATGCTCCGGAGCACATCGCGCTGCACTGCGCAACGCGAGGCGTCCTCATCAGCGGCGATATGGTGCTTCCGCGCATCTCCACCAACGTCAGCGTGTTTGCAGGTGAACCGGATGCCGATCCGCTCAAACTCTTCCTGACCTCACTCAAACGATTCGAAGCGCTTTCAGATGTGACACTGGTATTGCCCTCGCACGGCAAGCCATTCATCGGACTGGGCGAACGGCTCCAGCAACTGCAGGAGCATCATCAGGAGCATCTCAGCGTGGCACGGGCAGCATGTAGTGAGCAAGCACATTCGGCGGCAGAGCTTCTTCCCAAACTGTTTCGGCGCGAACTCGATACGCAACAGTTGTCCTTCGCTCTGGGGGAGACTCTGGCGCACCTGCACTGGCTCTGGCACGCCGGCATGGTCAGTCGCGCGGTCGATCCGAGCGGTGTCTATCGCTTCTGTTCGAAGTAGGACGGGGGATGGCTTTCAAGCCGTGTCCTGCAAGGCCTCAAGGTCTTTTTCGCTCAGCCAGCGCCACTGACCAGGGCCGAGATCCGCTGGAAGCCTGTAGTTTCCGATGGATTGACGATGCAGAGCCTCGACGCGGTTCCCTACTGCTGCGAGCATGCGCTTGACTTGGTGGTACTTGCCTTCGGTCAGCGTCAGATCGATGCAACCGTTGTCCACCAGAGAGCAGGCCGCAGCACGCACCGGCCTGGGATCGTCGTCGAGCACCACGCCCTCAAGGAGGCGCTCGATCTGCTGTTCAGAGACAGTGTGCTTTGCCGAGACGCGATAAACCTTTGGCACATGCTTCTTCGGAGAACTCATACGATGGATGAACTGTCCGTCATCACTTAGCAGCAGCAAGCCCGTGGTGTCCTGGTCAAGTCGCCCAACGGCCTGTACACCTTGAATCACGCCGCGAGCCGGGCGCTGACGCAGGCACGCCGGCAGCAGCGTGTAGACCGAAGGGTAGCGTGACGGCTTTTGCGAGCATTCCGTGCCGGCTGGTTTGTGCAGGGCGATATAGGCCTTTTCGCGGTACGGCCATTCGACACCTTGTACGCGAAAGCGCAGGCCTTCTTCAAGGAGGCACTCGGCAAGGGAGTCGGTGCAAACGGCCCAAGAGCTGTGCTCAAGATCAGAAACCAGCTCCACCTGCCCCTGCTGAATCAATCCGGCACAAATCCGGCGCGTGCCGAAACCCTGAGAGTACAGAACATCTTGTAGCTTCATATAAGCACCTCCGACGAAGGCACAGGTCTCCCAGGCCCGGAGAGAAGGTGACTGGATAAGGGTCGGTTCAGTATGCCAACCGGCGGCCTT
>JAMLIT010000041.1 GCA_023954035.1 Burkholderiaceae bacterium | reverse complement strand
CGCATCTTGATGCGCAGCAAGGCGCTGGCCTGGTCCACGGCCATCGACAGCGCCAGCATGGCAATGATCACGGTGGATGCCTGCGCATAGTGAAAGAGCGACAGCTCGACATACAGCAACTGGCCCAGCCCGCCCGCGCCCACAAAGCCCAGGATGGCGGCCATGCGGATGTTCATTTCCCAGCGGTACAAGGTGTAAGCAATGAGCTGCGGCGCCGCGCTGGGCAGGGTGCCGTAGAGAAAAGCCAGGCCGCCGCTGGCGCCGGCCAGGCGCAGGGCGCGGGCCGGGGAAGCGCTGGCGTTGGCCAGCGCCTGCGCATACAACCGCCCCAGCACCCCTGCCGTGTGCAGCGCCAGCGCCAGCGCACCGGCAAAGGGGCCGAGTCCCACGGCCAGCACGGTCAGCGTCGCCCACACCAGTTCGGGCACAGACCGCAAGGTATTGAGCAGCCCGGTCCAGGGCAGGCGCCAGCGGGGCAAGGCCATGAGCAAACCTGCTGCGGAGGCCAGCAGGGTTCCCACCACCGAAATGGCCAGGGTTTCCCAGGTGCCCAGCAGCACCTTGCCGAGCCAGTCGGACGAGAGGTCGGGTGGGAAAAAACCCGTGACAAAGGCTGCAATGGAATGCGCCGATTCGGCCGAGAACAGGCCAAGCAAAGGCATGTCGAGCAGCGCAAAGCTCGCAGCCACGCCTGCCAGCACGGTCAGCAAAAAAAAGCTGCTCCGCCAGCCCCAGGGGGAAGCTCGCGCGGCGGGCGGCGCGTCGAGCGTGCGGCGCAGCCAGCCCGACAGCGCATCAGCCCCCAGCACCAGCAGCATGAAGGTGACGAGGATGGTCGCCGCTTCGCCGCCGTTGAGCATCTTCATGGCCTGGTCCATCAGCTGCCCCAGGCCGCCGGCACCGACAAAACCCATTACCACCGAGGCGCGGATGGCGCATTCCCAGCGGTACACGGTGTAACTGGCCAGCTCCTTCGCGGCCTGCGGCAGCAGGCCGTAGAGGATGGCCACAGGGCGGCGGGCGCCGCTCAGGCGCAGCGCCTGCGCCGGCAGGGGGTCCACCGATTCCAGGATTTCCGCCACCACCTTGGCCAGCATGCCGCCGTAGGTCAGCCCCAGGGCCAGCACGCCGGCCGCCGGCCCGAGGCCAAAGACGCGCACAAACAGCAGCGCCCAGACGAGTTCGGGAATGCCGCGCAAAAGCGTCAGCACACCGCGCGACACCGGGTTGAGGCCGCGCTGCTCGCGCGCGGCGGCACTCGCCAGGTAGGCCAGCGGCAGCGCCAGCAGCCAGGCCAGTGCCATTCCGGCGGTGGCGATGGCCAGCGTTTCCAGCGTGGCGCGGGCCAGGTAGCGCAGGAACTCTGCCCCCGTCTCGGGCGGCAGAAAGCCCGCCAGGAAGTTGCCAATGACCTGAAGGTTGGCGGGATCGAGCAGCGCCGCAGGGCGCACCTGCGCGGTTTGCAGCAGCGGCCACAGCACAAGCAGCACCAGAACCGCGCCCCGCAGGCGCCTTCCGGCCGCCGGGTCGCCTCGGGCCAGAGTCATTGGCACACAGCCAGCGGGGCGGTGCGGCTTGGGGTGCCGGCCAAGGCCTGGCTGCGCGGTTTGGCGAGCGTTGGCAGCTCCTGGCCTTCGCTTGCGTACAGCAGGTGCAGCAGGGTGTCGTTCACCTCGTGCGCTGGCAAGTCAAAGGCAATCCGTCCGGCCTTGATGCCGACAATGCGGGGAAAGCAGCTCAGCGCCAGATCCACCGCATGCAGGCTGGCCACCAGGGTGGCGCCGCGCGCGGCGGCGTCGTCCACCAGCAGCCGGACGGTGGCCTGGGCGAGTACGGGGTCCAGGGCCGAAACGGGCTCATCGGCAAGCACCAGGTCCGCCTGTTGGTAGAGCACGCGCGCAATGCCCACGCGCTGCAATTGCCCGCCCGAGAGCGCGTCGCAGCGCGCAAACAGCTTGTCGGCCAGATCCACGCGCTCCAGGGCGGCGCGGGCACCGGCGATATCCATGGGGTAGGCGAGCGACGCCAGCGATTTCCAGGCCGGCCACTGCCCGAGTCGGCCGGCGAGCACGGCGGTGACCACGCGCTGGCGGCCCGGCAGGGGAGGCGCCTGGTGCACCGTGCCAATGCGTGCGCGCAAGGCGCGGCGCGCAGCGTCGGGCGCAGCGGGCAGCGCCGCCCCAAGCACTGTGGCACTTCCGCTGCGGGGCGCCAGGGCGGTTCCCAGCACGGAGATCAACGAGGTTTTTCCGGCGCCAGACGGTCCGATCAAGGCCACGCATTCGCCTGCCTGCGCCTGCAGTGACACATCGGGCAGGGCGACAAAGCCATCGGCGTGCGCCAGTTCCACGCAGTTCAACTGAAAACTCATAAAACGATGCCAGCGAAAAGGGCGCGCAGCTGGGTGGCAGGGGTTACTTGAGCAAACCGGCCGACAAGGCCGCCTTCTCAATGCCGTCGTAGTTCTCTTTGGCCGTAGGAATGAACTTGCTTGCCCGTTGCAGCGCCAGAATGTCCCTGTGCTGCGGGTTGGCCGGGTCCAGCTGGAGGAAGGCCTGGGTGAGCTTGTGTATCAGCGCCGGGTCCAGGTCGCCGCGCACGGTCCAGTTGTAGTCAAAGTACGGCGGCGTGGTGGCAAAGACGCGCACCTTGCTGGTATCCACCTTCTTTTGCTCGACCAGCTTTTCCCACACCGAAGCGTTCAGCACACCGGCCTGGACCTTGCCGGAGGCTACAAACGCGGCGGTGGCGTCGTGAGCGCCGGAGTAGGCAAGGTTCTTGAAGTCTTTCTCCGGCGTCAGCCCAGCCTGTTGCAAAAAGTAGCGCGGCATCAGGCTGCCCGACGTGGACGAAGGCGCACCAAAGGCAAAACTCTTGCCTTTGAGGTCGGCCAGCGACTGAATGTCCGCCTGCGCGGTGATGAATTTGGAGGTAAATCGGGCGTCCTCTTCGCGCTGGACAATGGGAATGGCCGTGCCATTCGTGCGTATCTTGGCCTGCACAAAGGTAAAGCCCCCCAGCCAGGCGAGATCAAGCTTGCCGTTGGCGAGCGACTCGACCACCGCCGCGTAGTCCGACACCGGCGTGAACACCACCTTCATGCCGGTCTGCGCGGCCAGGTAGTCGCCCAGCGGGGCAAACTTGCGCTGCAGTTCGGTGGGCGCTTCGTCGGGGATGGCCGAGACGCGCAGCACTTGCTGAGCACTCCATGCAGGCAGGGAAACCAGGGCGCAGGCAGCAAGGGAGCAAAACAGCGCCCCTTGGAGCGCCCGGCGGCGCGCAGAAATGAGGTTCATAAGAGGGTCCGATCGATGGCAGCCACCGCCGTGCGGATTCACGGCGGTTTAAAAAAGCGCCGCAGCGCTGAGAGGATGAGCGCGGCATGCAGGCCGCGCATTCCATTGTCGCGCGAATGGGCCAACGCTGCTTTGGACCGCTCACGCAGCGGTCGTCTGCGGGAACGGATGCAACAGCACAGCCCGCAGGCCTCAATCGCCAGCGCGACACTGCGCCGCCACGTGTGGCAGCAAAATGGAATGCTTCTCGATGGCCGCGCCCAAGCGGGCCCGCATCGCGCACGCCACCCATTTCCAAGGAGATCCCTATGACCCGCACCGTCCAGCAACTTTTTGACCTGACCGGGAAGACCGCCCTGGTCACCGGAGGCTCGCGCGGCCTGGGCCTGCAACTGGCGCATGCGCTGGGGGAAGCGGGGGCCAAAATCATGCTCAGTTCACGCAAGGCGGCCGACCTGGAGATTGCCACTGCCGAACTGCAGGCGGCTGGCATCGACGCCCGCTGGATTGCCGCCGATTGCGCGCAGGAAGCCGACGTGCGCCGCCTGGCCGATGAGACGCTTGAGCGCATGGGCGACATCGACATTCTGGTGAACAACGCAGGCGCTTCCTGGGGCGCACCGGCCGAAGACCATCCGCTGGAGGCCTGGGACAAGGTGATGAACCTCAATGTGCGCGGGTATTTCATCTTGAGCCAGCAGGTCGCCAAGCGCAGCATGATTGCGCGCAAACGCGGCAGCATCATCAACGTGGCGTCGATTGCCGGTCTTGGCGGCAACCCGCAGGGCATGAACACCATTGCCTACAACACCTCCAAGGCGGCGGTGATCAACTTCACGCGCACGCTGGCGGGCGAATGGGGCAAGTACGGCATCCGCGTCAACGCCATCTGCCCCGGCTTCTTCCCAAGCAAGATGACTGCGGGCCTGCTCAAAACGCTGGGCGAAGAGAACCTCAAGGCCCATGCACCGCTGGGTCGCCTGGGCGATGACGAGGATTTGAAAGGCCTGTGCGCGCTGTTTGCCTCGGATGCCGGCAAGCACATCACGGGCCAGTACCTTGCAGTGGACGGCGGCGTAAGCGCCTTGGTTGGAGGCTGAATCGTGTTCAACCCCCTGAGGCGCTGCGCGCCTCGGTTCTCCCGCCGCAGGCGTCCGCTCTTCGGGGCAGTCCAAGCCTGCGCTGGCAGGCTCGGAGCCGCTGCCCCTCAGCCCCTTGTCTCGCACGGCTGCGCCATGCGGGAAAGGGGACGCCACCGGTGCGGCGGGGCGGCGCGGCCGGCCCAGGCCCTTGCACGGTGGCCGCTGGCTTGTGCCGCGCCAGTTTTGGCCGCTGCAATTTTGAGGACGAATCTTGCTTGATTTTGGCGTTGAAATCCCGTTTGTCACCCACCTGGGCTTCGAAATGGTGCGCATGCAGGACGGCGAATCCGAGCTGCACTACGAGGCGCGGCCCGAGCACCTGAACTCGTTCGGGGTGACGCACGGCGGCGCTTCCATGACGCTGCTGGATGTGGCAATGGCCACGGCGGCGCGCAGTGTCGCGCCCGAAATGGGCGCGGTCACCATCGAGATGAAGACCAGCTTCATGCAGGCGGCGCAGGGGTCCCTCGTGGCCAAAGGCCGCTTGATCCATCGCACCGCCACCATGGCGTTCACCGAAGCCACCGTGTTCGATGCCAAGGGGCGACCGTGCACGCACGCCACGGGCACCTTCAAATATGTGCGGCGCCTGCCGGTGGGTCCGGGCAGTGCCAACGATCTGCGCGCCATCTCCACCGATTGACCCTGCGGCTGCATTGAACCAAAGTTTCAGGCTAAATTGGCCTCTAGCGCTTGATGGGACTGTGCAAGCAGCTATCAAAAAAGTAGTTTTTACATCCTCACCAGGAGTCTTCCATGCCACGCAACCAGCAAATCCATCTCGACAACCGCCCCCAGGGCGAGGCCGTGGCCAGCAACTTCAAGCTCGTCACCACCGACACGCCAGCGCTTGCGGACGGCCAGGTGCTGGTGCGCAACCACTACCTGAGCCTGGACCCCTACATGCGCGGCCGCATGAACGACGCCAAGAGCTACGCCCAGCCCCAGCCGGTGGGCGAGGTGATGCAGGGCGGCACCGTGGGCGAAGTGGTCGAGAGCCGCAGCCCCAAGTTTGCTGTCGGCGACAAGGTGGTGGGCTTTGGCGGCTGGCAGGAGTACAGCGTGGTCGATGCGAGCCAGCCCGGCTCCCTGAAGAAGGTGGACACCACCCATGTGCCGCTGTCGTACTACCTCGGCGCCGTGGGCATGCCGGGAGTGACCGCCTGGTACGGCTTGGTGAAAATCATTGCACCCAAGGAGGGTGACACCGTCGTCGTCAGCGCCGCCACCGGCGCCGTCGGCAGCGCCTTTGCTGCCCTGGCCAAGGCGCGCGGCTGCCGCGTGGTGGGCATTGCCGGCGGGCCGGAGAAATGCAAGTACGCGGTGGACGAGCTGCACTTTGACGCCTGCATCGACTACAAGGAGCACAGCGACGGCAAGGCCATGGGCAAGGCGCTCAAAGACGCTTGCCCCAAGGGCATTGATGGCTACTTCGAGAACGTCGGCGGCTGGATCATGGACGCCGTGATGCTGCGCATGAACGCCTTTGGCCGCATTGCCCTGTGCGGCATGATCGCCGGCTACGACGGCGCCCCGCTGCCCATGGCCCACCCAGCACTCATCCTGGTGAGCCGCCTGAAGATCGAGGGCTTCATCGTCAGCGAGCACATGGAAGTCTGGCCCGAGGCACTGACCGAACTGGGCACGCTGGTGGCCACCGGCAAGCTGCGCCCGCGCGAGAGCGTGGCCGAGGGCATTGCCGCCGCACCCGAGGCGTTTCTGGGCTTGCTCAAGGGCAAGAACTTCGGCAAGCAACTGGTCAAACTGATCTGAAGCAGGCCGGCCAAGGCAAGGAGCGCGCATGACGACCGAACTCATCCTGCACCACTACCCCTCGTCGCCGTTTGCCGAGAAAATCCGGCTCGTCCTGGGCTTCAAGCAACTGCCCTGGAAGTCCGTCATCATCCCCAGCGTCATGCCCAAACCCGACGTGGTGGCGCTGACGGGCGGTTACCGGCGAACGCCCGTTTTGCAGATCGGCGCCGACATTTACTGCGATACCAGCCTGATCTGCGAGGTGCTTGACCACACGCAGCCCGAGCCCGTGCTCTACCCGCCGCACTTGAAGGGCGTCTCCCGTGTTTTCGCCCAGTGGGCCGACAGCACCCTGTTCTGGACCGCCATGGCCTGGAACATGCAGCCCAAAGGCTTGGCAACCTTGTTCGCCAAGCTCCCGCCTGAGGCGGGCTCCGCGTTTCTCGACGACCGCAAGGCCATGAGCGTCAATATGACGCGTTTGCGCACGCAAGACGCAGCGCCCGCCTACCGCTCCTATCTGCGGCGCATTGCGCACATGGTGGAGGAGCACGACTTCCTGTTTGGCGCCGAGCCCTGCGTGGCCGACTTTGCCGCCTACCACCCGCTGTGGTTCACACGCGTGTGCACGCCGTCCGTGGCCGATGTGTTCGACCATGTACCTGCCGTGCTCGAATGGATGGACCGCATGGCCGCGCTGGGCCACGGGCGCATGGAAAAATTCAATGCGCAGGATGCCATCACGGTGGCCGCTGGCGCCGAGCCGCTGCCGCACATGAGCGCTGTTTTTCAGGACGACCATGGCATTGCCCTGGGCAGCGAAGTCACCGTGGCGCCCGAGAGCTTCGGACCCGAGGCCACGCAGGGCACGCTGGTAGCCGCCACCCGCACCCGCTACACCCTGCGGCGCGAAGACCCGCGCGCTGGGGTTGTCAACGTGCACTTTCCTCGCATCGGCTATGTATTGAGGAGTGCAACCCCCTGAGTCGCTTACGCGCCTTCCCCCTTCTCTCGGCTTCGCCGGGAAGAGGGGCGCCACCAGCGCGGCGGGGCGGCCCTTGCGCGGTGGCTCTGGCTTAGGCCGCCGTTCGCAAGCCGCCATGCCCTGATTGATAAACATTCCAAGGAGACACTTTCATGATTGAAGATTTCGCAGGCAAGACCGCCGTACTCACCGGCGCCGGCTCGGGCTTTGGGCTGGAGTGCGCGCGCATTGGCATGCAGCGCGGCATGAACCTGGTATTGGTCGACGTGCAGCAGGACGCCCTTGACGCCGCCGAATCCGAGGCGATTGCCGCAGGCTGCCAGGTGCTGGCGCGGCGCGTGGATGTGTCCGATGCCGCGCAGATGGAGCAGCTCGCCCAGGCGGTGCACGAGCGCTTTGGCGCGCCGCACTTTGTCTTCAACAACGCGGGCGTGGGTGCGGGCGGTCTGGTGTGGGAAAACTCGGTGGCGGACTGGAACTGGGTGCTGGGCGTGAACCTGTGGGGCGTGATCCATGGCGTGCGCCTGTTCACCCCCATGATGCTGGCCGCCGCCAAGAAGGATGCGGCGTGGCGCGGCCACATCGTCAACACCGCCAGCATGGCGGGACTCCTGGCGCCGCCCAACATGGGCATCTACAACGTCAGCAAGCACGCCGTGGTGAGCCTGACCGAAACGCTGTACCAGGATTTGTCGCTGGTGACGGACCAGGTCGGCGCCAGCCTGCTGTGCCCGTTTTTCGTGCCCACCGGCATCAGCCAGAGCCACCGCAACCGGCCTGCCACGCTGGCAGCCGACAAGCCCACGCAAAGCCAGATCATTGGCCAGGCGATGAGCGACAAGGCCGTGGGCAGTGGCAAGATCACCGCCGCCGAAGTGGCGCACAAGGTGTTTGACGCCGTGGCCAGCGGGCAGTTCTACATCTTCAGCCACCCCAAGGCGCTGGCCTCGGTGCAGACGCGCATGGAAGACGTGATCCAGGCGCGCAACCCCACCGACCCCTTTGCCGACAAGCCCGAGCTGGGCCAGCAGCTGCGTGCGCAGCTGCGCACGGCTTGAAGTAAAGGAAAAATTGGCATCCAGCGCTTATCAGCACAGCGTAAGCAGCTACTAAAAGTGAAGCAATGACCGCGCTTGCAGGCCACACCTTGTTCGACACCGCCATCGGCCCCTGCGGCATTGCCTGGGGCCCGCGCGGCATTGCCGGGGTGCAGTTGCCCGAGGCGGATGCGGAGGCCACCCGCGCACGCCTGCTGCGCTTTACCGGCCCGCTGCCGCAAGCGATGGCGCCGCCCGAGGTGCTTGCCGCAATCCGTGAGATCACTGCGCTGCTGGCCGGTGAACCGCACGATATGAGCGCCATTGTTCTGGACCTGAGTGGTTTGACCGATTTCCAGCGCCGCGTCTACGCGCTGGCGCGGGCTATTCCAGCGGGCCAGACGCGCAGCTACGGCGAATTGGCCGAGGACTTGGGCGGCAAGCACCTGGCGCGCGCCGTCGGTCAGGCGCTGGGTTTCAACCCGTTCGCGCCGGTGGTGCCTTGCCACCGCATCCTGGCGGCGGGGCAGCGCCCCGGAGGGTTTTCTGCCCACGGAGGCGCTGCCACCAAATTGCGCATGCTGGCGGCAGAAGGGGCCGGGCCAAATGGCACGGGCACGCTTTTTTGAGCTTTTCTGCACTCGGTCAGCGCCTGCTGCGTAAGCGGGCGCTTGCCCCCATCACGACAATCCATTTCATGCCATTTCCGCTTCCAAGCCGCCGCGTTGCGCGCCTTTTTGCATGAGTGCCGCACCGGGCCACCTGCCACAAGCACCCAGCGCAGCGCCCAGCGCCAAGCTGCTTCCCACAGCGCCCGACGGGCTGCCTCAGCCCGAGCGTGGTCGCGCCATGCTGGTCATTCTTCTGGGCATCACCATGTCGGTGCTCGATGGAAGCATTGTCAATCTGGCGCTGCCGGGCATCGCCCGCGAGCTGCAAGCGAGCGCAGCCAGCGCCGTCTGGGTGGTGAATGCCTATCAGATTGCCACCCTGGTCATGCTGTTGCCGCTGGCCTCCCTGGGAGACCGCATCGGCTACCGGCGGGTGTACCTGGTAGGGATGGCGCTGTTTGCCAGCTCGTCCATTTTTGCCATGCTGGCGACGTCTCTGCCCGCGCTGATTGCGGCGCGCACGCTCCAAGGCCTGGGCGCCGCCGGAATCATGAGCGTCAACGCGGCCATGGTTCGGCTGGTGTACCCGCGCGCGCTGCTGGGGCGCGGCATGGGCATCAACTCGATGGTGGTGGCGCTCGCTGCAGTGTCCGGGCCGACCGTGGCGGCGGGCATCCTGTCGGTCGCCTCCTGGCCCTGGTTGTTCGCGCTGAACCTCCCTCTGGGCGCGTTCACCCTGTGGTTGGGGCGCAAGGCACTGCCGCGCAATCCGGTGGTCAGCACGGCGCCCCGGCCTGCGGCGCTGGACGTGGTGCTCAACATTCTGATGTTTACGCTCATTTTTCTTGGGGGCGAGCGCCTGGGCATGCACGGCGGCGCGGGCAGCCAAGGGCTGCCGCTGGCGGGCCTGGGGCTGCTCGCTGCCGGTGGGGTGGTGGGCTGGATCTACCTGCGCCGCCAGTGGCATCTGGCCACGCCGCTGTTTCCGGTGGACCTGCTGCGCATGCCGGTGTTTGCGCTCTCCATGGCGTCGTCGGTGGGTGCGTTCGGCGCGCAAATGCTGGCGTATTTGAGCCTGCCTTTTCTGCTGCTGGAGAGCTATGGCCGCACGCCGCTGCGGGCGGGCTTGCTCATCACCTGTTGGCCGTTGGCCATCTTTGTGGTGGCGCCGATTGCCGGGCGCCTCATTGGGCGCTACCCCGATGGCTTGCTGGGCACCATCGGCATGTCGTTGTTTGCCTGCGGCCTGTGGCTGCTGGCGGCGCTGCCTGCGAGCCCTGGTGACCTGAACATCGCCTGGCGCATGGCCTTGTGCGGCGCCGGGTTTGCGTTGTTTCAGTCGCCCAACAACCACACCATCGTCACTTCCGCGCCGCAGCACCGCAGCGGCGCCGCCAGCGGCATGCTGGGCACGGCCCGGCTCACGGGACAAACGACCGGCGCGGTGCTGCTGGCCGCGCTGTTCACCGTGTGGCCGCCCAGTACCGGCCTGGGTGAAAAGATTGCGCTGGTGGTGGCAGGGTGCCTGGCGCTGGTGGCTGCGTTCGCCAGTTCCCGCCGCGTCGCGGCAACGAAGCAAGATTGCGCCTAGGCGTGCGTCCTGGGGCCGCCTGTGCACGGCCCATGCGCCACCCTCCGGTCCGGCCCGTGTGGCACACTGCGCCGCTTTTTTTAGTTTCGTCACTTTTTCCGCATGCAAAAAATCATCCAGCAGCTCGCCCGAGAAATCCGGGTGGGCGCGCACCAGATCACCGCCGCCGTCGAATTGCTGGACGGTGGGGCCACGGTGCCTTTCATTGCGCGCTACCGCAAAGAGGTCACCGGCGGGCTGGACGACATCCAGCTGCGCGAGCTCGAAACCCGGCTGGCCTATCTGCGTGAACTGGGTGACCGCCGTGCGGCGGTTCTGAAGGCCATTGACGAACAAGGCAAGCTGACCGACGCCCTGCGCCTGGCCATTGCGCAAACAGCCACGAAGCAGGAGCTTGAAGACCTGTACCTGCCGTTCAAGCAAAAGCGTCGCACCAAAGGGCAGATGGCGCGCGAATTTGGCATCGAGCCGCTGGCCGACAAGCTGTTTGCCGACCCCACGCTCGACCCCGTGGCCGAGGCAGCTGCATTCACCAAACCGCCCGAAGTGCTGGACGACGGTAAGACGGGCGCTGATTTTTCCACCGTGACCGCCGTGCTTGACGGCGTGCGCGACATCCTGTCGGAGCGCTGGGCGGAAGACGCGGCGCTGGTGCAGCAGCTGCGCGAATGGTTGTGGGCCGAAGGACTGCTGCGCAGCAGCAAGCTGGAAGGCAAGAGCGAAACCGACCCCGAAGTGGCCAAGTTTCGCGACTATTTTGACTACGACGAGCCGCTGGCCCGCGTGCCATCGCACCGCGCGCTGGCGGTGTTTCGCGGCCGCGCACTCGACATTCTGGAGGCGCGCCTGGCGCTGCCGGTGCCGCCTGAGCCTGGCAAGCCCTCGATGGCCGAAGGGCGCATTGCCCAGCACCTGGGCTGGAGCCATGCGGGCCGGGCGGCAGACGACCTGATTCGCAAATGCGTCGCCTGGACCTGGCGCGTCAAACTCAGTCTATCGACCGAGCGCGATCTGTTTGCCCGCCTGCGCGAGGACGCCGAAAAAGTGGCCATCAAGGTCTTTGCCGACAACCTGCGCGACCTGCTGCTGGCCGCGCCTGCCGGCCCGCGCGTGGTGATGGGGCTGGACCCCGGCATTCGCACCGGTGTGAAGGTGGCCGTGGTCGATGCCACGGGCAAGCTGGTGGACACCGCCACCGTGTTCCCGCACGAGCCGCGCAAGGACTGGGACGGCGCGCTGCATACGCTGGCGAAGCTGAGCGAGAAGCATGGCGTGCAGCTCATTGCCATTGGCAACGGCACCGCCAGCCGCGAGACCGACAAGCTGGCGGGCGAGCTCATAAAATTGATGCAAAAAAAGGCTCTAGCGCATGCGGGACAAGCGCAAGCAGCTATCGAAAAGATAGTTGTCAGCGAAGCCGGCGCGTCCGTCTATTCGGCCAGCGAATACGCATCGCAAGAAATGCCCGACGTCGACGTGAGCCTGCGCGGCGCCGCCAGCATTGCCCGGCGCCTGCAAGACCCGCTGGCCGAGCTGGTCAAGATCGACCCCAAGAGCATTGGCGTGGGCCAATACCAGCACGACGTGAACCAGAGCGAGCTGGCGCGCACCCTGGGCACGGTGGTGGAAGACTGCGTGAATGCGGTCGGCGTGGATCTGAACACCGCCAGCGCCCCGCTGCTCTCGCGGGTTTCGGGGCTCTCGGCCAGCGTCGCCAAGGCGGTGGTGCGTTGGCGCGATACCCACGGAGCGTTCAAAAACCGCAAGCAGTTGCTCGACGTGGCTGGCCTGGGCGCCAAGACGTTTGAACAAAGCGCGGGCTTCCTGCGCATTCGCGGTGGCGACAACCCGCTGGACCTGACCGGCGTGCACCCCGAAACCTACCCGGTGGTCGAGCGCATCATCGAACACACCCAGGCGCCGGTGGCCCAGCTCATGGGGCGGGCCGACATGCTCAAGCAGCTGCGCCCCGAGCTGTTTGCCAATGAGCGCTTTGGCGTGATCACGGTCAAGGACATCCTGGCCGAGCTGGAAAAACCGGGACGGGATCCGCGCCCCGACTTCAAGGTCGCGCGCTTCAATGAAGGCGTGGACGACATCAAGGACCTGCGCGAAGGCATGGTGCTGGAGGGCACGGTCAGCAACGTGGCGCAGTTTGGCGCGTTCATCGACCTGGGCGTGCACCAGGACGGCCTCGTGCACGTCAGCCAGCTTGCGCACAAGTTCGTGAGCGACGCGCGCGAGGTGGTCAAGACCGGCGACATCGTCACCGTGAAGGTGATGGAAGTCGACATCGAGCGCAAGCGCATCGGCTTGTCGATGAAGCTCGGCGCGGCGCCGCGCGGCGCCGGTGTGCGCGACAACCGCTTTGAAGGGGCAGGGCGCGGCCAGCACAGTGGCCGGAACAACAATCCGCAAACGGCGTCCTCTGCCATGGCGGCGGCCTTTGCCAAGCTGCAGCGGCGTTGAGCTTCTCTCGGGTATGCCGGTCTGCCATGGATAATCCCTGCGTCCCCACCAACGCGGCGCCTGTCCAATGGATGTGAATGCACTGCTGGCTTCTCCGGTCAACCTGCCCAGTTTGCCGCGCGCCGTGGCCCTGCTGATGGCCGAGCTGGCGCAGGACGAACCCAACCTGCGCCGCGTGAACCAGCTTTTTGGTACCGACCCGGCGCTGGCTGCGCGGCTGCTGTGCCTGGCCAATTCCGAAGAATTCGGCGCACCACGCACGGTGGCCGGTCTTCCCGAGGCGCTGGCGCTGGTGGACACCGCGCAACTGCGGGATCTGGTGGCCACGGCGCCGCTGGGAACCACTTCGCGCTCGGTGCCGGGCATCAACATGCAGCAGTTCTGGCGCTACAGCCTGCATACGGCCAAGCTGGCGCGCTCGCTTGCCGGTCACGTGCACCACAGCCAGGCGGCGGCGTATACGGCGGGCCTTTTGCACGGGCTGGGCGAAATCGTGATCCACCTTGCCGAACCCGAGCGCGCGCAATCGCTCAACACCTTGGTCGCTCCGCTGGACCTGCGCCGCTCCAAGCTCGAAATTCGCATCTTTGGGTTTTCCTACGGCCGCGTCACGGGCGCGCTGGCCAAACGCTGGCAATTGCCACAGGCTGTGGTGGACGCGCTCAATTACCAGCACGCTCCGTTCGAAAACAATGCCTATGAGCCGCTGGCCGGCATCCTGCACCTGGCCGCCTGGCGCGTGCGCGCGCGCGAATCGGGGTTGGACGAACGCGAGATGGCCGTGACCTTTCCCGACGAGATCGGATTGCCCCTGGGCCTGGACATCGACCGGGTGCTCAGCCAGGATCCGATCGATTGGACGGCGCCGCGCAGTGAGCTCGAAGCCGAGGCGGCCGGCATGAACTACCTGGTATAGGCAGCGCGTGGACTTTGCCTTTGCTTCCGTGGCCGAACGCCTGCAGCTGCAGGCCACCCACCTGATCGGAAGCCTGCCGCTGCTGGTTCTGGCCCTGGTGGTGGTCTGGCTGGCCTGGCGCGCCGGGGGCTGGCTTTCGCGGCGCAGTTCGCTCGAGCGGGTGGCACGCCGCAATCCCTTCCTGCGCGATCTGGTCAAGACCAGCACGCGCTGGGCCGTGACGCTGGGCGGCATTCTGGTGGCGCTGGAAATCCTCAATGCCACCGCCCTGGTGGGCGCCGTGCTGGGAACAGCGGGCGTTCTGGGCGTGGCGCTGGGCTTTGCCTTCAAGGAAACGCTCGAGAACTATCTGGCTGGCATCCTGATGAGCGTGCGCCAGCCTTTTGCGCCGCGCGACCACGTGGTAATCGACGGCAACGAGGGCGTGGTCATTGCGCTGACCTCGCGCGCCACGGTCTTGATGACGCTGGACGGCAACCACCTGCGTCTGCCCAACGCCCTGGTGTTTCGCAGCGTGATGCTCAACTACACGCGCAACCCCACGCGCAGGTTTGAATTCGACGTGGGCGTGGGCGTCAACGAAGACCTGCTCTGCGCGCAGCGCCTGGGCACGGCGCAATTGGGCCGGGTCGATGGCGTCATTGCCACGCCGCCGCCGCGTGCCTACATCGCTTCCCTGGGCGACTCCAACGTGCAGGTGCGGTTCCATGGCTGGGTGGACCAGCGCACTCACGACTTTCTCCTTGTCAAGAGCGAAGCCATCCGCAGCGTCAAGCTGGCGCTGGAAGAAGCGGGAATGGACATGCCCGAGCCGATCTACCGCGTGCAACTGAGCGAACGCGGCCCGGCCGGGGTCTCCGAGCCCCCGCAGCGGGCGCAGGCTGAAAAGCGGCTCACCGATGCGGCGCCGCTGGACACCCGGGTGCAGACCGACCTGGACGGGCCGATCCGCAGCGACGAATCGACCCGCGGCAGCGAAGACCTGTTGAACCCCGAAGCGCCGCGCGAATAGCCGCGGGGATCGCCGCGCCGGCAAGATCTACATCGACTCACGCAGCATTGCGCGGTATTCCTCCGGTGTTGCCACGCGCGGGTTGGTCTTGTGGCAATGGTCGGCCATGGCTCCCTGGATGATTGCGTCGAATTGATCTTCCGTGACGCCCATGGCGGCAAGTCCTGTGGGCAGGCCCAGCCGGGCGCTCATGTCGCGAATGGCGTCGGGGATGTCGCTGGCCGAGGCCAGTTCCATGGCGCTGGCCATGCGTTCCAGGCGCCGGTCTTTCTGCACCGATGGCGCCTGCGCGTTGAAGCGCACCACAGCGGGCAAAAACATGGCGTTGAGCGTGCCATGGTGCAGGCGTGGGTTCACGCCGCCCAGGCTGTGGCTGAGCGAATGCACCGCGCCCAGGCCTTTCTGGAACGCCATGGCGCCCTGCATGCTGGCGCTCATCATGTTCAGGCGCGCTTCGCGGTCGCTGCCGTCTTGCGTGGCGCGCGCAATGCTGGCCCAGCCGCGCGCGAGGCCATCGAGCGCAATGCCGTCGGCGGGCGGGTTGAAGGCTGCCGACATGAAGGTTTCCATGCAGTGGGCAATCGCGTCCATGCCGGTGGCGGCGGTGAGCAGCGGCGGCAGGCCCAGCGTCAGCTCGGGGTCGCAAATGGCGGCCTTGGGCAGCAGGTTCCACGAGTGAAAGCCGAGCTTGCGGTGGTCGTCGACGATGATGATGGCGCCGCGCGCCACCTCGCTGCCGGTGCCGCTGGTGGTGGGCACGGCTATCAGCGGGGCCACGCGTTCGGTGATGCGCGGCGAGCCGCCTTCGATGGTGGCGTAATGCGTCAAAGGCCCCTCGTGCGTGGCCGCAATCGCTATGCCTTTGGCGCAGTCGATGGCCGAGCCGCCGCCCACCGCCACCAGGCCATCGCAACCGTTCGCTTGGTACACCGCTGCGGCGGCGCGCACCGCGGCTTCCGTGGGGTTGGCGGGGGTCTGGTCAAACACGCTCACGGGCAGTTCGCCGAGTGCATCCAGCGCCTTTTGCAGTACGCCGGCCGCCTTGACCCCTGGATCGGTCACGACCAGCGGGCGCGCAATACCCACGCGCTCGCACTCCTGGCGCAGCAGACGCACGGCGCCATGATCAAACTGAATTTGGGTGAGGTAGTAAATGAGTGACATGGCGATGGGGTGCGTTCCCGCTACGATAGAGCAGACACACTTTACAACCGGGAGACACCCATGCCACGCAAGCAAACCCTCATCGCCCTGGTCCTTGGCGTCGCCGCCGCGACATCGGCCCACGCCGCCTGTCTGAGCGACGTACAAGTTGCAGAAATGGCCGAGCACTACGCCGCACGCACGCCCGCCGCCAATCCCGAAGGCCTGTCGGACGCCGATGGTGCCTGCACCCGTGCCAAGCTCAACAGCTTGCTGGCGCAGAAGATGGGCAAGGTCGTTGGTTACAAGGCGGGCCTGACCAACCCCGCAGTGCAAAAGCGCTTCAACACCGACCGCCCGGTCTGGGGGAAGCTCTACGAGGGCATGGTGTTGGCGAACGGTTCCGAGGTGCCTGCCACCTTTGGTGCCCGGCCGCTGTACGAGGCCGACATGCTGGTTCGCGTCAAGAGCGCGAGCATCAACCATGCGCGCACTCCCATGGACGTGCTGCAGGCGATTGACCAGGTGATTCCTTTCATCGAACTGCCCGACCTGATGGTGCAGGCGCCGCCCAAGCTCAATGGCGCGGCGGTGAGCGCCATCAACGTCGGCGCGCGCCTGGGGGTGGCAGGTACGCCTATTGCCGTACCCGTGACACGGGCTGAGCGCTACGCCATGCTCGACGGCCTGCGTGACATGCAGGTGACGCTCACCGATGGATCGGGATATTTGCTCGGCGGCGGCAAGGGCAGCGATGTGCTGGAGCACCCGCTCAACGCCGTGGTCTGGTTGGCCGAGGCACTGCAGAAAGAAAACATCACGCTCAAGCCCGGCGATTTGCTGAGCCTGGGCTCGTTCTCGCCGCTGTTGCCGCCCAAGCCCGGCCTGCAGGTGCAGGCCAACTACCAAGGCCTGACCGGCGCACAACCGGTGCGCGTGACCTTCAAGTGACGCAGGCGCACCCCCATATCCACACCCACCGTCTGACGCCGCAGATGCGCGGCGTGCTCGAACGCATGGAGCGGGCGGGACGGCCGCGCCTGCACACGCTGAGTCCCGAGCAGGCGCGCGCTGCATATGCGCTTGGCGCCGACATTCTGGAAGTGCCGCGCGCCGCGATGGAGCGCGTGGAAACGCTGGCCATTCCCACACGGGACGGCACAGCGCTCGGTGCACGGCTGGTGGCGCCCTCGCCCGCGGCGGGTCTGCCGGTGCTGCTGTACTTGCACGGTGGGGGATTCACCATCGGCAGCAGCGCCACGCACGACATCTTGTGCCGTGAACTGGCGCGCTTGGCGGGCTGCATGGTGGTGTCGCTGGACTACCGCCTGGCGCCCGAGCACCGTTTTCCCACGGCATCCCATGATGCCTGGGACGCACTCACCTGGTTGGTGGCCCACGCCAAAGGGCTGGGTGCGGACCCGCAGCGCATTGCCGTGGGCGGCGACAGTGCCGGTGGCACGCTGGCCACCGTCAACGCCATTCTGGCGCGCGACGCGGGCCTGCCGCTGGCGTTGCAGCTGCTTTTCTATCCCGGCTGCGCCGCGCACCAGGACACGCCCTCGCACGCCAGGTTTTCCCGTGGCTTGGTACTCGATGAAGCGGCTATTTCCTGGTTCTTCAGTCAGTACGTGCTTGATCGTTCCCAACGCGAAGACTGGCGTTTTGCGCCGCTGCTGGCGCCTGATGTGGAGGGCGTCGCGCCGGCCTGGATCGGGCTGGCCGAATGCGACCCGCTGGTGGACGAGGGCATTGATTACGCCGACAAGCTGCGCGCCGCCGGAGTGCCGGTGAATCTGGAAATCTACCGCGGCGTGACCCACGAATTCATCAAGATGGGCCGCGCCATCCCCGAGGCGCGCACCGCCCATGCCGACGCGGCGGCGGCGCTGCGCGCTGCATTCGAGCTTTCATGAAGGATGACGCCATGCCATTGCAAGACTACCGCTGCCAATCGCGTTTGCGCGTTCGCTGGGCCGAGATCGACATGCAGCGCATCGTCTTCAACGCCCACTACCTCACCTACTTCGACACCGCAATCACCGACTACTGGCGCGCGTTGGCGCTGCCGTACGACGATGCGATGCACACCCTTGGCGGCGAGCCGTATCTGAAAAAGGTCACGCTCGAATACCACGCCTCGGCGCGAGAAGGCGACATGCTGACAATCGGCATGCGCTGCCAGCGCGTCGGTAACAGCTCCATGCTGTTTGGCGGCGGCATCTTTCGCGGCGAGCAGTTGCTGGTGTCGGGCGAGCTGATTTACGTCTTTGCAGACCCGGCGAGCCAGCGGCCGACGCCGGTCCCTGCGCTGCTGCGCGACCTGTTTACCGCATTCGAGGCAGGCGAAAGCGCGACGCAGCTCCAGCTGGGCGCCTGGCAGGACTTAGGGGAGCGCGCTGCGCGCGTGCGCCAGGCGGTGTTTGTCGAGGAACAAAGCATCGCTCCAGACATTGAAATGGACGGCCAGGACGCAACGGCCTTGCATGCGCTGGTGACAAACCGACTGGACCAGCCTGTGGCCACGGGGCGGTTGGTGACGCTTTCCCCCGGCGTCTCGCGCATTGGCCGCATGGCCGTGCACCGCGCGCTGCGCGGTGGGCGGCTGGGCCGACAGGTGCTGGACGCCCTGGTGCAGGCTGCAGCCAAGCGGGGCGACCACCAGGTGGTGCTCCACGCCCAGACCAGTGCGCAGCCGTTCTACGAGCGTGCAGGTTTTGAGGTGAGTGGCCCGCGCTATGAAGAAGCGGGTCTGCCGCATGTGCCCATGCAGCGCTTGTTGGCTACAAGTCGTCCTTGAGTGCGTAGGGCAGGGTTCCCAGGCGCAGTGCCGGGCCCTCCGCGCTGTCGGCATGCAGAGCACCCGACTCGGCTGCGGCGAGCTGGAGCACCACGATGGCATCCCAGCCGCCGCCGGGTGCCGGGGCAGCCTGGGCCACGATGCCGCAGGCTTGCTCGGGTTCTGACGCATTGAAGACCTCGGCACCCACTTGCAAGGACACATCGGCATGGACGATGAAGGCGCGCCGCTTGATGGCGCCGCGAAACTGGCTGCGCGCCACGATTTCCTGGCCAGGGTAGCAGCCCTTTTTGAAGCTCACACCATCGACCGACTCGTAGTTGAGCATCTGCGGCACGAAGGCATCGACCAGCGGCGCTGTCAGCGTCGCCACGCCGCTTTGCACCTCCCCCCAGGTCCACAGCGTGTCGGGCAGCAGCGAGCCTTCCGGCGCAGGCGTGCCGGCAGGCGCGATCCACAGCGCACGAGGCACGGCACCTGCAGGCGCCAATCCCACCACAGAAATATCGCCAAAATCGGCTTTTTCGCTTGCCTGTATTGCGCTACCAGCTACTTTTTCAATAGCGCTCCCTGCCAAGCCATAGAGCAGAAACTCTTCGCTGGCATCGCTCAGCCTGGCCTTGGCGCGCATCACAAACATGGACATGCGTTTGAGCGTGGGCGCCAGCAGATCGCGGCTGCAGACCAGCAGCACCTCGGCGGGGCTGCGCTTGAAGCCGATGAAGCTCGCCTGCATGCGGCCCTTGGCCGACAGAAAAGCGGTGAGCCGCGCGTGCTGCAGGTCAAGCAAGGCAAAGTCATGGGTGAGCTGGCCGTGCAGGAATTTCACGGCGTCCTCGCCCTCGGCGCGGATCACGCCGAGGTGGGGCAGGGGGGTGATGCCATCGAAGCGGGTTGTCATGGGTCAATTATCATTCCTGCCTCCCATTCATTGCAGGTAGCAGGGTTGTGCGTCGCGCTTTCAGAGGCTTGTTGTTCTTGGTGCTGGCGCTTGGCGCAGCGGCCTGGTGGTGGCTGCACGCGCCGCTGGCCATGGGCGAGGCGCCGATCGAGCTGGCCATCGAGCCCGGCACCTCGCCGCGCGGCGTGGCCTACGAATTGCAGGCCGCGGGCGTGCAGACCGACGCCCGGCTGTTGTACTGGTGGTTCCGCCTGTCGGGTCAGAGCCGTTCGATCAAGGCGGGCAACTACGAGATTGCTCGCGGAACCAGTCCCCGCGATCTGCTGGACAAACTGGTGCGCGGCGACGAAACCCTGCGCGCGCTCACCTTGGTCGAGGGTTGGAACTTCCGCCAGGTTCGCGCCGCCCTGGCGCAGACAGAACTCAGGCCCGACAGCGCAGCGCTGGATGATTCGGCATTGATGGAGCGCCTGGGCCGCGCAGGCATCGCCGCCGAAGGCCGCTTCTTTCCGGACACCTACACCTACGCGAAGGGAGCGAGCGATCTCACCGTGCTGCGCCGCGCCCTGCACGCCATGGAGCGGCAACTGGCCGCCGCCTGGGAGCAGCGCGCGGCCGATACGCCGCTCAAAACCCCCGACGAAGCCCTGGTACTGGCCAGCATCGTCGAAAAAGAAACCGGGCGCGAGGCCGACCGCGCCCTGGTGGCGGGCGTGTTCACGAACCGCCTGCGCGTGGGCATGCTGCTGCAGACCGACCCCACGGTGATCTATGGTCTGGGCGAGCGCTTTGATGGCAATCTGCGCAAGCGCGATTTGCAGGCCGACACGCCCTACAACACCTATACCCGCGCCGGCTTGCCACCGACGCCGATTTCCATGCCGGGCAAGGCCTCGCTTCTGGCCGCAGTGCAACCCGAGCGAACGAAGGCGCTGTACTTCGTGGCGCGCGGTGACGGTAGCAGCCAGTTCAGCAGCTCACTCGACGAGCACAACCGTGCCGTCGGCCGCTACCAACGCGGCCAGTAAGAAGGAACGCAGCACATGGCCACCAGGGGGTTATTCATCAGCTTCGAGGGCATCGACGGCGCGGGCAAGTCCTCGCACATCGAGCCCCTGGCCGAAGCGTTCAGGGCCCAGGGGCGAACGGTCACCCGCACGCGCGAGCCCGGCGGCACGCCCTTGGCGGAATCGCTGCGCAGCCTGCTGCTCGGTGAGGCCATGGACCCGCTGACCGAGGCACTGCTGGCGTTTGCCGCCCGGCGCGACCATATCTGCCAGGTGATTGCCCCCGCGCTGGCACGGGGCGAGGTGGTGTTGTGCGACCGCTTCACCGACGCCACCTTTGCCTACCAGGGCGCCGGGCGCGGCTTCAGTACAGAAACACTATCAATTTTAGAGCGTATGGTGCAGACGAGTATTGCGCTAGAGCCGGATTTGATGCTTGAACCGCACCTGACGCTGTGGTTCGATCTGCCTCCCGCCCTTGCAGCGTCCCGGCTGGAATCGGCCCGCGCTCCGGACCGCTTTGAGGCGCAGGACGCAGACTTCTTTGCCCGCGTCGCCCAGGGTTATGCCGAGCGCGCGCAATCCGCGCCGCAGCGCTTTGTGCGCATCGACGCCGCGCAGTCGCGCCACTCCGTATGGCAGCAAATCACCCAGGCTTTGGTGCGCAGGGGCTGGCTGGCCATCATGGTGGCTGCCGGTGGAGGACCGCGGTGAGTTTGCCACCCTGGCTTGCCACCCAGCGCGACGCCCTGCTCGCGCAGCGCGGCCATGCCTGGCTGCTGCATGGCCCCTCGGGGCTGGGGCAATTTGCGCTGGCGATGGCGCTGGGGCAGGCCTGGCTGTGCGAATCGCCCGGCGCGCAAGGCGCCTGCGGCCAGTGCACCAGTTGCCACGCCATTGACGTGCACGCGCACGCCGACCTGACCGTGCTGATGCCGGAGACCGACATGATCGATCGCGGCTGGCCCCTGCCGGAAAAGGCGCAGAGCGACATCGACGACAAAAAGCGCAAGCCCAGCCGCGAAATCCGCGTCGACGCCATGCGCGAGACGGTGGAGTTCGCGCAGCGCACCAGCGCGCGCGGGCAGGGCAAGGTGGTGCTTGTCTATCCGGCCGAGCAGATGAACGCCATTGCCGCCAATGCGCTGCTCAAAACGCTGGAAGAGCCCGCAGGCGACACGCGCTTTGTGCTGGCCACCGAGGCCGCGCATGCGCTGCTGCCCACCATCCGCAGCCGCTGCATGGCGCATGCTTTGCATTGGCCGCCACAGCAGGACGTGCTGCAATGGCTGGTTGCCCAGGAGGTGGCGCCTGCGGCGGCCCAGGCATGGCTGCGCGCTGCCGGCGGCCGACCGGACGACGCGCTCGGGCTGGCGCGCTCGGGCGCAGATCCGTCTGCCTGGATGGCGTTTCCCAAAGCGATGCAGCAAGGCGACGTACGCGCCGTGGACGGCTGGAGCCCGGCGCAGACGATTGCGGCGTTGCAAAAGCTCTGCCACGACCTGCAGGTGCAACAGGCCGGCGCGGCGCCGCGCTATTTCGACGCCAGGGTCTTGCCGCCGGCGCCTGCTCTGCCGCTGCTCGCCCGCTGGAGCCGTGAGCTGATGCAGGCCGCGCGCACGGCCGAGCATCCGTTTGCGGTGCCGCTGATGCTCGAAGCCCTTGTTGCCCAGGCGCGAAACGTCCTACACTCGGCGTCAGCGACTGCCAAAAGCCCTTCATGAGCACATCGACCAATGCCCCCCGCCCGAGCGTCATGCAATTGGCGATCAAGGAAAAGGCCGCCTTGTATGCGGCCTACATTCCGTTTTTCGTCGAAGGCGGCATTTTTGTGCCGACGCCGCGCGAATACCGCCTTGGGGACGACGTCTACGTGCTGCTGACGCTGCCCGACGACACGCAGCGCTACCCCGTGGCAGGCCGGGTGGCGTGGGTGACCCCCGCACGTTCCGGCGGCAACCGCACCCAGGGGGTCGGCATCCAGTTCCCCAAGGACGAAAAGTCGCGCCAGCTCAAGCACAAGATCGAAGAAATTCTTGGCTCTGCCCTGGGCTCCGAGCGCCCGACGCAGACCATCTGACGCCTGATGCTTTGCAGCCGCGGCGGGTAACGGCAGCGGCTCAACCTCCGATCTGGGCGCGCCACACGCATGTTTGTTGATTCCCATTGTCATTTGAGTTTTCCTGAACTGGCCGAGCAACTGCCCGCCATCCGCCAGGCCATGGACGCAGCGCAGGTGGACCGGGCCTTGTGCATCTGCACCACGCTGGAAGAATTCCCCCAGGTCCACGCACTGGCAACGGGCTACAGCAACTTCTGGTGCTCGGTGGGAGTGCACCCCGACAACGAGGGCGTGCAGGAGCCCACGGTCCAGGATTTGCTCAAGCGCGCCGCTCTGCCGCGCGTGGTGGCCATTGGTGAAACCGGGCTTGATTACTACGGCATGGAGGATCGAAAGGGTGGGCGCAGCATTGCCGATCTGCAGTGGCAGCGTGATCGCTTTCGCACCCATATCCGCGCCGCGCGCGCCGCTGGCCTGCCCCTGATCATCCATACCCGCAGCGCATCAGAGGACACCCTGGCTATCCTGCGCGAAGAAGGGGAAGACGGCGCCGGGAACCGCGCGGGCGGGGTGTTTCACTGCTTCACCGAATCGAGCGAAGTGGCCCGGGCCGCGTTGGATCTGGGCTACTACATTTCTTTTTCCGGAATCATCACCTTCAAAAGCGCGCAAGCCTTGCGCGACGTGGTGGCTTTTGTTCCGATGGACCGCATGCTGATTGAGACCGACAGCCCCTACCTTGCCCCCGTGCCGTTTCGCGGCAAGATCAATTCGCCTGCCTACGTGCCGCACGTGGGGCAGCAGGTCGCGCAGGTGCGTGGGATTGCGCTGGAGGCGGTGGCAGAGGCCACCAGCCGCAATTTCGAGCGGCTTTTTCCCAGGGCGCAGGCATGATGATCGCGCGGCGCCGTGTCCTGGCCGTCGGGGCGGCGGGGGCCTGGACGCAGTGGGCCTACGCGGGCTCGTACGAGGACTTTTTTGTCGCCATTGGGCGCGACGATGGTGTCACTGTGCAGTCCCTTCTGCGCCGTGGATTTGATCCCAACACCACCAACGCCAAGGGCCAGCCCGCCTTGTGCGTGGCGGTGCTGGCCGATTCCCTGCGCGCCGCAGCCGCCCTGCTCGGCGCGCCGAATCTGGAGGTCAACGCCCGCAATGCCAACCAGGAAACCGCCTTGATGCTGGCCGCACTGCGCGGACAAAGCGACTTGGTGCGCACGCTGCTCGCGCGCGACGCCGACGTCAACCATCCGGGCTGGACCCCATTGCATTACGCCGCCGCGGGAACGAGCAACTACCAGAGCGAAATCATTGCTCTGCTGCTGGAACACCACGCCTACATCGACGCGGCGTCTCCCAACGGAACCACGCCGCTGATGATGGCGGCCCAGTATGGAACCGACGAGTCGCTGGAGCTGCTGCTGCGCGAGGGCGCCGATCCTTCGCTGCGCAACCAGTTGCGCCTCAATGCCGTCGACTTCGCGCTGCGGGCCGAGCGCAAGAGCAGCGCCAAAACCATTGCAGACGCCATTCGAAGGCGCCAGCCGCAGCGCGGCCGCTGGTAGTCAGGCGGGCGCGCCACCCCCCTCGGGCCGCGCCTGCAGCCGGGCATATAGGCCGCCGGCTTGCATCAATTCCCGGTGCGTGCCTTGTTCCGCCACCCGTCCCCGATCCATCACAACGACGCGATCCGCATGCTCGATGGTGGAGAGCCGATGGGCGATCACCAGGGTCGTGCGGCCCTGCATCAGGCGCGCCAGCGCTTCCTGCACCAAACGCTCTGATTCGGTGTCGAGCGCCGAGGTGGCTTCGTCGAGAATCAAAATCGGGGCGTCCTTGTACAGCGCGCGGGCAATGGCCAGGCGCTGGCGCTGCCCGCCCGAGAGCTGTGCTGCATTGTGTCCGACCTGGGTATGGATGCCCTGCGGCAGGCCGGCGACATGCTCGGCCAGATTGGCTGCGGCCAGGCAGTCGCTGACCCGCCGCGTGTCCAGCGGACCACCCAACGCCACATTGGCCGCCAGCGTGTCGTTGAACATCACCACGTCCTGGCTTACCAGCGCAAACTGGGAGCGCAGGTTGCGCAGATCCCATTGCTCCAGCGCGTGCCCATCAAGAAGCACCTGTCCCCGGTCGCAGGCGACGAAGCGTGGCAACAGGTTGACCAGGGTGGTTTTGCCGGCGCCCGAGGGGCCGACCAGGGCGATGATTTCGCCTGGTTTGACGGTAAAGCTGACCCGGTCCAGCGCCGGCGGACGATCGGCGGCAAAGGCCACGCTGACCTGGTCGAACACGATGGCGCCTTGCGCCCGCGCGCTGGTGTGGCTGCCGCCGGTCTCTGCGGGTGTCTCGCCCAGCAGCGCCAGGCCACGCTCGAGTGCCGCCACGCCGCGGGTGATCGGGTTGGCGACGTCGGCCAGCCGGCGGATCGGGGCAATCAGCATCAGCATCGCCGTGATGAAGGCGACGAATCCGCCTACCGTCACGTCCTGCGTCGCCGCGCCCCGGCTTTGCCACAGCGCGGTGCAGATGACGGCCGAGAGTGCGGCTGCCGCGAGCAGCTGCGTCAGCGGCGTCATCGCTGCCGAGGCAATGGTGGCCTTGATGGCCAGACCGCGCAGGTTCCGGCTGAGCGCGCCGAATCGCTCCGTCTGCCCCGGCTGCGCTGCGTGCAGGCGCACCATGCGGTGCGCCAGCACATTTTCTTCAACCACGTAGGCCAGGGCATCAGTGGCCTGCTGGCTGGTTTTGGTGATGCGGTACAACCGGCGCGAAAGGGTCTTCATGATCCAGGCGACGCCCGGCACCACCAGCGCAACGATCAAGGTCAGCTGCCAGTTGAGGTAGAGCAGATAGCCCAGCAACGCCAGCAGCGTAAAGCCGTCGCGCGAGAGCCCCAGCAAGGCCTGCACCAGCAGCGTCGCGCCGGTCTGCACCTCGTACACCACCGTGTTGGACAGGCTGCTGGCCGACTGCCGTGCAAACAACGCCATGTCGGCGGCCAACAAACGCGCAAAAAGCGTCTCCCGAAGAATCAGCATGCCCTCGTTGGCGATGCGCGCCAGCGCATACTGGCCGACAAACTGTGCCAGTCCCCGGACCAGAAACACCCCCATGATGGCCAGCGGCACCATCCAGAGCTGCAGACTGCCTTGGGTGAAGCCGCGGTCCAGCAGGGGCTTGAGCAGCGCGGGAATCAGCGGTTCGGTGATGGCCCCCACCAACGTAGCAATCACGGCCGCCGTCCAGGCCAGGCGCTGCCCTCGAAAATACTCCGAGAGGCGGGCAAGCCGCGCAAGAAGTGGCGCGGCGGAGAGCGCTGCGCCGGCGGCGGGCGCGCTCTTGCGCTGCGCCGTGGCGCCGGAATCGGGTGAAGACATGTGCCGCGCATTCTACTTTTCGCGCACCCTTCAACGTTTTGTGACACGGGCCGGCGGCGCCAGTGTGTAACATTCGGCCTTGACAGCCGGCCCCTGAACGGCTGCTGCCATTTGCGAATGAAACTTCCCACACTGCCTTTTTCACTCACCTGGCCGCGTTCGCGCCGCGCGGCACTCGCCACTCTGGGTTCCCTGGCCGGCACACCTGCGCTGGCGCAATTTCGCGTCGAGGTCTCTGGCATCGGGCTGACGCAGTTGCCGATCGCCATCGCGCCGTTTCGCGGCGAGGCCCAGTCCCCGCAAAAAATATCGGCCATCGTGCAGGCCGATCTGGAGCGCAGCGGGCAGTTTCGTGCGGTGGACGCCAGCGGCGCGGCATTGGACGAGGCCTCCCGCCCGGACGTGGCCCTGTGGCGACAAAAGAGCGCCGATTCTCTGGTGAGCGGCAGCATTTCGCGCCTTGCCGACGGTCGCTACGACATCCGCTTTCGTCTCTGGGACGTGGTGCGCGGCCAAGACCTGGGCGGGCAAAGCTATGTCATCGTTCAGGCCGACCTGCGCCTCGTCGCGCACCGCATCGCCGATTTCGTTTATGAAAAGCTCACTGGCGAGAAGGGGGTTTTCTCGACCCGCCTGACCTACGTCACCAAGGCGGGTGCGCGCCACACGCTGTGGGTTGCCGATGCGGATGGAGAAAACGCCCAGTCGGCCCTGGCAAGCCCCGAGCCCATCATTTCACCCGCATGGTCACCGAGCGGTCGGCAAATCGCCTACGTGTCGTTCGAATCCCGCAAGCCCGTGGTGTACGTGCATGAAGTGGCCACCGGCCGGCGGCGTCTGATCGCCAACTTCCGCGGCTCCAACAGCGCGCCTGCCTGGGCGCCGGACGGCAAATCGCTGGCCGTGACGCTCAGCCGAGACGGCAATTCGCAGATCTACACCATTGACGCCAATGGGGGGGAGCCGCGGCGATTGATCCAAAGCGCAGGGATCGACACCGAGCCCTTGTATGCCCCGGACGGGCGAACGATTTATTTCGTCAGCGACCGCGGCGGCGCTCCGCAGATTTACCGCATGCCGGCCAGCGGCGGCAATCCCGAACGCGTGACCTTTGACGGCAGCTACAACATCTCTCCCGCCCTCAGTCCCGACGGGCGTTGGCTGGCCTATATCTCGCGCGTGGGCGGCGGTTTCAAGCTGCATGTGATGGACTTAGGCAATGGCGGCGTGCGTGCGATCACGGACACCACGGCCGACGAGAGCCCGAGTTTCGCGCCCAACAGTCGCCTGATCGTCTACGCCACCCAGCAGCAGGGGCGCGAGGCGCTGATGACCACCACCATTGACGGCAAGATCAAGGCGCGGCTGGCGGGCCAAGGCGGCGATCTGCGTGAGCCAGACTGGGGTCCGTTTCAGAACCAATGACCATTTCTTCGATCTCACATCTATTCTTTTTTAAGGCTCAGGAGCAATTCCAATGATCAAGCGTATTTCCTACCTGGCAGCGGCGCTGGTGGTGCTGGCAGGCTGCAGTTCCGGCGTTGACCTGGACAACGTGCCCGTGGATGACAAGGCGGGCGCGCCGCTGTCGACCAGCAACAACGGTGCCAATACCGGCAACGCTGGCCAGAGCGGCGTGCAGGGCGTGGACCTCAACGCATCGGCGCGGGACGCAGCCGGCCCGGTGGGCATAGCGCGAATCATTTATTTCGATTACGACAGCTACGTCATCAAGCCCGATTTCCAGTCCGTGATCGAAGGGCATGCACGCTTTCTCAAAGCCAATCCGAACCGCAACCTGGTGATTGAAGGCAATACCGACCAGCGCGGTGGCAGCGAATACAACCTGGCGCTGGGCCAGAAACGCGCCGAAGCCGTGCGCCGTGCACTCGCGCTGCTGGGGGTGCCTGAACGCCAGATGGAGGCCGTGAGCTTCGGAAAGGAAAAGCCGGCCGCTCTGGGCAACTCGGAAGAGGCCTATGCGCAGAATCGCCGTGCCGAACTCGCGTACCGTTAAGCGATGCTTGCCAACCCGATGAGCGGACGCTGGAAATGGGTACTGGCTCTGGCACTGGCCGGAGGGATTCTTTCTGCACCGGCGCGCGCAGCACTGTTTGAAGACGACGAGGCACGCCGCGCCATCCTTGAACTGCGTCAGCGCGTCGATGCGCTTGCGCAATCGAACCAGCGTGCGGGCGATGATTTGCGCCGCTCGGGCGAGGACAGCAGCCAGATGCGCCGCAGTCTGCTGGACCTTCAGGGCCAGATCGAGTCGCTGCACGTGGAGTTGGCCAAACTGCGGGGACAGAACGAGCAATTGGCCCGAGACGTCTCCGAACTCCAGCGCCAGCAAAAGGAGATCAGCCAGGGTGTCGATGACCGTCTGAAGAAGTTTGAGCCAGGAAAAGTGAGCATCGACGGTCAGGAGTTCGTCGCCGAGCCCGCCGAGCGACAGGACTTCGAGGCGGCGCTAGCGACCTTCCGTTCCGGCAAGTTTGCCGATGCGGCCATGGCTTTTGCGAGCTTTCTGCGCCAGTATCCCCGCAGCGGCTACGCGACGTCTGCGCGCTTCTGGCTGGGCAACGCCCAGTATGCAACGCGCGACTACAAGGAGGCCATCGTCAACTTCAAGGCCTTGCTTGCCAGCGCACCCAACCACGCGCGCGCGCCGGAAGCGGCCCTGTCGATTGCCAACTGCCAGATGGAACTCAAGGCGACCAGCGGTGCCCGCAAGACGCTTGAAGACCTTATACGCGTCTATCCCTCCTCGGAGGCCGCGGCTGCCGCCAAGGAACGCCTGGCCCGCATGAAGTGAGCTCAGCAGGCTCCTTCGTCCCGGTTGCGGAGGTATCGCAGCGGCGCTTTGGCGGGCTCGATCGGCTCTACGGAGCGGCTGGCGCTGCCCGCATCGCACAGGCCCATGTCGCCATCGTCGGCATCGGTGGCGTGGGTTCCTGGGCTGCCGAGGCACTGGCCCGCAGTGGGGTGGGCGAGCTCACACTGATCGATCTGGACCACATCGCCGAATCCAACGTCAATCGGCAGGTCCACGCACTCGATTCCACGCTGGGCCAAGCCAAGGTGCATGCAATGCGCGAGCGCATCGGCGGTATTCATCCCGGATGCGTCGTGCACTGCGTTGAGGAATTCGCCGAACCCGGCAATTGGCCCGAAGTCCTGCAGGGGGCCCAAGTCGATGGCGTCATCGACGCCTGCGACCAGGTCCACGCCAAGGCAGCCATGGCCGCCTGGGCGCGCAGCCATAAACAGCTGTTCATCGCGTCCGGTGCGGCCGGTGGCAAGCGCCTGGCGCACCGGATCGAGGTTGCGGATCTCGCGCAGGTCACCCACGACCCACTGTTGGCACAGCTTCGCTACCGGATGCGCAAGCACCACGCGGCGCCGCGCGCGCCGGGCAAGGACTTCGACATTGCCTGCGTATTCAGCCGCGAGGCCGTCGCGCCGCCGGACATCTCCTGCACGCGCCAGGCCCACGTCGACGGTACGCTCAACTGCCACGGCTACGGTTCGACGGTCGCGGTGACCGCAAGTTTCGGATTGTGCGCAGCCGGCTGGATAATGGACGTTTTGGCGAAGCAGTCAAAAAATGTATAATTCAAGGCTTTGCTGCAGCTCATTCAGAGCTTTGCAACAGAGATCGGGACGTTAGCTCAGTTGGTAGAGCAGCGGACTTTTAATCCGTTTGTCGTGGGTTCGACCCCCGCACGTCCCACCAAGTACAGTAAGAGAAGCCTGCTATCAGACCAATAGCAGGCTTTCTTTTTCTGCCACACTTACATAGACCTCCCGAGCCAGCGCAATCCCAAGCGAATATCTCGCCTGCAACGGGTCCGTGTCTTTAGCCCGCGGCCTCGAGTCCCTGCGCAAAATGGTTTCGCATGGCAAGGGCGGCAGCCTCGGCATCGCGGGCCAGGAGTGCGGCCATGATGGCGCGGTGCTCGTTCAGAGAGTCCTCAACCCGACCTTGCTTGAGCAGGGAATGGTGGCGATTGAGTTTCATCACTTTGCGAAGATCGGTCACCATCTGGCTGCGCCAGCGGTTGCCGGAAAGCTCCAGAAGGCGCATGTGAAATTGCTCGTTGAGGGCAAAGAACCGCTCGCGCTCGCCAGTCGCCCGCTCCAGCTCGGCATGCAGTTGCTCCAACGCACGCAGGTCTTCCGGCTTTGCGTGAGTTGCCACGACCCCCGCAGAATCGCTTTCCAGCAGGCTGAGCAAGTGGTACACGTCGCGCAGGTCCTTTTCCGACATCTCGGTGACGTAAGCACCGCGCCGCACCTTCATGGTCACGAGACCCTCCGCGGCCAGCACCTTCAGCGCTTCGCGCAGGGGGGTTCGGCTGATGCCGAATTCTTCCGCGATCCGCAACTCGTCGATCCAGCTCCCAGGTTCCAGCTCCCGGCGAAAAATGCGCTGGCGCAGCTCCTCCGCGACATCCTGATAGAGGGCGCGGGGGGTGAGCGTGATGGAAGACATGGGCGGATTGTAAGCGAAATGGAATATTTTGAATGAATAATTATAAATGATGTAAACTGCACCGCGTTCGCCTGTCGTGCCATCGTGGCTCCGCCCTCGCGCACGAATGCTGGAACGCTCCATTCTTCCTCAACAAGTTGTTTGCCATGAGTACTTTCGCCCGCCAAACGCCTCCATTTGCTTCTGCAACCTTGGAGGATTGGGCCAAGGCCGCCGCCAAATCGGCCCCCGGTGGCAATGTGGATGCCTTGAACTGGGTCACGCCCGACGGCATCACGGTCAAGCCGCTGTACACCGCCGAAGACACCGCCAGCCTGCCCTACGCCAACACGCTGCCGGGCTTTGAGCCCTACCTGCGCGGCCCGCAGGCCACCATGTATGCGGTGCGGCCGTGGACGATTCGCCAGTACGCCGGGTTCTCGACGGCTGAAGAATCCAACGCTTTCTATCGCAAGGCACTGGCGGCAGGCGGGCAGGGGGTGTCGGTGGCCTTCGACCTGGCCACGCACCGCGGCTACGACTCGGACCACCCCCGCGTGACGGGCGACGTGGGCAAGGCGGGCGTCGCCATTGACTCGGTCGAGGACATGAAGATTCTGTTCGACCAGATTCCGCTGGACAAGGTCAGCGTATCGATGACCATGAACGGCGCCGTGCTGCCGGTGCTGGCGGGCTACGTGGTGGCGGCGGAAGAGCAGGGCGTTTCGCAAGACCAGCTCTCGGGAACCATTCAGAACGACATTCTGAAAGAGTTCATGGTGCGCAACACGTACATCTACCCGCCCAAGCCCTCGATGCGCATCATTGGCGACATCATCGGGTACACGGCCAGGAACATGCCGAAGTTCAACTCGATCTCGATCTCGGGTTACCACATGCAGGAAGCCGGGGCCAACCAGGCGCTGGAACTGGCCTTTACGCTGGCCGACGGCAAGGAGTACGTGAAGACGGCCATTGCCTCGGGCCTGGATGTGGACGCGTTCGCCGGGCGCCTGTCGTTCTTCTGGGCCATTGGCATGAACTTCTACCTTGAAGTCGCCAAGATGCGCGCAGCCCGCCTGCTGTGGTGCCGCATCATGAAGGAAACCGGCGCCAAGAACCCCAAGAGCCTGATGCTGCGCACGCACTGCCAGACCTCGGGCTGGTCGCTCACCGAGCAGGACCCCTACAACAACATCGTGCGCACCACCATCGAGGCCATGGCCGCCGTGTTTGGCGGCACCCAAAGCCTGCACACCAATGCGCTCGACGAAGCCATTGCGCTGCCCACGGAATTTAGCTCGCGCATTGCGCGCAACACGCAGCTCATCATCCAGGAAGAGACGCACATCACCAACGTGGTCGACCCCTGGGCCGGCAGCTACATGATGGA
>JAMLIT010000040.1 GCA_023954035.1 Burkholderiaceae bacterium | reverse complement strand
ACCGGTTTTGTCCAGGCCCCCGAGCTGGCAGAGGCTTGAGACCATGAACATTCGCCCCTTTACCGCGCATGAGGCCATGCTCATGGCCCGCGAGCACCTCGCCGCCACTGGCTGGATAGGAAAAAAGAACGAGTCGTTTCGCCACCTGTCGCCACCTCCAGCTGCCGACTGGCTGGAACATGCTGCCGAAACCCCATTGACCGAGAGCAGCGGCTGGTCCCTCACCACGCTGGCCGGCGGCACGCCCAGCGGCGTCACCGCGCACGAGCTATCTGCCACCGATACGGCGCAGCGTGCCGAGTTGTTCGCCGACCTGGACTTGCCGGGTGACGGCGACGCCGCACCGTTTGCCTGGGCGCACCGCGCCTTGTGTTCTGCAGGCCTGCGTCTGCGGGTGGAGGCCGGTACCGCACAGCAACCCACGCAGCTTGAACTGCGCCACCAGCCCACGGGCCAGGTGGAGGCGCCCCTGCTGGTGCTCGATATCGCCGAAGGAGTGCACTGCGTCCTGCGCGAACTCCATCTGGCGGGCGACGCAGCCCCCTCTGGCGGCAAGGTCCAGAACCTGCAGTTGCACGTGCGTCTCGCGCGGGGCGCCAGCCTGCAGCACTTGCGCATCCTGGCACCGCACGAGGAAGACCGCTGCGCGCACATCGTTCACGCCCAGATCGCTGAGAACGCCCGCTACGTCCAGGCGTTTGTCGCGGGCGGCAGCAGCTACCACCTGCAGCGCAGCGACGTGCTGCTCAGCGGCGCCGGTGCTTCGGCCCATGTTGCAGGCCTGACCTGTGCGGCCGACACAAAGTTCGAGCAGCAGGTTTTCATGCGCCACGCTGCAGCACACACCACCAGCCACAGCGAAGCGCTGGTACTGGCCAGCGGCAAGGCGCACACGGTGGCCAACGCCAGCACGCACATTGCACCGGGCTCGGACGAGGCCGACGTGCACCAGCGGCTCGCGGGCATCCCGCTGGGTGGCCAGCCACGCCTCATCCTGCGCCCGCACCTGGAGATTTACCACGACAACGTGCAAGCGGCCCACGGCGCCACCTGGGGCGCTTTGCCCGAAGACGCCTTGTTCTACGCACGCCAGCGCGGACTGGACGCGGTGGCCGCACGCTCGCTCATCATCGAAGGCATGGCCAACGCTCTGCTGTCGCGCTGCTTCACGGACACCGCCACGCTCGATGCCCTGACCCAGGGCGATGCCCTTCAAGGCGTGCTGCGCCAGGTGCTGGAGACAAGCCATGGGTGACATGCTTCCCGCCCGCTGGCTCAGCGCATCCGGCGCAGCTCCCACCGGTCCGTCCGGCGTTGCCGGGCTGCGCGCGCTGTTTCCGGTGCTTTCCCAGCACATTCAGGGCCACCCGCTGGCCTATCTGGACAACGCCGCCACCACGCAGATGCCGCAGCCGGTGCTGGACGCCTTGCAGCACTTCGAGCGCCACAACCGCGCCAACATCCACCGCGGCGTGCACGCACTGAGCCAGCGCGCCACCGACGCCTACGACGCTGCGCGCGCCCAGCTCAAACGCTTTGTCGGTGCAGGATCTGAGCACGAACTGGTGTTCACCTCGGGCACCACCGAGTCGCTCAACCTCGTGGCGCATGGCCTGTCGGCACACGCCGGCGGCAGCAAGCCTTTGCAGCCGGGCGACGAAATCATCGTCAGCGGCCTGGAACACCACGCCAATCTGCTGCCCTGGCAGCGCGCGGCGCGCGAGAGCGGCGCGCTGCTGCGCATCCTCTTGCCCGACGCCGAGGGCCATCTGCACGCCGAGGACCTGGCCCGCCTGCTGACACCGCGCACCCGCGTGTTCGCCGTGACCGCCTGCGCCAACGCCACCGGAGAACGCCCGCCCTTTGCCGACCTGTTGGCCATGGCGCGCCAAGCCGGCGCCCTGACCGTGCTGGACGCTGCCCAGGTGGCGGCGCACGCCGTGCCCGACATCTCTGCCCTGCCCTGCGATTTCCTCGTGTTCTCCGGCCACAAGATGTATGGCCCCATGGGCACCGGCGCGCTGGTGGGCAGGCGCGAAGCCCTTGAACTGCTGGCGCCGCTTCGCGTCGGCGGCGACATGGTGGAATGGGTGAGCTTCACGGGCGCCAGCTACGCCGCGCTCCCGGCCCGACTGGAAGCCGGCACGCCCAATGTCGGCGGTGCCATCGGCATGGCGGCAGCGGCGAAATTCATTGACGCCGTGGGCCGGGATGCGATTGACCAGCATTTGCACGCCCTGCGCGCCCAAGCCGTGCAAGGCCTCTCGGCCCTGCCCGGCCTGCGCGTTCTGTCGGCCGACACGCTGGATACCGCCATCGTCTCCTTCGTTACCGACGGCGCGCACCCGCACGATGTCGGCACCCTGCTCGACGGCCAAGGCATCGCCGTACGCACCGGCCTGCACTGTGCCCAGCCGCTGCTGGAACACCTGGGCTGCGGGCCGACGACGCGCGCCTCGTTTGCCCTCTACAACACGCCGGAAGAAGTCGAGCGCCTGGTCGCAGGCGTCGCCAAGGCCCTGGAGTTGTTGCGATGAGCAGCGCCGAAACCGACCTGTACCAGGAGCTGGTGCTGGAGCACAAACGCTCGCCACGCAACTTCGGCCACCTCTCCGCACCCACGCACCAGGCACGCGGCACCAACCCCTCGTGCGGAGACGACCTGTCCGTGGAACTGGCAGTTGCCGATGGCAAACTGGCCGACATCCGTTTTCACGGCCAGGGCTGCGCCATCTGCATGGCGTCCGCCTCGATGATGAGCGAAGCCGTCAAAGGCCAGGAGATCGCTGCAGCCCAGAAGCTGCAACAGCACTTTCGCGCCGTGCTTACCGGTGAAGAAGACGCCGAAGGTGCACCGCTGGGCAAGCTCGTCAGCCTGGCCGGCGTCAGCCGCTACCCCAGCCGAATCAAGTGCGCACTGCTGGGCTGGCATGCGCTGATGCACGCCATTGCCAGCAACCCGGCTGCACCCGCCGCCCCCGTATCCACAGAAGAAGACGCACCATGATGAAACGCATGCGCGAAGACGTGCTGATCAACCGGCCTGTAACGGTCGAGCGCATCCCCGATGGCACCCCCATGGATTTGCCTGGCGGCGGGTGGGCGCAGGTGACCCAGGCCCTGGGCTCCAATTTCACCTTGGTGGTAGATGGCCAGTTGGTACGGCTTAAGGGCAGCGATGCCGACGCCATTGGCAAGGAGCCGCCCGCCCAAGTCGAGCACCCCGAGAATGTTGAAGTTGAAGACGTCAGCGAACTCATCTGGAACACGCTCAAAACCTGCTATGACCCGGAAATTCCGGTCAATATCGTTGACTTGGGTCTGGTGTATCGCTGTGATCTGGAGCCCATGGAGGGCGGCGATGTGCGCGCTCTGATCGACATGACCCTCACCGCACCCGGCTGCGGCATGGGCGAGGCCATTGCTGACGAAGTCTGCGACAAGGTATTGGCGATTCCGCGCGTCGGCGAGATCACGGTGAACATGGTGTTCGACCCGCCTTGGGACCGCTCGCGCATGTCGGAATCCGCCATGCTGGCGCTCGGCATGTAAATCACCGCACCCAACAAAAAGGCGCCTCGTGGGCGCCTTTTTGTCGTGCCAAGGAGAAGCTCAGCCGCCGCAAGCTCCCCCTGAGCAGCAGTGGTGCTCTTCCGCGTCTTCGGGCATTTCCAGCTTGCTGATCAGCACGCGCCACTGGTCCGGGCCGGATTGCAGGTAGGCCCACTGAAACTGGCCAGGCGTACGGGCTTCAAACTGGTGGTGCAGCGGGCGCGGGTCGTGATCGCTGACAATTTGGACAGCCTCTCCGGGAAGCAGCTCGTCAAACTGGCCAAAAATGGTGGTGTGGCGCTGAGGCGGGGGAATCTGGCGCACGTCGATCACGGGAGACTGGGTAGGAAGCATGAGAACCTTTCTTCAGGGTTTCGGGGGGAAATCAGCGACAAAAACAGCGGACGGTCAGCCATCCTTGCCGTCGAGCCGGGTGCTCGTCAGCCAAGGGACGTACATCACGAGATAGATCAGGAATGCCGTGGTCCACGCGGTGGCAGCGCCCACGAGGGCCTGTGAATACCACTGCGGTGCCACCATGGGCACCAACACCCGCAGCAGCGCGGCAGCCATCACCAGCACATAGGCCAGCACTTCGGCGCGCGAAACCTGCAGCGGCCGGCCGGTGTGACCGCGCGCCGTACGCGTGAGCATGCCGATGATCAGCCCGCCAGTAGCGCCTACCGCGAGAGCATGGACACCCACCGAGACCAGCACCCAACCGGGCTGCGCGAGTGCCAGCAAGGCCAGGCCCAGCGGAATCCATGCGTACGCCGCGTGCAAGATCCAGAGGATCGGCTTCTTGAGCGCAACCTTCGAATGCCAGTGCAGCATGCGGGCCGCTTGCAAAACGGCGGCTGCGGCCAACGCAGCAAACGTGATCCATCCACCTGAAGCAAAGACCCACAGCGCCAACGCCACGAAGGTGCTGCCGAGCGCGCTGCGTTCGAGCCAGGGCGGCACGGCGATCTTCAGCCCTGGCGTGACGCTCATGGTGAACGCGGGTATCACCCGGCCGGCCATCACGCACTCAACCATTACGATCAGACCCAGGGCTGCGTACAGCGCGCTGGTGGGCGGCAGCGCAAGCCATCCCAAAACCGCCAAGTGGAACGCCAGATTGGCCACCGACAGCAGCACCAGTATGCCGACCAGCGGCAAGTTGCGCTTGTTGCCAGCGCGCAAAAGAATGCGCAGCAAAATCACGGCCACGGCTGGCAACAGCACGACGTCAAGCGCCGCGTACACCGGGTAAGGCGCAAGCCATGCGGCCACACGGGCCGCCAGCCAAAGCAGCACCAGTGCACCCAGCGCGGCGCCACGCGGTGTTTGCAATCCGGTCCAGGCTTTGACCGCCGTGAGCAGGAAACCGATGATCACGCCGGTGGCAAAACCCAGCAGCATCTCGTGCGCATGCCAGAGCAACGGCGAGACGCTGAGATCAAGTGAAATCGCCCCGAGCATGGCAGCCACCCAGAGCGGAACTGCCACGCAGGCCAGCGCCGCGGTCGCCATATAGAAAGGGCGAAAGCCCAGCCGCAGCATCGGCCAGCCTTGGGGCGCCTTGCTGGCAGCTCTCGCAGCAGTTGCGCTGACCAGGGGAGGAAGAGGAGTTTTCATGGAAGTCATGTCAGGCCCGGCATGCTTGCGCTGGCGGGAGCAAAGCTATAAGATGCATTTTATATGTATCTTACAGCGCGGGCCGGTTTTTTTCAATCGGCTGTGCGCTGCACACCACCATGCGGCTTGCCAACTACACCGACTACACCCTGCGCGTGCTGATGTACTGCGCGCAGCACCGCGAGCGCCGCGTGACCATCGCCGAACTGGCGCAAACGCATTCCTTGTCCAAAAACCACTTGATGAAGATCGTCAACGACCTGGCGCGCCACGGCCTGCTGGAAACCGCCCGGGGCCGAGGCGGCGGCGTGCGCCTCTTGCGCGAACCATCTGCGATTGGCATTGGCGAAGTCGTTCGCTGGTGCGAAAGCGACTTTCGCATGGTGGAATGTTTCGATCAGGACTCCAACACCTGCCGCTTGAGCGCTGCCTGCCGCCTACAGGGTCTTTTTCAACGTGCTCTGGCGTCGTGGCTGCGCGAGCTGGACACGGCGACCGTGGCAGACCTGGTCGAGGGCGCTGCCGATGGCGCGACGCTTTCCGCGCCGATCCGGGTCAAGCGCCGGACGCTGGACCATGCGATCCCGGCGCTTTCATGATTCCGGCAAACTTGTTCGCTCCGACGGCGCCTCAGAGCCGCGGCGCGTCAGAGAATTTGGCACCGGCCTTCCCCAACAGGTGCGCAATGAAAAGAGAAAAGCACGCGACCGAGCAGGTTCGCGTGCTTTTTCATTCCGACCGAATGCACCGGTCAGGGACGTCAGCCGAGCGTCTTGGCGTAGTTTGCCAACCCTTCCATGATTTCCTTGTGGGCCGATTCAATGCCTTCCCAGCCCAGCACCTTGACCCATTTGCCTTCTTCCAGATCCTTGTAGTGCGCAAAGAAGTGGCTGAGCGCCTGCAGGCGTTGGGGGTTGACGTCTTCCACGCTTTTCCAGCGTGAGTACATGGGAAGCACCTTGTTCGTGGGCACGGCGAGCACCTTGCCGTCAATGCCGGCTTCGTCTTCCATTTTCAAAATACCCAGAGCGCGGCAGGGAACGACAACGCCTGGGTGCAATGGATAGGGGGTGATGACCAGCACGTCCACCGGGTCGCCGTCACCGCTGAGGGTCTGGGGCACATAGCCGTAGTTCGACGGGTAGTACATGGCAGTGGTCATGAACCGGTCCACAAAGATGGCGCCCGACTCCTTGTCGACCTCGTATTTGATCGGGTCCGAGTCCATCGGGATCTCGATCACGACGTTGAAGGATTCGGGGAGGTTCTTGCCGGGAGTGACGCTGTTGAGGGACATGGGTGCCTGATGCAGAGTGAATGACTAGTGACTAACCCTGATTTTACCGGCCGACCCCTTGCACGCGGCTTGCAGTCGCCATTTTCGGAGTAAATTCCCGGGGTTGGCCAATCGACTCCGGGACGGGAGGACGAGGAAGCAACGCAAGCGGAGACCCTCCCATGCGTTGCGTCTCCTTCCGTGCGAAACAACACCTGGAGCGATAAGAATGGCTGGAACCACAGCGTCGAACTTTCCCCTCATCCTGGCCCTGGTCTGCGGGCTGATTGCCGTGGCCTACGGCTTCTGGGCCCGCAGCTGGATTCTGGGCAAGGATCCCGGCAACCCCCGCATGCAGGAAATCGCCGCGGCCATCCAGGCCGGCGCAGCGGCCTACCTGGCCAGGCAGTACAAGACCATCGCCATCGTTGGCGTGGTACTTGCCATCCTGATTGGCGTGTTTCTTGACGGCAAAACTGCCGTGGGCTTCGTCATCGGCGCCGTACTCTCGGGCGCCTGCGGTTTCATCGGCATGAACGTGTCGGTACGCGCCAACGTGCGCACCGCACAAGCGGCCACGCAAGGCATCGGCCCGGCGCTGGATGTTGCATTCCGCGGCGGTGCCATCACAGGCATGCTGGTGGTGGGATTGGGGCTTCTGGGCGTGAGCGCCTTCTACTGGTATCTGGTCGGAAGCAATCCGGTGGCAGACAAGACGCTGGCCAGCCTGCTCGACCCGCTGATCGGCTTTGCTTTCGGCTCTTCGCTGATCTCGATCTTTGCACGCCTGGGCGGCGGCATCTTCACCAAGGGCGCCGACGTGGGCGCCGACCTCGTGGGCAAGGTCGAGGCGGGCATTCCCGAGGACGACCCGCGCAACCCGGCGGTGATTGCCGACAACGTGGGCGACAACGTCGGCGACTGCGCCGGCATGGCCGCTGACCTGTTTGAAACCTACGCCGTGACGCTGATTGCCACCATGGTGCTGGGCGCGCTGATGCTGACCGCTGCTCCGGTCAACGCCGTGATGTATCCGCTGGCACTGGGCGCCGTGTCCATCGTGGCCTCCATCATCGGCTGCTTCTTCGTCAAGGCCTCTCCGGGCATGAAGAACGTGATGCCGGCCCTGTACAAGGGCTTGGCCATTGCCGGCGGGCTTTCGCTGATTGCCTTCTACTTCGTTACGACCTGGATCATCCCGGACAACGTGTTCGGCGGCACGGGCGCGCAAATGAAGCTGTTCGGTGCCTGCGCCACCGGCCTCGTGCTGACGGCGGCGCTGGTCTGGATCACCGAGTACTACACGGGAACGCAGTACAAACCGGTGCAGCACATCGCACAGGCGTCCACCACGGGCCACGGCACCAACATCATTGCCGGCCTGGGCGTCTCCATGCGCTCGACTGCCTGGCCAGTGATTTTCGTCTGCGCCGCCATCCTGGTCTCGTATTCGCTCGCCGGGCTGTTCGGCATTGCCGTGGCGGCCACATCCATGCTGAGCATGGCCGGCATCGTGGTGGCGCTGGACGCGTACGGCCCGATCACCGACAACGCCGGCGGGATTGCCGAAATGGCTGAAATGCCCAGCAGCGTGCGCGACATCACCGACCCCCTGGACGCCGTGGGCAACACGACCAAGGCCGTCACCAAGGGCTACGCCATCGGCTCGGCCGGCCTCGCCGCGCTGGTGCTGTTTGCCGACTACACGCACAAGCTGGAGGGCTACGGGCAGGCAATCGATTTCAATCTGAGCGATCCGATGGTCATCGTCGGCCTGTTCATCGGCGGCCTGATTCCCTACCTGTTCGGAGCCATGGCCATGGAAGCCGTGGGCCGTGCAGCCGGCGCCGTGGTGGTGGAAGTGCGGCGCCAGTTCCGCGACATCAAGGGCATCATGGACGGCACCGGCAAGCCAGAGTACGGCAAGGCCGTGGACATGCTGACCACGGCCGCCATCAAGGAAATGGTCGTCCCCAGCCTGCTGCCCGTGGTGGTGCCCATCCTGGTCGGCTTGCTGCTCGGCCCGAAGGCGCTCGGCGGCCTGCTCATGGGAACGATCGTCACCGGTCTGTTTGTCGCCATTTCCATGTGCACCGGGGGCGGCGCCTGGGACAATGCCAAGAAGTACATTGAAGACGGCCACCACGGCGGCAAGGGTTCTGAGGCGCACAAGGCGGCTGTGACCGGCGACACCGTGGGTGATCCGTACAAGGACACGGCCGGCCCGGCCGTGAATCCGCTGATCAAGATCATCAACATCGTGGCGCTGCTCATCGTGCCGCTGGTGGTGAAGTTTCACGCGGGTTGATGCGATGGAGTCGCTGACAGCGGCTCGCTGGATCCCAGGGGGCTTGCGCCCCTTTTTTCGCTTCGCTCGAGCCCTCCAGGGCAGCGCGGCAACGCCATGAATACGCTGGCGTCGCCCCCTGCCGGGCCCGACCTCGAGGTGTACCACCAGGTGGTGCGTGGCAGTCTGGCGCAGTCCGGCCATTTGCTCGAGCGCGTGATCGAAGTTGCCCGCCACGCATTGCAAGCGCGCGAAGACCAGGCGCGCACCGCGCGCGAGGGCCACAGCGTGATGCAGGCACGCAAGCATCTCGAGCGGGTCGGCTCCGTCATGTGCGAGCGATTCCCCGGTGCGCTCGAGCACGCTCTTGGCCAGGGCGCGGATCGGGAGCGCGCCGCGGCACGCTCGCTTTTTTCAGTGCAGTTCGACGAACTGGAACTGATGGACGAATCGCAGCTGAGCGAAAACGTGGAGCGCGCGCGCGCCCGGCAACTGTTGATCGACGCCGTCTCTGCTCCCCTGGCCGAACTCAATACGCTGATGAGCGCAGCGCAAGGGCATTCCAGCGTCGATCCTGGCCACAATCCGCTGCAGCCGGAACGGTTTCTGCAGGCCCTGCAGACCGTGGTCGGGCAGATGCAGCCCACGGACGAGATGCGGCGCGAATGGATGGGCCCCTTGGCCGAAGCGCTCGGCGCCGAGCTGCGTACCCTGTACCGCCAACTGACCGCGCGCATGCAGGAGTGCGGCATCAAGCCCGCGGGATTTGCCATGCGCCAACAAGGAGGCCACTACGTCTACGTCCAGCCCGCAGGCAAGGAGGGCAACGCACCGGGCTTTGGTCCCGAATCGGCGCCGTGGCGCAGCGGCGATGCGCCTGCTCCGGCCAAATCTCTCGTCACGCAGCCGGCCGCAGCGCCAGCGGCCGGCGCCGAATCCACCCTGCTCACACTGCACCAGTTGCGCCGCCTCCTCACGGGCGAACTGGCCGACGGCCCAGCGCCCGAGATGCCGTTTTCCGAGCGCTTTTCGCTCGAGTTCGAAAGTGGTGCGCCGCATGCGGCGGCGCCGGCTCCCGATTTCGACATCACCGTGCCGGCGGCTTTCGAAGCGCTGCAGGAAATGAACCAGGTGCATCACATGATGGAGCGACTGGGCAACCGCGGCCCGGCGGCGCCACCGCCCGCCGCGGCGAAAAGCGCCAAGGCCGCACTGGGCCAGGCACTGAGCATGGAGGTGGTGGCGCTGATGCTGGAGAACATCGCACGCGACAGCCGCCTGCTTTGGCCGGTGCAGCAACTGGTCAAGCAACTCGAACCCGCCTTGCTCCAATTGGCCGTCGCAGACCCCAGGTTTTTTAGCGACAAGGACCACCCCGCGCGCCGCCTGCTACAGGAAATGACCGACCGCAGCCTGGCGTTCGACACACTGGAGACGCCGGGTTTCGAGAGTTTCATGCAGCCACTGATCGAAGTCGTCGGCCCGCTTGCCCAATCGCAGATTCGAGATCAGGAACCGTTCTCCCATGCGCTCGACCAGTTGCTGGGCGACTGGGCCATGCGCGAGAAGCAGCGCGAGCAGGAACGCTTGCGGGCCGTTGGCGCGCTGCGCCACGCCGAGCAGCGCAACCTGCTCGCCGAGAGCATGGCGCAGGAGTTGCGCTTGCTGCCGGAGATCGAAGCCGTTCCCGCCGAAATCGTGCACTTCCTGCTGGGCCCCTGGACCCAGGTCATGGCCCAGGCCCGCCTGGACGATGCCACCGGCAGCAACGACCCTGGCCGTTACCGGGAGGCGGTCGATGCGCTGATCTGGAGCGCACAACCCCATCTCACCTGCATCAACCTGGGCCGCCTGGCCCGCCTCGTGCCCAAGCTGCTGGCCCGACTGCACGCGGGCCTGGCCGCCATTGACTATCCGACCGCCGACACGCAGGCGTTCTTCGAAAGGCTGCTGCAGCTGCACCAACAGGCCTTTGCACCAGGACGCAGCGCGCGCCCCGCCCCCAGGCCCGCTGCCGGCGACCAGCGCGCCAGTGCGACCGGCATGGAGACGGACGACCCCTGGATTGCCCCGTCGGAAGCGGCAGAATCCGGCTTCATGGACGCCAGCGCGCAGGCACTGGCGCCCGCGCCGGACGCGGATAGGGCAGACGGCCTGGCCGCAACCACGGCCGGTGGCCTGGAGCTGAAGGTCGGAAGCTGGGTGCGTCTCCTGGTCAACGAGCAATGGCAGCGCACCCAGTTGTCTTGGATCGGCTCGCACGGCAACCTGTTCCTGTTCACCAGTGCCTATGGCCACACCCAGTCCATGACCCGGCGGGTGCTCGACAGACTGGCTGCGCAGGGAGCTCTGCAGATCATTTCCGATCAACCCGTGGTGGCTGGAGCGCTGGACGCCGTGGCCCAAACGGCCTTGCGCAACAGCCTGGACACAGGACATTGACGCCGAAGAACCCAACCGCCTCCAACAATGCCAACAAGAGCGAAGCTGCGAGCCACCACAGCTGGACGCGGGGCGCGAAACCGGTGCATCGCAAGGTACAAAACAGACATCACGACCAGCCAGAACAGGGCGATGCCCAGCGTGCTGCGGCGCATCTGCGCAGCGGTGCTGCGCTCAGGCATTGCATGTGCCTTTCTGCGCTGCTGTGCTTCGCGCCACCAGTCTCGATCCTGTACGGCAAGCGCGAGGCGGCCGAAACATTTGGCGGTGGTATCAATGCCTTTTCGCGGTACGAGAACGGGACAACCAGGCCGCCGCTGGTGTTGGCCAAGCTTTTCAAACCACTGGATCGCCACCCCGGCCTGCTGCGCGAGATCAGAGTCGTCTGATGGCGATGCAAACGAGCAAAATCCCTAGGCCATATGCTCAGTTGTTGATCTGCGCCCACAACTTGTCCAGGCGCTTGACGCTCACCGGCTGCGGCGTGCGCAGCTCCTGCGCAAAAAAGCTCACGCGCAGTTCTTCCAAAAGCCAGCGCAGCTCCTGCATGCGCGCGTCCACCGCACCCTTGCGCTCGGCCACCAGGCGCCAGTAGCGCTGCTCTTGCGGGCGCAGCTCCGCCAGTTTGGCAGCGTCGCGGGCCGGGTCGGCGCGCAGCTTGTCCAGGCGCGCGGTGATCGCCTTGAGGTAGCGGGCAAAGTGCGCCAGTTGCGGCCAGGGCGCGGCGATAAGGAAGTTTTTCGGCACCAGGCGTTGCAATTGCTGCTGCGCGTCCTGCACGGCATCTGGCGCGATTTTGGTGTCCTTGATCTTGCGCGCCGCTGCTGCATATTCGATGAGGATGGTGCCCGCCAGGCGCGCCACTTCGTTGGCGATCAAGGTCAGGCGCCCGCGCCCTTCCTGGACCCGACGCTCGAACTCTTGCGCATTGGTGGGCAGGGGTTCGAGCAGAAAGGCTCGGTCCATCGCCACATCCAGAATCTGGCTGCGCAGCTCTTCCTGCGTGCCCAGCGGCATGTAGGCCACGGCCATTTTTTGCAGCTCGGGCAGGTTTTTTTCCAGATACTTGAGCGCATCCTTGATCTGCAGCGCAAAAAGGCGCCGCAGGCCCGCACGGTGTTTGGCGGCGGCAACGCCCGGCTCGTCGAACACTTCGATGGTGACGGCATCGCCGGCGTCAATCAGCGCGGGGAAGCCAATCAACTGCTGGCCGCCCCGGCCGATTTCCATGAGTTCGGGCAGTTCGCCAAAGGTCCAGTGGGTGTAGCGAGCTTCCGCCTGCACTGTGGGGGCCGCAGATTTTGCTTTGTTTTTGATAGCTGCTTGCGCTTGATGGTCGAGCGCTAGAGGCTGATTTTGCTCCAAATTTTGTGCAACTTGAGCATTGCTGTTCAGCTTCAGCCCCGCCAGGGCCTGGAACGCCCCACGCGCCTTCGCGCCCCACTCGGCCTTGAGGGCGCCGAGGTTGCGGCCCTGTCCAAGCTGGCGGCCATGCTCATCCACGATGCGGAAGTTCATGAACAAATGCGGGCTCAGCATGTCGAGCTTGAAGTCGGCGCGCTTGACGTCGAGCGAGGTTTCATCGCGCACCTGCTTGAGCAGCGCATCGACGAGGCCCAGGTGCCCGATGCGGTCGGGCGTGCCCAGCAGTTCGGCCAGGCGAGCCGCCGATTCGGGCAGCGGCACAAAGCGGCTGCGCGGGCGCTGGTGCAGACTTTTGAGCAATGCCTGGATCTTGTCCTTGAGCATGCCGGGCACCAGCCATTCGCAGCGCTCTTCGCTCACCTGGTTGAGCACAAACAGCGGCACCGTCACCGTGACGCCGTCGCGCGGGTCGCCCGGCTCATGCAGGTAGGTGGCCTGGCAGTCCACGCCGCCCAGGCGAATCATTTTGGGGAAGGCTGCGGTGGTGATGCCCGCCGCCTCATGGCGCATCAATTCATCACGGGTCAGGCGCAGCAGCTCGGGGCGCTTGGCTGTCTCTTGCCGGTACCAGTGCTCGAAACTGCGCCCGCTGGTGATGTCTTGGGGTAGTTGCTGGTCGTAGAAGGCGTAGATCAGTTCTTCGTCCACCAACACATCTTGTCGGCGCGACTTGTGCTCCAGCTCTTGCACCTTGGCGATCAGTTTTTCGTTGGCCGCAAGGAACGGCAGGCGCTTGTGCCAGTCGGGCAGCACGTCGGCCGCCACCAGCGCCTGGCGGATAAACATCTCGCGCGCGGCCTGCGGGTCCACCTTGTCAAAGGGCTTGCGCCTGCCGCTATAGACCACCAGCCCGTACAGCGTGGCGCGCTCGAAGGCCACGACCTCGGCAGCTTTTTTCTCCCAGTGTGGGTCGAGCAGTTGCTTCTTGAGCAGATGGCTGCCGACTTCTTCCAGCCAGGTCGGGTCGATGTTGGCGATACCGCGGCCAAACAAACGCGTGGTTTCCACCAGTTCGGCGCAAACGATCCAGCGGCCCGGCTTTTTGCGCAGGTGCGCACCGGGGTGGCGGTGGAACTTGATGCCGCGCGCACCCAGGTAGATGTCTTCGTCTTCGGGTTTGAAGCCGATGTTCCCCAGCAACCCGGCCAACATCGACTTGTGCAGTGCCTCATAGCTGGCCGGCTGCAGGTTGAGCACCCATTTGTGCTCCGCCACCACGGTGAGAAGCTGGCTGTGCACATCGCGCCATTCGCGCACGCGGCGCACGTTGATGAAGTTCTGGCGCAGGAGCTGTTCGTATTGGCGGTTGCTGAGCTTGTGGGTGGCTGCGCCTCCCAATGCGCCCGGTGCAGCCGCTGCAGACGTTGGCGCTGCCATCGGCTGTGGCTGTGCGCCCGAGGCACGCTGAGACACAGGCAAGAACGCCTGTCGCGCCGTACCGCCCTTTTGCTTGGCCTGTGCCTGCTGCACCCTGGCCGAAGCGAGTTGGGGCATGCTGCCGCCGCGCGCCTGCTGAAGCCAGTTCCACAGCGTCAAATAGCCGCTGAACTCGCTTTTCTCGTCGTCGAACTTGGCATGCTGCTGGTCGGCCTGCTGTTGTGCCTCCATGGGCCGGTCGCGCACGTCCTGCAGGCTGAGCGCGCTGGCAATCACCAGCACTTCGCTGAGTGCCCCGCGCGCGCGGGCCTCCAGAATCATGCGGCCGACGCGCGGGTCCACCGGCAGGCGCGAGAGCTCGCGGCCCATGGCCGTCAATTCGTTTTGCTCATCCACCGCGCCCAGCTCATGCAGCAACTGGTAGCCGTCGGCAATGGCGCGGCCCGAGGGCGCGTCAATGAACGGAAACTGCGCCACGTCGCCCAGGTGCAGCGACTTCATGCGCAGAATCACCCCGGCCAGCGAGCTGCGCAAAATCTCCGGGTCGGTAAAGCGCGCTCGCCCGGCAAAGTCTTTCTCGTCGTACAGCCGAATGCAGATACCGTTGGCCACGCGCCCGCAGCGCCCGGCGCGTTGGTTGGCCGCCGCCTGGCTGATGGGCTCGACCAGCAACTGCTCGACCTTGCTGCGCAGGCTGTAGCGCTTGACCCGCGCGGTGCCCGAATCAATCACGTAGCGGATGCCCGGCACCGTGAGCGAAGTCTCGGCCACGTTGGTGGCCAGGATGATGCGCCGCCCCGTGTGGCCGTCAAAAATGCGGTCCTGCTCGGCCTGCGAGAGGCGTGCGAACAGCGGCAGCACCTCGGCATTGCGCGTCACCACGTTGTACGCCAGGTGCTTGCGCAGATGGTCGGCGGCCTCGCGGATTTCACGCTCGCCGGGCAGGAAAACCAGGATGTCACCACCCGCATTGCCCTGCCAAAGCTCGTCCACGCCATCGGCAATGGCTTCATTCAGCCCATAGTCGCGCGACTCCTCAAACGGGCGCCAGCGCTGCTCCACCGGAAACATGCGCCCAGAGACCATCAACACGGGCGCGGGACCTTTGGCACTTTCAAAATGCTTGGCAAAGCGGTCGGCGTCGATGGTGGCGGATGTCACCACCACTTTCAAGTCCGGTCGCTTGGGCAGGATCTCGCGGATGTAGCCCAGCAGAAAATCGATGTTCAGGCTGCGCTCGTGCGCCTCGTCAATGATGAGGGTGTCGTAGGCTTTGAGGAGCGGGTCGGTCTGCGTCTCGGCCAGCAAGATGCCATCGGTCATCAGCTTGACCGAAGCACCCTGGCTCAGGCGGTCCTGGAACCGCACCTTGTAGCCCACCACCTCGCCCAGCGGTGTGTTCAATTCTTCGGCGATGCGCTTGGCCACGCTGCTGGCCGCAATGCGGCGCGGCTGGGTGTGGCCGATGAACTGGCCGCGCTCGCCGGGGCGGGCATTGAGTTTTCCGCGCCCCAGGGTGAGCGCAATCTTGGGCAACTGGGTGGTCTTGCCCGAGCCGGTTTCGCCGCAGACGATGATGACCTGGTGCTGCTTGAGGGCCTCTGCAATCTCGGCGCGTCGGGCAGAGACCGGCAAAGATTCGGGAAACGTGATCTGCAGAGAGCGGGCAGCGGCGTCTGACAAGGTGGCAACTTCGTAGAGAATCGCGAATTATCCCCGGCCCGCTCCATTTTCTGGACGACTCCCACCCAGCCCACCGCCGCCCTCCCGCACCGCCCACGCGCATGTCCACTGTCTTCAACTTCACGTTTGTGCCCTGGTTTCGCTCCGTGGCGCCCTACATCCACAAGTTCCGGCACCAAACTTTTGTGATCGGGCTGCCGGGCGAAGCGATTGCGGCAGGCAAGCTCTACAGCATTGCGCAGGACCTGGCGATGATCCAGGCCATGGGCGTGAAGATCGTTCTGGTGCACGGCTTTCGCCCGCAGGTGAACGAGCAGCTCGCCGCCAAGGGCCACGCGGCGCGCTACTCGCACGGCATCCGCATTACCGACTCCATCGCGCTCGACAGCGCGCAGGAGGCCGCCGGCCAGCTGCGCTACGAGATCGAAGCCGCGTTCAGCCAGGGCCTGCCCAACACGCCGATGGCGGGCTCCACGGTGCGGGTGATTTCGGGCAATTTCATCACGGCGCGGCCGGTGGGCATCGTCGATGGGGTGGACTTCCAGCATTCGGGGCTGGTGCGCAAGGTCGATGTGGCGGGCATCCAGCGCTCGCTCGATATGGACGCGCTGGTGCTCATCTCGCCCTTTGGCTTCTCGCCCACGGGCGAAGCCTTCAACCTGAGCATGGAAGAGGTGGCGACGTCGGTGGCGATTGCGCTCAAGGCCGACAAGCTGGTGTTCGTCTCCGAAGTGCCGGGCATTTTGCAAAACCCGGACGAGCCCGCCAGCGAAGACAACCCCATCGACACCGAACTGCCGCTTGCCCAGGCGCGCGAGTTGCTCGCCCGCGTTCCGGCGAGCCAGCACCCGTCCGACACCGCCTTTTACTTGCAGCATTGCGTCAAGGCCTGCCAGGGCGGCGTGGAGCGCAGCCACATCATTCCGTTTGCCGTGGACGGCGCGCTGCTGCTCGAGATCTACGTGCACGACGGCATTGGCACCATGATCGTGGACGAAAAACTCGAAGAAGTGCGCGAAGCCACGGCAGACGACGTGGCCGGCATCCTGCAGCTGATCGAGCCGTTCGAAAAGGATGGCACGCTGGTCAAGCGCGACCGCACCGAGATCGAACGCGACGCATCAAACTACACCATCGTTGAGCACGACGGCGTGATCTTTGGCTGCGCTGCGCTCTACGCCTACCCCGAGGCGCGCACCGCCGAAATGGCGGCGCTCACGGTTTCGCCGCAAAGCCAGGGCACGGGCGATGGCGAGAAGCTCTTGCGCCGCATCGAGCAGCGCGCCCGCTTGCTGGGGTTAGAGAGCATCTTCGTTCTCACCACCCGCACCATGCACTGGTTCCTGAAGCGCGGCTTCAAGCCGGTGGATCCGGAATGGCTTCCCGAGGCGCGCAAGCGCAAGTACAACTGGGACCGGCGCAGCCAGGTTCTGGTGCGAAAACTTTAGGTAAAAAGCCCGCTAGCGCTTATCCAGTAAGCGCAAGTAGCTACTTTTTGAATAGCGCCTAGACCGGCGTGAAAAAGCCAGCCGCGTCCACCGCGTCGATCTGTTCGGCATCCAGAAAGCGATCGGCATAGCGCTGGTACACCTTTTCGCGCACGAAAACCTCGAACAAGTCGGGGTCGATGTGGCCGCCGTGCTTCATGCGCTGCATGATGGCCAGTGCCTGCGAGAGCTTCATCCCGCTCTTGTACGGGCGGTCGGCGGCGGTCAGCGCTTCGAAGATGTCGGCAATGCCCATCATGCGCGCCTGCCACGACATCTGCTCGCGCGTGAGGCCGCGCGGGTAGCCCTTGCCGTCCATGCGCTCATGGTGGCCACCAGCGTACTCGGGCACCCTCTTGAGGTGCTGGGGCCAGGGCAGGGCTTCGAGCATCTTGATCGTGGCAACGATGTGGTAATTGATGGTGTCGCGTTCGGCCTGGGTCAGCGTGCCGGCGCGGATGGTGAGGTTTTCGACCTCCTCGGCCGAAAGGAATGCGGTCTGCACGCCATCGGCGTTGCGCCATTGGCGCCGCGCAGCGATGTCGCGCACGCGCTGCTGCTCGGCCGCCTGCATCGCCTCGACGCCCCGGTTGCATTGGCGCAGGAAGTCTCGCTCCGCATCCAGCGCTTGAAGCTCGCGCTGCAGCCCGGCCAGCGCCACCGCTTCGGCGCCGGCGTCCACCACGGGGCGCAAGGCCAGCTGGGCGCGCAAGGCCTCCAGCTCGGCGTCGCGCTTGGCCACTTCAAAGCGCGTGTCGACCAGGCCGATGCGGTCGTACAAAGTCTGCAGCTTGGTCGCCTTGTCCACCACGTGCACCGGCGTGGTGATCTTGCCGCAGTCGTGCAAGAGCCCCGCCATCTGCAGCTCGTAGCGGTCACGCTCGCTCATGCGAAAGGCCGCCAGCGGGCCGGTGGTGGTGGCGTCCGCCGCCTCGGCCAGCATCATGGTGAGTTCGGGTACGCGCTCACAGTGGCCGCCGGTGTAGGGCGACTTTTCATCAATGGCAATGTTGATCAGCTTGACGAAGGATTCGAACAGGCGTTCCAACTGGGTGATGAGCAGGCGATTGGACAGCGCAATGGCTGCCTGCGAGGCCAGCGACTCGCTCAGGCTCTGGTCTGCGGGAGAAAAAGCCACCACCTGGCCCGTGACCGGGTCGCGCGCATTGAGCAGCTGCAGCACGCCGATCAGCTCGCCCTGGTGGTCCGTCATCGGCACGGTGAGCAAGGACTGCGAGCGGTAGCCGGTGCGCTGATCAAAGGCGCGTGTTCCGGAAAAGTCGAAACCCTTGTGCGCGTAGGCGTCGGCGACGTTGACCGTGCGGCCGTGCAGCGCGGTGTGCGCTGCGACCAGCGCGTCGTTGGGCGCGCCATCGGGCCGGCGCAGCGGCAGGTCGGGCAGCTCGATGCGCTTGCCGGTCGTTCCGCCCAGACGGATGCCGAGCGAATCGGTGCGCATGATCTCAAAGCGCAGCGCCGTGCGGTCTTCCGTCACGCTGTAGAGCGTGCCGCCATCGGCGCCGGTCAGCGCTTTGGCCGCTTCGAGAATGTTCTCCAGGAGGCGCTCGATGTTGCGTTCGCGCGAGAGCGCAGCGCCGATCCGGTTGAGCTGGTCCAACCGGGCGAACAGGTCCACTGCGGATTGCTTTTCCATCGCCGCTCCCCTTGGCTTCCCCGGGACGCCGGGCTTGGCAAATGGTAACGAAATCCGCCCGCCCGGGCAGTGTGCGGCGACGCCTCAGGCGCGAGGCCAGCGCCGGCTGCGCGCCAGCAGCGCCAGCAGCACCAGTGCAAAGCCGACAAAACAAACGAAGGACCAGTTGGCGATCGAGCCGCCCAGGAAGGTCCAGTCCACCGCCGCACAGTCGCCGGAGCCCCGAAAAATCATAGGAATGGCGCGACTGATGGAGTAGTTTTCGATCATTCCGTAGAAGTCGCGCCCGCACATGGCGAATTCGGGCGGGTACCACTGCAGCCAGCTCTGGCGCGCCGCGGTGAAGGCGCCGAAGCCGCTGGCCAACAGCGCCAGCAGCGACCAGGAAAAAATCCAGTGTTTTTTGCCGCTACCGCTTGCCAGGCCTGTGAATACAGCTACCAAAACCAGAGCATAGCGTTGCACGATGCACATCGGGCAGGGCACCAGACCGACCACGTGCTGCAGATACAGCCCGAAAGCCAGCATGCCAATGCAGGCCAGGCACATCAGCGCCAGAATGCGGCGCGGGGCCGTGGTGAACCAGTCGAGAATCATCAAAACCCCAGAACGTCAAACACGCGGCGCGTCGATGCGAAGCGCCTTCAGATGCCCGCCGCCTGGTCGAGAAAAACCTTGGCGCGGCGCGGCGTGACCAGCAGGGTTTCGCCTTCGCGAAAGCCCATGTCCCGAAACTGCTGCGCGGGAATCTGCGCCTCGATCACCGTCTCGGACCCTGCATTGTCGGCTGCTTTGGCGCCCGTTTTGCGCAGAAGTTCCAGCCTTGCAATCGGGCCCACGACGATGGCGCGGCTCAGCACCGCCAGCAGCGCGTTGCTGGGAACCTCCGTGCCCGTGCCCGGGCGCCCGACATCCAGGTCGTGCGGGCGCACATAGGCCAGCGCCGGCTCGTTCTGCGCCGCGCCGTGCTCGGGGGCGGCCAGTTGCATGCCGCCGACCTCGGCCTGGCCCTCGTGCGCGCGACCGTGGAACAGGTTCACGTCGCCCAGGAAGCCGTACACGAACGGGCTCGCCGGGTGGTCCCACACGTCCTGCGGCGAGCCGCTTTGCTCGATGCGTCCGTGGTTGATGACGACCACGCGGTCGGCCACCTCCAGCGCTTCTTCCTGGTCGTGGGTAACGAAGATGCTGGTCACGTGCAGCTCATCGTGCAGGCGGCGGAGCCACCGGCGCAGTTCCTTGCGCACCTTGGCGTCGAGCGCGCCAAAAGGCTCGTCGAGCAGCAACACCTTGGGCTCCACCGCCAGCGCGCGCGCCAGGGCAATGCGCTGGCGCTGCCCGCCCGAGAGCTGCGACGGGTGGCGTTCGGCCAGCCAGTCAAGCTGCACCAGCGCCAGCAGCTCCGTCACTTTTTTCTTGATCTGCGCTTCGCTCGGGCGCAGCTTCTTGGGCTTCATGCGCAGGCCGAAGGCGACGTTTTCAAACACCGTCATGTGGCGAAACAGCGCGTAGTGCTGGAACACAAAGCCCACGCCGCGCTCGCGCACGTGCACGTCGGTGGTGTCTTCGCCACTGAAAAGGATGCTGCCGGTATCCGGCGTTTCCAGCCCGGCAATGATGCGCAGCAGCGTCGTCTTGCCGCAGCCCGAAGGCCCGAGCAAGGCGATCAGTTCGCCCGACTCGATGTCCAGATTGACGTCGTCCAGCGCGCGAAAGGTCCCGAACTGCTTGGAGACGTTGCGGATTTCAATGCTCATGATGGGGTTCCTGCAGCGCTGGCGTGCGGGCGCTCTGGCGGTAGGTCGGCCGATTCGCGCAACTGCTTTTCTTGCCGCCACTCGGCAATGCTTTTGATGACCAGCGTGACCAGTGCCAGCAGCGCCAGCAGCGAAGCAACGGCAAAGGCCGCAACCGACTGGTATTCGTTGTACAAAATTTCCACGTGCAGCGGCATGGTGTTGGTCTGGCCGCGAATGTGGCCCGAGACCACCGACACTGCGCCGAACTCGCCCATGGCCCGCGCATTGCACAGAATGACGCCGTAGACCAGGCCCCACCTGATGTTGGGCAGCGTGACATGCCAGAAGGTCTGCCAGCCGCTCGCGCCCAGCACGATGGCGGCCTGCTCCTCGTCGTTGCCCTGGGCCTGCATCAGCGGGATCAGTTCGCGGGCAATGAAGGGCACCGTCACGAACACAGTCGCCAGCACGATGCCGGGTACGGCAAAAATGATCTTGATGTCGTGCGCCATCAGCCAAGGGCCGATCCAGCCATTGGCGCCAAAGATCAGCACATAGGTCAGGCCGGCGACCACCGGCGAGACGGAAAAGGGCAGATCCACCAGCGTGGTCAAAAACGCCTTGCCCTTGAACTCGTATTTGGCAATGCACCACGCAGCCGCAATACCGAACACCAGATTCAGCGGCACGGCAATCAAGGCGGTGAGCAAGGTGAGCCGAATGGCAGACCAGGCATCGGGCTCGCGCAGGCCATCCAGATAGGCGCCAAAGCCCTTTCGCAGCGCCTCGGCAAACACGGCGGCCAGCGGCAACACCAGGAACAGCAGCATGAAGCCGAGCGCGAGCGCAATCAGCAACGCGCGCACCCACGGCGCTTCGGTGGTGCCGGAGCGTGCACGGCCAAAATTAAGGGTATTCATCTCAGTTTTCCATCGCGCACTGCGCACGCAACTGGCGCGGCGCAAGCCAGCAGAAGGCCAGCAAGGGCCGCCCCGCAGCAAAGGCCGTCGTCCCCCTTGAGGGGGAAGGCGCGAAGCGACCCAGGGGGTGTTTCATCCTGTTCGACGTTGCCAGGCCTGCAAGGCATTGATCAGCAGCAGCAGCGCGAACGACATCACCAGCATGACCACAGCCACAGCCGTGGCGCCCGCCGTGTCGTACTGCTCCAGCTTGCCAATGATGATGAGCGGTGTGATTTCCGACACCATGGGCATGTTGCCGGCAATGAAGATCACCGAGCCGTATTCCCCTACTGCCCGCGCAAAGGCCATGGCGAAACCGGTCAGCAGTGCCGGCGCAATCGACGGCAGCAGCACTTTGGTGAACACCTGCCAGCGCGTGGCGCCCAGGCTGGTCGCGGCTTCTTCGAGCTCGCGCTCGGCATCTTCAAGCACCGGCTGCACCGTGCGCACAACAAACGGCAAGCTGATGAAGATCAGCGCCACGACGATGCCCGCCGGCTTGAAGGCAAGCTGAATGCCCAGCGGCGCCAGCACGCTGCCGATCCAGCCGTTGTCCGCCAGCAGTGAGGTCAGCGCAATGCCCGCCACGGCGGTGGGCAGGGCAAAAGGCAAATCCACCAGCGCATCGACAACTCGCTTGCCGGGAAAGCGGTAGCGCACCAGCACCCAGGCGATCAACAGGCCGAAGAACAGGTTCACGAGGGCCGCCAGGAAAGAAGCTCCAAACGTCAGCCGGTACGAGGCCAGCACGCGCGGCGACGCCACTGCCGTCCAGAACTGCTCCCAGGTCAGGGTGAAACTGCTGAACACCAGCGCCGAGAGCGGGATCAGGACGATCACGCTGAGGTAGAAAAGCGTGTAGCCGAGCGTCAACCCGAAACCGGGCAGCACGCGTCGGCTGGCACGCTTCGCCGGGCGCGCGGCGTTGGCCGGCGCAGCAATCGCGTGCGCCATGGCTTACTTGCCGGGCGTGTACAGCTTGTCGAACTGGCCGCCGTCGTTGAAGTGCACCTTTTGCGCTTCGGTCAGGCTGCCAAAGTACTTGGCCACGGTGAACTGCTTGATCGGCTTGAACACGTCGGCATGCCGGGCCAGCACTTTTTCCGAACGCGGACGCACGGCGTGTTTGGCGGCAATTTCTTGCGCCTCATCGGAATAGAGGTAGTCAAGGTAGGCCTTGGCCAGCTCGGCGGTGCCCTTCTTGGCCACGGTGCGCTCCACAACCGCCACCGGGTTTTCGGCGGTGATGCTGACCGATGGGTAGACCGCGTCGACCTTGCCCTTGCCGAATTCGCGCTCAATGGAGACCACTTCGGACTCAAACGTGATCAGCACGTCGCCAATGCCGCGCTGCACGAAGGTAGCCGTGGCATCGCGCCCGCCCTTGGCGAGGATCGGCACATTCTTGTAGAGCTTGGCAACAAAGTCTGCTGCCTCTGCGTCCGTGCCGCCCTTCTCGCGCACCGAGCCCCAGGCTGCGAGGTAGGCATAGCGGCCGTTGCCGCCGGTCTTGGGATTGACGACGATGACCTTCACATCGGGCTTGATGAGGTCGCTCCAGTCCTTGATGCCCTTGGGGTTGCCGCTGCGCACCATGAACAGCATGGTCGAGGTGGTGGGCGAGGCGTCGTTGGGGAATTTCTTCTGCCAGTCTTTGGCGACCACGCCGTTGTCGGCCAGGAACTGCACGTCGGTGGTGGTATTCATGGTGACCACGTCGGCTGCCAGGCCGTCGTTCACCGCACGTGCCTGGGCGCTGGAGCCGGCGTGGGACTGATCGATTTTCACGTCCTTGCCGGTGGTTTTCTTGTAGTGGGCGACGAAGGCCGGGTTGTATTCCTTGTAGAACTCGCGCGCCACGTCATAGGAGACGTTGAGCAGCGATGTCTGAGCGGATGCATGCGAAGTGGCCGCGAGGGCGAGGGCGGCGACGAGGAAGCGGATTTTCATGTTGAACAGGCGGGCGCAAGGGCTCAGGAATTGCGGACTGGCGCGATTGTGGGCAAGGCACTTTAAAACTCAAACGAATACTTGCTTGTTAAGTAATACGCTATAGAGAATATGAACGTCGGCCGCAAATGCCGGGAAAGCCAACGCGGTTTTATGATCGCCGCTCGCAACGGCCTTAGCACTCCTTCCCTTTCGCTCCTGTGGCCCCTCCCTCCCTTCTTGCACCGACGGCCTGGCGCAGTGCGCTCACCGACATGTCGCCCGCCAACTTTGGCATGGTGATGGCCACGGGCATCGTGTCGATCGCCGCGCACATGCTGGGTCTGCGCACACTCGCGCTCGGCCTGTTTGCGCTGAATCTGTTTTTGTACGTGCTGATGTGGGGGCTTTATCTGGCCCGTCTGGCTCTGTTTCGCGAGCGCTTTCTTGCCGATCTGCTGAGCCATCTGCGCGGCCCGGCGTTCTTTACCGCCGTGGCAGCCACGAACGTTCTGGGCAGCCAGTGCTTGGTGCTGATGCGCTGGACCGGTGCCGGCCTGGCGCTTTGGGGCGCGGGATTGGCGCTGTGGCTGCTGCTGACCTATACCATTTTCACGGCGCTGACCATCAAGGAGGACAAGCCCACGCTGGACCGGGGCATCAGCGGCGGCTGGCTGCTGGCGGTGGTGGCCACGCAGTCGGTGGCGGTGCTGAGTGCGCTGCTGGCCACCCATATCGGCCAGCCCTACCGGCTGGAGCTGAACTTTTTTGCGCTCTCGATGTGGCTGTGGGGCGGCATGCTCTACATCTGGATGATGTCGCTCATCTTTTACCGCTACACCTTCTTCCCGTTCAGCCCGGGCGACCTCTCGCCTCCCTACTGGATCAATATGGGCGCGATGGCGATCTCCACCCTGGCCGGCTCGTTGCTGATCCTCAACACGCCCGACGCGCCGTTTCTCGCCTCGCTGCTGCCATTTCTGAAAGGCTTTACGGTGTTTTACTGGGCCACCGGCACCTGGTGGATTCCCATGCTGCTGGTGCTCGCCATCTGGCGTTACGGCGTCAAGCGCTTTGGCCTGCACTACGACCCGCTGTACTGGGGCGCCGTGTTTCCGCTTGGGATGTATGCTGCCTGCACGCAGGAGATGCGGCTCGCGATGGGTTTCGATTTTTTGAGCGCCCTGCCGGTCGCCTTTCTCGGCATCGCACTGCTGGCCTGGAGCGCCGCCGCCCTGGGCGCAGCGCGCCAAACGTGGCGCATCGTGGCAAACCGTCGCGATTAGGTCGGCTGGTCGGACACCTTCTCCGCCAAAAAGTCCAGGAACTTGCGCACGGCCGGCGCCAGCCCCCGGCGCGAGGGAAAGACAGCATGGAAAATGCCCTGCGGCGTCGTCCAGTCCGGCAGCACGCGCACCAGCTTGCCCTGGCGCAGTTCCTCTTCGCACATGTAATCGGGCAGCCAGCCCAGCCCTGTTCCTGCGAGCAAGGCAAACTTGAGCGTCAGCAGGTCGTCGGCCACGTAGCGCGGCTGGTGCTGCACCGTCTCGCGCGCGCCGCCGGGGCCAATCAGGTTCCACGCCGCCTTGCCATCGGCGGCCGTCATGGCCACGCTGTCCATGCGGGCCAGATCGGCCAGGGTCCGCGGCGTGCCCTGGCGCACCAACAGGTCCGGGCTGGCGACGAGCACCTGGCGGGTGCGGTCCAGGCGCTTGACCACCATGCTGGCACTGCCCTCTACCGATTCGCGCACCCGCAGACCGACGTCGATGCCCTCCTCCACCAGATTGACCGCACGGTTGGTCACCAGCATCTCGATACGCACCCGGGGGTGGCGCGCCAGAAAATCGGGCATCAGTTCGCCCAGCACCGATTGCGCAATGGTCACCGGGCAGCTCACCCGCAGCGTGCCGCGCGGCTCGGTCTGTACCTGGGCCACGGCGTCGGCCGCTGCCTGGGCCGATTCGCGCACCGCCTGGCAGTGGCGCAAATAGGCTTCGCCCACGTCGGTGAGCGAGAGCTTGCGCGTGGTGCGATGCAGCAGGCGAACACCCAACTGGCCTTCCAGCTCCGACACGCGGCGCGAGAGTCGCGACTTCGGAATGCCCAGCGCCCGCCCTGCAGCGGCAAAGCCGCCGCGCTCGACCACCTCGGCGAAATACAGCATGTCGTTGAGGTCTTGCATCCCAGGCCAAAAATACAGTAAAAATCGGCTCTAGCGCTCGTGCATAAAGGGCGAATAGCTACAACTTAGATAGCGTCTTGGCTCTTTCAGGAGTGCTTCTTCACCCAGGCCAGGTAGGCGTCCAGCCAGGTCTGGACGAACTTGCGGCTGCCCTCACCGATTTCACCATCGGCGCCGAACAAGCCTTCCTTGGCCTGGATGAACGCCTCGGGCTGGCCCAGCGTGGGCATGTCGAGGTAGGCAAGGATATTGCGCAGATGCTGCTGACCCAGCGCGGTGCCAATGGCGCCGCTGGACACACCAATGACGCCGGCAGGCTTGCCAGCCCAGGCACTGGTGCCGTAGGGGCGCGATGCATGGTCAATGGCGTTCTTCAGTACGCCTGGCACCGAGCGGTTGTATTCCGGACTCACAAAAAGCACGCCGTGCGCAGCCACAATCTCCGACTTCAAGCGTTTGACCGAATCGGCCTGGTGCGCGTCGTCGTCCTGGTTGTAGAGCGGCAAGTCGTCGATGCGGACCATGGACAAATTGCAGCCCGCTGGCGCCATGCGGGCCAGCGCCTGCGCCAGGCGGCGGTTGAACGATTCCTTGCGCAGGCTGCCGATCAATACGGCGATGGTGAGGTCACTCATGGAAAAACTCCTTGTCGCAGGCTGCCGCCAAAGGGCGGCGCTCAGCTGCATGATAGGCCCGGAAGAAACTCGGCGCTCAGCCGCGCATGCCCGCTCGCGATAGGGTGCGCACCAATACACGCTGCCCACGCTGGCGCTACAGTCTGCCGTTCGTGGTGGCGCCGGTGCGGCGCTGCCTTCCCGAACGACAAATCCGGAGACACCGATGAAACAGCTTCTTCCCACCCTGCCCCTGCCCCGCCGCGCCCTGGTGCTCGGCGCCCTGGCGAGCGCGACGCTGCCCTTCTCGCGGCTGGCGCTGGCGCAGCAAAAATTCATCAACGTGCTGACCGGCGGCCAAAGCGGCGTGTATTACCCAATGGGCGTGGCGCTGTCGCAGATTTATGGCAAGGCCATGCCCGACGCCAAGGTCACGGTGCAGTCGACCAAGGCATCGGCAGAAAACCTCAACCTGCTGCAGGCAGGGCGCGGCGAAATCGCCTTCACCCTGGGTGACGCCCTCTCGGATGCCTGGAACGGCAACAAGGAATCGGGTTTTGCCACGCCGCTCAAGAAGTTGCGCGCCGTCGCCGGCATCTACCCCAACTACATCCAGATCGTCGCCAGCGCCGATTCGGGCATCAAGACCATGGCCGATTTGAAGGGCAAGCGCATCTCCGTCGGCGCACCCAAGTCGGGCACCGAACTCAACGCCCGCGCCATCCTCAAGGCGGCAGGCCTGGCCTACAGCGATTTCTCCAAGGTGGAGTACCTGCCCTTCGGCGAGTCGGTGGAACTGATGAAGAACCGCCAGCTCGACGTCACCCTGCAGTCCGCCGGCCTGGGCGTCTCGTCCATCCGCGACCTGGCAACTGCCGTGAAGATTGTGGTGGTGTCCGTGCCCGCCGATGTCGTGGCCAAAGTGGGCGATGCCGCCTACCAGCCGGCAACCATTCCGGCCAATACCTACGAAGGCCAGACGGCCGATGTGCCCACGGTGGCCATCCGCAACTTCCTGGTCAGCCACACCGGCGTTGCAGACGAAGAGGTCTACCAGATGACCAAGTCGATGTTCGAAAACCTGCCTACCCTGGTCGCCGCGCACAACGCTGCCAAAGCAATCGACCGCGCCACCGCCATGCAGGGCACGGCCGTCACTTTCCACCCTGGCGCCGAGAAGTACTACCGCGAGGCCGGCGTACTGAAATGAGCGCAGCCGCTGCCCAGGCTTCGGCCGACGCGCAGCTGCAGACCCCAGAGGCAGAACCGCCGGCCTTCGCCGGCGCTCTGTTCTGGGTGGCGGTGGCGTTTTCCACGTTCCAGATCGTCACTGCCGCATTCAGCCCACTGTCGAGCAGTGTCGTGCGCGGCGTGCACGTGGGCTTTCTGTTGCTGGTCACCTTTGTGCTGTACCCGCCGGCGCGCCAGCGCTGGCTGGGCTGGGGCATTGGCGCTGTGGGTTTTGTCACCGGTCTGTACCAGTGGGTTTTTGAGGCCGATCTGGTACAGCGCGCGGGCGAGCTCACCCGCAGCGACATGGTGATCGGTCTCATCCTGATCGCGCTGGTCTTTGAAGCCGCGCGCCGCATCATGGGGCTGGCACTGCCGCTGGTTTGCGCCACCTTTCTGGTCTATGCGCTGTTTGGGCAATATGCACCCGGCGTGTTGGTTCATAGAGGCTACGGGCTCGACCAGATCGTCGGGCAGCTCAGTTTTGGCACCGAGGGCATTTACGGCACACCCACTTACGTGTCGTCTTCGTATATTTTCCTGTTCATCCTGTTTGGCGCCTTCCTGGAGCGCGCCGGGATGATCCAGCTGTTCACCGACTTTGCGCTCGGCTTGTTCGGCCACACCAAGGGCGGGCCGGCCAAGGTGTCGGTGGTGTCGTCGGGCCTGATGGGCACCATCAACGGTTCGGGCGTGGCCAACGTCGTCACCACCGGGCAATTCACCATTCCGCTGATGAAGCGCTTTGGCTACCGAGCCGACTTCGCGGGCGGCGTGGAAGCCACCGCCAGCATGGGCGGGCAGATCATGCCGCCGGTGATGGGCGCCGTGGCCTTCATCATGGCCGAGACCATCGACGTGCCGTATCTGGAGATCTGCAAGGCGGCTTCGATTCCGGCGCTGCTGTACTTCTTCACCGCCTTTGTCATGGTGCACCTGGAAGCCGGCCGGCGCGGCCTCCTGGGCATGCCCAAGGAAGAGTGCCCGGACCCCTGGGCCGCCATCAAGCTGCGTTGGTACTTGATCCTGCCACTGGCGGTGCTGGTGTGGCTGCTGTTCTCGGGCTACACGCCGCTGTTTTCCGGCATGGTGGGGCTGGCCCTGACCGTGGTGCTCATTTTTGGCGCCGCCATGACAACACGTTTTGGCACCCGGCCACTGCAAATCATCTTCTGGGTGCTGATTGGCCTGGCCGCGTCGAGTTTCTTCAAATACGGCATTGGCGCCATCATTGCGCTGGCTGCCGCCATGGCCGTGGTGTTGTGGTTTCTGCGCGGTGGGCGCGACACCCTGCGCATGGCGCTGCACGCCCTGGCTGAGGGCGCGCGCCACGCGCTGCCCGTGGGTGTCGCCTGCGCGCTGGTGGGCGTGATCATCGGTGTGCTCACCCTCACGGGCGCTGCAACGCTGTTTGCCGGCTACATCATCCAGATGGGGCAAAGCAGCCTGTTTCTGAGCCTGGTGCTGACCATGCTGGTGTGCCTGGTGCTGGGCATGGGCATTCCGACCATTCCCAACTACATCATCACCAGCTCGCTCGCCGCGCCAGCGCTGCTCGAGCTCGGCGTGCCGCTGATCGTCTCGCACATGTTCGTCTTTTACTTCGGCATCATGGCCGATCTCACGCCACCGGTGGCGCTGGCAGCCTTCGCTGCGGCGCCGATTGCGAAGGAATCGCCGTTGAAAATTGGCTTTCAAGCCATGCGCATTGCCATTGCCGGGTTTGTCGTTCCTTATATGGCCGTATACGCGCCCGCACTGATGCTGCAGGGCGATGGTGGTTGGACAGCCACGCTCTACGTGATGTTCAAGGCCGTCGTCGCCATCGTGCTTTGGGGGGGCACTGCCATCGGTTATTGGATCAAACCATTGGCCTGGTGGGAGCGCATTTGGGCCTTGGTTGCAGCCGGTTTTCTGGTTGCGGCATTGCCGTCGACCGACGAGATCGGTCTTAGTATGGCGGCTGTCCTGGCGCTTTGGCATGCCGTGCGCGTACGGCAGGCCAATCGCGCCCAAGCGCCCGCCTGAGAACGCGGTTTGCTCGCAGCCCTGTGCATGGTGGCTGGCGCGCTCACAGTGAGCCTGCCCGCCCAACATTTCACTCTGCGCTGGCAGCACTCCATCGAGAAAATCGCTTGGGAAGAAGACTACGCTGTGGTCGGGCCGTGGCTGGCTATCACCGGCGCTCGCATTCGCGGCTCCGGTGCGGGCATGGACCCGCCGGACAAGGCGTGGCTTGAGCACGGCGTCTGGCACTACCGTCTCTCCGATCCTTGGCGCAAGGAAATCGTGCTGGCACGCTCTCCCTATGTGCGCGACTACGATCTGTGCATTTCCGGCCGCTGCCTGCCCCTCAACCACTGGATTCCTGTCGCGGCCGGCACAACGACTCTGCACGCCTGCCAAAGACAGAACCGCAATCCGTAAGATTCAGAACCCTGCGCAGCATCTTGCTTCGCGACGCCATCCATCGCTCCATGCAAGCCCGCAACGACAGCACCATCGCCCAGGAACAAGCCTGGAACAGCCAGCAGCTCGCCGCACCCGTGACAGCGCCCAGCTTTCGCCTCTGGACCTATCGCGCTCCCGCCATCGTGCTCGGCTGCTCGCAGCGCGCACTGCTGCCTGTTGCCGAGGCCCGGCTGCCGCCCGGAACCGAGCTGGTGCAACGCCCGTCCGGCGGCGGCGCTGTGCTCGCCGGGCCGTGGCTGGTCAGCTTGTCCGTGGTGCTTCCCACGGCCCATCCGTGGGTATCTCAGGGTTTGGTGGACAGCTACCGCGAACTGGGCTTGCTGCACGCAAGGGTACTGGCGGATCTGGGCGTCCCGGCGCAGGCCCTGCCTGCGGCGGATGTTGCGCAGGCCAATGCCAGCATGGGGCCGGCCGTGGACTGGGCGTGTTACGGCAGCCTGGCCCCCTGGGAGCTGACCGACGTGCGCAACCGCAAACTGGTGGGCCTGGCGCAGCGCCGCCAACGCAATGGCATCTTGCTGGTGGCCGGCACCCTGGTCACCGTGCCCGACTGGCCGCTGCTGTGCGGCGCGCTGGGGCACCCCGAGGCTGCCCCCGAAATGCGCCGCCGCACCGTGGCCTGCGAAGAATTGACCGATGCGCCCTGCACTGCGCAGGCGCTTGCGGCTGGCCTGCACGAGGCCTTGGCAGGCGCGCTGCAGGACGCCGAGTCGGCCCCCGGCGGTCCTGGGCACTACGAAACTTGCTAAAGTGGCGCCATTTGTATCTTGGCAGCCTCCACAAGGATTCTTCGACATGGCACGCATGGTCCAATGCATCAAACTCGGCAAAGAGGCTGAAGGTCTCGATTTTCCGCCCTACCCTGGCGAGCTCGGCAAGCGGCTGTGGGAAAACGTCAGCAAAGAGGCATGGGCCGCCTGGCTCAAGCACCAGACCATGCTGGTCAACGAGAACCGCCTGAACCTGGCCGACGCCCGCGCCCGCCAATATTTGGCGCGCCAGATGGAACAGCATTTCTTTGGTGGCGGCGCCGACGCCGTGCAGGGCTACGTGCCGCCGAGTGCCTGAACAAGCTCTTTCTATTTCGCAGGCGCCCTCGGAGGCGCCTTTTTTGTTGTGCCTCTATTGACTGCATCCCATGGCCGAAAGCTTTGACGGGCTCGGCGACGCATCCCCCGCGGGCGCAGGCGCAAGTCTCTTGCAAGGCTGCGGCCTGCCCGCTGCCTGGGCGGACCAGAACCAGTGGCGCATTCTGCAAATGCCGTGGGGCGATGGGGAGAGCTTTCTTCGCTGCTGGGCGGCCTGGCGCGCCGATGCCAAGCGCCCACGCTTGCTGCATTTCGTCGCGCTCTGCGCGCAGCCGCCCACCGCGCAGTTGATCCGTCGCACCGCGGCGCATCCGGAGTTGCTCTCGCTGGCGGACGCACTGGTCGAGCAATGCTGGGGCCTGCTGCCAGGGGTGCACCGCCTGCGTTTCGAGGGCGGCCGGGTGCTGCTCACGCTCGGCATTGGCGATGCGACACGGCTGCTGCGCGAGCAGGGCTGGACAGCGGACAGCGTCTTCCTCAGTGGCTCGATTGCCGGGCACGGCTTCGAACAGGCAGACCTCCATGCAGTCAAAGCGCTGGCACGGTGCTGTCGTCGGGGCACGCGCCTGGCAGCCGACGGGGCCTTCGCAGCCGGCAAGGCAGCGCTGGCGCAATGCGGATTTCAGATGGAGCCAGCGGCTGACACCTCGCCGGATACCTTGCCCAAGCCCGCCCAGCTGCGCGCTCGATTCGATCCGGACTGGGAGCCGCGCGGCCCGCGCGCCAACGCGCAACCCACCCCGCCCATGCGCTGCGTTGTCATTGGCGCCGGTGTGGCCGGTGCGGCCTGCGCCGCCAGTCTGGCACGGCGAGGCTGGCAGGTGCAGGTGCTGGACACAGGCACCACACCCGCCGCAGGCGCTTCCAGCCTGCCCGTGGGCGTGTTTGCTCCGCACCTCTCGCCAGACGACAACCTTTTTTCACGCATCTCGCGCAGCGGAGTGCGGGCCATGCTGCAGCAATGTGCCGAGTTGCTGCGGGCGGGCGTGGACTGGTGCGCCAGCGGCGTGCTGGAGCGCCGACCCGCAGGCCACCTGGGCTTGCCGGCCGATTGGGGCGCCAGCCCCGGTGCCGACTGGAGCCAAAAAGCCAGCGCCGAAACCCTGCTCGCCGCAGGACTGCCGCAGGAAGACTGCGCCTGCTGGCATGCGCGCGCCGGCTGGGCGCGACCCGCCAGGCTGGTGGAAGCCTCGCTGGCGCAACCCGGCATTGTCTGGCGGGCTCGGGCGCAGGTGGCGCATCTACAACGCGGGCCCGGCCAGGCCAATGGTGCGCCCCCCGTCTGGCAAGTCTTGAACCCCCAGGGCCAGGCCATGGCCGAGGCAGAGCTGGTGGTGCTGGCCGCCGGACCGGCCTGCAACGCGCTCTTGGCTTCCATGAAGCAGCCGCCGCTGCCGTTGCAAGCGGTGCGCGGGCAGATGTCCTGGGGACGCCAGGCGGCGGACACCTCGGGGCTGCCGCCCTTTCCTGTGAACGGCAACGGCAGCCTGGTGGCGCATGTGCCCATGGAGGGCGGGGGCCACGCCTGGCACATGGGCTCCACTTTCGAGCGCGACGTGGCGCATTTGCCCTTCACGGAGGATGAGCGTGCCGCCGCCCATGTCAGCAACTGGCAGCATTTGCACGACTTGCTGCCCCAGGCGGCCACCGCACTGCAGTCGGCCTTTGACCCGGCCGGCCCCCCTGCTGGGCACAGCGTGCAGGCCTGGGCCAGCGTGCGCTGTACGGCGCGCGACCGCCTGCCCATCGTGGGGCCGGTGAACCCCCCGACCTTGTCCGGCCTGTGGGTCTGCACGGCCATGGGCGCACGCGGGCTGACCCGGGCTGTGCTGTGCGGCGAGCTGCTGGCGGCGCGACTGCACGGCGAACCGCTGCCGGTGGAGGCCCGGCTGGCACGCGCGATGTCCAGTGAGCGTTTTCTTCCTCACCACGGTCTCCGGCGGTGAAGGAAATATAAGCTTATTGGAATATAGGAAGCACCAAACAGTCGTTTGCTTTGATATGGACGCCGCCTAGAGTGGCGTCCATGCCCGATTTCGCGTTCATCCTTGCTGGTTTCCTCGTGGGCCTCATCGTGGGGCTGACGGGGGTGGGCGGCGGCTCGCTCATGACGCCGGTGCTGATCTTCTTTTTCGGCGTGAAACCCCACCTGGCCATCGGCACCGACCTGCTGTTTGCCGCCTTCACCAAGATGGGCGGCACCGTCCATCTGGCCCGCCAGCGCCTGGTGCCCTGGAGCGTGGTGGGCCTGTTGTGCGCAGGCAGTGTTCCGGCCGCGCTCAGCTCACTGTGGCTGCTGCAGCACCTGGGACCGGCCAGTGAGCAGGTGCAACACCTCATG